>NZ_MUKU01000002.1 GCF_002081825.1 Chromobacterium haemolyticum | reverse complement strand
GAGGCTCAGAGCCAATTGCTGCACGACCTGCCATAGCGGCAAGTTGCGAAAGAGGGCCAAGCCAATGACCAACCAGACGGCATGCTCAGCAGGAAGTTTGCGGCGCCGAATGGAGGCTTTGCCGGTAACGGCGAGTGCTTGCTCGATCCAGGCAGGGTCAATCAATGCGGCCAATGTCTCTAGCCGAGAAGGGGCGTGTGGCAGCGTGTCATGTAAGGCGCGTTGTAGTAGGCTCATGCAGCGAAAAAGGGAACATGATGAACATGTCCCCTTTTTACTGGATTTACATCCGCAAGTCTTAACTGACTGGCATTAGCCGGGCGGCGGGCTTGTTGCGCAACAGCGTCTTGACTGAAGACTTACAGACGCACGTTCTCGATGCGAGTCACATGCGGCGGCTTGCCGCCCAGCGGCTGATAGATGTACACCGCCACCAGATGCGGCTGGGCACCCGGATACACCACCTCCGCGCTAGCCAGGAAAATATAGTTTTCCCCGGCCACCACCTGCGTGGACACCGCCAACGGCACGTATTTCACGCCCAGCAAACCTTCCGTGGCCTGATGGAAAACCTTGCGGTCCTTTTCATCCACCGGCCGGAAACCGGACCAACCACCCAGCAATTGTTCAGACATGTCATGCTCCCGTAATGAGTTATCCAACACTGGAAACAACACGGAGCCAGCTTTGCCCGCCCCGCCCAATGCCGGTATAGCTAGGGCATCCGCGCCTGGGCAAGAATTTAGTTATTACTACGTAATTCATATCTCAAACCAAATTCCCATTCATCATTTCAATATCGCCAAACAGACTTTGAGCTGGCCATTGGCGTCGCCGGCCAAGCCTCGCGCCCATGAAAAAAGCCCCAAAAAGGGGCTGAAACGGGAATCTCGCCAGCCTCTGACTACGCACATCGCGAGCCAATGCTCAGAGGCTGTTCAAAGTCTCGCAGGCAAGAGCGAGACTTTAAAAATTCAAGGCCCAATCCGGCTGCAAATCCTTGATCAACTGCGACGGCAGGCGTTCGCCCTCCACCAGCAAGGAGCACTCCAGCGAGAAATGCTTGGGATCAGACTTGGAAGCGATCAGCAACAAACGCGGCACATCCGCGTACTGCTGCGAACGCTTGATGGTTTTCCACGCGCCCTTGTCCCATTGGCGGAACAACGTACAAACGCCACCCTTTTCCTTGGAGCAGGTGAATTTCAGATCCGGCCGCTGAGCCACGAACTGCTTGAGCGTCATATCCCGCTGACCCAGCAAGCGAAAGCCCCAGTTATAGGCTTCCGACACACCGTTGACGTCTGTCGGGCTATTGGTGAAGTGGTAGTGCTCTTCCACGTAATTACGCAAGGCCCATTGCGGGGTCAGCGCTACCGGCTCCTCGATTGCGGAGTAACGCAGCAGCGAGGTCAAACCTTCGGACGCGCCGCTGACGTCTTCCTCCATCTCCCGAGCTTGATCGCGAATAGGCTGCATCCGCAATGCGGCACGGCCGTTTTCCACCGTCACCGGCAGGCCGGGAATAGCCTTGCCCGGTTGGGCGATGTAGCGAAAGAAACTGCCGTCGCAATTGAATATTTGGCGCAGCGCCTCATCGTCGGCATGGGCTTGCAGGCTGAGCAACATCAAGAAGGGCAAGAGTTTTTTCATTGGATTTGAACTGAGCTTTTTAGAAAGCCGACGATGCTAACATAGAAATTACATTTTCATTTTTGACTATATTTGTAAGAACATACGCATTTATCATCCACCGCTCAATTTTCGAGCCCGCACCGCTGACGCCCACCTTGCGCCGTCATGCCCGACCACGCCCAAGCAACAGTATTCACGGCAAGATCAAAATAGATTTGCAATTTGACAACCAGTTGTCAATAATGGCAACCAGTTGTCAAAAAGGAGGCCGCATGCCATCAAAACCAAGCCATCGCCCACAGCGCATCACCGATCTGATGCTGCTGATCTTCCGCCTGAACGGCACCCTGCTGGACAGAGGCGATCAACTGGTAGCCCACCTGGGCATCAATAGCGCGCGCTGGCAAGTGCTGGGCGCGGCGGGCCTGGCGGGCGAAGCGCAAACCGCGCCGCAAATCGCCGCCCGCATGGGCATCAGCCGCCAAGGCGCGCAAAAGCAACTGCACAAGCTGGTGGAGGAAGGCTATTTCGACGTGCTGCCCAACCCCCAACACGCCCGCTCCCCGCTGTACCGGCTGAGCGCCAAGGGAGAACGCACCGTGGCCGGCACCCAGCGCAGCCAGGCGCAATGGACGGAGCAACTGGCGCGGCACCTGCCCGACGCGGATTTCGACGCCGCCTGCCACACCCTGCAACAACTGCTGAGCACACTGGACACGCTCAGCCCCCCAATTGGAGAAGAGTCATGAACCGCACGCTCAAACTGATTCACTTCATCGCGCTGGCCCTATTCCTGGGCAGCATCCTGGCCTGGGTTGTGCTGTCCGAAACCGGCCCGGCCACGCCGGCCCTGCTGGCGCAAACGCGGCAGCAAATCCATATCGGCACCTGGGCGCTGACCGTGCCCGGCCTGTGGCTGATGCTGATCAGCGGCCTGCTGATGGGCTACCGGCGCTACGGCCCGCGCAACCGCTTTTTCCAGCTCAAGCTGGGGCTGACGCTGCTGATTCTGCTCAACGCCTCTTTCGTGGTGGTGCCGGCGGTGGATATGGCCAATCAACTGGCCCAAGCCGCGCTGCTCAATGGCGCGCTGGGCGCGGACTTCCACGCCGCGACTTTGCGCGAAGCCATAGGCGGCGGGCTCAACATCCTGCTGATCGTGATCACCGCAGCGGTTGGCGTCTGGCGGCCCGGCGTTCGCGCTCGCGCGGCGGGAAGCATCCCGTCAGTTGGCTGAGGGAGGCTTAGGCATGAAGCCGTATGAGCGGCTCCGCTCACACCTGTTCTTTTTCAATAAAATGCCCCGCCAGCGTCAGCAGGCGGGGCATTTTACAATCAGCTCAAGCGCGGTTTGACCCAGGCCAGGCCGCGCTTAAATCCGCTCAACGCCTACGCTTGCCTTCCAGGCACGCCATCAGATCCCGGCTGCGCTGCAACTGGTGCATCGCCTCCACGTGGCGATACAAGTTCAACTGCCGCCCGGCCACGCACAGCAAGGTCTCCAGATAGTTGAAAAAGCCGCGGCGCAAGCCGTTGCGGTGGCTGCGGTCGCTGTGGTCCATATCCCTGGCAATGCGCAGCAGCAAGCCGCGGCCGGCGTCCAGCTCATTGCTTTTCAGCCACTGCGCCAGGTGCGCGGCATACTGGCGGCCCAGCATGCAGGCCTCGGCGTAATCCTCGGGTTCGGCCGGTTGCCAGTAATGCGGATGATTGCGGCCCGGAATAAAGCGGACAAAAGGAAGGCGGGTTGCCTTGGTTTCCACGGAAACACAGCGGTACTGCGAGCGCCGCAGCGCCGGCTGTTGCGGGGAAATGCTGTCCTGCTGGACGGCGGGATCCTTGGAATGGGATGGAGTGGATTCGATGTGGGGCATCGGACGGACTGGCTTCGCCATTGCAACCTCCTTAAATGAAGGGCCTGACCGCTAGACGCGGCAAGGCGGGCACATGACAAGGCTGGTCTCACCGGTATCTTGGTCCGGCGCGCCCATGGGGCGCCCCTGCCATGGCCCGCCCAGATTTAGGCAAAGCAATAGCAACCGGACACGAAAATGCCGCTTTCGCGGCGTGTCCGCCAAGATACAAGCTCAGGAGACCAGTCCCGGCGCTGTTTGTGTGGCAGCGCGGGGACCATTGTTGGCTAGATGGCGGGGGGAGTCAAGCCAGAGCGGCTCCAGTTCATAGCAAACGAGATCGACTCGTTTGTTAGCTGCGGAGCAGGCCGCGTATCCGACGCGCCCCTGCTCCCTTCAAGCCTGCCGACGGGTGGCAGGCCCGAGGTTTTAAGCGGCTGCTTGTTCGAGCAGCGCGACGTTAGCGCGCTGCGAGTTCAGCCGCGCCTCGGGCCTGACGGACCCCGGCGGGAAGCCGCAGGCCAGGCTTGCAGGGCGGCCTTTGGGGTAAAGGGGAATTTGGCCGCGCAAATTCCCCTTTCCGTTTGCCGGGCGGAACCGGCCCTAAATCATCATCCGCGCAGCGGATTCAACTTAGAGCAAACGAGAAGAAAGGGAGGGCACATCAGCTTCGCTCAGTCTCCCTTCTGCTCCTTTCTTCAATCCGGAAATCTGATAGCTCACCATTCCCAAGCACCTTCAAGATGCCCTCACTCATCTTCCGTAACGAGTGCAAAAAAATGACAAAATGCTATAATATGCTAAATAAATTTATTGAGATGCACTATGGACATAAATTTTGAAGTCATTATCCAAAGTCATGAAGAAGAAGTTGATATGGATTATGCACTAGAAACATTAAGTGGCACAGCCAGCGTGACTTGCTTGTTAGCCGAAGCAATTCTAGAGCAAAAAGTAATTGACCGCAGAACAAGTGCCAACAACATCAGAGCCCGGTTAAAACAAAGTTTTCGTGGATCATATGGGCAAAATTTCTCAATCCATATAACCAATTCTAAACTACAAAGACAAGTAATAAAAATAGGAAAACCAGTTATCGCCGAAGTAATGTCTTACTACATACATGAAGCACTTTACGCCAATGACCGCAAAATATCTCAGGATGCAGAAAACGTCATAAAGTCATTAAAAGAAATTGAGGACAGAATAGTTAAAAAAATTAAGTCGCCACTTAAAAAAATGCACAAAATAACATCAACAAATGGCTACGACATTTCACTAAACTGCCGACCAAAAGGCGACAACATACCCATTGCATATTTAAACAAAAGCACATCAGACATCATAATGCTAACAGAAAAATCGCCACAGCCAATAATAATAAGCGCAGTAATAACCCGGTTTAACTCAAGAACGGGAAATGGCAGATTAATTATAGAAAATCAAGAAGGAGGATTAACCACACCATTTAACTTCGACTCTCCCCTAGAAACAATCCCTACCGACATGAAAAAGAAAGTAACAGAAAACCTACATCTTAATAATGGTAGAGATGAAGAAAGATTTGAATTCATACAACTACTAGCTCACGGCATTAAAAACTCAGACAACACAACAATAAAATTCTTAATAGTGGCAGGACCGCGCCATGAAAAACAATAGGATAATATATTTATCAATTGCATGCATTTTAGCAACCGCATTTATATTTGCGACAAACTTTCACGAACAAGAGATATCAAAAAATAGTGTATCTTGGTCAGAGTTTGGCAGCTACTTTGGAGGCACGCTCGGGCCGATACTAAGTTTCATGTCAATAGTTTTACTCATTAAATCTCTTGACTTACAAATGGCAGCAAATAAGACAATAATAGAAGATTCAGATCACCAAAAAAAAATTGAAGAACAAAAGAATTTCGAAACACAATTTTTCAATTTAATCAACACCCAGCAACAGCATTTCGAGCAATTCAAAATAATCACCCCGGCCACAAAGAAGACGATACAAAACACCTTTGCCGTCACATATATTGAAAACAAAATAGTAGCCCATATCAACAGAGGACATTCGAAAAATGAAATAATAAAAAACTTAGAAACAATTGATCCAAACGATGCTATATTCTCATGCACCAGAAGATTCAACCTCATCATAAGAACAATAAAAGCATCAAACTTTCAAACAGAAAAAATTTCGTATTACGAAAAGCTAATTAATCTAACAGACCACAAACTACTATGCTTAATAGCAATTGCCTGCATTTATTTTAGAGACTGGCCGCATGTCAAAGAAATACTAAGTAGTGGCGTTTTAAACGAACTAAAAGAATATATGGAATCAATGTCAACTTCCGATTTGCTTTATTTAGAGCAAGACGACACCGCTTAATTACTCAAAAAAAACCCGCCTCGCGGCGGGTTTCTTCACTTCCAGATCAGGCTTAAGTTCAAGCCAGCTTAGCCAACTGCACCTTGATCTTGTCCAGCTTGTCGTTCAACTCGGCCAACTGCGCCTTGTCGCGCTCCACCAAGTGGGCCGGGGCTTTGTCTACATAGCCCGGCTTTTCCAGCTTGGCGGTGAGCTTGGCCAGTTCGGCTTCCGCCTTGCCCTGCTCCTTGGTCAGGCGCGCGGTTTCGGCGGCCTTGTCCACTTCCACTTTCAGCATCAGGCGGGCGTCGCCGGAGATGGCCACCGGGGCGTCGTCTTCCGGCAGCGCGGCCACGATGGAGCCTTCGGTCAGCCGCGCCAGCAGTTTCAGGTAGGGCACGAAGTCCGCCACCGTGGCGTCGCCGGTTTCGATGAACAGCGGGGCTTTGACGGCCGGGCCAATGCCCATTTCGCCGCGCAGATTGCGCACCGCGTTGACCATGTCCTTGAACGCGTCCATGCGGGTGTTGGCGGCGGCGTTGATCTTGCCGGCGTCCGCCGCCGGCCACGGGGCCAGCATGATGGACGGGGCGCTCTTGGCGTTGGCCAGCGGGGCCACGGTCTGCCACAGCTCTTCCGTGATGAAGGGCATCAGCGGGTGGGTCAGGCGCAGCGCCACTTCCAGCACGCGGACGATGGTGCGGCGGGTGGCGCGCTGCTGGGCTTCGTTGCCGGTTTGCAGCTGCACCTTGGCCAGTTCCACATACCAGTCGCAGTACTCGTTCCAGATGAATTCGTAAATGGTCTGGGCGGCGATGTCGAAGCGGTAGGTTTCCAGCGCGTTGGTGACGTCGATTTCGGCCTGTTGCAGGCGGCCGATGATCCACTGGTCAACAAAGCTGTATTCCAGCGGCAGGCTTTCGTCCTGGCCGCAGTCCTTGCCTTCCACGTTCATCATCACAAAGCGGGTGGCGTTCCACAGCTTGTTGCAGAAGTTGCGGTAGCCTTCGGCGCGTTTGAAGTCGAAGTTGACGCTGCGGCCCAGGGTGGCGTAGCTGGCCATGGTGAAGCGCAGCGCGTCCGTGCCGTAAGCCGGGATGCCTTCCGGGAACAGCTTTTCCGTGGCCTTGGCGATGGCCGGGGCTTTTTCCGGGCGGCGCAGGCCGGTGGTGCGCTTGGTCACCAGCGGTTCCAGCGCGATGCCGTCGATCAGGTCCACCGGGTCGATGACGTTGCCCTCGGACTTGGACATCTTCTTGCCTTCGTGGTCTCGCACCATGCCGTGGATGTACACGTCGCGGAACGGGACCTTGCCGGTGAAGTGCTTGGTCATCATGATCATCCGGGCAACCCAGAAGAAGATGATTTCGTAGCCGGTCACCAGCACGTTGGAGGTGAGGAAGGCGCGCAGGTCCGGGGTGTCGTTGGGCCAGCCCAGGGTGGAGAACGGCACCAGGGCGGCGCTGAACCAGGTATCCAGCACGTCTTGTTCGCGACGCAGGGTCTTGCCCGGCGCTTGCGCCTGGGCGTCGGCCTCGCTGCGGGCCACGTAGATGTTGCCGTCTTCGTCATACCAGGCCGGGATTTGGTGGCCCCACCACAGCTGGCGGCTGATACACCAGTCCTGGATGTTTTTCATCCACTGGTTGTAGGTGTTGACCCAGTTTTCCGGGATGAAGCGCACTTCGCCGCTTTCCACGGCTTCAATGGCTTTGGCGGCGATGGATTGGCCGGTGGGGTCCGGATTGCCGTCTTTGTCCAGTGCCACTTTGTCCATGGCCACGAACCATTGGTCGGTCAGCAGCGGCTCGATCACGGTGCCGGTGCGGTCGCCGCGCGGCACCATCAGTTTGTGCGGTTTGGTGTCCAGCAGATAGCCCTGGGCTTGCAGGTCCGCCAGCATGGCTTTGCGCGCGTCCTGGGTGCTGAGGCCGGCGTAGGCGGCCGGCAGTTCTATCGTGCCCTGAGCGCTGCCGTCGAAGCCGAAGATCTGGGCCTTGGCCAGGATTTTGGCTTCCAGGCTCATCACGTTAATGAGCTGGGTACTGTGGCGCTTGCCCACTTGGTAGTCGTTGAAATCGTGCGCCGGGGTGATTTTGACGAAGCCGGTGCCGAACTCCTTGTCCACGTATTCGTCCGCGATCACCGGGACCTGACGGCCGGTGAGCGGCAGTTCCAGCTGCTTGCCCAGCAGGTGCTGATAGCGCTCGTCGTCCGGGGCGATGGCCACGGCCACGTCGCCCAGCAGGGTTTCCGGACGGGTGGTGGCGACGGTGACGAACTCGTCGCTTCCCACCACCGGGTATTTGATGTGCCACATGTGGCCGTCTTCTTCCTCGGAGATCACTTCGAGGTCGGAGATGGCAGTGCCCAGCTTGGAGTCCCAGTTGGACAGGCGCTTGCCGCGGTAGATCAGGCCTTGTTCAAACAGGCGGACGAAGACTTCGGTCACCACTTCGGCGCGGGTGTCGTCCATGGTGAAGTATTCGCGGCCCCAATCCACGGAGCAGCCCACGCGGCGCATCTGGCTGGTGATGGTGCCGCCGGATTGTTCTTTCCATTCCCACACTTTGGCGGTGAAGGCGTCGCGGCCCAGGTCGTGGCGGTTAATGCCCTGCTCGGCCAGTTGGCGCTCCACCACGATTTGGGTGGCGATGCCGGCGTGGTCCGTGCCGGGAATCCACACGGTGTTGTCGCCCTTCATCCGGTAATACCGGGTCAGACCGTCCATAATAGTCTGATTAAAGGCGTGGCCCATGTGCAGGGTGCCGGTGACGTTGGGCGGCGGCAGCTGGATGGCGAAGGACGGTTTGGCGGTGTCCATGCTGGGCTTGAAGTAGCCGGCCTGTTCCCACTGCGCGTACCAGCGACGTTCGATGTCGCCGGGTTCAAAGCTTTTGGCAAGTTCCATGGTGATGAATCGTAGTTCTTCTAGAATGGAAAAAATGGGTCGATTATACCCGGTTTTGGAGTGTTCTCCGAGAGCCGGCGCGGGCGAATCAGGCGGTAGCCAAGGGATAAGCGGACGATGAGCGAAGAAACGCGCGTTTTGGTGATTGAAGACAGCATGGTGTTGATCCGCCCCTTGTGCCGCATGGTGGAGGAAATCGGCCTATCGCCGCTGCCGGTGTGCTCGCAGCTGGAGGTGCGCGAGGCGCTGGCCTCCGGCCAGCACTTCCTGGCCGCGGTGGCGGATTACAACCTGCCGGATTCTCCCGCCGGCGAGCATTTGCCGCTGTTGTTCCAGCAGGCGATTCCCACCATCGTGCTGACTTCGCGCACCGACGGCGAGGTGCGCGACCGCATCTTGCAGCTGCCGGTGGTGGATTACGTGAGCAAGGAAAGCCCGGCCGCCTTCGATTACGTGATGCGGATGCTGACCCGCATTCGCAAGAACCCGGGCATCAAGGTGCTGGTGGTGGACGATTCCGCTTCTTACCGCCAGTTTCTGCGCGAGAACCTGGAGCGCCACCGCTATCAGGTGCTGGAGGCGGAGGACGCCAAGCAGGCGCTGGAGATTTTGCACCGCGACAAGCACATCAAGCTGGTGCTGAGCGACAACGACATGCCGGGCATGGACGGGGTGCGGATGACCAGCACGATACGCCGCTTTCTGGATCACGACCGCCTGGCCATCATCGGCATTTCCGGCAACCAGGACCCCACCATGACCACGCGCTTCATCAAGGCGGGGGCGGACGACTTTCTGCAAAAGCCGTTTAATTTTGAGGAGTTTTTCTGCCGCGTCACCCGCAATGTGGAGTTTGTGGAGAACCTGGAATCCCTGAAGGAAACCGCGGACCGCGACCCGCTGACCAATTTGTCCAACCGCCGGCATTTTTTTGAGCAGGTGATGCAGTTGAAGAATGGCTACGGGGTGGCGGTGCTGGATATCGACCACTTCAAGCGGGTGAACGATCAGTACGGCCACGATGTGGGCGATCAGGTGATCTGCAACACCGCGCGGCTGATGGAGCAGTTTTTCCCGGACGGCATTGTGGCGCGCTTTGGCGGCGAGGAGTTTGTGATTCTCAGCCCCAGCCCCATTGAGCTGGACATGGTGTGCCGGCTGGAGAGCCTGCGCCTGGCGATAGAGGGCTGTATCCTGACCACCGCCAAGGGCGGGCTGCGCTATACGGTGAGCATTGGCGTGGCGGCGTCGGACATGCCGGAGGTCAGCCGGCTGCTGAAGCTGGCGGACGAGCGGCTGTATCACGCCAAGCAACACGGCCGCAATCAGGTGTGCGGCGGCTGAAGAGCGTCATAGCCGGCACTTTGCCGCTTTACCCCGCTCTTGACGGCCCCCGCCCGAATGGCCAGTTCGCCGTTTGTTTGCGCCGGGACGCCGCCTATAATGACATCGCTTTTTCCGTTCCTCGCGCGCGGCCCCGCGCTTCCTCCGGAGCCGGCGTTTCAACCGGACATCCGCCATGAGCCATCATCATCCGCACGGACCAGGCTGCGCCTGCTGCACTCTTCCTTTGTTGGCTCAGTTGCACGATGAGCTGTCCGAGCAGCCCGACTGGCAGGACGAGGCCAAGCGGCTGATCCGCCAGCAGGAAAAACATTTGCTGCCGGCCTCGCCGCCTCAGACGCTGATCATTTACGGCGGCTCAATTCATACCTTGGCCAGCAGCGGGCGGCAGACGGTGGACGCCGTCGGCATCGCCAAGGGCCGCATCGTGGCTACCGGTTCACGCGAGGAGGTGCGGCAGGCCATGGCCGCCGCCGGGCATAAAAAACCGGAGGAGATGTCGCTGGAAGGCGCCACCTTGCTGCCCGGTTTCGTCGATCCCCACATGCACATCCTGCCCAGCGCGCTGTTTTCGTCCTGGCAGTATGTGGGCGCGTTCTCCGGCCAAACGCTGACGCCGGATTACGGCATTGCCGGCGTGGAAAGCACGGTGCGCGCGGCGCTGGCCGATCCCAAAAAACAGCAAAAGGCCAAGGACGGCACGGCCTGGGTGTTGGGCTTCGGCCTGGATCCTTCGCTGATGCGGACCTGGACCGAACCGGACCTGGACTGGTTCGCCCAGTTTGGCGACAAGCTCCCGATTTTCCTGATGAACGCTTCCGGCCACATCGGCTACGCCAACGCGCCGGCGCTGGCCAAGGCCGGCATCAGCCCGGAATGCAAGGGGGTGCTGGTGGAGGAGCAGGTGCTGCAGATGATGCCGGCGCTGCCCTCCCCGGCCCCGGCAGCCTTGCTCGCCAGCATCAGCCAGGTGCTGCACGGCGCGGCCAAGATGGGCAACACCACGCTGTTCGACGCCGGCCTGGGCTCCGGCAAGGGGCTGTTCGAGGTCTTGCTGCTGGACTTGGTGGCTCAAACCGCGCTGAACCCGGTGCGCATCGCCGCCGCGCTGTTTTCCAACGAAACCCGGCAGATGGACGAGTGGACGCGCTTGTTCCGCCCGGATCTGGACGGCATGGAGGACAAGCGCTTCAGCATCAAGGCGCTGAAACTGGTGTCGGACGGCTCCAACCAGGGGCTGACCGGCTTTCAGACCGAGGCCTACAAATGCTATCCGGAGCATCAGGTGCCTAATGTGCCGGCCACCGGCTTGTTCAATTTCCGCCCGCCCAGCGCCTTCGCCCCGCATTTGCGGCAGGCGGTGGAGCACGGCTGGCCGGCCATGGTGCACGCCAACGGCGACCGCGCCATCGACGAGGTGTTGCAGGCTTACGAGCACGCGCTCAACCACCCCTCCGCGCCGCTGCGGCCGGATTGCGCCGGCACGCGGCTGCGCCATCGCATCGAGCACGCTTCGCTGTTGACCGACGAGCACATCTCCCAAATGGCGCAGCTTCAGCTGTCGCCCAGTTTTTTGATCGGCCACGTCGGCTATTGGGGCCGCGCCTTCCAGCAAACCATTCTGGGCGAGGCCCGCGCCAAGCTACTGGACCGCTGCCTGTCCGCCAAGCGCGCCGGCCTGCGCATCAGCCTGCATTCGGATCACTTCGTCACCCCGCTGGGCGGCCTGCGCATGATGGAGCAGGCGATTTTCCGGGTGATTGAGGCCGCGCCGGAACAGGCCGGCGGCAAGCCGGCGCTGAACCCGGCGGAGCGACTGGACCGGCTCAGCGCGCTGCGCGCGGTGACGCTGGACGCCGCCTGGCAATGCCATATGGACCATATCGTCGGTTCGCTGGAGCCGGGCAAATTGGCGGACCTGGTGGTGCTTGAACAGGACCCGCTGGACCCGGCGGTGAGCAATCTGCGCGATATCCCGGTGCTGCAGACCTGGCGTTCCGGCGCGCCGGTGTATCTGCACGCCAAGCTGGGTTGCGCGACGGAGTCGGCGCCGCCGGCCTGACGCGCGCGACATCCCGGTGCATCAAACCTGGCTGGCCGGCAAGCCGATCTACCACAACCCCAAGACGCACTGAGCCGCGCCCGACGCGCAAAACAAAACCGGCCGGAATCATCCGGCCGGTTTTTACGTTCCGCTCTCTTCCGCCGCGTGGGCCGAGAACGGGACCTAGACTCAATGCGCCACGGACTTGGACATCAGATTCATCACCAAGACCCCGGCCACGATCAGGCCCATGCCTATCATCGCCGGCGCGTCCAGCTTCTGACCGTACATGACCCAGCCGACGATGGAAACCAGCACGATGCCGACGCCGGACCACAGCGCGTAAGCCACCCCCACCGGGATCTGGCGTAGGGTTAGCGACAGCATGTAGAAGGCCAGCATATAGCCGGCGGCCGTCAGCAAGGATGGGCCGATCCGGGTAAAGCCGTCGGAGGCCTTCAGCGAGGAGGTGGCGATCACCTCGCTGACGATGGCGACGGCCAGGAACAACCAGGTTTTCATTCAAGACTCCAGTTCGGCGCAAGGCTTGCCGCCGCGCTCGCGCAGCTTGGCGCGCAGCGTGTCGTACAGCCAGTTGAATACATAAGTGTAAGGCAGGAAGAAGGCGAAGAAGCCCAAATCCAGCAGGAAAGCCTGCCAGTAACTAACGTTCAGCCACCAGGCCGCCAGGGGCACCAGCATGAACACCAGGCCGCCCTCGAACATCAGCGCGTGCAAGGTGCGCACGCCCACCGTGCGGCTCCAGCCCATCGCCGCTTCCAGGCGGTCGAACAGCATATTGAACACCATGTTCCACAGCATGGCCGCGGTGGACATCATGAAGGCCAGCGCGCCCATATGCAGCAGGCTTTGCTCCATCACCAAGGAGGCCAGAGGCACCAGCAGGGCCATCGCGCAAAGCTCGTACATCACGGCGTGGAAGCCGCGCTCCAGCCAGGATTTTTGTTTGTTCATTTTATTTCCCAATCATGACCGTTTAAAGAATCCGTTCACGATCCGCTGCGCGTCGGCGGGATGATTAGACAGAGGCCTTGAAACCGACTTCGAAATGCTCATGTACCCTGTGTACACTCCGCTTTCTCAGCCGCAACGCCTTGTCTTGCCTTAGTTCGCGAGATCGTGAGCTTTAAGATAGTCGCTATTCTGATTGGTTTTTCGGATGGTTAAAAAATAATAACCATCGGCAAAACCGATACATCAAGCCAGCCCTGCTCGGGCGCGGCGCAGCCGGGACAGCAAAGCGGCGCGCACGCCGTCGTACAGCCAGTTGAAGACAAAGGTGTAAGGTAGGAAGAACAGGAAGAAGCCGATGTCCAGCAGGAAGGCCTGCCAGTAGCTGAGCTCCAGCCACCACGCCACCAGCGGCACCAACAGCACTACCAGCCCGCCTTCGAACAACAGCGCGTGCACTACGCGCAGCGCCGGGGTGCGGGCCCAGCCGCGCAGCCGCTCCAACCGTTCGAACAAGGCGTTGAACACGATGTTCCACGACATCGCCACCGTGGTCATCATCAGGGCCAGCACACCGATCTGCGCGGTGTCCTGGCTCAGCAGCCAGCTGGCCATCAGCATCAGCAGCATGACAGCGCACAATTCATAAGCGATGGCGTAGAAGGCGCGCTCCAGCCAGGATTTCTTTACTTGCATCGAGTCTCCTTGATCCGCTGCGGCGCTCACACGGCCGTCGCGGCTTGGTTAGCAGGACAATGACGCGATTTTTATTGGTTTTTCGGATAGGATAAAGATAGGTTTAATCGGAGAAACCGATATGAGCATGTCGCTAGACGCGCTGGCGGCGTTTGCCAACGCCGCCGAACTGGGCTCGTTTTCCGCCGCGGCGCGGCGTCTGGGCAAGAGCCAATCCACCATCAGCGAGGCCATCGCCAATCTGGAGATAGACCTGGCGGTGCAGTTGTTCGACCGCGGCAGCCGTCAGCCGGCGCTGACCCAGGCCGGCCGCCACCTGCTGGGCTATGCGCGGCAGATGCTGGCCATTGGCGATGAATTGAACCAGCAGGCGCAGTTGCTGACCGCCGGGCTGGAGCCGCGGCTGACCCTGGTGCTGTCGGACACGTATCAGTCTTCGCGTTTTCAGGAAGTGACGCGGCAACTGGAACAGAACTTCGAGGCGCTGGAACTGGAATGCCTGGTGGGCGAACAGGACGATGTGCTGGATTTGATCCAGACCGGACGCGCCCACCTGGGCTGCATGGCGGCGCAGAAACAGTACCCGGCCGATATCGGCCACGCCACGCTGGGAGAGGTCAGCGAGGTGGCCTTGTACGTGGCGCGCAGCCATCCGCTGGCTGCGCTGGAGCAGGTGGACCGGCAGGCGCTGAGCGGCCACCGCGAACTGCGGCTGAATACTTACACCGAAAGCAAGCCGGACACGCTGAGCCGACGCTGCTGGTTTGCGCCCAGCTATCTGATGCTGCTGGAAATGGCGATTCTGGGCGCCGGCTGGGCCGAGTTGCCGCGCTGGCTGGCGGATTCCTTCGGCGCCGGCCGGCTGAGCGAACTGCATGCGCCGGGCTGGCCCAAGGCGCGCCACATTGACCTGGTGTGGTCGCGGCGGCGGCCGCTGGGCCTGGCCGCCGTCTGGGTGCGCGAGCAGTTGCTGCGCTCCTGAGCACGCCGCCGCGCCGTGGCGCCAAGCGCGGCGGATGGCGAGGACTCAGGCGCCGGGCATCGTCATCGGCCGCAGAATCCACATCGGCGGCCGGCCGGGATGCAGCTTGCGCAGCCGCAAGGCCGGCGGGAAGATTTTTTCCATGCCGAAGCCGAAGGCCAGAGTGCGATCGGCCTGGCTGACGATGTTGCCGGGCTGGGAGAACACATCCCAGCGCTGACTGGGCAGCGCGGGTTCCGGCAGCAGATCCAGTTGCAAGGGCGAGCCGTCGGCTACTTCATTGGCGGCGATCACCAATTGATTGCCGCTGGTGGCCAGCGCGAACAAGCCCCGGTCGAAGTCGATATTGAACAAGGCGGCGAAATTGTTCTGGAACGGCTGCAGGCTGAGCCGGGAGCCCTTGATCGAATCGTCGGCCACGATGGCGTAATCCGGGAAATAGGCCGAGGTGATGAAATACGAAGTGCTGCTGAAACCCATCTCTTGCTCCTTGCATGAACCCAAAAAGCGGCGGCGAGCCTTAGAACCTGTTCAAAGTCTGCTGCGCTTCAGCGATACGGCGTTGAAAACAAGCTCAAAATGCTCATGTACCACTCGTACATTCCGCTTTTTCGCTTGTTTTCGCCTTGTTTCGCCCTTGCTCGCAAGACCTTGAACAGGCTCTTTGCACCCGCCGCCGCGATCTTTGCCCTTCGCTTACTTAAGCGGTTTCCAGCACCAGTTCCGAGCGCTGAGCCGAGGTCAGCGGCTTGAGCGCCCATTGCTGCGCCGGCGAAGCGTTGAACTCGTACAACCAGATCAGGCTGCCCACGCCGCCGCGGCTCTGGTTGTCGATCACCAGATTCGGGTTTTGACGGCTGGCGATAAAGCCCGGGCGGGAGAACAGATCCCATTGCTGGCTGAGCGAGGACGGGTTGTACGGACGCAGCACCAGCGGCTTGCCGCTGGCCAGATCCGAAATGTCGATCACCAGTTGGTTGCCGCTGGTGGCCAGCGCCAACACGCCGCTGGCGAAGTCGATGTTGAACAGCGAGAGGAAGTTGCCTTGAATGGCGCGCAAGGACAGTTGGGAACCGCTCATCGAGTCATTGGCGGTAATGCCCAGCGTGGTGTTTTGGCTATAGGTGAGGAAGTAAGGAACGCTAGAGAAAGACATATGGCAACCTCCATGTTTATGCCAATCAATTATTGGCTTTCTCAAACTAGCAAGGTTTTCCCATATTGCAAGCGCGCGCCCGCAACGAGCCGCGCCCGGCGTAAAATCCACTCAAAAACCAATTCAGAAACAATAACTTATAAGTAGGTAAGTGAAATTGCTTAAATTTATCTAATGAAGAATGGTCTGTCTGCGCACAGACGGCGGCAACAATGAAAACAGCCGGGCATATGTTATATGGAGTAGGTCAGCAACAAAGCCGGGCGAAATCGTCACCACCAAGCTCAATGAACAGCTGGACGCGCTGGGACAGCGCACGCTGGTCAATCTGACCTCCGACGAATGCTTCAAAAGGCGATGAAGCCCAGGGCGCTGAACGCCGCCATCGTCAAGCCGCTCTTCCAAGACAAGAAGCACGGCCAGTACAAGATCATCAGCTTCTATGCCAAACGCACCCGCGGGCTGATGACAGGCTGGGCCGCCGAACGCGACGTTACCGACCCGGCCGCACTGCGCGATTTCGACAGCAAGGGCGACGCCTTCGACGCGCCCCCTCCAGCGAACTGAACGGGGTTTTCCGCCGCGAACATCACTGATACGCGCAGCCGGCGCTCAACGACTGACTGCATCTTGCGCGCAACAGTTCTCACCAAAACTATCATGCAAAATCCGCATGCATCGCCACCTTCGCCACTAGGTCGATCCAGGCAAAGTCGTCTGCAGCCAGCCGCTAGCTCTGCCAAACCCTCATATTAAATAATTAATTACTAATAATTAAACAATTTTCAATATTGAATTTAACCAACCCGGCAACTACACTCGGTAAACACAAAATATTACAGATCATCGCCATCATTTTAAACAAGGTGAAGATCAAAATAGCGACAAGCGGCCGGCAATCTCCTTGAAACGGGCAAAACGAATTCAGTAGAGGTTCAATATGAACAAGATCATCACCACCTTGGCTGCGCTGGCGGCTATGCAATCCGGCTTGGCCTTGGCTGCCCAAGACGGTGTCATCGGCTTCTCCGGCGCCATCGTCAAAGAGCCATGCACGCAGGAAGCCAGCACTCTAGTCCGCTACGCTTCGCATCCACAACTGTATCAGGCCGCGCGCAAGATCTCCTCCGGCCCTACCTGCTCCGGCTTGGACAACACCCAGTCCGTGACGATCAGCAACGTGAAGACCAGCCAGTCCGCTGAAGGCCAGACCGTAACCGTCGTGTACAACTAAGCGCCGCGAGAACTCAAAAACGCCGCCGCCGCGGACACTCCGCGGCGGCGGCGTTTGCTTTGCCCGTAAAATCAGATTACTGATACAGCATATTGAGCGTCACCACCGATTGCAGCGTGCCAGGCACCACCGCCGTTGTCCGCATGTATTCGACGAACACAGGCAATTGCGCCGTCTGCGACTGGATATTCACCACTCGGGTGTTGTTGGTGCTGTTCGCTCCTATATTCCGCCCGTCCGCCAGCGTTCCCATGAAAACCCCCACGCCTTTGGCCGTGCCGCTTGTATTCGCGAACAGAATGGGGTTATTCGCATCCGGCGTGCCGGAAAAACTGAAGGTGGCGGTATGCAGCGCGGTCGAGCAGTTGTTCGCGGTAATCGTGAAGCTGACGCTACCCGCCGCGCTGCCCACCGCAGGCAGGGCGCTGACGCCTATCGTTGGCAGGGTCACCACCCGGTTGACATCCGCCGTGCTCAAATTACAAGTGCCGCCAGGCGTGAACGTCACCGAGCCGTTGATCAACTGGTTGTAGTTGACCCCGGGATAACCATTCAAGCCCCCCACCCCATCCAGTTGAAACACCGAGTACTGGCTAACCGCCACGGTACCGCTGGACGGCGCGCCCGAGGTTTTGAGCAGCACGATGGAGTATTGCAGCGTCGTGGAGATGGTGCCCCCAACCGGCACAAAGATGCCGGTATTGATCGCTCCGTTCGACTGCGTGTAAGTCTGCCCGTTGAAGATGATGCCGACCTGCAGGCCGGCCGCCAGCGCCACCTTCTTGGGATTGACCCAAAAATACACATTCTCGCCCAGACTCTGCTGGCAATAGACGCTGATGGTCTGCAAGGGCGACTGCCAGATGACCGTGCCGGTTGGCACGGCTGCGGAAACGTACAGATTGCCGGGCAGGCTCAAGGTGGACGTCACGCTGCCTGACGAGCTGGCGCCATTCCAGCAAGCCAGGGCATGGCTGGTCACCGGCAGGCACAGCAAGATCGCGCACAGCCAGGCGCGCAGCACACGGATAATCGATTGGCTCATCATTCTTTCGCTTTCTGATCGCTAGCCTTCACTCGGCATCGCATACTGCTTCGGTTATCGAATAACCCGCGCCATTCAGTCGCGCCGAGGGCGGATAATGGAAGCGGCACTGTTGATCCCGCTCGCTACCCCAGTTGGCCCGCAAGGTTTTCCCTTCCATGCCTCGGAGGAAGGCTCGGCTTCCCTGCCCCACCATCGCCAGTACGTCGCCGTTGTCGGCCAGCACCAACGCCCCCACCGGCACGGCGCTGCCGTCGGCCCGCTTCAAAGTCACGATGACGGGTTTGCCCTGTTCGGTGGCGAATTTGAGCATCACGATGGCCCCGGCGCGCGGCGCGTCCTGTTGCGCGGTCTCCTGCAGCTCGACGTTCTCGCTCATCCCTTTCGGGTCCAGCGAGACTTCGTTCTGCCGGTACGGCATCAACGACGACACCACCGCGTAACCGTCCTGATTGACGCGCACACCATTGGTATTGTTGACCGCCGCGCCCACCGCGCCCGGCGCGTTGATGACGGCGAACGATTCGCCCACCGATTGCGCCGCAGTGACGCCGCCCGGATGGAACACCAGGGCCCCCATAAGCCCAGCATTAACTTGCGAGGAATGGCCCACACTGCTGCCGCCGACGCTGACCGTGGCCACCGAGCTGGCGTACTGCACGCTGGCTCCACCGCCGCCGCTACTGCTGCCTGAGGGCGCGCGGGTATCGCTGGCGTAGACGTTGTAGCTCAGGTTGCTCAGTTCGCCGCTGGTGCCGCTGACTGCTAACTGAGTGCTGCCGCTGTGATCGCTATTGCTGTTGACGCTGGCGGTCAGCAGCGGCGCGTGCGCCGCGCGGCCGAGCGGCATCGACACGCTCAGCGTGTACTGGTTGACGTTGTTGCCCAGAGCATCGTGCAGCCGGCCAGCGGACAGGCTAAAGTTGACCCCCTTGAAGCGGTTGTTGTAACCAACCTGATAGGTCACATCGTGGCCGCGCTGATTCCAGTAGTCCTGCGTCGAGCCGCTGATGTACACATGGCCCCAGCCCGCCGGCAGCGGCTGGTCGGCGTTCAATTGAAACTGGTTGCGGGTGCGGTACACCATGCTGTTCTGATTCAGCAGATTGACATAGTCCCGGAACTGCAGATAACCGGTGGTGGAGTAGCGGTACGCCGCTACCGTGAAGTTGGTGTTGGTGCTTTCCAGCAATTTGCTATAAGCCAGGCGATAGCTCTGACCGCTCATGTTTTCGCTGCCCGCGACATTGGGAAGGCGGTTGGCCCAGGACTGGGTGACGTCCAGCGCCAGAGCGCCGATGGCGGTATTGAGCCCAGCGCCGAAGATGCCGGCCTGGTAATGTTCGGCGGCGATGCCGCCGCCGTACAGCGTCAAGCTGCCATTCACGCCGCGCTGGTAGGTGGCTTGCATGAAGTCCGGATGCTGGCTCAGCGTGCTGTCCCGCCACTGCCCAGCCGTCACCGAATAGCGCGATTGCCCCTGACGCAATAGCTGCCGCACCGAGGCGTAGGGCACGACGAAGGTGCGCACCCGGCCATCGGCCTCGGTCACGGTCACGTTCAGATCGCCGGCGAAGCCGGTGTTGTACAAATCGTCGATGCTGAACTCGCCCGGCGGCACGGTGTTTTCATATATCAGGTTGCCGTTCTGGCGGATCGATACCTTGGCGTTGGTCTCCGCCACGCCGCGCACCACCGGCGCATAGCCTTGCATCGATTCTGGCTGCATGCGGTCATCGGAATTGAGCTGCACCCCGCGGTAGGGCACGCTGTTGAACAAGTCCGACGGCGTGAAGTTGTCGCCGACGGTCAGAACCGAGCGCCAATCGGTGATGTCGCGCTGGGCGTAGGCCGACGTCCCCTGGTAATGACGCTGGCTGCCGTTGCCGCCATCCTGCTGGGTAACGGTGCCGTTATAGCGCAGCCTCCACATGCCGAGGTTCAGGCCGGCGTTGGCGCCCAGATAATATTGGGTGGACGCGCCGTTGGACCCGGTATCGTAACGGTAGACGTTGGCGTTGTAGTTGAGGAAGCCGGCAAAGGGCGCGCCGGCGTCCCAGTATTGGGGATCGACATAGCCGCGAGCATGCGCGCGCAGGTATTTCTGCGGCACGCTGACGTCCAGGTGCAAATCGCCGCTATTGAAGCCGGAGAAGGCGCCGGGCACGAGTTGGGCAATATCCCGACAGGGCTCGTCCTGCATCGGCGCGCTCTCCGGCTTCTGCTCCAGACGCTTGAAATCCACGCCCATCTCTTCCAGCGCCTTTCGGCTGAAACAGGCGAACACCTTGTGATCATCACGCTCCTTCATCAGCACGTCGCGACGGCCGATCCAGGCATCGTTAACGTACACGTCGGCGCGATAATTGCCGGGCAGCGCCCCTCCGGCCTGGTTGAAACGGCTTAGTCCCAACGGCGGCATGCCTGACGGCCGGGTCAAGAACGCCGGATTGAACTGTACATCGTCCTGCGGTGATGTCGGCGCCGCCGGCGCATCGGCCCAGGCCAAAGGGCCGCCGAACAACCCGCAAATAAGCGAGGCAAGAAGCGACAGGCTCCAGCATTCAGCCTGTAATCGAGTCGAGGAAGGTTTCATCGCGCAATCCGTTTTGCTGCGCAGGCGACCGGACAACAGGCGGCCGCCCGAATGGTCAGGGGGCCAGAGCGGCGTCGTGCATCACTGCCGCGCCAAAATCGTTGATGCTCTCGTAACTGAACTGCAACTTGCCCCCAAGCTTGGACTTCAAGTCCTTCAGGGGGAAATCCTTGCTGCCGCCGGGCGGCACCATGCCGCTGTCGGTCTCGTAGGAACGGGCGTTTGCCGTCAGCACCGCGCGATTCAGCGACACGTTGTAGGCCTCCGCATTCGTGGCGCGCAACAGATAGCCCTTGCCGTTGGGCTCGGCCTGCAGCGACCAGCTCAGCTTGTCGGCCGCGTCGTCGGCGCTGCCGGGCAGGCCCTTGGGGCGGTAGAACAACTTGATCCGCGAGCGGAAGGCAACCTGCATGAAGTTGTGCTGCTCCTCGGCGCTCTTGGGCAAAGGCGGAATATCCAGCACGTTCAGCCAGAACACCGATTCGCGGTCTTGAGGCAGATCGGCGCCTGTGAAGGTGATGCGCAGGGTCTGCCCCTTGGCAGGATCCACCCGGAAAATCGGCGGCATGATCAGAAACGGCGCATCCGCGGTATCCGGCGTCGACTTCTCGTTGCCCGCATCCGCCCACACCTCCACCAGCGAAGGCGCTTTGCCGGGGTTGTTGATTTTGACGGTCACTTCGCGGTCTGCGGCGTTGTACACCACCCGGGTACCGGAAATCACCACGCCAGCGTTGGCGACCGCGCTGGTGAAGAAAGTAAGGGCGGCCCAGATCGCAACGCCGCGGACTACGAATGCTGTCATGACTTCTGCCTATTTTTTCTGACTTGAAACGCCAGCCGCGCACAGCGCGGCTGGCAACGACTGCCCACGTCGCTTACTGATAAGTCATCGAGTACTGCACGCTGGTGTTCACCGCACCTGCGCCGGCCGCGCCGCCAGTGGCGATGTACTGCGCGTAGTAGTTCAGCGTCGCTGTGCCGGAACTGATCGGCACTATCTGCGAGTTGGTGTTGTTGGCCAGGTTGATCGCCTGCAGGGTGTTGTTGAGCAGCTGCACTTCCACATTGGTGGCCGCGCCGGCGTTCTTCAGGTTGCCGGTAGCGGCATCCACCGTCGGCCCGATTTCGAAGTGGGTCACTGCGTTTTTCAGTGTGGCGGGGCAATTGCTCAGATTGATGCTGAACGGGGTAGAGCCCGCGGTTTGACCAGCAGTCGCCAGCGAAGATACGCCGACGGTGGGCAGGGTGACGGTAAAGCTGGCCCCCCCGGTGCTGTTGATCGTGCAGGTATTGGCAACAATGTTGCCATTGATGGTGATGGTGCCGTCGGCAGCCAACGCGCCAGCGGCGTAAAAACTCAGGCCGGCGGCCAGTACGGTAACAAGCTTCTTCATTGCTCATGCTCCATTGCGATTGCCGGGTGCTTATCGCGCCCGAATGCGCGTCCTTCCAAGTGGAAAGACGCTCCCATAGCTTCGTCGCGCCAGCGCGGCGAAAATCCGCTATCTAGCTTTCCCGCCCAAGGCGGGAAAGCATCGGCTCCATCTGATCTTCTGCTTCCGCTTTCTCACATTGAAAACAAATTCTTTAATCAGATTTCACAAACACACCCAAATGCATGGTGAGCAATATAAATAAACACACAGAACAACACAAATCACAATTAGTTTAAAATCATTGCGAATGAAAACCGCGCAAACGCCCGGCCACACCAGACAAGACACGCGTCACTGTAATCACAGTCCCGCTTACTGTGGCAGATTCGTCACATCGTGCTCACTGGAACGATAAACCGTCCCAAAACAGGCCAAATCGCGATAAAAACACGGCCGAGCGCCCACGCTATTAAGTTCCTGTGATGAATCCCGCGCCCTGGCAATGAACGGCTTCCTCCACCGGATAACCGGCGTCGCCCTCCCCGCACGCCGCCCCCTGCTCTCTCGCCTCAAACCTTAAAACCCGCGAACAAAGCCTGTTGGAACAGGGTGCACATGCCCACATCTAGTGGAGATAAAACGGAAAATTGTCAGTCAGGAATTCCGGAAGTGATTACAGCCGCCTCCTCCGCCAAGGCGGGCGACCCGGCAGGATGATGTTGAACGCTCAACGACATCCTGCTTGTTCTCACCACAGGCGTGCCTTGGGAACGCCTACAGCAGGAATTCGGTTTTGGTAGTGGGATGAGCAACTGGAGACGCAGGATGCGCCGATAAAGCCCGGGTGCCTGACATCACATACCCCCGAACGCATGAGGGCTGGCTAGGCCTGGCCCTGGTGCTGGACTGGCTCAAGCGGCAGACCATAGGCTGATCGATGCCATCACGCATCGATGGAGAGTTGGTGCTGAATGCCTTGTTGATGGCGGTATGGCCACGCCAGTCAAAACAGAAGGCGCTGGTGCATTCCGACCAGGAGAGTCGGTTCAGTGGTGATGACTGGCAGGACTTCCTGAAAGCGCACCATTTGGCGCCTGGCATGAGCCAGCGCGGGAACTGCCGCGACAATTAGGCGTATTAAGTCCCCAGGCCCAGCACTTGTCGCGTCAGCCCAAATTGAAATGCCCCGACCGAAGCCGAGGCATAACTATTACCAAATCATGAAGTCTTAAAGGCGCGTGCTCATGCCAAACTGTATAAGCTTTTACTCCATATAGCCTGCGCCCGGCTGTTTTGTTTCAGCTTGAGAGCCGAATCAGACCGACAAATAAGACGACTGCTTCAAACCGCGGCAGAACTCCGCGAAGAACAGGCTGCGCTCTTCGCTGCTGAGGTCCGCCGCGCGCGATTTGGCTTCGTAGCGGTTGAGGATGTCTTCCGGCGACAGGTGCACATAACGCAGCATGTCTTCGATGGTGTCATGCTCCTCCACGCCGGAGAACTCCAGCTCGCCGCCGTTGCGCACATAGACGTTGACCGAGTCGGTGTCGCCGAACAGATTGTGCATATCGCCCAGGATTTCCTGGTAAGCGCCCACCAGGAACACGGCGATCAAATACTCGTCGCCCTGCTTCACCTCATGCACGGACAAGCTGGATTCAATGCTTTGCTGGTCCACGTACTGCTTGAGCTTGCCGTCGGAATCGCAGGTCAGGTCCTGCAGCACCGCGCGGCGGGTGGGCTGCTCGTTCAGACGGTGCAGCGGGGTGATCGGCAGAATCTGATCGATGGCCCAGGTGTCCGGCAGGCTCTGAAACACCGAGAAGTTGCAGAAGTACTTGTCGGCCAGGCGGTCGGTCAGCTCGTCGTACACCTGACGCTGCGAACGCTGGCTGGCTTGCAGCTGGCGGTGCAGACGGCGGCACAAGGCGGCGTGCACGTCTTCGGCCAGCGCTTTTTCCTTCAGCGACAGTCGGCCGGAGGCGTACAGATCGGTCACTTCCGACGCATAGTGGCTGGCGCGGTAGTAGATTTCAGTGACCAGGTCGTCGTCGTTGAGCTGAACCAGTTCAAACAGCTTGCGCACCGGCTGCGACAAGGCGGCCAGGTCGTCCACTTGCGGCACTTCGTCCGGCAGGCGCTCGACGTCGGTTACGTTCATGATCAGCACCGCGTGGTGGGCGGTCATCGCGCGGCCGGATTCGGACAGGATGCGCGGATGCGGAATGCCGTTCTCGCCGCAGAACTCGGACAACATGGACACGATCACGTGCGCGTACTCGTCCATGTCGTAGTTGATCGAGCTGTCGTTGCGGGAATGGGTGCCGTCGTAGTCCACGCCCAGGCCGCCGCCCACGTCCACGTGGTCGATGGGCAGGCCCAGCGCGCGCAGTTCCGCGAAGTAACGGATGGCCTCGCCAAAGCCACTGCGGTAATCGCCGATGTGGGCGATCTGCGACCCCATGTGGAAGTGCATCAGGCGTACGCAATCGGCCAGGCCGGCGGCGGTCAGCTTGTCTGTGGCGGAAATCAGCTGGCCGGCGGACAGGCCGAACTTGCCCTTCTCGCCGCCGGTGTCCGCCCATTTGCTGGAAGCCAGCGAGGACAGGCGCACGCGCATGCCGATATTGGGACGAATGCCCAGCTTGCGGGATTCATCGATCACCAGTTCGACTTCCGACTCTTTCTCGATGACGATGAACACCTGGTGGCCCAGACGCTCGCCCATCAGAGCCAGGCGGATGTAGTCGCGGTCTTTGTAGCCGTTGCAGACGATGGTGCAGCCTTGCGGCGCCAGCGCCAGCACCGCCATCAGTTCCGGCTTGGAGCCGGCTTCCAGGCCGATGGACACGTCCGGCGTGGCGATGATGCTTTTCACCACCGCTTCTTGCTGGTTGACCTTGATCGGATAGATGGCGGTATAACGGTTGCCGTAGCCTTGTTCGGCTATGGCCTTGTCGAAGGCCGCGCACAAACGGGTGACGCGGTCTTGCAGAATATCGGGAAACCGCACCAAGAGCGGCAGGTCCAGGCCTTTGCCGGACAGCTCGCCCACCAGGCGATGCAGGTCGATTTCCTTGTTTTGGCGCACATTCGGACGCACAACGATATTGCCGTTGGCGCCCATGTCGAAGTACCCCGCTCCCCAATGCCGGATGCCATACAACGCCCGGCTATCAGCCACAGACCAAGCCATGAGTTTTCCCCTCAAGAACTGATGGAAAGCCCTGAACCCCGAACAATGGGCGAACAGGGATTTCCAAAGGACGCGCCCAGGCCGCCGCCGAAAAAGCGATGAGCCAGCCGCAGGAGCATCCTTATGATGGATAACCCCGCTCCTTAGTGCGCGGCTTTCGGGCTGAACAGCTTTTATGTGGGCCTGGGATGTCGGAGCGAAACAATTGAATTGTAGGTTTGCAAAGCTGCAAACGAGCGCGGATTGTAACAACATCACGCGGCTTGACAAGTAAAAAAATGTATAAAAATCCGCATGTCCAATTTAATCGACAAGCGCGCGCCGGGCGGCCCGGCAAGCCTTGCCGGGCAAGGCTTGAGCAAAAACAGCCCCCTATATTTTTCTCATGCCGGCAAGCGGCCGTTTCTCCGGGCGAAGGCCTTGTTGTTCAGACAATGGGCTTGTCCAAAATATTCAACAACAGCGTGTTCCGCCCCCCTGCTCCGCCCCCTAAAAAAACCACAGCGCGATCTGGCGCGCCAAGCCGCGCCAGACAAGGCTTTTAGCCCAAATACGGCATGTTTTTTCAAATCTGCGCCACACGCCGCCACCAGCCGCGCCGGCTCTGGTTACAATGCCCCGGTCATCACTAGCCGCAAGCACGAGCCAGCCCATGCGCGAGCATCACCACGATTTTCTGTCCTGGACCATGAACCCCGCCTCCCCGGCCTCCGCCGAATGGCAGCTCCACTCCGGCGTGCGGGCGCGCTGGCTGGACTACGGCGTCGTCGAGCTGGAACCCCTCGCCGCCGCCGACGATTCCCTGCTGCTGTCCAGCGGCGTGCACGGCAACGAAACCGCGCCTATCGAGGTGCTCAACGCCATTCTGGCCGACATCGCCGGCGGCAAGCTGGCGCTGCGCTGCCGGCTGCTGGTGATCTTCGGCAATCTGGACGCGATGCGGCTGGGCAAGCGTTATCTGGATTACGACATGAACCGGCTGTTCAACGGTGCTCACGCGCGCCAGCCGGACGCGCGCGAAGCCGAGCGCGCGGCGCGGCTGGAGCAGGCGGCGGCGGACTTCTTCGCCTCCGCCCGCGGCCGCCGCTGGCATTACGATCTGCACACCGCCATCCGCGGCTCAGTGTTTGAGAAGTTCGCCATCTATCCGTATATCCACGAGCGCCCGCACAGCCGCGAGCAACTGGCCTGGTTGAAAAGCTGTCAGGTGGAAACCGTGCTGCTGCACAGCCAGCCGGCCAATACCTTCAGTTACTTCACCAGCCGCCACTGCCAGGCGGACGCCTTCACGCTGGAGCTGGGCAAGGCGCGGCCGTTTGGCCAGAACGACCTGTCCCGCTTCGCCGGCATAGACCAGGCGCTGCGCCGGCTGCTGTCCGAGCCGGAACAAGAACTGCCCGGCTACCGCGACGGCGACCTGCCGCTGTTCCAGGCCAAGTACGACATCGTCAAACACAGCGAGGCTTTCCGCCTGCACCTGGCCGACGATGTGGAGAACTTCACCGCGCTGCCAGATGGTTTCCTGATCGCCGAGGACGGCGAGCACCGCTACGTGGCCGTCGGCGGCGAGGAGCGCATTCTGTTTCCCAATCCCACGGTCAAGCCCGGCCTGCGCGCCGGCATCGTGGTGGAGCCGGCGCGCTTGCCTTAGAACCTGTTTACGATCTGCTGCGCGTCGCGAGACGTGGCGCGGTGAGTACCCCTTCGAAATGCTCATGTACCACGCGTACATTCCGCTTTCTCAGCCGTTTTCGCCTTGTCTCGCCTTAACTCGCGAGATCGTAAACAGGCTCTTAGATCCGTGCGCAAAAACGCCGCAACCCAGGTTGCGGCGTTTTTCATTACTGCAGGATTGCCCGCCCCGCGCGGCGTTTCACGCGAACTCGGCGGCCACTACCCTCGCCACCGCGGCGATCACCGCGTTGCGCTCGTCCATCATCGCCGGCGAACCCCAGTAATACACAGACAAGATCAACGGCGACTTGCCCGGCCGCCAGGCCACGGCCACATCGTTGGCGGCGCCGTGGCCGCCGCTGCCGGTCTTGTCCCCCACCCGCCACTCCGCCGGCAAGCCGGCCCGGATACGCAGGTTGCCGGTGGTGTTGCCCAGCAGCCAGTCGTTCAACAGCCCGCGCTGCCGCTCCGGCAATGATGGAGAAAACAGCAAGGCATGTAGATTGGCCGTCATCGCCGCCGGCGTGGTGCTGTCGCGCGGATCGTCCGGCTCGGCGCGGTTCAGCTCCGGCTCGATGCGGTCCAGACGACTCAAGCCGTCGCCCAGCGAACGGGCGAAGCGGGTCACCTCTTGCGGCCCGCCCAACTGCTCCAGCAGCAAATTAGCTGCGGTGTTGTCGCTGAAGCGCATCGCCGCGTCGCACAGGTCTTTTACCGACATGCCCTGCTCCACATACTGTTCGGCGATAGGCGAATAGTCGATCAACTGCTCGCGCCGGTAGCTGACATGACGATACAACAAGTCCGGCTGAGCCGCGCTGCGTTGCAATATGGCGCCCGCCAGCAGCAGCGCGAAGGTGCTGCACATCGGAAAACGCTCATCGGCGCGGTAGGCCAGGGTCCGCCCGCTGTCCACTTCTTGCGCGAACACGCCGATGCGGCCGCCGGCATTGCGTTCCAGCTCCGCCAGCTGCCGCGCCGTCGGCGCTTCGCCCGGCGCCCGCAACGACGGACGCGCACAACCCAAAATCAAAGGCGAGGCGGCCAAAGCCGCCAGCAAGGCGCGCCGCTGCGCGAAATAATCCATAGTTCCATCCCCAGATCGGTATGACGACGCGGCTTATGACACAGCCGGCCATCGCGGTTTAGTTCCCCCGATGCGCATTGCCGCTACCGGCGACAATGACAATGAACTAAAATGCGGTGCATATTCTTTTTGGCTTGAATTCATTGAATCTACGCGTCAAAGCATCATAGACAGATTCAAGCATCTTTAATGACACATTAAACAAGCTAATGACATGAAAAATCCAGCTCAGTTCCGTATGCCTGTCTGGCGACGTCTCGCCGGCCTTCTGGGCCTCAGCCTGGCCCTGCTTGCCGCGCCGGTTCAGGCCAAAGCCCCTCACCCCCATCGCCATGCCAGCGCGCCGGCTCAGGAGCAGTTGCTGGAACACGGCAGCTACACCAACTCCGACGGGGTAGAGGTGCACAGCCCGGCCCATACCCGTTCCGGCAAAGCGCCGGCCGGCGCCAGCGCGCGTTGCCGCGACGGCAGCTACAGTTTCAGTCAGCACCGGCGCGGCACGTGCTCGCATCATGGCGGCGTGGCGGCCTGGCTCTGAGAACCCGTTCATAGTCTGCTGCGCTTCAGCGATACGGCGTTGAAACCAAGCTCAAAATGCTCATGTACCATTTGCATTGAACGGGCTCTCGCCTCACACCAGACAGCCGGCAAACACCAGATACACCGCGCCCGCGCCCAGCAGCCAGCGGCCGTCCACGCTGCCCCGGCGGAACAGCAGCCACAGCCCGGCGATCGCCGCCATTGTGGCCAGACCGGACCACAGCAAGACGCTATCGAACATCCACGGGGTGAAGAACAGGCCGAAAGCGCTGGGAATCGTCGCCTGAATCATCATCGCGCCGGAGATATTAGCCAAAGCCAGACGCTCCTTGCCCTGGCGCAGCCAGATCAGCGCGTTCATGATTTCCGGCAATTCCGTGGCCACCGGGCTCAGCAGCAAGGCCACCAAATGCGGCGCCACGCCCCAATGACCGGCCAGCGCTTCCAGCTGCGCGACAAAGCCGTGCGCCGCCACCGCGATCACCGTCAAGGCCAACAAGGCCTGCGTCGCCGCCCAGCCCAAGCCGCCTCCGGCGCGCAGCTTCAAGGCGTCCAACTCCTCCTCTTCCGGCGCGGTCTCCGCGCTGCGGATCTCGCGCCAGACATAGGCGGCGTAAGCGGCAAGGAACAGCACGCCCAGCCAGGGCTTGATGGCGAAGGCCACCAGGCCCAACGCTACCTTCAAGGCGAAGACGAACAGGAAGGCCATCTGGTCGCCGGCCAGCCGGCGGTGATCGACGCGCAGCAGATAATCGGCGCGCCCCAACCGGCTGCGGTTGCGCCACAGGGCGAAACCCACCACCGCGTAAGCCAGCGTGGCCAGCACCAGCGGCCCGCCCAAGGCGGCTCCGACGCCGATGTCCTTATGTTGCGGCGTGTCGCCGAAGGCCATGGCGGTCAAAGTCACCGCGCTCTCCGGCAAGGCGGTGCCGAAAGCGGCGAGCACGGTGCCTACGGCGCTGGCGCCCAGGTTCAGATGGCGTCCGCACCATTCAATGGCGTTGACGAAGTATTGACAGGATAGATAGATCAGGACGGCGAGGCCGAGCAGAAACGACAGGGTCAACAGCATGGATGGTCTTGGGCCGGGCAAGCGAATGGACAATGGCGCAACGACGCGGCTTGCCCGGCGGCAAACGCATCGTGGCCAAAGGTCTCGCTTGGCGGCGCCGGCAATGCCGGCCGCTGACCGCGCCATGAGGAAAGCTCCTCAAGTTTGTTGACGCGGCCTCTTCGGCGGGGCCGAAGATGGCTACTCCCCAATGACAACGGCGCCATTGTGCCAGCCCGGGCTCAATGGCGCAAACCTAGGCGTCCGTCATGCGACGCCCACAGCGGATGAAGCCGAAGGGCCGCGACGTCGCCGCCGCGGCCGCCTCGGCGCTAGCGGCGGAACCACTCGCGCTTGGACAGCGCCGCCTCCACCTGCTCGCGATTGAGCAAGGCGTCGCGCATGGCGTTCCGCGCCGCCAACGGCAACTGGTCGCCGTAGTAAGGCGATTGCGGCTGGCTGCTGTTGCCGTAGGTGTTGATCACCTTGGCGCGCAGCGGCCGGCCAAACTCCACCAGCGCGGTGAAGGTGTCGCCGAAGATGGCGCGCTGGCGGCCATCGCTGTCGCCGATATAGCTGAAGGTGCGGAAGGCGCCCAGGCCCTCGGCGCCGCCGCTGGCCGGCTGGTCCAGCCGCGCCGCGCCGCCGGCGGGGCCGCGCCGCAGCCGGTAGACCTCGCCAAAGGCGATGTCCAGCGGCACGCCGGCCTGTTGCAGCCCCTGGGTGGCCGCGCCCAGCTTGCTCAGCGCGAAACCGGCGTCGCGCAGGCCGGCCGGCGTGCTGTAGGGCTGCGCCGGGTCCGCTTCCTGCCGGTAACGCAAGGCGTCTTCGCCGCCGGAGGCCGCCACCCAGGCGGCGAACAGCACCGCGCCCTTGCTGGCGGCGTCGCTGCGCCGGTCCCATTGGGCCAGCACCTGCGCCGCGGCGATCAGGCCGGCGTCGTCGGAGGCGCGCGCATAGCCGATCAAATCGTCCAGCACCCGGTCCGCCAGCAGCAGCCGGGTGTCGTGCTTGGCGCTCAGCAGCGTGTCCAAGCTGAAGGCCGGCGTCTGCTCGATCAGCTCGATGCCGCGCTGTTCGCGCAGCAAGGGCGAGATCTGCGGCGACAGATAAGCGGCGTAGGCGGCCGGGTCCAGCGCCGGTTTGCTCATATACCAGGGCGCGCTGTTGGAGTTCTGCACCCAGCCGCTGGCCGGATTCGTCGCCTGCGGCAATTCGTCCAGGCGCAGCGCCTGGCGCCAGATCAGATCGCTGCGGCTGCCGTCCACCGGCTGCGCCCAGTAGGCGGCGTCGCCGCCGGCTCGGCGCGGGGTCAGGCCGCCGAAAGCCGCCCAGATATTGCGCTGGGCATCGGCGTAGATGATGTTGTGGTAAGGGTTGCGCAGCCGCGCCACGACGCTGCGGAAGGCCTTGAAGTCGGGCGCTTGCGCCATGTCCCACCATTGCTCCAGCACGCCGGGGGTCTGCAGCTGGTCGACGCCGACAATGCGCAGCGCGTAGCTCTGGCCGTCCTTGTCGAACACTGGGCCCTGCTCGGCGCGGCGCAGCGTCAGCTGCTCGGCTTGCAGGCTGCCGTCCGGCTGACGGATATACAGGGTTTCGCGCTTGGTTTCGAAGTCGCGCGCCACGCCGTCCAGCAGGTATTGCCGGCCGCTGAGTTTGAGTTGGTACAGGTCGCAGCCGTCCTGGGTGTTGACGGTGTGCACCCAACCCAGCCGCTGATTGAAGCCGATGCGCATCACCGGCAGGCCCACCAGAGTGGCGCCGTAGATATCGTATTCCGGGCTCTTGAATTGGGCTTCGAACCAGGTATGGCTGCCGCCCCACAGCAAATGCGGGTTGGCCAGCAGCATGGCGTTGCCGGAACGGCTCTTGGCCGGACCCAGCGCCCAGCCGTTGGAGCCGCCGATCAGATTGATGGGGGTGGCCACCGCGTCCGGGTAAATCAGCGAGCAATTGGCCGCGCCGGTGGCGGTGGCGCCGCTCAGATAGCTGAAGAAGATGCGCAGGGTGTGGGCCAGCACGTCCTCGCTGCGCACCGGCAACACCGCGCGCGCCGCCGGGCTCAGGCCGCCGCTGGCCGCGGCCTGGTCGTTGACGCCGGCGACGAAGGCGTCCAGGTAGGCGCGCATGCGCGGGCTTTGCTGTTGCAGCCATTGTTTGGAGCGCTCCGGGAAACCCATGGCGCGCACCAGGCGATCCACTTCCGCCATATTGCTGGGAAAGGGCTCGCCGGCTTCGAACACCGCGCCGTAGTACTCGGCGCCGCGGCCGCGGCCCTGGGCGTACAGCCGCAGCAGCAGTTCCGGATGCGCCTGCATCTGGGCGCGGCCGAAGGCGTAGGCCAGGCTGTCGGCGCGCGCGGCGTAGATGTGCGGCACGCCGCTGCGGTCCCACAGCACCTGGCTGCCGCGCGGCTTGCCGTCGTCGTCCAGCTCGCAGGCCGTCAGCAAGGACAGCATGGCGATGCCCAATAGGGCGAGGATCAAGCGTTTCACTACCTTTCCTCCTTTCGCGCCACTCACCCGGCCGTTGTTTCGCATGGTTCCTCTGGTCAACCGGCGGGTGAGCGGCTTGATAATGCATCACAAGCCGGCGTGCTTAACGCCCGCGCCCAACCTGATGTTGAATCCGCTACGCGGATTGATGATTTGCATTGCCGGGGCTGCCCGGCTGGCAGGCTTGAAGGGACTAGGGGCACATCGGAAACGCGGTTCTCTGCGCACCAATTTGGCTAAGCTCCAACGTCAGTTCCCTGCTCCCCTAATACCAGCGGAACACCCGCGCGCCGCTGACAAAGCCGGCAATGCCGATCAGCGTGAGCAGCACCGCCGAACGCGCGATCTCCAGCACTCCGGCGCCCTCGACGAAGATCATGCGCATGCCGTCGGCCAGTATCGTCAGCGGCAGCACCTCGATCACCGACACCATCCAGTCCGGGAAGTGCTTATAGCTGAAGAAAATGCCGGAAAAGATCACCAGGAACAGGATGGTCATCTCCAGCAGGCCGTTGGCTGTCTGCGCCTTGGTGGCGCGCGAGGCGGCCAGGATGGCGATGCCGGCGAAGCAGACGTTGCCGGCCAGCAGCAGCACGATGAAGGGCAGCGCCCCGCCCTGGGCGTGCACGTCGAAATAACTGCTGGCGAACAGATACAGCACCAGGGTTTCCAGCAGGCTGAACACCAGGCAGGCCAGCACATGGGCCAACAGGAAATCGGTCTTGCGCATCGGGGTGATGCGCATCTGCCGGGTGACGCGGGTGGCGCGTTTTTCGATCAGCGACCAGCCGACGGCGATCAGGCAGGTTTCCATCACCGCCATCGCCACCAGGCCGGGCACCAGGAAGTCGATGTAGCGCAGGCCGGGGCTGTCCAGCACCGACATATTCTTGTCCACCGCCTGGCTCAGCGCGTCCGGGTCGTCGCCAAGGAAGAAGTAGGTCAGCAGCGCCTCGTTGTTCTGCGGGTCCAGATAGTAGATGCGCTTGCCGCTGTCGGCGCTGGGCTCCATGAACACCTGCACGTCGCCGCGCTTGAGGCCGCGCAATACCGATTCGCGGTCCGGGTAGTACTGGAAGCGGTATTTCATGCGGATCAGGTGGCCGCGCTTGATCTCGTCGGCGTTGATGACGCTGGATAGAGGTTGGTTGCGGGCCTCCACCTTGCTGATCCAGGCGCGCACCGCGACCTGTTCCTGCACATTGGCCGGCAGCACCACGCCTATGGTGCGCTCCTTGATTTCGCCGCCGGAGAAGGACACGCCCAGCAGCCACACCAGCAGCAGCGGGAAGCCGAAGGACCAGAACAGGATTTGCGGTTCGCGCAGGTATTGGCGGAATTGAGTGACGATCAGATTGAGCAAGGCGTTATTCATGGAAACCTCGGCCGGCCAGTGACAGGAATAAATCGTCCAGCGTTTTTTTGCGCACGATGATTTCGTCGATGTCGATTTGTTGTTCGCGGATGAACTCGGACAGACGGAACAGGAAGGCGGAGCCGTTGCGCACCAGCAGCCTCGCCTTGGCGGACGCCTGGTCGTAGCTGTAGCTGATGATGTTGTCCTTGTGCTTGGGTTCGGCGCCGCCCACGCCGCTCTTCACCCGGTATTCCACCACTTCGCCCGGCTCGTGCGCCGCCAGCAGTTCGTCCAGCGTGCCCTGGGTCAGGATGCGGCCCTGATGCATGATGCAGATGCGGTCGCATAGGTATTCGGCTTCTTCCATGTAGTGAGTGGTCAGCAACATGGTGGAGCCCAGCTCCTTGTTGAGCTTGCGCAGGATGTCCCAGGTGCCGCGCCGCACTTGCGGGTCCAGGCCAGTCGTGGGTTCGTCCAGAATCAGGATTTCCGGCTGGTTGAGAATGGAGATGGCTAGGGCCAGCCGCTGGCGCTGGCCGCCGGACAGCCCTTCCACCATCACCTTGCGCTTGGGGATCAGCTCCACCAGTTCCAACACCTCGTCGGCGCGGCTGCGTGGCCGGCCGTAGAAGCTGGCGAACAGGTTGACGGTTTCATCCACCCGCAGCTTGTTGATGAACAGCGATTCCTGCAGCACCCCGGCCAGCCGGTGGCGCAGATAGCTTTCGTCCTGCTGCCAGCTGCGGCCCAGGATGCGGATGGAGCCGGCCTCCGGCTGTTTCAGTCCCTCCAGCATTTCCACCAGCGTGGTCTTGCCGGCGCCGTTGGGCCCCAGCAGGGCGACGAATTCGCCGCGATAGATGTCCAGCGACACGTCGTTGACCGCGGTGTAGTCGTTGAAGCGCTTGGTCACCGATTGGAATTCGATGACTTTTTCTCTTGTTGTGGCTTGGTGCATTTCACTTTCCGTAGGAGCCGAAGGAGAACCGAAGCAGCGGAAAACCCCGCGCAGCCGCAGGGCTTATCCGCCTCTTTTCATTGCCGCCATGCGGTCAAACGAGTTGATAACGGTCCGCATCCTTCAGGAAAGGGAACTGGGCGCGTACATCGTCCAGCTGCGCGCGCGACAGCCTGGCCTGATGCACGCTTTCCAGCTGGCGGCCGTGGTACAGGGTGTCGCCCAGCGGATCGATCAGCATGGAGTCGCCGCTGTAGCGGATGTCGTTGCCGTCCATACCCACGCGATTGACGCCGATGACGAAGGCCTGGTTTTCTATCGCCCGCGCCGGCAGCAGCGTCTGCCAGTGCTTGGCGCGGCGTTCCGGCCAGCTGGCAATGTAGAGCGCCAGGTCGTACTGGCTGTTGTTGTTGCGCGACCAGACCGGGAAGCGCAGGTCGTAGCAGACGAAGGCGGCCACCGACCAGCCGTCCACCTTGACGATCAGCGGCGCGGCGCCGGCGGTGTAGTGCTCGTGCTCGCCGGCGAAGCTGAACAAATGCTTCTTGTCGTAGCTGAACAGGCTGCCGTCTGCCTTGGCCCACAGCAGGCGGTTGTAGTAGCGGCCCTGCTCTTCTATCGCCACGCTGCCCACCAGGTCGGCGCGCTTGGCGCGCGCGGTGTCGCGCAGCCATTGCACCGCCTTGCCGTCCATGGTTTCGGCGATCTTCTCCGGCCGCATGCTGAAGCCGGTGGTGAACATTTCCGGCAGTACGATCAACCGGCTGTCGTTCACCGCGCTCAGGTGGCGCTCCATCCGCTGCAGGTTCTGGTCCACCGATTCCCAGGCGATGTCGCTTTGCACCAGGGTGACGGCTAAGTCTTGATTTGGCATGGTTTGCTTTCCCAATGGGTCAATATCACTTCGTTGTGGTCGCCGCGTTCGCGGCTGCTCTGGCGCACCAGCACTTCGCCGCCGTCGTCGGACAGATACCAGCCGGTGCCGCTGATCTTGCGCCGCTTGGATTGATAGGCCACCACCCTCGTCCGCCGCGGCTGCCCCAGCAGGTCCAGGGTTTCGTCCGGCAGCCGCTGGTAGCGGACTTCGTCGATGTCGAAGTGCTCCAGATCCAGCACCCGCAAGGTGGCCTCGGCCTGGCCGCCGACGAGAAAGCGCTCGGCGGCGTCTTCGCTGCTGGCGTCGAAATCGCCCTGCTTGAAGCGGCGCACTTCCAGCTGGCCGTCGTGCAGACGCAGGGTCAGCACGCCCTGACGCAGCCGGCCCTTGATCACGGTCTTGTCGCCGTCCTCGTCGGAGACGCCGGCGTAGCGGCACAGGCCGTCCGCGCCGAAGTCCATGCTCTCGTCCGATTGCAGCGTGTAGTCGAACCACAGGCCGCTGCAGCGCAGGTCCATGCGGTTGCTGACCTGCAGCACCGGCAGGTCGTCCAGCCAGCCGCGGCGGCGCTCGGTGCGCAAGCGGCCTATCGGCTCGCCGTTGCTTAGCACCTGGTAGTCCAGCAGCAGTTCCGCGACAGGCGGGGACCTCGAAAAACCTGCTGCGCGGTCCGATAGCTGCGTTGCTCCGTTGGCGTGCGAGGCGACAGCCTCGTTCAGCCACAGGCTCCCTCGCTGTACTCCTTGTACTATCTCGGTCGCTGCGCGCGGTGCGTCTTGCTCTCGAACCGCTCGCGACGGTTTTTCGAGCTCCCCCGGCGCTTCAATCAGCGCTTCCTCGTCGGCCAGCATCTCAGCGCACCGCCGCCGCGTCGCTCAGGTCGGCGTCGTACAAGCTCTCCATATAGCCGCCGGCCATGCTGGTGTGACGCTTGATTTCCGCCAGCGGGGTCTGCGCCGACGGGGCGTTGAGGAAGCCCACCTTGCAGGCGTAGTCCAGATAACGGCCGAACAAGGCCTGGTCCGAGTCCGGGCAGCGGATGTCGGTGTTGGCCAGCAGCTCCTGAATCTCGCTGGTGTCGTACTTGGCGTGCTCCTTGCAATCGCTGCCGTCGTAGAAGATGGCCATCAGATCGGTGAAGGTGGAGCGGTAGCCGGTGCCGCCGCGGTGCATGCGGCCTTCCTGCAGCGCTTCGAAGTAGTCCTTGGACGATACGTCGCGCAGGGTGTAGCCGTAGCCGCGCAGGCGGGCGACGATGCCGTCGTAGTTGATCGGACGCGGATTGGTCAGGTTGTAGGTGCGGCGATTGCTGGATTGCAGATTCATCGCCGCGAACAAGGTGGCCTGGGCCACGTAGTCCACCGGCGAGATGTCGAAGGCTTCGTCCGAGGCGAAGGTGAGCCCGGTTTCCACCAGCGATTTGAGCATTTCGTAGTAAATGCCCTTGACCTTGGTCTGCTTCAGCGGGTAGCAGCCGGTCCGGCTGTCGCCCCAGATATTGCCGGGGCGCACGATGACCCAGTCCAGGCCCCGCTCGCCGGCCTCGTGCACCATGCGCTCGGCGGTGAACTTGGAGCGCTCGTAGTCCATGTTGACGAAGCCCTGGCCCACGTCCAGATCGGTTTCGCGCAACACGAAGTCCGGTTGGTACAGCTTGTCGCCCACCATGCTGAAGCTGGAGGTGAACACCAGCGGGGCTTTGCCGGCCAGGCACAGCTCGATCAGGTTGGCGGTGCCGCCCACGTTGACCGGGGCGATCTTGTTGTAGGAGGCCACCAGGCTGACGTTGGCGGCGCAATGCAGCACCAGGTCCGCCAGGTGGGCCAGGTCGCGGTAGGCGCTGGCGTCCAGGCCCAGCATGGGCTGGCTGATGTCGCCCAGCACCGGGATGATGCGCCAGGCTTCGGTGGACAGCTTGCGGCCTTCGTCGTAGCAATACAGCACGTCTTCGATGCGGGCGCGCGCGGCGTCCTTGTTCTCGGCCCGCACCACGCAATAGACGTTGGCGTCGGTGGTGGCCAGTATTTCCTGCAGCAAACGGCCGCCCAGCACGCCGGTGGGGCCGGTCAGCACGATGTTCTTGACGCTGGTCTTGGCTCGGTAATCCATGACTTCACCTCTGAATTTGGTTTGGTTCCAGTCGGGGGCCGGCGCGGCCGGCCCCCTGTCACGCTATGCAGCAGAACCTGATCCAAGTCTCGCGCGCTAGAGCGAAACCGGTTTCAACGCCGTATCGCTGAAGCGCAGCAGGCCTTGGACAGATTCTTACAAGGTGCCTACCCTCATGCCTCCATCCAGCGGAATAACGGTGGCGTTCAGATAGTTGGTCTTGCAGGTGGCCAGGAAAGTGACCACTTCGGCGATGTCCTCCGGCAAGCCCCAGCGTCCCACCGGCACGATGGATTTGACGATGGCCTCGTCGGACTGTTCCACCATCTGACGGTCGACGAACTGGTTGAGCATCTTGGTCTTGCAGATGCCCGGCGCGATCGCGGTGACGCAGATGTTCAGCGGCCCCAGCTCCCGCGCCCAGGACTCCGACGCCTTGATCAGGCCGGCCTTGGACGCCGCGTACGCCGACCCGCCGGCCGCGCCCCAGATGCCGGCCACCGAGGCGATGTTGATGATGCGGCCGTATTTCAGCCGCGCCATGTGGCGGGAAAACACCGCGGTGGCGTTGAAGGCGCCGTTGAGGTTGACGTCGAACACCCGTCGCGCCAGCTCGCCGCTCTTCTCCGCCGTGCAGTAGCCGCGGCCGATGACGCCGGCGTTGTTGACCAGCACCGTGATGTTGGCCCCCATGCGTTCGACGATGGCGGCGCTGGCCGCGTCCACGCTGGCGGAATCCGTCACGTCCATGACGAAGCCGCGCAGGCTGTCCGGGCAGTCCAGCTCCCGGCCCAGCTGCTCCAGCGCGGCCGCGTCCACGTCCGTGGCGGCCACCGCGTAGCCCACTTCCAGCAGCGACTTGACGATGGCGCTGCCGAAGCCGCCGGCCGCGCCGGTGACGACGGCGACTTGCCGGGTCACGCCACCTCTCCTTCCTTGAAGGCGATGTCGATCACTTTGCGGGCGTTGGCCATGGCGTCGAAGATGCGTTCTTCGAAGAAGCGCACGTCGTCCTGATTCATCAGCAGGTTGGAGTAGATCCGCGACAGCGGCGAGAACTGGATGCCGTAGCGCTTGGAGATTTCGCGGATGATGATGTCGCAGAACTTGACCTTGTCGCTGTAGCCCTCGGAGCGGTCCACCATGGTGTCCTGCGAGTGGTAAACCAGCGCGGTGGGCATGCCTTGCACCACCAGCGGCAGATCGTTGGCGTGGGCGGCCTTGATGAAGGTGTCGGAGATCTGCTCGGTGAAGCGGCCCATGCGCTCGTAGCAGCCCGGATCTTGTTCGATCAGCTCGAAAGTGCTCTTGATCGCGGCCAGGCCCAACGGGTAGCCGTTGAAGGTGCCGGCGTGGATCACTTTGCCGCGGGTGTAGAGGTCCATGATGTCGCGACGGCCGGCGATGGCGGAGATCGGCATCGAGCCGCCGCCCAGCGCCTTGCCGAAGGTGGACAGGTGCGGGGTGACGCCGAGGATGCCTTGGGCGCCGGACAGGCCCAGACGCACGCCGGTGATGATCTCGTCGAAGATCAGCACGATGTTGTACTTCTCGCAGATTTCCTTGGCGCGCTCCAGATAGCCTTCGCGCGGGAAGATGCCGCCGCCGTTGACGCAGATCGGCTCCATCAGCACCGCGGCGATTTCATTGTGGTAACGCTCGATGGTGGCTTCCAGCACCTGGATGTCGTTCCACGGCAGCATGAAGGATTGATCCTCCAGCGCGCCGTCGGCGCGGCCCAGGGTGTCCAGCAGATCGCCCTTGAAGGTTTCCGGCACCGGGAAGCTCAGGTCCTGGCGCTTGCGGCCGCCCATGATGTTGTCGGCGTTGCCGTGGTAGTGGCCGTGGAAGCGGATGAAGCGCTGCTTGCCGGTGAAACCGCGCGCCAGGCGCAGCGCGTTCTGCACTGCCTCGGTGCCGCTCAGGCAGAAGCGGATCATCTCGGCGCAAGGAATGTGCTTGACCATCAGTTCGCAGACTTCGACTTCCAGGTCGCAAGTGTCCACCGAGGTCACTTTCTGCATGTAGCGGATCAGCGCTTCGTTATAAGCCTCGTTGTGGTGGCCGACGAAGAGCGCGCCGAATTTGCAGAACAGGTCCAGGTGTTCATTGCCGTCCAGGTCCCATACCCGGGAGTTGCGACCGCGATTGAACGGCACCACCAGCGGCCGCTCCGGGTCGCCGAAGTTGTAATGGGTGCCGCCCGGCAGCAGCTCCCAGCATTGCTTGTAAAAATCCTTGGACTTGATCAGCGACAGCTTGGTATTGCCTTCCATATTCCTGCTCTCCTCTTGCTTGCCCTGTGATGCTACGGTTGGTGCTACGGTTGATGACGGGATGTCATTCAATTCGGGTTCGGGTCCGATGTCGTCTTCGTCCAGCGCCGTCATGCGGGCGCTGAGCGGGCGGTAACGCTCCAGCCGCTGCGGCGTCAGGGCGCCCAGCTGGCGCAAGGCCGCCACGCGGCTCAGGTAGGCGGCGCCGGCCATCAGTTCCACCGCGATGTCGGCCACCTTGCGCTTGGCCACCGGCGCCAGCTCGCTGCCTTGCAGCCACTCGTTGGCCGCGCCCATCGCCGCGCCGCACCAGATCTGGTAATCGACCGCGCGCTCTGCCACGCCGGAGATCGCCCAGCGCGAGGACTGGCCCAGATACCACTGGAACAGCAGCGCCATCTTTTTCTTGGGGTTGGCGTTGGCGGCGTCTATCAGCGCCTGGTTGCCGCGGCCGGCGAAGAAGGCCTCGGTGTCGGCCCATACCTGGGCCAGCGGCTGGCGGAACACTTGTTGTTCCAAGCTGGCCACTTCGGTGGCCGGGATGTGCTCCAGGCCGGGGTACTGCTTGTACAGGCCGTGCAGCTTCTGCGCGCGCACCGCGTACATGCTGCCGCCCTTGAGCACCTGCACCTTGGCGCCCAGTTCGAACATATCGGCGGACGGCGCCATCGCCATGTCCGCGATCTTGGCCTTGCCCAGCAATTGCTTGACCGGGTCCGAGGTGCCGGCTTCGACGCAGGCCTGGTTGATGGAGCCGGTGACCACGTAGGCCGCGCCCAGCGAGAACGCCGCCAGCGTGGCGTGCGGGCTGCCGATGCCGCCGGCGGCGCCGACGCGCACCGTGAACGGATAGCCCTGGCTGGCGGCGATGTCGTCGCGCAGTTCCGCGATGGAGCGGAAAACGCAGCTGAGCAGGCCGTTGTCGGTGTGGCCGCCGGAATCCGCTTCCACGGTGATGTCGTCGGCCATCGGCACTTTCTTGGCCAGCTCCGCCTGGCGTTCGCTGATCAGGCCTTCGGCCAGCAGCTTGCGCACGATCTTTTCCGGCGCCGGGCTGAGGAAGTGCTGGGCCACTTCGCGGCGCGACACCTTGGCGATCACGCGGTTGCGGCGGATCACCGCGCCCTTGTCGCCGGCTTCCAGGCCCTTGACCCGGTAGTAGACGATGGCGGCGGACAGATTGACGTAGGCCGAGGCCTCCACCACCTTGACGTCCTGTTCGATGAACAGCTTGACGCAGTTCATCTCCCAGTCCGGCTGGCTGGGGTTGTGCAGCAGGTTGATCGCATACGGGCCGTTGGGCAGCGCCTGCTTGATGCGGCGGATGGCGCTGCCGATGCGCTCCAGCGTCAGGCCGCCGGCGCCGAAGGCGCTGAGGATGCGGCGCGAACCCAGCGCGATCACCATGTCCTCGGAGTTGATGCCGCCGGCCATGGCGCCCGCGTAATAGGCGAAGCGCACGCCGTAGTCACGCAGGAAGGACGGATCACCGAAGTATTCCGGCAACATCGCCGGCACCATGCCCAGGCAATCCACCTGGCCGTTGCCGGCCAGGCCGCCGGCCGGTTCCAGCAGCACCGCGTCCTGCTGGCGCAGCACGTGCAGCGGCCGCGCCAGGTCCAGCAACTGGGCTTGGGCCTGTTCCGGCGTCTGCTGGAACTTGCCGGCATGGCCCTGCCATTTGTACACCGGGGCCGCAAAGCGCGGCGCCACGCAAAGCTTGTCTTGGTTCATTCATGCCTCTATCGCTGTCAGCGCCGGCGCCGAAGCGTCCGCCGCTGCCGGCGCTCGGCTGAAGCCGGCGCCTAGGTTGTCGCACATACCGATGACGTTGCCGCGGTAGATGATCTCCGCGAGGAAGACCAGCGCCATCCGCTCCAGCTGGCCGTCGGCCTGGTAGTCGCAGTGGATGGATTTGCAGGTGAGCCGGTAACGCAGGGTGTCGGCCTCGCACTTTACTTCGCCGCGGAACTTGGCGCTGTAGCTATGCGGGCTGAGCGCGTGCGGCACCATGCCCGGCAGCGAGTACAGCCCCAAGTAGCACAGGTAGAACTTGACCAGCTGCTCGCAGCCTTCCACCAGGAAGGTGCCGGGCATCACCGGGTCGTTCTTGAAGTGGGCACGGAACACCCAGTGACTGGGGTCGATGTCGCGTTCGGCCACCGCCTCGCCCAGGCCGAAGGCGCCGCTGGAGGCGGAGATGGACACCACCCGGTCCAGCATCTTGGCGGCCGGCGCGTACAAGCGCGGCGCGCGCGATGCGGCGTAGGCGGCATCGCCGAAGCAGGCGACGAAATCGCCGCGTTGCAGGGCCTCGATATGGCTGTTGTCGAAGAACGCGCGCCCGCAGCGCAGCGGCGGTTGGAACGGCTCGGCCGGCTGGCCGGCTTTCAGATAGGGCGCGGTGTTGACCCCCTTGGATTTTTCGATGTCCTTGGGCAGGAAGAAGCCGGAATTGGCCTCCAGCTTGAAGCTCAGCCTATCGCCGACGTAGCACAGATACTCGTAGGCGATCAGCACGTTCTTGCCCACCTTGAGGAAGGACTTGATGTTGACCCGTCCGCGCAGCACTTCGCCGGCCTTGGGCAAGGGACCGTAGACCGTGGTCTGGCTGTCCACCGCCCGGTAGCGCAGCTGACCCTTGAACAGCTGGTCGCAGCCGATATAGGTGAAGGCCACGATCATCGCGTGCGAGGCTTCCAGCGACACGAAGGCCGGCACCAGGCCGTCGGACACGTACCAGGCGTCGGGGTGCAGATCGTATTCCCACTCGATGAAGCACGGCTCCAGCTTGCCCGGCTGCGCCGACAGCGCGGTGATGCGCGAGGCGAACATATACGGCGGCGACGGCATGCGGGTGCGGATCGGGTAGCTGTCGGCCTCGGCGTAATCCGGGCCCAAGACCTTGGCGATGGAGCCGTCGGTCAGCTCCACCAGCTGCGCCTCGTCGAACAGCGGACGCGGGCGCGGCGGTACCGGCGCGGCGGCCTTGGGCTTGGCCGCGCGGCGCTGGCCGGCCGGCGCGCCGGCGCCCAGCAGTTGCGCGATGCGCTGGTAGAAGCGCTGTTCCGCCTGCAGATAGCTGAGCTGGGTTTGCGCTTGGCGGCTCTGTTGACGCTGCAAGGCCGGCGCCTCTCCGTCCGCCGGCGCGGCGGCCGGCTGCGGCTGCGCCGGTTCCACCGCCGGCTGCGGACGCCGCCAGGGCTTGACGTCGCCGAACAGCGCGCGGTTGGCATCGTTGACGATCATCTCGGCGATGGTGTGTTCGCGGCCGGTATGCACGGTGGCGACCAGGGCCGGGCCGCCCGTCTGCGGCGGCGTCGGCGCTCTGGCTTCCAGGCGATTGGCTTCGCCCGGCTCTTGCAGAATCATGTGGGCGTAGCCGCGGTCCAGGCCCAGGCTGTTGACCGCCGCCAGCCTCAGACCGCCGGCCGGCGCCGGCCAGGCCGCGCCGGTTTCTCCGGCGCGGAACACGGCGCGCAGCGCGGCCTCCGGATAGGCGGCCAACGCCGCCGCGCCGGGCAATTGCCGGCGATGCAGGCAGAGCGCGGCCTTGATCACGCTGACGATGCCTTGGGCCGAGGCCAGTTGGCCGTAGTTGGCGGCCACCGAGCCGGCGGCGACGCCGCTATCGCGGTAAACCCGGGACAGACCGTCGATCTCCACCTGGTTGTCGCTGGCCAGCGCGCCGCCGCTCAGTTCCAGATAGCCCACCGACGCCGGATCCGCGCCGGCCTGGCGCAAGGCCGCCGCCGCCGAGCGCGCCACCGCGTCCGCCGCCGGCTGGAACTCGGTGCTATCGCCGCAGGCGTGGCCGATGGCCAGGCCGCGCATCACCGCATAGACGCGGTCCTTGGCTTCCAAGGCCGCCTGCTCGCGCTTGAGCACCACCACACCGCCGCCTTCGCCCACCGGCGCGTCGACATGGCCGGCGCCGCGGCGCGGCGCCCACAACACGTTTTCCAGGCCGCCGGCGAAGCTGCCGCCGGCGACGATCACCGCGTCCACCAATTGCTCGGACAACATGAATTGCGCCAGTTCTATCGCCTTGAAGGCGGCGTTTTCATGCGCGCACAGCGAGAAGGCCGGGCCGTCCAGCTTCAGATGGGCGGCGATGCGGCTGGCCACCACATTGCCGATGCCGCCGGTAATGCCTTCTGGATACGGTTCCGGGAACAGGCTGTCCTTGACAATGGTTTCCAGCGCCGCGGTCTGCGCCTCGCTCAGCGAGATGCCGCTGTGCGCCAGGCTGTCGCGCACCTGCCAGGCCATCTCGTTGCGCGCCTGGTAGCGCGAGCAGCTGTAGTCCACGTCGCCGGCGACGATGACGGCGATATTGCGCTTGTGGCCGTCCAGCTGATAGCCGGCGTCGTAGAAGGCGCGCTCGGCGATGGGCATCAGGAACAAATGCGACAGCAGATGGCTGCCCACCACCTTGGGCGGCAGCTTGAAGCGCTTGCAGTCGAAGTCGAACTGCTCGATATAAGCACCGGCCGGGGCCTGGCGGTAGCCGCGCGCCCCCAGCACGTCGGCGCGCCGCTCCAGGCCCAGCCAGCGGGTGCGCGGCAGCGGGCGGAAGTGGCTGCGGCCCTCGGCCACCGTCCGCAGCAAGGCGTCCGGGGTTTCAGTGTCCGCCAGCGCCACGCCCACGCCGACGATGGCCAGGCTTTGCTGTTCGGCCGGCAGTTGCGGCCAGGCGGTCACCGGTGCGTCGGCGCGGTGTTCGCGCAGCACCATGTGGCCGTTGACGCCGCCGAAGCCGAAGGCGTTGATGCCGGCGCGCTTGGCCTGGCCACGCTGCGGCCACGGCGTGGTGTCGCGCACCACGTGGCGGATGTCCAACTGGCCGCCCGGGGTGCTGACCATGTCTTCCACGTTCAGCGTCGGCGGAATCACGCCGCTGCGCATGGCCAGCAGCACCTTGAGAATGCTGGCCATGCCGGAGGCGGTCAGCATGTGGCCGATATTGCCCTTGTTGGCGCCGATCAGCGGCCGCTGCGCCTGGTCGGCAAAGAAGGTCTCCACCGAGCCCAGCTCCACCTGGTCGCCCACCGGGGTGCCGGTGGCGTGGCATTCCAGATAATCGATGTTCTTGTCCACGCCGTCGTAAGCGCGTTTCAGCGACAGCAACTGGCCGTTGAGGTCGGGCACCAGAATGTGCTTGGCGCCGCCGTCGTTGGACAGGCCGATGGATTCGATCACGCCGTAGATGCGGTCCTTGTCGCGCACCGCGTCGGCGTAACGCTTGAGCGCGATCACGCTGGCGCCCTCGCCCGCCTTCAGGCCCTGGGAGTTGCGGTCGAACGGCACCGATTGGCCGTCCGCCGGGAAAGCCTGCAGCACGTTGAAGCCATGATCGATGTAGATGTGGTCGGCGTGGCAGACCGCGCCGGCCAACATCAGGTCGGCCTTGCCGCTTTGCAGGTAGTAGCTGGCCACGCGGATGGCGTACAGCGCGGAGGCGCAAGCCGCGTCCAGCGCGAAGCTGGGGCCGGCCAGGCCCAGCGCCTGGGCCGCCAGCGTGGCGTTGTGGCTGCCGGTCATCAGATTGAGATCGGACAAGCCTTCCGCCTGCCAGGGCTGGCGGAAATGGAAATCGTCGCGTTGCAGCAGTTCCTGGACGTAGGGCTCCAGGATGCCTTGATAGAAGCCGTTGAGCAGTTTCTTGCCGGCGTGCGTGGGCATGCCGATATTGCCAATGATCAAGCCGCAGCGCTCCAGCGCTTCGGCGCTGTGGCCCACACCCTGACCGGAGCCCTGGCCGGCGTCGATCAGCGCCTGTTCCGCCGCGTACAGCGTCCATTGGAACAAGGGATCCAGCGCCTCCAGCTGCGCGGCCGGCAGCCTGTAGCGGCCGGTGTCCAGCTTGAAGCCGCGCACATGGCCGTTCTTGTTGTAAGCGATCTTGTCCGCGGTGCCCGGCACCGGATGGCGATACAGCGCCGGGTCCACGCCCAGCTCTTCCCGGCTCAATTCCGAGGTGCAATCCCGCCGCTCCAGCAGGTTGCGCCAGTACTGTTCTGGCGTTTCGGCGCCTGGAAACAGGCAGCCTAATCCGATAATGGCGATTTCTTCCATAATGCTTCCGTGCCTAAAGTAGAGCCAACATTCCCAAACCTTGGGCGCAACCGTCCCCCTCCGCCGCCGGCCGCTGTTAAAGCGGCGGGCGGCGGCGCGGGATCTGGATTGAACCGGCGCGGGCCGATTTCGAGCGCGGCGGCGGCTAGGCGAATCTCCCGCTGCCGCGACTCGACTGTATGGCCGGCGCGCGTCGCCGCGCTCCGGACCGGCCGCGCCCTCGGGCGCGGCCTTGCTCGCGTCACACCGCCACGCTGGCCTCCGGGTCGCACATCAACTGCCGCAGCTTCTTCGACACGGTGAACTGCAAGCCGGAAAGCTTGCTGTACACCTTGCCGTCGGCGCCGTGGACGGTGACGTCGGCCAGCAGAGTGGTCGCGGTTTGCGCCGTGACCGCCATGCTCAGATAGAAGGCCTGGTCGAAAGCCAGCGGCGCGTACTGCCGCCACTCGGCGATCTGCAGCGGCAGCCCGGCCTTGTCCGACTGCGACATCAGCCAGACCAGCGGCGTTTGCAACGCCACGTCCGCCAGGTAGGGGTTGAAGGAATTCACCGGGAACTGCCCCTGTCCGGCCGCGGCGGCCAGCCGACCGCCCGCTTGCAGGCCCTGGCCGTCGAGACGGAACAAGGTCTGCACGCCGCGGAAGGCCGGGCCGTGGAAAAGCCAGGCGCCGTCGCGCATGTCGCCGTACAGCGGCGGATGCTCCAGCGGCGCGCCGGTCGGTGCCTTCGGCCCGTCCGCCGGCTGCTCCGCCGCCAGCCGGGTCATGGTCACCCGTGCCTGGTAGCGGTTCAGCGCGGCGCCGTCCGCCTGGTTGAAGATGCTCACTTCCAGCGTGTGGCGGTCGCCGTTGCCGCCGGCTTCGGCCACCGGCCGCAATTCGGCGATGAAGCGCCGCTGCTCGCCGGCGTCGAACACCACGCCCTTGAGCACGCGGAAGTCCGTCAGCGTCTCCAGCCGGTAGCCCGGCAGCAGGTCTTCGCACAGCTGCACCATCCAGCCGGCCGCGGCGGTGGCCGGCAGCACCTGCTGCCCGCCCACCACGTGATCGGCCAGGAAGCCGTTGACGGCCGGGTCCAGCTCGCGCTCCACCCGGGTCAGCGCCGGCAGGGTCTTCTGCTTGCGCCCCACCTTGTAGCTGCCGCCGCCCACGATCACCTGCGGCACCAGGCCGGCGGCGAACTCGTCGACGAAGAACTGCGCGCCGACGGAGGTGGGGATGATGGCCAGGCCGCGGTCGGCGTAGGCCTTCTTCAGCACATCGTTGACCATGCCGCTGTCCCACGGACCCCAGTTGATGCTGCGCACCTGCTGTTTCGGGTACAGGGTCTGGTACAGGTAGGCGAACTTGTTCAGCGCGTCGTTGGCCATCGCGTAATCGGTCTGGCCGGCGTTGCCGAAGAAGCCCGACACCGAGGAGAACAGCACCAGGTGGCGCAAGCCGTCCGGCTTGACCACCGCCAGCAGGTTCTCCAGCCCTTTCACCTTGGTGTGGAACACCGAACGAAAATCCGCCGGAGTCTTTTTCTCGATACGCTTGTCCGCCAGGTTGCCGGCGCCGTGGATGATGCCGCGGATGGGGCCCAGCTGCCGCTGCGCCTCCGCCGCCGCCCGCGCCACATCCTTGGCGTCGCCGATGTCGCAAGCCAGATAGATGGCCTGGCCGCCGGCCTGCTCGATGGCGGCGATGGTGGCGCGCACCTCGGCCAGCTGCAGCACGTCCTTGAGCAAGGCGTCCACCTTGACCGGCGTCACCGTCTCGCCCTGCTGCTGCAGGTGGCGGATGGCGCGCGCCTTGAGCTCGGCCACTTCGCCCCCACCCTCAGCCCACTCCGGCAGCGGCGCGTCGATGCGGGTGCGGCCCAGCAACGCGAAGCGGGCCGGATAACGCTTGGCCAGCGCGATCACGCACTCGGCGGTGATGCCGCGCGCGCCGCCGGTGACCAGAAACACGGTCTTGGCGTCGATATTGGCCACGACCTGATGATCGGTCGGCGCCGCCTCGAAGCCCAGCGTCATCCGCTCGCCCTTGACGCCGCGGCCCACTTCGGCCACGTCGGACTGCACGTCGCGCAACTCTTCCAGCAACATCGCGGCGATAGCGCTCTTGCCGCATTTGGGATCGAAGTCCACCGTGCGGCAGAACACGTCTTCCCACTCGATGTTCAAGGCCTTGCTCAGGCCGCTGACCCCGGCCGCGGCCACCGGGAAGGCGGCGCGCCGGGCGGTGCCCAGCTCGCCGTCCAGCTGGCTGGCCACGAAGAAGCACGCGCGTCCCGGCCCGGGCTGCGCCAGCGCCGGCTGCAGCAGCTTGGCCAGCAGGAACAGCGCTTGCGCGGTGTCGTACTCGGCCGCGGCGAAAGCGTTGGCCAGCGATTTGACGTTGCCGGCCGGCGCCTGCAGATGGATGAAGCCACCCACCTGTCCTTCGGCCACCGCGATCCGCGACAGCACGTCCTCCAACGCCAGCTCGTCGGCGCGTTCCAGCACGTAGTCGTTCACGTGCTTGATCGCCTTGCGCTGGCCCTTGGCCTGCTGCCACTTGAACACCAGCCGCGCCACCTGTTGGCCGTGGGCCAGCAGCTGTTTGGCCACTTCTTCGCTTAAACCCTTGCCGTCGTCTGTCAGCAGCCAGAGCCGGCCGGCGGCCAGCTCCAGCAGGTCCGGCTTGGGCAAAGCCTGTTTCCGCGTCTGAAAACGATGGATGGACGCAGTTACCGTATGGGCATCACTTACAGGGGATTGCTGAGCGAGGGCAGATGCCGTCTCCCGGGGCTCAGCTAGGGATTTTTTTGCTGCGGAGTCCTCCACAGCAACGTCGGCCACCAGTTTCTTGGTGGACGACACCACGCCCAGCTGACGCAAGGGCTTGGCCTCCGCCGCCGGGGTTTCGTGCAAGGCGGGCTCGCTGGAGACCGGGGCCGGGGCCTCCACCGGCGCCGGAGCAGCTTCCGCGGCCGGCGCGGCGGCGCCGCCCTGCTTCAGCTCGGTCAGCAGTTCGGAGATGGTTTGCTTGAAGAAGCCGCCCATCTTGCGGATGTTGCTGAAGGCGTCGATGTCGAAGGTTTCCATGTCCTTCTGTTTTTCCATGTCCTGGAAGTGCGGCACTTCGGCGGACAGCTGATCGAACATGGCGCCGAAGATTTCCAGGCGCTTAATCGAATCGATGCCCAGGTCGGCTTCTAGATCCATGTCTTCATTGATCATGTCGGCCGGGTAGCCGGTACGGTCGCTGACGATGGCGATCAGTTGCTTGATCAGGTCGGCCTCGGTCAAGGCTTCGAAGCGCTGGATCAGGACCTGGTCCTCTGCGCTGATCGCGGCGGCGGCGGGCGCGGCGGCTACAGGAGCGGGCGCGGCGACAGGGGCCGGCGCGGCGGCCGGAGCGACGGCTTGCGGGATGTCCTGCAGCTTCGGCTTGGGCGCCTGAACCTCGGTCGCCGCGGCAACCGGCGCGGCGGGGGCAACAGCCGGCTGAACAAGGGGCGCGGCCGCCGGCAATTCCACTGCGGCGCGCGGCGTCGGCAAGCTCACTTCCAGCGGCGCGCGCTGTTGCAGGCGAGCCGTCACCTGGCCGCCGCGAGCGGCGACGTCGGCGCCCAGCAAGGCTTGCTGGTTGTCGAAATAATGTTCGTGGTTGACGTGGTAGAGCTCCTGGTTCTTGTCCAGCAGCTGCAGGCTCTGGCCCAGGCTGGCCACCACTTCCGTCAGCTGCTGGCTGCCCTGGAATTTCTCCAGCAAGGTGTATTGCTTGTTCATCAGCGAATCCAGCAGCTGAATGTAGTCCTTCTGATTCAGCTGGAACTGCTGATGCACCTGGCTGAGCATGTTCTGCGCCTGGATCTGCGCGTCCAATACGCTCAATACTTCGTTGTCCGAGCTACTGCGTTGCATGATTCCCTCTCCGCTTATGACATGGATGGGCTCCAGCCACATCATGTCGTCCCTGTTGTCGACCAAAGTTTCCACCACTACCGGGGACCTCGAAAAACCTGCTGCGCGGTCCGATAGCTGCGTTGCTCCGTGCTCGCTCCCTCGCTGTACTCCTTGTACTATCTCGGTCGCTGCGCGCGGTGCGTCTTGCTCTCGAACCGCTCGCGACGGTTTTTCGAGCCCCCCTACCGTACTATCCCGCTCCGTCTCCGTCTCCGGCGCCCGCGGTGGCGAGCTGGCGGCAAGCCGCTCGTCGATGAAGGCGTCGATGACCCGCGTATCCTTGCGCATGGCGTGCGCGCGGCGCTGCTTGGCTTTCTCCGAGTAGAAGAAACCGCCGCTCATCGTGTAAGTCAGCGACTTTTTCTTCGGCGCCGCGACCAAGGGCAAGGCCGCCTGCGGATCGGTGGAGCTCAGCTCCACGCCCTCCACCGCCAGCCGCGCCAGCGCGCGCTTGAATTGCAGGGCTTCCTCGCCGTTGGCGCTGGGGTTCAGCGACACCACCGCGTGCGGCTTGTCCTTGAGGATGTCCGCCACCAGCTTGCCCAGAATGCCCTTGGGGCCGATCTCGACAAACAAGTAGCCGCCCTGCTGATGAATGCGTTCTATGGTTTGCTGGAAGCGCACCGGGCTGACCAGTTGGCCGATCAAGGACTGCTTGATCTTGGCCGGGTCGTCGGCGTGACGTTCGCCGCTGGCGGTGGAGTACACCGCGGCCTGCGGCGCCTGGAACGGAATGCCGGCCAGGCTGGCCTCGAACGGCGCGCATGCGTGGCGGACGAAGTCGGTGTGGAAGGCCGCGGACACCGCCAGCACTTGGCTGCGCACCTTGCGCTCGTTCAGAAACTCATGGGCCTGGCGGATGATGTCGCCGGCGCCGCCGAACACCAGTTGCTGCTGCGAGTTGTAATTGGCCACCACCAGCTCCGGGAAGCGCTCCAGCACCGCGCTGGCCTCGCTCTCCGGCAGCGAAGCCGCCAGCATCGCGCCCGGCTCGCCGCCCGGCACCGGTCTGGCCACCGCCGCGCCACGCGCCAGCGACGTCCGGTAGAAGTCCTCGTCGCTCAAGACGCCGGCGGCCCACAAGGCGGTCACTTCGCCGTAGCTGTGGCCGGCCAGGAAGTCCGCCCGCAAGCCCAGGCCACGCAAGAGCTTGTAGTAGCCGGCGCTAATCGCGCCTATCGCCGGCTGCGCGGTGCGGGTCTGGGTCAGCTCCGCCATCTGGCGGTCCGCCGTTTCCGCGTCGAAGGCCGGCGGCGGAAAGATGGACGCGGACGGCAACGGCAGCCCGTCGGCGTGCGCCGCGGCGTCCAGGCCTTCCAGGGTTTCGCGCATCGTCGGGTAATCGTTGGCGATGTCGCGGCCCATGTTCACGTACTGCGCGCCCTGGCCGGGGAACAAGGCCACCACGCGGCCGGCCAACGGGGCCGCCTCGCGCTTGTAATAAATGCCCAGCGGATGCTCCCAGTCCTGATCCGGACGCGCCCGCAGCAGCTTGATCGCCTCGTCCAGCAGGCCGGCCGCCTGTTCGGCCGAGCTAGCGACAAAGGCCAAGCGCGCGGAATCGGCCGGCGCGCGCGCCGCCGCGCCTTGATGCAGACGGAACTGGTAGCCGGCGTCTGCGGCGCGGAAGGACTCCAGCTTGTGCTCGGCCACCGCCAGCAACTGTTCCGGGCCGTCCGCGTGCAACAGCACCACTTCCGGGCGCAGATTCAGGCGGAAATCTCCCTGCGGCCGCGCCTGGTGCTCCTCCATGATGGCGTGGTAATTGGTGCCGCCGAAGCCGTAGGCGCTCAGGGCCGCGCGGCGCGGCGCGCCGTCCACCGGACTCAACCACGGCCGGCTGTCGATGTTGACGTAGAAGGGGCTGGCGCTGTCCGCCAGTTCGCGGCTGGGTTGGTTGACGTTGATGGTGGGCGGCAGCACCTTGTGGTACAGACTGAGCGCCGCCTTCATCATCGCCGCCGCGCCGGCGGCGCAACGCGTGTGGCCGATCTGCGATTTGACGCTGCCGATGGCCACCGAGCCGGGCTGGGCGCCGCCGGCTTCGAACACCGCGCGCAGGCTCTTGATCTCGGTCTCGTCGCCGGACTGGGTGCCGGTGCCGTGCGCCTCCACCAGCTGGATCTCGGCCGGAGAAATGCCGGCGCGCGCGTAAGCGCGTTGCATCGCCTTGACCTGGCCTTCGTGACGCGGCGCGAAAATGCTCTTGGCGCGGCCATCGCTGGAGGCCTGCAAGGATTTGATCACCGCGTAGACGCGGTCGCCGTCGCGCTCGGCGTCTTCCAGGCGCTTGAGCACCAGGAAACCGACGCCGTCGCCCAGCATCATGCCGTCGGAGGATTCGTCGAAGGGGCGCGACAGGTTGCTCTTGGACAGGGCCGGAGTCTTGCTGAAGCACAGGAAGGAGAAGATGGAGTTTTCCAGATTAACGCCGCCGGTCAACACCACGTCGCAGCTGCCGTCCACCAGTTCGCCCACCGCCGCCTTGATCGCGGCCAAGCTGCTGGCGCAGGCGGCGTCCACCATATAAGAGGTGCCGCCCAGGTCGAAATAGCTGGCGATGCGGCCGCAGGCGACATTGCCGAGGAAGCCGGGGAAGCTGTCCTCGTTCCATTCCAGATAAAGGTGATTAACGCGATCAATGACCTCGTCGGCCACCGCGCCAGGCAAGCCGGCGTGGTTCAGCACCTTGCGCAGATACGGCTCCTGCTGACGGAAAGCCAGCGAGAACGAGGTGTTGCCGTTGCCGGCGCCGCCCAGGATCACCCCCACGCGGTCTTTGTCCACCGGCAGCGCGTCCTCGCCCACCAGTCTGGCGTCCAGCATCGCCTGCTTGGCCACGTGCAGCGCGAAGATCTGCGCGGTGCTGATGGACTCCAGCATCAGCGGCGGCAATTTGAATTCCACCGGATCGAAATCGATGGCCGGCACGAAGCCGGCGCGGTGGCCGTAAGTCTTGTCCGCGGCGCTCGGGTCCGCACTGTAATAGTCTTCCTTGCGCCAGTATTCATCGCCGTTCTTCTGGTCGATGTCGGTCAGGGAATCCTTCTTGTCGACGATATTGGTCCAGAAATCGTATAAGGTGGCCGCATCGGGAAAGTGGCTGGCCATGCCCACAATCGCGATATCCAACGTCCCCGGTCCAATCCTGCTCGATAAGGTCTTGCTCATTGCTCCTCCCGCGGTGAACCTGCTGTTTCGCATCATTCGCTTGCCGCCGCGCACCAACCGGGAATCGCAATCGCCGGCCGCACGGCCAGGGTCGACTGCCTTTCTTTAAATCCGGTCCCGCACGCAAAGCCTGGATCGAATTCGCGTCCGACCAACCGTCGCACGCGCCTGCTGCCCATTACTCAAACCACATTAAAAACCGCGATCAAAACTTGACGAAATCTTTACAACTCAAACTGTCAAATCCGGTTTTGGAAAATTATGACGTTGAAATCTTAGCGTTTCCTTAGGGCTTTCTTGCAGTTGACTGATTTACCTCCACAGATCTGGAGAAAAAATAGACAGAACACAATAAGCAATTGATTTTAATCATGTATCTTTATTGATACACCAATGCCGAAGTCATTATTTTCTAGCAAATCCATTACTGAAAAATATAATTCCCGGTCATAAAAAGGAAAACTGAAGGGAGTCTGAGCAAGCAATAAGAACAGGACCTTATAGGTCAGACATTTAAATTCAACGTCCGAACCAATACCAGTGGTATTAATCGGCCGGAATCCTATTCGCGGCCCTTCTCTTATTTACCGTTGGCAACGCTCAGAAAACCCTAAGCAGGAGCGGGCATACTGCCTCCATTTCATCCCGGAGACAGTCATGCCCCAGCCTACTCATCCGCCCAGCCTGCCCGGCTCCAGCCTGGAGACCTGACCATGGTCTCCCTCGCTCGCGCCTCGCTGATTTACGAGTGGCGCCGCTTTTTGCCGGCGGTGCTGGCGGTGGCGTTCGCCGGCCTGCTGGTCCAGGTGCAACTCAGCCTGCTCTTGGGCATGTTCAGCTCGGTAGGCGTTTACATAGACCGCTCTAGCGCCGACCTCTGGGTGGGCTACCCGGCCACCCAAAGCGTGGACCTGGCTCGGCCCATTCCCGGCAAAACCGAGAACAACCTGTGGGCGCACCCGGAAGTCACCGCGGTGGAGCGCTTTACCTGGACCATGGCGGACTGGCAGCGTCCCGGCGGCGGCAAACTCAGCGCGGTGTTGATCGGCATTGATCCGCGGCCGCAGGCAATGACTTTCGCCACCTTGCTGACTCCAGCCTTGCGCCAGGAGCTGACGGTGCCCAGCACCGTGCTGGTGGATGAAAGCGATCTGGAAAAACTGGGCGTCAAGATAGGCGACTACGCCGAGCTCAGCGGCAAGCGGGTGCGCATCGGCGGCACCGTCAACGGCATGCGCGCGATGGGTGGGGCCAACATCCTGACCTCGCTGAACACCGCCCGCCGCATCGACCCCAATCTGCGCAACGACGCTACCGACTACTTCCTGGCGCGGCTGCGCGACCCCAACCGCGCCGAGCTGGTGCGCGACCAACTGCAGCCTGCGGGCACCTTCAAGCCGTTCCAGGTTTGGACCGCGGAGGAGTTCTCCGCTCAGTCGCAAACCTACTGGCTGTTCGAATCCGGCGCCGGCTCCGGCTTCCTGTTTTCCTCCGCGCTGGGCCTGCTGGTCGGCATCGTCATCACCAGCCAAACGCTGATGGCCGCCATCGTCGCCGCGCTGCGCGAATACGCCACTTTGCGAGCCTTGGGCGTGTCCTCCTCCTCCTTGCGCGCCGTGATCCTGGAGCAATCGTTCTGGGTCGGCCTGGCCGGCCTGGTGATCACCGCCGTGGTCGGCGCGCTGCTGGTGGCCGCCGCCCGTCACGCCCACATCGCGCTGGAGGTGCCGCTGTGGGGCTGCATGGCCACCGGCACCCTGGTGCTAAGCATCGCCCTGCTGTCCGGCCTGTCCGCGCTGCGCGCGCTGAATCAGGCCGAACCCTCCACCCTATTGCGATAAGGAGACTCTCATGTCCGCCTCTCCCGCCATCGTCGGCGAAAACCTGAACCGCTCGTTCAGCAACGGCAAGACCGAGCAAACCGTGCTCACCAATATCTCGCTGTCCATCCTGCCCGGCGAACTGACCCTGATCATCGGCCCGTCCGGCTCCGGAAAAAGCACCTTGCTGTCCGTGCTCTCCGGCCTGCTGCCGCCCAGCTCCGGCCGCGTCACCGCGCTGGGGCTGGAGCTGACCCGGCGGTCCATCGAAGAATTGAGCCGCTTCCGCCTGGAGCATTGCGGCTTCGTGTTCCAGGGCTTCAACCTGTTCGCCTCGCTGACCGCGCTGGAAAACGTGCTGCTGCCGCTGAACTACGGCCCCAAGATAGCCAAGGCCGAAGCCGAAAAACGCGCGCAGGAAGTCTTGGATCTGGTGGGCCTGGGTCCGCGCGCCAAGCTGCGGCCGATGGAACTGTCCGGCGGCGAAAAACAACGGGTCGCCATCGCCCGCGCGCTGGTCAAGCGGCCCAAGCTGATGTTCGCCGACGAACCCACCAGCGCGCTGGACAGCCATAACGGCCAAGTGGTGATCGACCTCTTGCACCAGATCGCTCAGGAACAAGGCACCACGGTGCTGGGCGTGTCCCACGACAACCGCCTGATCAAGCACGCCGACCGCGTCATCACCCTGGAAGACGGCCAGGTGGTCAAGGATCTACGCGTCCATAACACGCCGATGGAGGTAGCATGAGCAGCCCTATTCCCAAGACCCCGCTGCGCCTGGGCCCGCTGCTGGCTTTGAGCCTGCTGCTGGCCGGCTGCTCCGAACCGCCGCCTCCCGCGCCGGTCCAGCAATCCCCTTGGGCCGCCATCGCCAAGGGCCGCGTCAGCATAGAAGGCGGAGTGATCAATATCGCCGCGCCGCGCGCCGGCATCATTCGCGAGGTGTCGGTGGAAGAAGGCGCCGAGGTCAAACCCGGCGCGGTGCTGGCCCGCATCGACGACCGCGAGGCCAATCTGGCGATGAAGGTGCGCGAGCAGGAGCGCGACGAGGCGCGGCAGGCGCTGACCCTGCTGCAGGTCAAGCACGCCATCGCCCAGCGCGAGCTGCAACGGGTGTCCGCGCTAAACGGCGACGAGGTGGTGTCCAAGCAGGAAAAAGACAACGCCCGCGATCAGGTCAAGCTCAGCGCCTCCGAGCTGGCCCGTCAGCAAGCGGCGGTGGCCACCGCCGACGCGCAAGTAGCCGCCAGCAAACTGGAAGTGGACCAACACGTGGTGCGCGCGCCGCTGGCCGGCCGCATCATCCGCCGCCAGGCCCGACCCGGCGACGGCACCTCCACGCTGAACGTGACGCCGCTGTTCATGTTCGCCCCCAACGGGCCCCGCATCGTTCGCGCCGACCTGGAAGAACGCTATGTGGGCTTGGTGACGGCGGGACAGGCGGCCGAGGTGACGCTGGAAGCGGACGAAACCAAGGTCTACAAGGCCAAGGTGCTGCGGCTGGGCCAGGTGTTCGGCAACCGTCCGGACAACGACGACCCCAATGAGAAACAAGATGTGCGGGTGATCGAATGCGTACTGGCGCTGGTGGACGCGCCGGAAATCCGCATCGGCCAGCGGGTGCTGGTGCGCATCTCCCGACAAGACAAGGCGGGCAAACCATGATGCGGCCCATCGCTCTGCTGCTGCTCCTGGCGCTTGGTGGCTGCGCCGGGCTGGAACCTTCGCGCCCCGCGCCGGCGCTGCCGGAGCGCTACGGCCAGGCCCTGCCCGGCCAGGCGCCGGACGCCCAAGCCTGGGACGGTTTCGGCGACCCCGGGCTCAGCCGGTGGATCGCGACGGTGCGCGAGGGCAACATCGACCTCGCCGCCAGCCTGGCGCGGCTGGACGCCGCGCGCGCCGAACTGGGCGTGCTCAACGCAGACCGCTACCCCAAGCTGGACTTCGAACAATCGGTGGAGCGGCGCAAGCTGTCCAAGTTCGATTTGGGCGAAATCGGCGAAGACACCGCCAACCCCAGCACCCGCTACAGCACGCGGTTGGCGCTGGGCTATGAGGTGGACTTGCGCGGCCGGGTCAGCGCCGCGACGCGCGCCGGCCGCGCCGATCTCAAGGCCAGCGGCGGCGACCTAGACGCGCTGGGCCTGAGCCTGGCGCGGCAGACCGCGGAACTGTGGCTGACTCGAGCGGAGCTGGCCGCCGACATCGAACTGCTCCGGGAAACCGCGCGGCTGCGCCAGCGCCTGCTGGCCGGGGTCGCCGCCAAACGCCGCGTCGGCCTGGCCAGCGGCCGGCAGTTGCTGGAGCCGGACAGCGAGGCCAGCGAAGCCGCCCGCTTGCTTGCCCAGCAAGGCGACGCGCTGAAGCGGGTGGAGCGCAGCCTGTGCCAGCTGGCCGCCAAAATGCCCAACGCCTGCGGCTTGCCGCCGGCGCGGCCGCTGCGCGAACTCAGGCTGCCGGAAGCGGGCGGCGAGGTGCCGGCCCGGCTGCTGCAACGCAGGCCGGACCTCAGCGCGGCCCAGGCCCGCTACGACGCCGCGCGCGCGCGCATCGACGAGGCGGAAGCCGCCCGCTGGCCGTCGCTGACCCTGAACGGCGGCCTGGGCATCAGCGCCGGCAGCTGGTCCGCATTGCGCGGCAGCAAGGTGCTGAACTGGTCGCTGTTGCCGCAGCTGGACATTCCGCTGTTCGACGCCGGCAAGCGCAAGGCCGAAGCCCAACGCGCGCGCTTTGCCGCCGCAGAACAATACGCGGCCTGGCGCGGCGCGGTCACCCGCGCGGTGTACGAGGTGGAAGACGCCGCAGCAGCAGCCCGCTTCGCCGGCACGGATCAGGAAGCCAAGCAGCGCCAATACGCGGACGCCAGCCGCCGCTTGCGCGCCGAGCGCGACGCTCGCGGCGTGGGCCTGAGCGACGGCCAGGCGGAATGGCGCGCGCAGCTGGCCCAGCTTCAGGCGGAACAGGGCGTGCAAGGCGCGCGCCGCCAGCAACTGCTGGCGGCGGCCAATCTGATCGCCGCGCTGGGCGGCGGCTGGGAGGGCGCGGACAAAACCGCGCCCTGAGAAGCGATGCGGGAGCGCGGCGGCCTCAAGCCTGCCGCGCGTCGCAGCGCGGCAGGCGGATTTCCACCCCCAGGCCGTTGCCGTGCAGGCCATCGGTCAACAGCAGGCTGCCGCCGTGCAACTCCACCACCCGCTTGACGATGGCCAGCCCCAGGCCGCTGCCGGTGACGGTGTTGTCGGGCAGGCGCACGAAACGCTTCAGCACCTGATCCCGCCACTGCGGCTCGATGCCCGGCCCGTCGTCCAGCACCGCCAGCCGCAGATTGGAAAACCCCTCGCTGACTTCCACATTGATGCAAGCGCCGTCCGGGCAGTAACGGATGGCGTTGTCCAGCAGATTGTCCAATAGGCTATCCATCGCGCTGGCGTCGCCGCAGCAGGCCGCCGTCTGCGCGCCGTCGTAAGCCAGGGTGATGTTGCGCTCCATCGCGCGCGGCACATGCCGCGCCAAGGCCGCGCGCGCCAAGGCCGCCAAGTCGAAGGACACCGGCAGCACCCGCGCCGACTCCGCGTCCAGCCGCGACAGCGTCAGCAGCTTGCCCACCAGTTCGCCGCTGCGGCCTATGCTGGCGTCCAGCAAGGCCGCCAGCGCCGCCCTCTCCCGCTCGGACTCCGCCCGCGCCAGCAAATGCACTTGCGCGCCAATCGCCGCCAGCGGCGTGCGCAGTTCGTGCGCGGCGTCGGCGAAGAAACGCTGCTCTCCCTCGCGGAAAGTCGCCAGCCGCGACAACAGCTCGTTGACGGAATTGAACACCGGCCGCAGCTCCTGATATTCGGGATCGGCGCAAGCCAGCGGCGCCGTTGATTGCACATCGCGCGAAGTAATGGTGGTGGCCAGCGTCGCCAAGGGCTGCAAGGCGCGGCCATAGCCGACGCGCAGCATCAGCATGATGATGGGCACCGCGGCGATCAGCGGCAGCAAGAAGAAAATCAGGATTTCGGCCTGCACCCGCTGCACAAAGCTGCGCGCGACGGCCAACTGCACCCGCACCTCGTCGCCGCTCGCCGTCAGCATGCGCCAACGGCCCTGGTTGGCCGGCGCGCCGCCGCTGGGCGGCTGCTCCAGCTCCGGCCAGGCCTTGGACACCGCCAGCAGGCGCTGCCGCTTGTCGACGATGCGATAGGCCAACTCGTCCTTGACCGGCGGCCTTTCGCTATAGCCGTGGCCAAACTGGCCGATTAGTTGATCGACGACGCGAGCGCGCTCGCTCTCCTTGATGTCGGCGCTGTAGACGGTGGCCAGCGTGCGCGCCAGCCCGCGCAGATCCCCGTCCAGATAACCGGAGCCCACCCGGGTCACTTCCCAGTAAAACCAGGCGAACAGGACCAGCCATACAGCCAGTATGGTGCTCAGGCTGGTCCATAACAGCCGCCGGTAAAGCGAACGCCGCGCCAGCGAGGGAATGATCATGCCGGCTTGGGCAACAGATAGCCGACGCCGCGTATGGTGCGGATCCAATCCGAACCCAGCTTGCGCCGCAAATTGTGGACATGCACCTCCAGCGCGTTGTCGGACTCGCAGCACAAATGCTCCACCAGGTGCTCGCGGCTGACCACCTTGCCGGCCTTGCGCACCAGTTCGAACATCAGCGCGAATTCCGAGGGCGACAAGGCCACCGCCGCGCCGTTCATCGACAGCTCGCGGGTATCGGCGTTGATGCACAAATCGCCGATCTGCCAATTGGCCGACACGAAGCCGCTGCTGCGCCGGGTCACCGCCTGCAGCCGGGCCAACAGTTCCGGAATGGCGAAAGGCTTGACCAGGTAGTCGTCGGCGCCGTTGTGCAAGCCGGTCAGCCGGCTCTCCAGCGCGTCGCGCGCGGTCAGGATGATCACCGGCAGCGTCGAGCCGTTGCCTCGCAATTCCTGCAGCAAGTGCAGACCCTCGCCGTCCGGAAGCCCCAGATCCAGCAGCAGCGCGTCTTGCGGCTCATCGGCCAGAAAGGTGCGCGCTTCTTTCAGCCGCCGCACCCAGACGGTGCGAAAACCGGCCTGGCGCAAGGCCTGCCCCAGCGCCTCGCCCAATGCCAGGTCGTCCTCCACCAACAATATGTTCACGGGATGTCTCCGCAGGCCAAAGCAATGTCAAAATCATGCCAGAGCGCCATGGCAAAAGCTACCGCGCCGACGTCAATCCTGAGCTTGCAGCAGATGGTCCAAGGACAGCACGTCGCCCAGCCGCCGCAGGGCCTGCAACTCCTCGCGATGCTCTCGCGCCAGGCGTTCCGCCAGCGCCTCTCCCTTGGGCATCAGCCGCACTTCCACGCAGCGGCGGTCGTCCCGCCCCGGGCTGCGCGCCACCAGTTGCTGCTGCTCGCAACGACTGATCAAGCCCACCACGCTGTGGTGGTGCGACTGCAGCCGCTCGGCCAGCTCGGCCACCGTCGCCCAGTCCCGGCCTGGAAAGCCCTTGATCTGCAACAACAGCAGGTATTGCAGCATGGTGATGCCGTGGCGCTGGGCCGCCTCTTCGCTAAAACGCTGGAAACGGCGCAAGCGGTAGCGGAAGTCCGCCAGCCGTTCGAAATCCTGCTTGGAAAAACTCGGGGGGTCGGACACGCGGGTCACCTCGTTCGGCTCAGCCGTCCAGCAAAGCGCGGTAGCACACCGGCGAAGCCAGCTCCCCCGCCTCGATGCGTTCTATCTCGTCCAGCTTGTCGCCCAGGAACTGCGCCAAGGCCTGCGCCGGCTGCCTCTCGCCGCCGCCGGCGTGCAGCAGCACCAGGCCGCCGCCGCGGCTGGCCTTCCACAGCGGCCACCAGCGCTGCGGATTCGCCGCCAAATCGGCCCAATACACTTCACAGAAAGTGGGCCAATGGCGTTCGTCCTGACGCAGCCAGTTAAGCAGGCCGGGCGCCGGCGCCACGCTTTTCAGCCAGTGGGCGGCATCCAGCGCCTGCCGCGGCAGGCCCTTTGGCCAGGTTTCCTCAATCAGAAAAGCGTTCTCAAGGCCCTGCCGGTATTCGCTCACCGGCAACAGGCGGATTTTTGCGTCCATTGCGTCACTCCTTGTTTCATCTGGCGGCGGAGGCGGTGCGGCGTCGTCAGAAATATCGTATTACGATATTTAATAGTCAAAAAAAGGCGGCTGGGCCGCCATTAGAAGCTGTTCTAAAGTCTTGCGAGCTAGAGCGAGACAAGGCGAAAACGAGCTAAAAAGCGGAATGTACACACGGTACATAAGCATTTCGAAGCTTTTTTCAACGCCGTATCGCCGAAGCGCAGCGGACTTTGAACAGGTTCTTAGGCCGCGGTGTTTGCACCGCGGCCGTGCTATTACAGCGCGGCTTTGAAGATCGCGCAGATTTCATCGTGGCTCGCCTGGATCGGATTGGTCAGGCCGCACGCATCCTTCAAGGCGTTGGCGGCCAGCTCCGGAATATCCTCTTCCTTGACCCCCAACTGCGTCAATCCTGCCGGAATGCCTACGTCGGCCGCCAATTGGCGTATGGCGGCGATCGCCGCTTCCGCGTTGGCGGCCACGCCCAGCGCCGCGCCGACGTCGGCCAGACGCTGGCCGGCCGCCTTGGCGTTGAAGACCTGCACATGCGGCAGCAGCACCGCGTTGCACACGCCGTGCGGCAGATCGTAGAAGCCGCCCAACTGGTGCGCCATCGCGTGCACATAGCCCAGCGACGCGTTGTTGAAGGCCATGCCGGCCAGGAACTGCGCGTAAGCCATTTGCTCGCGCGCTTCCATGTCCAGACCGTTGCGCACCGCGCGGCGCAGATGGCCGGCGATCAGCGTCACCGCCTTCAAGGCGCAAGCGTCCGTGATGGGCGTGGCGATGGTGGAAACGTAAGCCTCCACCGCGTGGGTCAGCGCGTCCATGCCGGTGGCCGCGGTCAGCGACGCCGGCATGCCGGCCATGGTTTCCGGATCGTTGACCGACAACACCGGCGTGGTGTGCTTGTCCACGATGGCCATTTTGATATGACGGGACTCGTCGGTGATGATGCAGAAGCGGGTCATTTCAGAGGCGGTGCCGGCCGTGGTGTTGATCGCCACCAGCGGCAACTGCGGCTTGGCGGACTTGTCCACACCCTCGTAATCCTGGATCTTGCCGCCGTTGGCTGCTACCAGGGCGATGCCCTTGGCGCAGTCGTGCGGGGAGCCGCCGCCCAGCGACACCACGGCGTCGCAGTCGTGCTCACGCAGCAGCGCGAGGCCGGCGCCCACGTTGGCGGTGGTGGGATTGGGGTGCACGCCGTCAAACAGCACGGTGGCGATGCCGACGCCGCCCAGCAATTCCGTGACGCGGCCGGCCAGGCCGGTTTTCACCAAGCCGGTATCCGTCACCATCAATACTTTGCGGTAGCCGTAACCGCGCATCGTTTCAACGGCTTGTTGCAAACAGCCCGCGCCCATCAGGTTGACGCAGGGAATGAAGAAAGCGCTGGTCGCCATGGCAAACTCCTGTTCTTAAGACATTTGTCATAAGCGCAGTATGCTTATTTTGGCCGATGCGGCATTTGCCTCACATCAAAAGATGTCCAATCATCCCGCTCACTTGTGCGGCAACACATCCTGCACCAACAGGGCGACCAGGGCGCCGAAGCCGTCCCACATGATCTGCACACCCAGGCACAGCAGGATGAAAGCGGACAGGCGCAGGAACACCACCGAGCCGGTCTGGCCCAGATAACGCAACAATTTATCGGCGTGGCGGTAGCACAGATAGACCAGCACGCTGCACACCAGCACCGCGCAGCCGCCGGCCAGCGGCGAGATCGCGTATTTGACGATGCCCTTGCCGGTATCGGTCAGCGAAGCGCCCATGGTGATGGCCACCGAGATGGAGCCCGGCCCCACCGTCAGCGGAAAGGTCAGCGGATAGAAGGCGCGTTGCTTCAGCGCATCGTGGTTTTCCGCCTGTATGGGCTGATCAGTGGAAGTGGGATTGCTCTCCGGCGGCGCGTCGTTGAGCATGCGCCAGGCGGCGAAAGTAATCAGCAGGCCGCCGGACAACTGCACCACCGGCAAGGACACGCCGAAGAAAGACAGCACATAGCCGCCGGTGAACATGCTGCCCAACAGCAGCAAGGCGCAATACATGGCGATGCGGCGCGCCAGGTAACGGCGCTGCTGCGGCGTATTGCGCGCCGTCATCGAGATGAAGATGGGCACCAGCCCCGGAGGATTCATGATGGGCAGCAAGGCCGCCATCACAAACAGAAACTTTGTTATGAATATTGTCAGCAACTGCATGGTGGAATGACTCCGAAACCATCAAATTCAGATCAGGAACGGCCGCCGGCGCGGCGCCAGCCGCCATATTACACAATTCATCAATATTGCAACGGGCTCTCGTTCGGACTCCGGCGGCCCTCCGCGGTTCCGGCGTGTCGAGCGCGCGCCCCGCGTCGGCGCGGAATCCATAGCAATCAGTCTCTTACGCAAAACAGCCCGGCAATGCCGGGCTGTTTTGCTAGCTGCCGCCCTAAGGCTGGCAGAATTCACAGCGGATCAGCGCGTGGCGGCGGCCAGCTTGCCGTCCTCATTCTCTTGGCGCAAGGCGCGGGCCTTGACCAACGCCTCGCTGAAATCAATCTCTTCCAACGCCACCATTCGGGTTTTGTGCTTGAACTTGTAGCCCAACCACAGCACCAGGAACAGCGGGATGCCTAGGTAAGTGGCAATCACCGCGCTCCAGTCGATATGCCCGCCGATGAAGGCCTCGTAGTTCTGGCCCAGCATGATCAGCAAGCACAGCGCGAAGGCGAACAGCGGCCCCAGCGGGAACCACTTGGCCTGGTAAGGCAGGTCAGCCAGATCGTGGCCCTGCTTCACATAGCCGCGGCGGAAGCGGTAGTGGCTGATGGCCACGCCCAACCAGGCGATGAAGCCGGTCATGCCAGAGGAGTTCAGCAGCCACAGATAGACCGCGTTGGTTTCAAACAGCGAGGTCAGGAAGCACAGCGCGGCGATCACGCTGGTGGCGTACAGCGCGTTGCGCGGCACGCCGTTGGCGGACAGCTCGGCAAAGCGCTTGGGCGCCATCTTGTTGCGCGCCATGGTGTACAGCATGCGGGTGGACGCGTACATGCCGGAGTTGCCGGCGGACAGGATGGCGGACAGGATTACCGCGTTCATCAGGCTGGCGGCCATGGCGAAGCCGGCGCGGTTGAACACCAGGGTGAACGGGCTGGCGCCCACGTCCTTCATATCGTTCTTCAGCAGCAGCGGATCGTTGTACGGCAGGATCAGGCCGATGATCAGGATGGACAGCATGTAGAACATCAAGATGCGCCAGAAGATCTGCCGCACCGCGCGCGGGATGGTCTTGCCCGGATTGGCGGACTCCCCGGCAGCGACGCCGATCAACTCCGTGCCCTGGAAGGAAAAGCCCACGATCATGGCCACGCCCACGAAAGCGGCCATGCCGCCCACAAACGGCCCCTGCCCCTGCTGCATCACCGATAAACCCGGCGCGATGCGCTGCGGGTTGGGGTCGGTCATGATGCCGAAGATCATCAAAAAGCCGATGACGATGAAGGCGATGATGGTGGCCACCTTGAGCATCGAACACCAGAACTCGGCCTCGCCGAAGCCCTTCACCGAGAAATAGTTGAGCACGAAGATGATCAACAGGAAGCCGGCGCTCCAGACAATGCCGGGCACCGCCGGATACCAGTAATGCATGATGATGGCGGCCGCGGCCAGCTCCACCGCCACGGTGATGGCCCAGTTGTACCAGTAGTTCCACCCTTGGGCGAAGCCGAAGGCCGGATCGACGAAGCGCGAACCGTATACCTGGAAAGAGCCGGATTCCGGCATGAAGGCGGCCATTTCGCCCAGACTGGTCATCAGGAAGTAAACCATCAGGCCGATCAGGGCGTAGGCGATCAAGGCCCCGCCGGCGCCGGCCGACGCCACGGTGGCGCCGGAGGCCAGGAACAGGCCGGTGCCAATGGAGCCGCCGATGGCGATCATCGACAGGTGGCGCGCCTGCAAGGTGCGCCTAAGCTCTTGGCTCTCTTGTTTTTTTTCCATCTCTTTGTCTCAAGTGCGCCTGCTCGGCGACATTGCTTTCGGCTCGCTGCGGCCAGCCGGCGGCCTGCTGTCGCTACGACAGGCAGTCGTAATCGAAACGCAAAAGAATGACAGCAACCACGACTGTTGACTAGTCAAACATGGCTTTGAAGCTTAAAAAACGAAAATGTCATGTTCGCAAAGGAATATCGCACCCGGTTGGACTGCGACCAAGCGCCTGCGACGCGGTCCCGCAAGCGCCTCGCGACGGATCTGTCGCATGAATCATACAGTTTTCACCCGTCCCGCCCGCTCCAGCACCCGGTTTGAAACGCGGCGCGACCGAGTCGCCGCACCGTGGTTGCATGGGAAAACTCACAGTCGACCACCGTCTTGCTCTGTTTACAAACAAAAATGAATCTCATTTGCAAAAATGACAAATAAGACCCTGTCATACAAAGATAAATTTAAATTTAATCCAAATTAAAACAAATAAGACATCACAAACCGTCACAATCTTATTTACAATTTTCACACCTCAGTACTGAATAAAAAATCACTCCAATCGAATAAAAAACTACTCGCCTCTTATTCGTTCAATCCCTTCGCCATATCAATATAACGATTGCTCATAACTCTATAGCGGCTAATTTGTTCGCCCGCTCCCGACATCTGCCATAAAATGGCCGCGCTCACTAAAGCAAATCGTGTTCTTTCCATTATTTTGGTCACCATATAACGATAAGCAAAACGCTCGCGCATGAACGCGGGCAAATCGCAATTCCATCGCTTTTGATTCCACAACCAATTGAGATAAACCATGAACGCCATTGTCGACCCTGTTTTTCACCCTTCCGGAGTTTCCGCCGCGGATCTCTCCCGGCAAATACTGGAGCGGGTTTTCAAACTGCGCCGCATCCACCCGGAGGACCTGGCCGCCACGGAAGATCTGGACGCGGAAATGGCTCCGCACCTTCCCAAGATTCAAGCCGCCGTTGCCCGCCGCCAGCCGCTGCAAATGATTCTGCCGGCCTTCCCCGGCAAATCGCCCAATCGTAATAAAACCCTGGGCGCGATGCCCGATTTGGCCGAGCGTCACGCAATGGATAATCTGCACCAACTCTGCAGGGACATTCAGAGCATCTACCCGCCGGGCGCTCAAGTCGCCATTTGCTCTGACGGATATTGCTTTTCCGACGTGGTGTATATCCCGGACGCGGAAGTCGCCGCCTATATGGACGACTTGATTCGCTATACGCGGCAACGCCATGGCGACAGCTTTCGCTTTTACGACTTGAAAGATCACTTCAGCTATATCGGCGACCTGGATTCGCAGCGCGAAGAATTGCTGATTCTTTACAGCGACTCCATCGAACAGATCAAACGCCAATGCCAGGACGAACCGGCGATGCGCGCGATGTACCAGGGCATTACCCGCTTCCTGTTCGAGGACGCGCAAGGCATGGAGCGCTTCGCCGGCCACAGCAAGACCAGCTTGCAGAAAATGGCGCGCGCCAACGCCTACCGGGTGATTCAGCGCAGCAACGCCTGGAGCCGGCTGCTGGAACGCGCGTTTCCGGACAGCCTGCGCCTGTCCATCCATCCGCAATTTCGCGTGTCGGCCAAGATCGGCGTGCGACTGGTGGACAGCGTCGACGCCTGGCTGACGCCCTGGCACGCGGCCGCGATCAAGCACGAGCACGGCGTGATGTTGAAAAAGCGCAGCGACATCGACGAAAACCAGTCCGCCTTGGTCTTTGTCGACGGCCGGCCCAGCCACTTCATCGCCACCGCCGCCTGAAACCCCGTCTTTCATTGTCCATTTCGAGTATCGCCATGCAAAACGAACCCCTTGTCGCTTCCATCGTCTCCATTTTGCTCGACGCCTTCCAAGGCGAAGCCGACCACCCGCAGCGCGAATCTTACCGTCAGGCGCTGAGCGCTCAAGTGGAGCGCTTCGTGCGCCGGCAACAGCCGCTGCAACTGCTGCTGCCGGGCTTTCCGCTGAAATCGCCCAACACCCGCGACAAAACCGCGTCCGACCGCCCCGACTACGCCGAATACGCGGCGCTGGAACGGCTGGATCGCCTCTGCCGCGCCGTCGGCCGCGTCTACCCGGCCGGTTGCGCGCTGGAACTGTTCAGCGACGGCCTGAGCTTCCACGATCTGCTGGACATCCCGCGCGACACGGCCAACGACTACCACCGCCGGCTGCGCGCGCTCTACGCCAGCCCGGTGCTGCGCTGGCATGACTACGCCAGCGTCCAGCCCGGTTTCGACCGCCAGCGCGACCGCGCCGAAAGCGTGCTGCGCCGCTACCTGCCCGCCGCGGCCGCGGACTTCGCCCAGCCTCTGCCGGAAAACCAGGCCGGTCGCCTGCCGCAATGGCTGGGCCTGCTGCGCGAAGACAATGCGGCGCGCGGCATCGCCGAGGCCGAAGACTGGCCGCAGCGCGCGCTGCGCCTGGCTTGGCGCGGCATCGCGCTGGACGCGATGCTGGCCGAACGCTTCCCGGAAGCCATCCGGCTGACCATCCACCAATCCGGCGCGCCCGGCGGCAAATTTCCCATCCGCCTGTCGCCGGCCCAGGCCGAGGCGGCCTTGCCCTGGCACCGCGTCTACCTGCTGAACCTGGCCGGCCGCGGCGAGCTGGTCTCCAAGCGCCAAGCGCTGGACGCGCGCCGCGCCAAGGCGGTGAGCTTCGACGGCCAGCCCTGGCTCTATCTGGAACAAGCCGACGCTGAATGGGAGGGTTGCGAACTATCGGTCATGCTGGCCGGCCGCTTCGGCCTGCTGATCGAAAACCGCCGCCCCGGCGCCAACTGCCTGTCGCTGCCGCGCCCGGCCTTGACCCGCCTGGCTCAGCTGTTCGGCTTCGTCGCGCTGCGCGGCTTCGCCGTAGAGGACGAGGACAATCTGATCGACTTCAGCGCCCAGTTCGGCACGCCCTATATCTGGCAGTTCGGCGCGGTGCACAAGGTGAAGCCGGAGGAAGACGCCGACGGCTTCGTTCACTCCTTCGAGGAACTGCCGCTGCACTGGGACTTGAGCATGCTGCCGGCCGACAATGAGTTCGTGCGCAAGAACCCGCGCTTCAGCGCCAGCCTGTTCGCGATGTATTGCAAGACAGCGCCGCAACACGGCGAAGGCCAAACCACGCTGGTGGACGCGCGCAACATCCTGCGCCAAGTGCCGACGGCCACGCTGTCCGAATGGGAGCGGCTGGAAATCCGCTACCACACCAAGTTCACCTATTTCGGCGGCGACGCCCGCGTCTACCCGCTGGTGGAAGCCCACCCGGACACCGGCGAATCCGTGCTGCGTTTCCAGGAAAACAGCAACTCCGAACTGCAGAAGTTCTTCGTCGACGTGGAAGAGCGCGCCGACGACTACCCCAACCTGGTGCAGGAACTACTGGAACGGGCCTATGCGCCGGAAAACCTGATCGAGCACGACTGGCACGACGGCGACCTGGCGCTGATAGACAACTACAACAGCCTGCACGGCCGCCGCGCGATGACCCGCGCCTCGCGCGGACGCGAGCTGTGGCGCGTTCAGGTCCACAAAGGCTAAGGCCCGCCCCGCGCCGTCCGGCCCCGCCGGACGGCCTTGCTTCCCTCCCATCCCCTAAGAGCCGCCATGAACCCACGCAAGCAGAAAATCCTCTTCGTCGGCGAGGCCGTCACCCTGGCCCATGTCGCCCGCCCCTATACGCTGGCCGCCGCGCTGCCCGCCTCGGACTACGACATCCATCTGGCCGCCGCGCCGCGCTTCGACTATCTCTACCAACGCGAGGACATCCATTACCATCCGCTGCTCACCAAGAGCTGCGAAGACTTTCTTCACGCCGTGGACAACGGCAAGGCCCTGTACCGCCGCGAGGAAATCATCGCCTACGCCGAGGAAGAATTGCGCCTGATAGAACGCCTGGACCCGGACATCATCGTCGGCGACTTCCGCCACTCGCTGGGCATCAGCGCCGCGCTCTCCGGCAAACCGCTGATCAACCTGATCAACGCTTACTGGAGCCCCCACCGCCGGCCCGAGCCGCTGCCGGTGCCGGAGCTGACCAAGATCAATCTGCACCGCCTGCCCGTGATGACGCCGCTGATGCGCTGGATCACCCCGCTGGCCACCCGCCTGCTGGCGCGCTCGCTCAACCGCGCCCGCGCCCATTACGGCCTGGCCCCGTTCGCCAATTGCTTCGAAGCCTGGAGCCACGGCGATCAAGTGCTCTACTACGATTCACCGGAGCTGGTGCCGCTGGGCCCGTTGCCCACTCACCACCACTACCTGGGCCCGGTCACCTGGTCGCCGGGCGGCCCGCTGCCGGACTGGTGGCCGCAACTGCAAGACCGCCCCACCGTCTACCTGTCGCTGGGTTCCTCCGGCAATCTGGCCCTGCTGCCCACCCTGATAGATCAACTGCTGGGCGAAGGGCTGCAAGTCATCGCCAGCACCGGCCGCCGCCAGCGGCTGCCGCAGCGTTCCGGCCTGTTCAGCGCCGACTTCCTGCCCGGCGAGGCCGCCGCCGCCCGCGCGGACCTGGTGATTTGCAACGGCGGCAGCCCCACCAGCTACCAGGCGCTGCAACAAGGCCGCCCGGTGATCGGCATCCCGTCCAATATGGACCAGCTGCTGGCGATGCGGCATATCGAAGCCTACGGCGCCGGCGTCACGCTGCGCCGCCACCACATCGAAACCGGCCGGCTGCCGCCTCTGTTGCGGCGCATGCTGTCCAAACCCTCCTATCGCCAGCGAGCGCAGCAACTGGCCTGGCATTTCGCCGCCACCCGGCCGCACCATACATTTCGTCAGGTCTTGCAACAATTCGACATACAATCGCCGGCGCAAGCAAAGCCCGGTTCAAACAAGGAGCGCATAATGCCGTAAGCATCGACCCTCGGCCTACTGCGGCGCCCCTCACCGCCCACCCATGCCGGCGGTCGCCTTTGAACGATCCGGAGCGGCCCTCGCCGCTCCAAGGCCGCACTCCTGGAGCCCCGCCGTGACCCAATCCGCCCCGCCTCGCCGCCCGTTTTACCGTTCCCCGCTGTGCTGGGGCCTTGTCGTCGCTCTCGCGCTGGGCGGCGGCTGGTGGTGGCGGCAACACGCGGCCGCGGACGCCGCGGGCCAACGCCGCGCCGCGCCGCCGGCGGCCGTGGGCGTGACCGCCGCGCAACGGCAGAACGTCCCCTTGCAGATCAGCGCGCTGGGCACCGTCAACTCCACTTACACCGTCACCGTACGCAGCCGCGTGGACGGCCAACTGGACAAACTGCATTTCGAAGAAGGCCAGCCGGTCAAACAAGGCCAGTTGCTGGCGGAATTGGACCCGCGGCCGTTCCAGGCCGCGTTGGCCCAAACCGAAGGCCAGTTGCTGCGCGACCAGGCGCTGCTGCAAAACGCCCAGTTGGATCTGAACCGCTACCGCCAACTACTGGAACAGAACTCCATCGCCAAACAGCAGGTGGACACCCAGCAAGCGCTGGTGCGCCAGTACCAGGGCACGGTCAAGCTGGACCAGGGCGCGGTGGACAACGCCCGGCTGCAGCTCAGCTACAGCCGCGTCACCGCGCCGGTGTCCGGCCGCGCCGGCCTGCGCCAGGTGGACCCGGGCAACATCGTCCACGCCAGCGACGCCAACGGCCTGGTGGTCATCACCCAGACTCAGCCCATCAACGTGCTGTTCTCGGTACCGGAAGTCAGCCTGGGGCCGGTATTGCGGGCCAGCCGCGCCAAGCCCGGCCTCGCGGTGGAAGCCTGGGACCGCGATAACCGCAACAAGCTGGCCGACGGCAAATTGCTGGCCATAGACAACCAGCTCAACACCAGCACCGGCACCGTCAACCTCAAGGCCCGCTTCGCCAACGCCGACGAGGCTCTGTTCCCCAATCAATTCGTCAATGTGCGCCTGAGCCTGGGCGAACAGGAAAACGCCGTCACCGTGCCGGCCGGCGCGGTGCAGCTGGGCAAGGCGGGCAGCTATGTCTATACCGTCAACGCGGACAGCAGCGTCAGCCTGAGCCAGGTGAGCGCCGGCGCGCGCGTCGGCGACATCGTCGTCATCGAGCAAGGCCTGAAGCCCGGCCAGCGCGTGGTGGTGGACGGCCTCGACAAACTGCGCGACGGCGCCAAGGTCACCGTGGTGGACCGCGCCGCGCAAAACCGCCAGGCCGCCCAGGCCGCGGGCAAAAACGGGCGCCACAAACGCGACGGCAGCGGCCCGGCCGGCAAACGCCGCGCCTCGGCGGCGCAGTAAGCGCGGAGAGACGGCATGAATCCCTCGCGCCTGTTCATTTTGCGGCCGGTGGCCACCACCTTGCTGATGGTGGCCATCCTGCTCACCGGCTTAGCCGCCTGGCGCATGCTGGCGGTGTCCGCCCTGCCGGAGGTGGACTACCCCACCATCCAGGTGGTCACCCAATACCCGGGCGCCAGCCCGGAAGTGATCACCTCCTCCATCACCGCGCCGCTGGAACGCCAGTTCGGCCAGATGCCCGGCCTGTCGCAGATGTCGTCCACCAGCTCCGGCGGCGCCTCGGTGATCACCCTGCAATTCAGCCTGGAATTGAGCCTGGACGTGGCCGAGCAGGAAGTGCAGGCGGCGATCAACGCCGCCGGCAACCTATTGCCGTCCGACCTGCCCAACCCGCCGGTGTACAGCAAGGTCAATCCGGCCGACACCCCCATCATGACCATCGCCGTCACCTCGCCCACGCTGCAGCTGACCAAGCTGGAGGATCTGGTGGACACCCGGCTGGCGCAGAAGCTGTCGCAAGTGCCCGGCGTGGGCCTGGTCAGCATCAGCGGCGGCCAGCGCCCGGCGGTGCGCATCCAGACCAACCCGCGCCAGCTGGCCTCGCTGGGCCTGACGCTGGAAGACGTGCGCACGGCCATCGCCAGCGCCAACGTCAACCAGGCCAAGGGCAGCTTCGACGGCCCGCACCAAGCCTCCACCATAGACGGCAACGACCAGCTCAAATCCGCAGACGAATACCGCGGCGTCGTCATCGCCTACCGCAACGGTGCGCCTATCCGCCTGTCCGACGTGGCCCAAGTGGTGGATTCAGCGGAAAACACCCGCTTGGCCGCCTGGGCCGGCGCCACCCCCGCCATCATTCTCAATGTGCAGCGCCAGCCCGGCGCCAACGTGATCCAGGTGGCGGATCGCATCAAAAACCTGCTGCCGCAGCTAAGCGACGCCCTGCCCGGCGCGGTGGACGTCAAGGTGCTGAGCGACCGCACCGTGACCATACGCGCCTCGGTGGCGGACGTGGAATTCGAACTGATGCTGGCCATCGCCCTGGTGGTGATGGTCATCTTCCTGTTTCTGCGCAATGTGCCGGCCACCCTCATCCCCGCGGTGGCGGTGCCGCTGTCCCTGGTGGGCACCTTCGGCGTGATGTACCTGGCCGGCTTCTCCATCAACAACCTCACCTTGATGGCGCTGACCATCGCCACCGGCTTCGTCGTGGACGACGCCATCGTGATGATAGAAAACATCGCGCGTTACATCGAAGACGGCGAAACGCCGATGGCCGCGGCGCTCAAGGGCTCCAAGCAGATAGGCTTCACCATCATCTCGCTGACCATCTCGCTGATCGCCGTGCTGATTCCGCTCTTGTTCATGGGCGACGTGGTGGGTCGGCTGTTCCGCGAATTCGCTGTCACCCTGGCGGTGTCCATCCTGATCTCGGCGTTCATATCGCTGACGCTGACGCCGATGATGTGCGCGCGCCTGCTCAAACACGTGCCGGAAGACAAGCAAGGCCGCTTCTACCACGCCAGCGGCCGCTTCTTCGACCGGGTGATCGCCCGCTACGGCCGCATGCTCAGCTGGGTGCTGGAGCGGCAGACGCTAACCCTGCTGGTGGCGTTGGCCACCGTGGCGCTGACCGCCGCGCTCTATCTGGCCATGCCCAAAGGCTTCTTTCCGCTGCAAGACACCGGCGCCATCCAGGGCGTCAGCGAAGCCTCGCAGTCCATCTCCTTCAGCGCCATGGCGCGCAAGCAGGAAGCGCTGGCGCAGCAGCTGCTCAAAGACCCGGCGGTGGACAGCCTGTCCTCCTTCATCGGCGTGGACGGCAACAACGCCGCGCTCAACAACGGCCGGCTGCTGATCAACCTCAAACCCAAGGAACAGCGCGACGACATCCGCACCGTGCTGACCCGGCTGCAAAGCCAGGCCAACGCGCTGCCGGGCATGGCGCTCTATCTGCAACCGGTGCAGGACCTGACCATAGATTCCCGCGTCAGCCGCACCCAGTACCAGTTCACCCTGCAAGCCACCAGCGCCGAGGATTTGTCCGCCTGGACGCCCAAACTGGTGGAGAAGCTGCGCCGGCTGCCGCAGCTGGCCGACGTAGCCGGCGATTTGCAGGACCAAGGCCTGCAAGCCTACGTCAACATCAACCGCGACGCCGCCGCGCGCCTGGGCGTCAGCACCGCCGCCATCGACAACGCGCTCTACGACGCCTTCGGCCAACGGCTGATCTCCACCATCTTCACCCAGACCAACCAATACCGCGTGGTGCTGGAAGTGGACCCTCAGCACCAGCAAGACCCGCTGTCGCTGAAAAGCCTGTACGTGCCCACCGCCAACGGCGGCCCGGTGCCGCTGGACGCGGTGGCCAGCATAGAGGAGCGCCCCACCGCGCTCGCCATCAACCACCTGGGGCAATTCCCCACCGCCACCGTGTCCTTCAACCTGGCCCCCGGGGCCTCGCTGGGCGCGGCGGTGGACGCCATCCGCCAGGCCGAGACCGAGCTGGGCCTGCCGGCCAGCATAGACACCAAGTTCCAGGGCGCGGCGCTAGCCTTCCAGGCCTCGCTATCCAACACCCTGTGGCTGATCTTGGCCGCCATCGTCACCATGTACATCGTGCTGGGCGTGCTGTACGAAAGCTATATTCATCCCATCACGATTCTCTCCACCCTGCCCTCGGCCGGCATCGGCGCGCTGCTGGCCCTGCTCTTGTCCGGCAATGATCTATCGGTCATCGCCATCATCGGCATCATTCTGTTGATCGGCATCGTCAAGAAAAACGCCATCATGATGATAGATTTCGCGCTGGAGGCCGAGCGCGAACGCGGCATGAGCCCGCGCGACGCCATCTACCAGGCCTGCCTGCTGCGCTTCCGACCCATCCTGATGACCACGCTGGCCGCGCTGCTGGGTGCGCTGCCGCTGATGCTGGGCGGCGGCATGGGTTCCGAGCTGCGCCAGCCGCTGGGCGTGGCCATGGTGGGCGGCCTGCTGCTCAGCCAGGTGCTGACCCTGTTCACCACTCCGGTGATCTACCTGGCCTTTGACCGGTTGGCGCGCCGCCTCCGCCGCAAGGCCAAGCCGGCACTGAGCGCCGAGGGCGAGGCATGATCCCCTCTGCCCCCTTCATCCGCCGCCCAGTGGCCACCACCTTGCTGACCCTGGCCATCCTGCTGGCCGGCTTGCTGGCCTTCAAGCTGCTGCCGGTGTCGCCGCTGCCGCAAGTGGATTTCCCCACCATCTCCGTCAGCGCGCGCCTGCCCGGCGCCAGCCCGGAGACCATGGCCGCCACCGTGGCCACCCCGCTGGAACGGGCGCTGGGCCGCATTGCCGGCGTCACGGAAATGACCTCGTCCAGCTCCCTGGGCTCCACCCGCGTCACCTTGCAGTTTGAGCTGGACCGCGACATCGACGGCGCCGCGCGCGACGTGCAGGCCGCCATCAACGCCGCGCGCTCCCTGCTGCCCACCGGCATGCCGTCCAACCCCACCTACCGCAAGGTCAACCCCGCCGACGCGCCCATCATGATCATCGCGCTGACCTCGGACAGCCTGAGCCGCGGCCAGATGTACGACGCCGCCGACACCATACTCGGCCAGAAGTTGGCCCAGGTGGACGGCATAGGCGATGTCAACGTGGGCGGCGGCGCGCAGCCGGCGGTGCGGGTGGAGCTGAACCCACGCCAGCTCAACCACTACGGCATCGGCATGGAAACCGTGCGCGGCGCCATCGCCGGCACCAACGCCAACCGGCCCAAAGGCTTTCTGGAAAACGACGAACGACACTGGCAGGTGCAGGCCAACGACCAAGCCACCAAAGCCAGCGACTACCTGCCGCTGATCGTCAGCTACAAAGACGGCGCCGCGGTGCGCATCGCCGACGTGGCCGAGGTCAAGGACTCCGTGGTGGACCTGCGCAACGCAGGCCTCCTGGGCCGGCAGCCGGCGGTGATGCTGATGCTGTTCCGCCAACCCGGCGCCAACATCATCGAAACCATAGACCGGGTCAAAGCGCTGCTGCCGCAGCTGCAAGCCTCCATCCCCGCCGCCATCAACATGCAAGTGGTGATGGACCGCAGCCCCACCATCCGCGCCTCACTGCAGGAAGTGGAGCGTTCGCTGCTGATCTCGGTGGCCCTAGTGATCCTGGTGGTCTTCCTATTCCTGCGCAACGGCCGCGCCACCGCCATTCCCGCCATCACCGTGCCGGTATCGCTGGTGGGCGCCTTCGCCGTGATGTACCTGGCCGGCTTCTCTCTCAACAACCTCAGCCTGATGGCGCTGACCATCGCCACCGGCTTCGTCGTCGACGACACCATCGTGGTGCTGGAAAACATCGCCCGCCACATCGAAGACGGCATGAAACCGATGCAGGCCGCCTTGCGCGGCGCGCGCGAAGTCGGCTTCACCGTGCTGTCCATGAGCGTCTCGCTGATCGCCGTCTTCCTCCCCATCCTGCTGATGGGCGGCGTCATCGGCCGGCTGTTCCGCGAATTCGCCGTCACCCTGTCCGTGGCCATCCTGGTGTCCCTGCTGGTTTCGCTGACCACCACGCCCATGCTCTGCGCGCGCTGGCTCAAACCACGCGAAGAACGGCCTCCCGGCCGGCTGTTTCAATGGAGCGAACGCGTCTTCGACGCCATGCTGGACGGCTATCGCCGCAGCCTGGACTGGGCCTTGCGCCACGGCCCGCTGATGATGCTGATCCTGGCCGCCACCATAGGCCTCAACGTCTACCTCTACCTGGCCGTGCCCAAGGGCTTCTTCCCGCAGCAGGACACCGGCCGGCTCAACGGCATGATACGCGCGGACCAGAACATCTCCTTCCAGGCCATGCAGCAAAAGCTGCAGCGCTTCATCACCGTGGTGGGCCAAGACCCGGCGGTGGACGCCGTGCTGGGCTTCACCGGCGGCGGCCAGCGCAACAGCGCCAATATGTTCGTCAGCCTCAAGCCGCTGAGCCAACGCAAGGAAAGCTCGGACCAAGTCATCGCCCGGCTGCGCAAAACCTTGGCGCGCGAACCCGGCGCCCAGCTCTTCCTGCAGGCGGTGCAGGACATCCGCATCGGCGGCCGCGCCAGCAACGCCCAGTACCAATACACCCTGCAAGGCGACGATCTGACCCAACTGCGCGAATGGACGCCCAAAGTCCAGCAAGCGCTGATGAAGCTGCCCATGTTGGCCGACGTCAACACCGATCAGGAAGTCAAAGGCCTGCAAACCACACTGGTCTTCGACCGCGACGCCATGGCGCGGCTGGGCCTGACCCAAGCCCAGGTGGATTCCGCGCTCAACGACGCCTTCGGCCAGCGCCAGGTATCCACCATCTACAACGCGCTCAACCAATACCGCGTGGTGATGGAAGTGGCTCCGCAATACTGGCAAGGGCCGGACGGGCTGGACAGCATCTTCCTGCAAACGCCGGGAGGCCAGCCCACCCCGCTGTCCGCCGTCGCCCGCTGGGCGCCCGGCAACACCGCGCTGTCGGTCAACCACCAAAGCCAGTTTGCCGCCGCCACCGTCTCCTTCAACCTGCCGCCGGGCGCCGCGCTGTCCGACGCCACCGACGCCATCAACCAGGCGCTGGCCGGCGTCGGCCTGCCCAGCAGCATCCACGGCAGCTTCCAGGGCAGCGCCAAAACCTTCCAGGCCTCGCTGGACAGCCAGCCGCTGCTGATCCTGGCCGCGCTGATCGCCGTCTACATCGTGCTGGGCATGCTGTACGAAAGCGTGGTGCACCCGGTCACCATTCTCTCCACCCTGCCCTCGGCCGGCGTCGGCGCCCTGCTGGCCATCATCGCCACCGGCGGCGAATTCAACGTCATCGCGCTGATAGGCGTGCTGCTCCTGATCGGCATCGTCAAAAAGAACGCCATCATGATGATAGACTTCGCGCTCAGCGCCGAACGCGAACAAGGACAAACGCCGGAACAGGCGATACGCCAGGCCTGCCTGCTGCGCTTCCGCCCCATCATGATGACCACGCTGGCCGCGCTGTTCGGCGCGCTGCCGCTGGCCCTGGGCCGCGGCGACGGCGCCGAGCTGCGCACCCCGCTGGGCATCTCCATCGTGGGCGGCCTGCTGCTCAGCCAGCTGCTGACCCTGTACACCACCCCCGTCGTTTACCTGTATCTGGACCGCTTCCGGCTGTGGTGCCGCCGCTGGCGGCCCGCGCGCGCCGCGCTAAACCGCGGAGCCGAGGAATGAAACCCATGAAAACACTAAGCCTTGCGCTGGCCTGCGCGCTGCTGTTGGCCGGCTGCGCGCTGGGCCCGGACTACGCCAAGCCCAAGCTGGACCTGCCGGCCGCCTATAAGGAAGACGGCCGCTGGAAAAGCGCCCAGCCTCAGGATGCCCTGCCTCGCGGCGACTGGTGGCATATCTATCAAGACCCGCGGCTGGACCAGTTGATGGACACCCTGAACCGGCAAAGCCCCGGCATCGCCCAGGCCGAAGCGCAATACCGCCAAGTCCAGGCCTTGCTGAAACAGGCCGAAGCCGGGCTGTTTCCCAGCCTGGGCCTCAACGCCGGCCAAAGCCGAGGCGTCAGTTCCCCCGGCCAGGCCACGTCCACCAGCTACAACCTGAGCGCCAACGCCAGCTGGGAGCTGGACCTGTGGGGCGGCCTGCGCCGCTCCGTGGAAGCCGGCTCCGCCAAAGCCCAAGCCAGCGCCGCGCAACTGGCGGCGATACGCCTCAGCGCCCAAGCGCAACTGGCCACCGCCTATCTGCAAATCAGCGTGGCCGACCTGCAACTGCGGCAACTGCAAGCCAATGAACAAGCGCTGGCGGAAACGCTGAAGCTGACCCGCAATCAATACCAGGCCGGCATTGTTTCCGACGCCAACGTGGCCCAGGCCGAAAGCCAATGGCAAAGCGCCCAGGCGCAGCGGGTGGACAAACAGCTGACCCGCGCCCAGCTGGAACACGCCATCGCCGCCGCGCTGGGGCAGACGCCGGCCAGCTTCAGCCTGCCGGCGGCCAGCGCCGAACCGCGCTTGCCCAGCATCCCCGCCGGTCTGCCATCGCAACTGCTGGAACGCCGCCCGGACATCGCCGCCGCGGAACGCGCGGTGGCGCAGGCCAACGCCGAAATCGGCGTGGCCCAGGCCGCCTTCTTCCCCACCCTCACCCTATCCGCCAGCGGCGGCTACCGCGGCGCCAGCTTCGCAGACTGGGTCAGCCTGCCCAACCGCGTCTGGTCGCTGGGCCCGGCGCTGGCGCTCAGCCTGTTCGACGCCGGCCTGCGCAGCGCCCATAAAGAACAAGCCATCGCCGCCTACGACGCCAGCGTCGCCGGCTACCGCCTGACCGTGCTGTCCGCCTTCCAGAGCGTGGAAGACAATCTGGCCGCGCAACGACTGCTGGGCGAGGAAGCCGCCTCGCAACAGGCTGCGCTGGACGCCGCCCGGCGCGCGGAAACCATCGCGCTGAACCAGTACCGCGCCGGCACCGTCAGCTATCTCAATGTCTTAAGCGCGCAAAGCGGCCGCATCAGCGCGGAAACCACGCTGTGGAACGTGAAGAACCGGCAATACGCCGGCAGCGTGGCGCTGATCGCCGCGCTGGGCGGCGGCTGGTAGGAGCCGACGCCGGCCCCATAGCGAGCGGCGGCGCCTAGGGCGGGAGACGCCGTGGGCGATACCCGCCAGCGGTTTCCGGGCTTCGCCTGCCCCGGCGGCGCCCCGTTTCACCCTGGCCGCGAGATTGCAAGAACCGCGGAGCGCACCCCTCTCACCCCTCATCGCTCAAAGCCGTGGCCGCCTCCTCGCGAACATTGTCCAGCATGCCGTGGTAGTCCTCCATCGCCCAACGCACCAAGCGGCACAAGCCGGCAATGGGCTCGCCGTCCTCAGAGCCCAAGCTCACGCACAAGCGCTCCGCCGCCTCCACGGCGGGGATCACCAAGTCCAAAGCCTCCAACCCCAGCTGGCTGGCGTCCAGCACGCGGCCCAGCAACTGCCGACGCTCCTCTACCTCGCATAGGGCGTTCATAGCCGCGCCTCCTGTAGCCAGGACAGCGGATCAAGGGAAATCGAGGGGGAAAAGAGAAAAAGGAAGAATCGCATCGCGGCCTCCAAGTCGTTTCCTGAGAGAAGGCCCGCTCGTGCAGCAGGTTTGAGCAGGCACGTGACAAGGGTAGAAGACCGGTTCACTCGATAAAAGACCGGTAGCCCGAAGGCTCCCTGCCACGGCCCGCCCAGGATGGGCATGCATGGCATGCAGACGTGGAAGTGCCAAAGCGGACACCTCCTGTCTGCGATCAAGTGACTCTGGGCTTCTACTCCCGGCGCGGCGTGATTTGGCGCAGCGCGAGCCACAGGGTACTGAGCCGGGCAAGCAGCGTCAAGGCGCCGGCGTCGCGGGCGGAGAGAAAGCCAAACGGCGTGCTTCCCATGCGGGAGCACACCGTTTCCACAGCCATCCATCAGGCGGATGGGCCATGGCTAACAAAACTCAGTTTACGGCTGAGGCAAGGCGCGCCGACGCAGACTACGCAGTAGCAACGCAGCGCCAGGGGTTTTGTTAGCCGTTCTTATTGAACCATCCCGCCATCTGCAGCTTTTTGACGTTGACATTGCGCGCTGGGCTGTCCTTGCCCAGCACCTGATCAAACTCGCGCATCGCCGCCAGATAATCGCTCTTCAACGGTTCCGGCACAAAGCGATAGCCACCCTTGACGTAGTCATGCACGATCTCGCTCATCACGCTGCGGCATACCGCGCCGCGTTCGTCCGTCTTGAACATCAGGCCAAAATCCACCGGCACCACCTTGCCGCCCTCGGTTTTGACGAAATTGGCCGAAGACGGGTCCCCCATCATGAAGCCCAGGCGGAACAACTCGCCCACCGCGCCCTTCACCTCCTCCGTGGTGGGCGTCGAGCCGGCGATAAAGGGCATCGCCAGCGTATCGCCCTGCATCCGCGCCTCCGGCAAGGCCCGCTGGCTGGCCTTGAGATGGCTGTTGCACATCGCCAGCTCATGAGCGACGGCGTTCTTGTCCATCGCCTTGAAGGATTTGACCACCCTATCGCCGGCCTGCTGCACTCGGCCGCGAGAGCCGGCGGCGCTGAAACCCTTGCCGGCGCCATCGGCCTCGGCGCGCGGCGCGGACGGCGGCGCAGCGGCCAATCTGGCCGGCGCGGCCTGAACCGGCCGTTTCTCCGCCACCGGAGCGGCCTCGTCGACAAAACGCAAACGACGGGTGCGGCTAGCGGCAGCCGGCTCATCCGCCTGCGGCTGGGCGCGACGGCCATTGGAGAGGGTATTCAAACTGGTGATCAGATCGACCAGGCGGAAACGGCGCGACCCCGACTCCGCCTGCTGCGGGTCCAGCTGGCGCAGAAACTCGCTGGCGCGTCGGGTCTGATCCGGATGCAGCAAATAAGAACGGCCGGTGTACAACACCAAAGTGCCGTCCTTGCGCATGCCGATGCGCGCCTTGTCGGCGTTCACATCGGCGCAGCTCTCGCGCAAAGCCTGGGCGGAGTGCAGCCCGCGCATGGGGATATGGGTGGAAATCGTGCTCATGAGTGTCCTTTTCTTAGGAATTTGCCCATCAGGGCTTATATACGGAACATGGGTTTAACAAACGACAAGTTCGTCCACCGCCGACAACAACTCTTCGGCGCAGACAATCACGGCGTCCAGGGCGGACGCCATCGACGGCAAATCGCAGCCCTGGCACGGCAAACGCAACCAGCAGCCCAACCGCTCGTCCTGATCCAGGCTGACCACCGGCTGCCAGGCTTGAATCGCCAGCTGATTGCGGCGCAAGGCCTGCGCCAACACGGCGGGACCGGGCGACGGCAAAGCGTCGCCAAGGTCCGCCTGCATGAACCAGCTATCCTGATCGAGACAGACAAAATGGAGGGAGAAGCGCTGCTCCAGCTGCAGACTGAGCACCTCCTGATCCGCGGCCAGTTCCGGCGCGTCAAAACCCAGGTGTTGCAACAGCTCCGCGACGCAGCGATGAAAAGCGATCAGGTCCGGCATGAAAATCCTACAAGCGAAATGGCGAATGCCGCTTTATACCCTGGCCCATCCGCCGCTCACTTCCAGAATTCGCCCAAACGCGCCTCCTGCGCCGATGTGAAGCGTCCGTCCTCCGAATGGCCGCGCTCCAGATTACGCCCGGCGGCGACACCCCGCCTCACCGCCGCCGGAGCAAAAAGTTACAGACGTTACAGTTTGCGCGATTTACAGCCCAAGCCTTCGCCATCAGGATAGCGCCACACTTTCCCACCAGACAGAAGGACAAAAACCATGTTCAAGCATCTGATTTTATTCGCATCGCTGGCCGCGCCGCTAACCCAGGCCGTCGCCGCCGATCCGCTCGCCGTCGCCGCCGACAAGTTGGCCAAACTGGAGCGCGACTTTGGCGGCAGCATCGGCGTCTACGCCATCGACACCGGCTCCGGCGCCACCGTGGCCAATCGTCCCAACGAACGCTTTCCCATGTGCAGCTCCTTCAAAGGCTTTCTGGCGGCGGGGGTGCTGGCGCAGAGCCAAGCAAAACCGGGCCTGCTGGACAAACGCATCCGCTACAGCAAGACGGCTCTGCCTAATTGGTCCCCGATTACGACCAAAAACCAGGCAAACGGCATGACCGTGGCCGAGCTCAGCGCCGCCACCGTGCAATACAGCGACAACGGTGCGGCCAATCTGCTGCTCAAGGAAATCAACGGTCCCGCCGCGCTGACCGCCTTCATGCGCACCATCGGCGACGCCAGCTTCCGCCTGGACCGCCTGGAACCGGAACTGAACTCCGCCGTCCCCGGCGACCCGCGCGACACCTCCACCCCCAAGGCAGTGGCGGAAAGCATGCAAAAACTGGCGCTGGGCAAGGCGCTGCCGGAACCGCAGCGCCAACAGCTGGCGGACTGGCTGAAAGGCAACACCACCGGCAACGCCAGAATCCGCGCCGCGGTGCCGGCCGGCTGGGAAGTGGGCGACAAAACAGGCACCTGCGGCGTCTACGGCACCGCCAACGACTACGCGGTGATCTGGCCGCCCAAACGCGCGCCCATCGTGCTGGCGGTCTACACCAAGCACGCCAAGAAAGAAGCCAAGCACAGCGACGAAGTGATCGCCGCCGCGGCGCGGGCGGCGTTGGAAGCGTTTAACGTGAAGAAGTAAGAGCCTGTTCACGATCTCGCGAGCAAGAGCGAGACAAGGCGAAAACAAGCGAAAAAGCGGAATGTACACGTGGTACATGAGCATTTTGAGCTGGTTTTTAACGCCGTATCGCCCCAGCGCAGCAGATCGTGAACAGGTTCTAAGACAGGAACAGACGCGGCCGAGGAGCCGCGCCTCACCCCCGCAGCCGGCCGCTAACGCCGCCGGGCGGGTTCAAACTCCATTCGCTAATCAGCACCATGCCGTCGGCGGCGGCCACCAAGAGGCTCAGCGCGTTGGACAAAATCAAGGAGCCCGGCGGGTAAGCGTGGCTCTCTCGCCAGCCTTGCGCGCGGTGCACGTGCACGGTGACGCCGTTGACCGCGACCAGGCATTCGAAGTCGCCGAAGGCGCGCACTCGGCGCATGACGTCCTCCACCGGCAGGCTGAAATCCAGCACCCGCTCTTCGTCCCGCCACAGCGGCCAATAGCTGCTGTTTTCGCCTTGCGGCTGCGCCTGTTCCCACAAGGAGGCAAAGTCGCCGGCCACCCGCCCCGCCAGCCGGTACAGCGCCAGTTGCAGTTTCGCGTCCAGCGATTCATGGGTTTCGTCCGGCCTCAGCGCGAACTGCTCCTGCGCCAGCACATCGCCGGCGTCCATTTCCCGGGTCAATTGATGACAACTGCATCCCCATTGCCGATGGCCGTCCAGAATTGCCCTCACCATCGGATAAGGCCCGCGGCCGATGGGCAACGGCGATGGATGGAAGTTGACCGCGTAATTCAGATAAGGCTCCCAGTCCGGCACCCGCCAGTTGTAGCTGGCCACCAGCAAGACTTCGCAGTCCTGCTCCGCCAGCTCCAGCAAATCGCGTTCGCGCATTCGCGACAACTGCACCGGCACGCCCAAGCGCTCCGCCGCCGCCAGCGATTCCTTGTGGTGATGCATGCGATGGTCCACCGGGGTGCAGAACAGCTTCAACGGCTGCCAGCCGGCGTGCAGGCAAACGTCCAGCACCGGCTTAAAGCGGTCGGACAAGGTAATGGCAAAACGCATGGCGGCATCCCGGCGATTCAGAGGGCTGACTTGTTTATACCAAGACCATCCACACCCAGCAGAACGCCTAATGGAAATTAACAGAATCTCGCCTGCCAGCTGGCACGCCGCTTGCATCTACCCACTGGCCAAACCCTTGTTTTGACGCAATAACAGGCTAAACCCGCCGCCTTGCGGCAATCCTGTCCGCCACAGCGGCATGGATTGCCGCCCGTGCCGGCAAACGTCGAAACCGGGGTGGCGAATGGGAGTCGAGCTGCTCCGTGAAGCTCACGACCGACACTCCACCATAGACTTAGCGGGAGATTATCCATGTCAGTCAGCAACACTAGCGGCATCGACGGCGGCAGCCATGCCTGGCAACAACGCCGGGCCGTTCACCAGCAGCGCCGTCAGGATTTCCAGACCATGATCAACGATGTGCGGCAAGGCAATCTCAGCGGCGCGCAGCAAGCGCTGTCCAGCCTGCAGCCCAACGCCGCCGCGGCCAGTGGTTCCGCCAGCACGACGGGATCAGCCAGCGCGACCGGCAGCGGCGCTCAGGACTTCGCCAGCCTGATCAACTCCATGCAGACCGATGGCAGCGTCGCCAGCAGCGGCAGCAGTTCGGCCAGCAGCGGCGCCGCCAGCGCCGGCAACGACATGACCCTGCTGTTCAACCAGATGCTGAGCCAGTTGCAGATGAGCAGCTTCGGCGGCTCCAGCGACGGCAGTACCGACGACGCGCTGAGCGCGCTGACCGGCGCATCGACAACCTCTTCGCCCAGCGCGCTGTTCAGCAATCTGGGCCAGGACCTGAGCAGCAACAACCTCAGCCAGGCTCAGCAGGATTACCAGCAACTGCAGCAGGATTTGCAAGCCAACTCGCAACAGAGCCAGCCAGCTCATCACCGTCACCATCATCATGGCGGCGGCCAGGTTCAGGCCGCGCTGAACGCCTACCAGGCCAATAGCAGCGCCGGAACTGGCGCCATCAACCCAGCCCAGACCACCACAGGCTGAGCCCGCCATCGCCCAGGCCCGGCCCGGCGCCGGGCCTGTTTCATTGACTCTTGCGCACACTGATATGAAAGTTCACTCCGTACCCTTTCAGCCTTCCATCCGCGCTCAAGCGACGACCGCGACAGAAGACGCCGCCTTCTCTCCCTCCGCAACCGCGCCGACCACTTCCGAGCCCGAGCAACAGCCGGCGCAGGCCAACCGTCCCCGCCTGGACATGGCCACGCTGGTGCGGCTGCTGCTGATGCAAATGCAGCTCAAGCTCAGCCAGCCCGGCGACGCCGCCGAAGACACGCTCAAGCTCGCCACCGGACAAGACGCGCCGGCGTCCTCGTCCGGCTCGCTGATCGACGATGTCGGCCAGACCGCCGCCGCCGATGCGCACGCCGCGGCTGTCCAGACCGGCGGCGAGGCCATGCCGCAGGCCGCCGCTGCCAGCGCGGCCCTACAGGCCTACGCCGGCTCGGGAGCCGCTCCCGGCAAGGCGCTGGCCAGCGCCTGAGCGCGCGCCTGTACCTCTATCTACGCCACTGTGCTAACCTGCCTTATTGGCGGCGGAGCCCCGTCCGCGCTTCGGCGCGCACAACTCCCCGCCCGACCGCCGGCCCGGCAACGGGCCGATTGTTCACGCAGAATCTGGCGCGCCAATGAAATTGCACTTCACCAAAATGCACGGCCTCGGCAACGACTTCATGGTTGTCGACGGCGTGAGTCAAACCATCCCCTTGAACGCGGAGCGCATCCGTCAGTTGGGCGATCGCCACTTCGGCATCGGCTTCGATCAGTTGTTGCTGGTGGAACCCCCACACTCTCCGGACAACGATTTTCGCTACCGCATCTTCAATAATGACGGCGGCGAGGTGGAACAATGCGGCAACGGCGCGCGCTGCTTCGCCAAATTCGTATCCGACCGCGGCCTGACCGCCAAATCGCGAATCCAGGTGGAAACCGCCAAGGGCGTGATCGCGCCGGAATACCTGGGAGACGGACAAGCGCGGGTGGACATGGGCCGGCCGCGATTCGCTCCGGACGAGATTCCGTTCCAGGCCGAACGCGAGGCGGTGTGCCACGATTTGCAAGTCGAGGATGCGACCTTGTCGGTCAGCGTGGTGTCGATGGGGAACCCCCACGCGGTGCAAGTAGTCGCAGATGTAGCCTTGGCTCCCGTGACGCGCGTCGGCGCGGCCATCGAAAACCATCCCCGCTTTCCGGAACGGGTCAACGCCGGCTTCATGCAGGTGGTGGCGCGCAATGAAATCCGCCTGCGCGTGTTCGAGCGCGGCGCCGGCGAAACGCTGGCCTGCGGCACCGGCGCCTGCGCGGCGGTGGTGGCAGGAATCCGCCGCGGCCTGCTGGACCGGCGCGTGCGGGTGCACACCCGCGGCGGCGAGCTGACGGTGGAATGGCCGGCCGACGATGCCGCGGTGACCATGACCGGCCCCGCCGTCACCGTGTTTCAGGGCGAAATCGAGATTTAACGGCCCGCCGTCGGCTCAGAGCGGCAGCGGGCGCGCAACAACAACACAGCCGTAAGGGGGTTATGAATTATGCAGACAGATGATGTGCTGGCGTTTTTGGACCAACACCCGGACTTTCTCGCCCATCACGCCGAAAGGCTCGGCCTGAAGCCGGGCGGCGCGCCGCAGGACCGCGTAGTGGTCTCGCTGGCGGAACGCCAAATGCTGGACCTGAAGGACCGCAACCGCCAGCTGGAGTCCCGCTTGCAGCAATTGATCCGCCACAGCGAGGCCAACGACCGCATCATCGCCAGCGCTCATCAACTGGGGCTGACGCTGCAGGCCTGCCTGAGTCTGCAAGACATGCTGAGCGCGCTGCCCGCCTGCTTCGCCGAGCATTTCAAGCTGAAACGCATGGCCTTGCGGCTGTGGCACCCGGCGGCGGAATCCGCCGGCCCGGCCTACGACGCCCGCAGCGAGGTGGCCGCGCTGGCGCGAAATCTGTCCGCGCCCTATTGCGGCCCCTACGTCAACGACGACGTGCTGGCCTGGTTCCCCGCCGCGCCGGTGCTGCAGTCCTTCGCCCAACTGGCGCTGCGCGACGGCAAGGGCCAGGCCTTCGGCCTGCTGGCTCTGGCGTCGGACGATCCGCAACGCTTCACCTTCGACATGCACACCCACTACCTGGCCCAGATAGGCGAGCAAGTGTCCGCCGCGCTGATTCGCGTGCTGGAGGCTCAATGACGGCGACGCCCACTGGTTGGTTCCTGCTCGTTCTGGTCGCGCTGTTCTACCTGCACATTCTGTGGCGCTTGATCGCCAGCCGCGACGGCATCGCCCAGCTATGCTTCGCGGCGTCCTTCTTCATCCTGGCGCTGATCTTCCGCGCGGACCCCTTCCTCACCGCGCTGTCGCCGGTGCTGCTGCCCTTCTGTTACGCCTACGCCTGGCTGGGCATCGCCGCCGTGCTGTGGTCCGCCAGCAGCTTGCGGGTCAGCCGGCTTGGCCTGGCCTTCCCCGAACGCCAGCCGCAGCTGGCGGCGCTGATGGCCAGCCAGCTCAGCCTGCATCTGGGCATCGTCGCTTTTTCACGCTTGCTGGACTGGCGGCCGCTGCTGTCCTACCTGATGGCTCCGCCGCTGATCATGGTCGTCAGCTACGCCTGTTACCGCGCGCTCTTGTACGTGATGCGCCGTCAGCCGGAAGCGCGTCTGCCCTGGACGGTGTTCGGCGGCATGACCGTGATCAGCCCCCTGCTGGTAATGTGGCTGTCCGACTGGCTGGCCCCCATCGTGCTAAGCCTGACCTGAACGGCTTCGCCGGCATGAAAAAACCCGAGTCCTCCGACTCGGATTTTTTTAACGCCGGACAAGGGCTCCGGCGCTTTATCGAATCCGCTTACTTCTTGCCGGCTTCGATGGTGATGCTCAACTGCAGGTCGTCGCCCACCGCCGGCGCGTAAGCGCCCACGCCGAACTCGCTGCGCTTGATAGTGGCGGTGGCGTCCGCGCCGCACCACGGCTTCTTGGCCATCGGGTGGGAATCCACGCACTTGAAGTTGGTCACGGTCAGCGTCACCGGCTTGGTCACGCCGTGCAGGCTCAGTTGGCCGTCCACTGCCGCCAGCTTGTCGCCGTTGAAGGTGAACTTGTCGGATTTGAACGTGATGGTCGGATACTTTTCAACATCCAGGAAATCCGGGCTGGCGATGTGCTTGTCGCGCGCCGCCCAGCCGCTGTCCTGGCTGGCGGTCTTGATCACGATGTCCACCGAGCCGGTTTTCTTGGCTTGATCCAGTACCACGCTGCCCTTGGTGTCGTTGAAGCGGCCGCTCAGCGTAGAGAAGCCCAGGTGGCTCAACGAGTAGCCGGCATGGGTGTGCGAGCTGTCCACTTCGTAAGTGACCGGGGCGGCTTGCGCGCTGCCCAGCACACCCAGCGTCATCACGGCGGCAAACAGAGTCTTCATTTTGGTCGTCACGTCGGTTTTCTCCAGGGTAAAGAAAGGCAAGATCACTTGCCGGTCAGAACGAATTTGTATTTGACGGTCACCAGATCGGCGATCGCCTCGGTGTCGTCCCAAGCGCCGTCGCCCACCTTGAACTGCAGACGCTTCAGCGGGAAGCTGCCCTGCAGCGTGGTCTCATTCCCCGCGCTGGCGGCGGTGAAGGTGGACACCACCTCGCGGCTAACGCCCTTCAGGCTCAAGGTGCCGCGGGTTTCGAACTTGCCGCCGCCCAAGGCCTTTACCGATTTGGCGGTGAAAGTCGCTTTGGGCAGGCTGGCGATATTGAAGAAAGACGCGCCGCGCACCGTGGTGTTGCCGTCGGCGCTGCCCACGTCCACGCTGCCCAGGTCCACGGTGAACACCGCCTTGGTGGCCTCCGGCTTGGCCGCGTCGAAGCTGACGTTGGCGGCGAAGCTCTTGAAGCGGCCCTCGGTCGGCACGTTCATTTGCTTGAAGGTAAAGCCCAGCGTGCTCTTGGCCGCGTTCAGCGTTTGCGCGGCCTGGGCCGGCGCCACGGCCAGCGCCACGGCGGCGCTCAGGACGAGAGAAGTCAGAAATTTCATGCTTGAGGATCTCCTTTGCGACAGGACGGCAGCATCCGCGCCAGCGTGGCGTCGCGATCGATAAAGTGATGTTTCAAGGCCGCCAGCGCATGCAGACCGACGATGGCGACTATGGCGTACGCCATCAGCGCGTGGCTCCAGCCCAACACATGGCCCAACGCCTCGTTCTTTTCCACCAGGTCCGGCAGTTGCACCAGGTTGAACCACACCACCGGGTAGCCTTTGGCGGAGCTCATCAGCCAGCCCACCAGCGGCATCGCCAGCATTAAGGCGTACAACAGCAGGTGAATCAGGTTGGCGGCTTTAAGCTGCCAGGCCGGCTGACCCGGCAAAGGCGTCGGCGCGCCGCGGCGCGCGCGCCAGATCAGGCGCAGCACGGCCAGCGCCAGCACGCTGATGCCCACCCATTTGTGCCAGGCGATCAAAGAGGCTTTCAGTTTGAAGCTGGCCGGCGATGTGATCTGCATGCTGTTGAAGTACCAGCCCATGATCAGGGCGGCAATGATCAACAGCGCAATCAGCCAGTGCAAAGCAATCTGTGTTGGACTGTAGCGTTGCATCGAGTTCCTTATTACAAATGAGCGGCAAATTAAAACCTGTCATGCCAGTTAATCATAAAAGCGCGCCCATTGCCGTCATAGCGAAATTATTAGCGCAAAAGATTCAAATTTTCTGAACAACTACCAGGCAATACAATAGCAATTGAGATTGGGAATCACTATGAATAACAAACGACGGCAAGATTCCCGTATGCGATATAAAACAAAAAACCGCCAGGGGCAAAGCCCGCTGGCGGTTTCTAACCTGTCTCAAAAGCCGGTTAACGGCTCTTGACGAAAGGTATGCCTATCGCCTTGGGCGCCACCGCGCGGCCAACGAAGCCCGCCAGCAGCAATACGGTCAGCACGTAGGGGATGATCGCGATGGCCTGCGACGGGATCTGGCCAATGCCCGGCAACGCCACGCCTTCCAGGCGGATCTGGATGGCGTCGGCAAAGGCGAACACCAAGCAGCCCAGCACCGCCGGCAGCGGTTTCCACTTGCCGAAGATTAGCGCGGCCAGCGCCAGGAAGCCCTTGCCCGCGGTCATTTCCTTGATGAAGCTGCCGGTCTGGTACACGGACAGATAGGTGCCGGCGATGCCGCACAGCACGCCGCCCCAGAACAAGGCGGTGTAGCGCACCTTGGCCACGGAAATGCCGGCGGTGTCCGCCGCGTGCGGGTTCTCCCCCACCGCGCGCAGACGCAGGCCAAAGCGGCTCTTGTACAGCACCCAGGTCACCAGCGGCACAATCAGGAACAAGGTCAGATACACCAGAATGCTGTGGCCGGACAGCAGCTTGCTGTACAGCTGACCCAGCAGCGGCACGTCGCGCAGCTCATTCGCGAACGGCAGCGCAATCTCGTGGAAACGCCCCTCGTCCGGCAGTTGCGGGGTGTTGCCGCCCTGCTGAAACCAGGCCAGGCCCAACACCGGGGTGATGCCGGAAGCGACGGTATTGAGCGCCATGCCGGAAATCAGCTGGTTGCCGTTATACGTGACCGACACAAAAGCGTGGATCATCGCCATCGCCACCGAGGCGGCGATGCCGCAGGCCATGCCTATCCACGGGCTCTGGGTGGCGAAGGCCGCCGCGGCGGCGGCGAAAGCCGCCACCAGCATCTTGCCTTCCAGGCTGATGTCCACCACGCCGGAGCGCTCGGAGAACATGCCGGCCATCGCGGCCAGGATCAGCGGCGTGGCCACGCGCAGCGTGGAATCGAGCAGACTGAAGAAGATTTCCATTATTTGTCGTCCTTGCGCTTGAACAGGCCGGCGATGAACGGCTCGAACAGGTTTTCCAGCGCGCCGCAGAACAGGATGATCAGGCCCTGAATGAAGATGATCATCTCGCGGGTGATCATTGGCTTCTCGAAGGACAGATCGGAACCGCCCTGGGTCAGCGCGCCGAACAGCAACGCGGACAGGATGATGCCCACCGGGTGGTTGCGGCCCATCAGCGCCACGGCGATGCCGACGAAGCCGACGCCGTTGGTGAACATCACGTTCATGCGGTGGGCGGAGCCCATCAGCTCATTGACCGCGGCCAGGCCGGACAGCGCGCCGGACACGCACATGGCGACGATGATGACGCGGCTGACGCTCATGCCCGCATAGCGGGCGGCCGGTTCGCTGGTGCCCACGGTGCGCAGCTCGAAGCCCCAACGGCTATGCCACACCACCAGATAGAACAGCGCAGCGGCCAGCAAGGCCATCACAAAAGTCAGGTTCAGCGGCGAGGTGGGAATCTCCACGCCAAAGCGCGCCGCCATTTCATGAATGGCGGGAATCCAGGCCGCCTGGCCGAATTCGCGCGTGGTCGGGTTCTGCGAGCCGGCTTCGATCAGGTGATGGCTGATCAGGTACAACATCAAGGAGTAAGCGATGAAGTTGAACATGATGGTGGTCACCACGATGTGGCTGCCCCGCTTGGCCTGCAGCCAGCCCGGCACGAAAGCCCAGGCCGCGCCGAAGCCCATCGCCGCCAGGATGGCCAGCGGCACCAGCACCGCCGGCGGCAGGCTGTGGTCGAAGCCCAGCACCACCAGGGTCACGCCCAGGCCGGCCAGATAGGTCTGCCCTTCTCCGCCGATATTGAACAGGCCGGCGTGGAAGGCGGTGGCCACCGCCAGGCCGGTGAAGATGAAGCCGGTGGTGTAGAACAGGGTGTAGCCTATGCCCTCGCCGTAGCCGAAGGCGCCGTTGATCAGCAGCTTCAGGCATTCCCAAGGGTCTTCGCCTATCAGCCAGGTGACCAGGCCGGTCACCAGCAAGGCAGCCAGTAGATTAAGCGCTGGCAGCACCGTCAGCTGCGCCCAGCGCGGCAAGGTGGAAGCTTGTCCGAATTTCAATGTTTGTGCCCCCCCATCAGCAGGCCCAGCGAAATGGTGTCGGCGTCCTTGGCCGCCACTTCGCCGGTGATCTGTCCGCCGGCCATGACCAGGATGCGGTCGGCCAGCGCCAGGATTTCTTCTAGTTCAACCGAGACCAGCAAAATGGCCTTGCCCTCGTCGCGCAGTTCCACCAGCCGCTTGTGAATGAATTCAATCGCGCCGATGTCCACGCCGCGCGTCGGCTGGCCGATCAGCAGCAGATCCGGGTTGGCGTGGATTTCCCGCGCCAACACCACTTTCTGCTGGTTGCCGCCGGATAGCAGGCCCACGCGCAGCAGCGGGTTGCCCGGACGGATGTCGAATTGCTGGATGAAGTCGCGAGTGCGCGCCAACAGCCGCTTGCGCGAATACCACGGGCCGCGGCCCAGGCCGGGTTCGCCGTGATAGCCGAGAATGGCGTTTTCATAGCTGGAGAAAGCCTTGACCAGGCCTTCGCGCGAGCGGTCTTCCGGCACGTGGGCGATGCCCAGCTTGCGGTAGAGCGCAGCGCGCGGCTGGGCGCCGCAACGGCGGCGCAGCAGGTCTTCGCCCTTGTAGACCATCTCGCCGGCGCTAGGCTCCAGCATGCCGGCCAGCACTTCCAACAGTTCGGACTGGCCGTTGCCGGACACGCCGGCGATGCCGACGATCTCGCCGGCGCGCACTTCGAAATTCAGCTGGTCCAGCAGCTTGACCGCGCGCGCGTCGGTCAGACACAGATTCTTGACGCTGAGCACCGCCGCGCCCGGCTCGCGCTCGGCCTTGTCCACTTTCAGGCTAACCTTGCGGCCCACCATCAGGTCCGCCAGCTTTTCCTTGTCCACGTCGCAGGTGGCGACATTGGCCACCACGGTGCCGGCGCGCATCACGCTGACGCCGTCGGTGATGTCCATCACCTCGCGCAGTTTGTGGGTGATCAGGATCACGGTCTTGCCCTGCGCCTTCAGCGAACGCAGGATGTGAAACAGATGGTCCGCTTCCTGCGGCGTCAGCACCGCGGTGGGCTCGTCCAGGATCAACACGTCGGCACCGCGGTACAGCGCCTTGAGGATTTCCACCCTTTGCTGCAGGCCCACGCCCAGATCGCCCACCAGCGCGTCCGGATCCACCTCCAGCGAGTAATTGCGGTTGAGCTCTTTCAGATGCTCGCGGGCCTCGTCCAGCCCCTTTTTCAGCACCAGGCCACCTTCGGCGCCCAGTACGATGTTCTCCAGCACGGTAAAGGTGTCCACCAGCATGAAATGCTGATGCACCATGCCGATTCCCAGCTCAATGGCTTCCTGGCTGTTGCGGATCGGCGCTTCCTTGCCGTTCACCCGGATGGCGCCGCTGTCGGCCTGGTAATAGCCGTACAGAATGCTCATCAACGTGGATTTACCGGCCCCGTTTTCGCCGATGACGCCATGGACAGTGCCCTTGGCGATTTTCATCGAGACGTCGCGGTTGGCTTTGACGGCACCAAAACTCTTGTTGATGCCCGCCAGCTCAATGGCAAACTCGGTCATGCTTATTCATATTCCCTGGTTAGGGTCAACCTGATTCCGCTCCGGCATGAACAAACAGGCACGATGGAATGCATCGTGCCTGCGTCCCCGAAACGGATCAGGGAAAACTCAGCTCAGCTTATTGCATCGGGCAACTGTTGTTGGCGCGGTAATCCACCACCTTGATCTTGCCGCCGATGATGTCCGCCTTGGCCGCGTTGATCTTCTTCTCCATCGCCGGCGTGATCACTTTGCGGTTGTTGGCGTCCAGCGCCCAATCCACCCCGGCTTCCTTCAGGCCCAGAATCTTGACTTCCGGCTTCCAGGAACCGTTCTTGGCGTCCTTGAAGGTGTTGAACACCGCCACGTCCACGCGCTTGACCATGGAGGTCAGCACCGAACCCGGGTACAGATGGTTCTGGTTGCTGTCCACGCCGATGGAGTACTTGCCGGCGGCCTTGGCGGCTTGCAGCACGCCCAGGCCGGTGCCGCCGGCGGCGGCGAACACCACGTCCACGCCGCGGTCGAACTGGCTCTTGGCCAGCTCAGTGCCGCGCGCCGGGTCGTTGAAGGCCTGCGGAGTGGTGCCGGTCATGTTCTGGATCACGCTGGCGTTCTTGTTGGTGAACTTGACGCCCTGCACATAGCCACAGCCGAAGGCGCGGATCAGCGGCACGTCCATGCCGCCTACAAAGCCCACCTTGCCGCTCTTGGAGGCCATCGCCGCGGCCACGCCAGTCAGGAAGGCGCCTTCTTGTTCCTTGAACACGATGCTCTGAACGTTGGAACCTTTTGCCACGGCGTCGATCAGAGTGAACTTGACCTTGGGGAACTCCTTGGCCACGGTTTCCACCGCCTGGGTGAAGGAGAAGCCGATGGCCACCACGATGTCGGCGTCGCGACGCGCCATATTGCGCAGCAGCTGCTCTTTCTGGGCTTCGGACGCGATCTGACCGTCGCGGTAGTTGATCTTGAATTCCTTCTTGAAACGCTCGGCGCCGTTGTACGCGGATTCGTTGAAGCTCTTGTCAAACTTGCCTGCCATGTCGTAAACCACGGCGGGCGAGAACTCTTTGGCGAAGGCGGAGGTGGACAGCACCGCTGCCGCTACGGCAAAGCTCATTCGTTTCAGCTGGATTTTCATCTCTATGACTCTATGGAGTTTGTTGGTCAACCCGCACGTCGATCACCCCCTGTGGTTCCCGTGCCGTGCAGCGAAGCAAAGCGCCCGCCAACCCCTTGTCATGTAGCGTCGCAACTACACACCAGGTTGCGCGGATGCGGTCCTGCCGCCATCCCGTGGCAAACGGGATCGCAATCGGCACAGACGCCGCCCTGTCATTCTTGTTTGAGCGCGGCGAATTGTAATGACGCGCTCATGGCCTGTAAACAACTTCCTCTCTACTTTGAAATATCATGTCGCAACGAAAACCGGCAAAGCCCGAGCCAGCGCACAAAAACGCCAATAGCATGCCAAAACCTTGTTGTTTTCGCGTAATCGAAGCGTAAGACATAAAACTACAGCACAGCGGCATCACCCACCGCGCGCGCGCCTTCCAAAGCCGGCCGCCAGCGCCTACAATGCCGGCCTTCCCCACCCGTTTCCACCCGCTCCATGCTGCCCATTCTCTACCGCGACGACCGGCTGATCGCCATTCACAAGCCCTCCGGCCTGCTGGTGCACCGCACCGCGCTGGACCGCAACGAAACCCGCTTCGCCGTGCAGTTGCTGCGCGACCAGATCGGCCAGCGCGTCTACCCGGTGCATAGGCTGGACAAGGGCACCTCCGGCGTGCTGCTGTTCGCGCTGGACAAGGATATGTGCCGCGAGATGAGCTGGCAATTCGAACGCCAGCAGGTGGACAAGCGCTATATCGCCGTGGTCCGCGGCCACACCGACGACGCCGGCCATATCGACTACCCGCTAAGCCGCCGCCCGGACGACCTGGAATGGATAGGCGAAACCGTGGACACCGCGCCTCAGGCCACCGTCACCGACTACCGCACGCTGGCGCGCATCGAACTGCCGATAGAGGTAGAACGCTACCCCAGTAGCCGTTACAGCTTGCTGGAACTGACGCCGCACACCGGCCGCCGCCACCAGCTGCGCCGCCACCTCAAGCACATCGCCCACCCCATCATCGGCGACGCCACCCACGGCAAGGGCCGCCACAATCGCATGTTCGCCGAGCATTTCGGCAGCCGGCGCCTGCTGCTGGCCTGCGTCGCCATGCGGCTGAGCCTGCCGGACAGCGGCCAGCCGCTCTTGCTGCAAGCGCCGCCAGCCGACGATTTCATGCAGCTTGCGGAACAACTGGGCTGGCGCGCCGCGCTGGAGGACGCGCTGCGCGGCCACTCCGAATCCGGTACAATCCGAAGCTGATAAACGCCATACCCCGCAGCCATGCTCAGTTACCGCCACGCCTTCCACGCCGGCAATCACGCCGACGTGCTCAAGCATCTGATCCAGATCGAACTCCTGAATTACCTGGGACAGAAAGCCAAGCCCTATTGGTATATCGACACCCATGCCGGCGCCGGCGCTTACTCGCTGGTGGAAGGCTACGCCACCAAAAACGCCGAATTCGAATCCGGCATCGCCCGACTGTGGCGTCGCGACGATCTGCCGGAAGCCGTCGCCAACTACGTCGAGGTGGTACGCAGCCTGAACGCCGACGGCGAACTCAAGCTCTACCCCGGTTCGCCCTGGTGCGCGGCGGAGGTAATGCCGGCCAGCGACAAGCTGCGCCTGTTCGAGCTCCACCCCACCGATCACCAGTTGCTGGCCAACACCTTCGCCGACGCCGGCCGTCGCGTGCAAATCCAGCAGGCCAACGGCTTCGAGGCGATCAAGGCGATTCTGCCGCCACCGCCGCGCCGCGCGCTGGTCCTGATCGATCCGCCCTATGAAGACAAGCGCGATTACCAGCACGTGATCACCGCGCTGAAGGAAAGCCTGAAGCGCTTCGCCACCGGCGTCTACGCGGTCTGGTATCCCTGCCTGCAGCGCGCCGAGATGAAGGAACTGCCCAAGGACCTGAAGAAGCTGGGCGCCAAGAACTGGCTGCGCGCCGAACTGCATGTGCAAAAGCCGTCCAGCGACGGCTTCGGCATGCACGGCAGCGGCATGTTCATCCTCAACGCGCCGTGGACGCTGCCGCAGACGCTGCGCGAAGTGCTGCCCTACCTCGCCCAGCATCTGGCGCAAGACGCCGGCGCCAGCTATGTGCTGGAAACCGGCGGTGACCTTTAAAGAACCTATTTACGATCTACTGCACGTCGTGGAGCGTGACACGGTGAGTACGGCTTCAGAATGCTCATGTACCTCTTGTACACTCCGCTTCTTCAACCATTTTCGCCTTGTCTCACCTTAGCTCGCGAGATCGTAAACAGGCTCCAAGCCCCACCGAGACCCCATCGATGGCAAAACTCTTTTTCCGCTACGCCGCGATGAACAGCGGCAAGAGCACCCAGTTGCTGCAAATCGCCAACAACTACGAATCCATGGGCAAGACCGTGGCGCTGTTCACCAGCGCGATGGACAACCGCTACGGCTTCGGCAAAATCACCTCGCGCCTCAATCTGCAACGCGACGCCCGCACCTTCTCGCCGGAACTGAACTTTCTGGCCGAGGACTTCGGCCAGACCGCCTGCATCTTGATAGACGAAGCCCAGTTCATCACCCCGGAGCAGGTGCACCAGCTGCATGAGCTGGCTCACACCCGCAATATTCCGGTGATCTGCTTTGGCCTGCGCACCGACTTCCGCGGCGAACCCTTCGTCGGTTCCGGCATGCTGCTGGCCCTGGCCGACGAAATCGAAGAGATCAAGACCATTTGCGAATGTGGCAAAAAAGCCACCATGCACATCCGCATCGACGCCGACGGCCACCGCGTCAAGGAAGGCCCCCAGGTGGAAATCGGCGGCAACGCCCGCTACCGCGCGGTTTGCGCCCGTTGCTTCTACCAGCGCTGAAGCCGCCACCCTCCCGCCGAAACCAGCCCGCTCCAGCGGGCTTTTTTGCGCCCGCCGCCGCCGCACACAAAAAAAACTTGCCCTGCAGTTTGATAATGTACACAATCAAATCTGCTTGCATTACAGAGGATTAGCCATGAGCCACGGAGGCAAACGCAGCGGCGCCGGCCGCAAGTCCAGCTACGGCGGCGACAAGACCGTCGCCCTCCGCGTACCGGAACCGTTGAAACCAGTACTGGAAGACTGGCTGCACGATTACCGCAGCTGGCGCACCGCCAACAGCGCCCAGGCCGACGACGTGCGCACGCTGGCGCGCCAGCTCAGCGAACTGTCGCTGCCGCTGTTCGCCAACAGCGTGCCGGCCGGCTCGCCGGTGGCGGCGGACGACCTCAAGGAAGACGACGTGGACCTCAACGCCCGCCTGGCGCCGCGTCCGGGCAGCACCTTCCTCGTCACGGTCAAGGGCGAATCCATGCTGGGCGCCGGCATTCACGACGGCGACCTGCTGGTGGTGGACCGCGCGGCGGAAGCGCGCAACGGCAAAGTCGTCGTGGCGGCGCTCAACGGCGAACTCACGGTGAAGCGGCTGGAAAAAACCGCCAAGGGCATCCGCCTGCTGCCGGAAAACCCGGAATTTCAGCCGATTCCGGTGCCGGAAGACGCCGCCTTCCATATCTGGGGCGTCGTCACCAACGTCATCCACAAAGTGGACTGAACCTTCGGGAGAACACCATGGAACACAGTCAAGCGCAGTACGACAGCATCAAGATGAAGTTCATGGACTGGCGCCGGCTGCCGCGCGCCTTCCGCGCGGTGATTCAGGGCCAGCCGCAAGTGCTGGTCAGCCGCCCGGGGCGCGACTTCTACGTGCCAGTGCAGTTTGTTTAAGCGCCCCTTTCCAAACGACAACGGCCCGGGCGTCCATACGCCCAGGCCGTCTTTCCTCCGATAATTGTCGGCGGCTCTAATTCGCCTCGCCCACATCCGGCCCTCGCATCGTGTCCGCCGGCATGTTCAAACGTTCCACTTGGGCGCGCGCCGCGGCGAAAGCCGGGCCGGCCAGTTCCGCCGCCCAATCCGCCGCCTTGCCGGCCATGCGCTCCAGCCTCCGCGCCAAGTCCGGCTGCGCCGGCGGCCGCAGATGGGCCAGGATCAGATCGGTCTGCCCGGGATCATTGCAAACCAGCACCATATCGCAACCGGCGGCCAAGGCCGCGTCGGCGCGCTGCACGAAGCTGCCGGCGCCCGCCGCGCCCTCCATGTCCAAGGCGTCGGAGAAGATCACGCCGTCAAAACCCAGCCGGCCGCGCAGCACATCCTGCAGCCAGACCCGCGAGAAGCCGGCCGGCTGCGCGTCCACCGCCGGGTACAACACATGGGCGGGCATCACCGAGCCCATGCCCGCCGCCGCCAGACGGCCGAAAGGGATCAAATCGTCCGCCTCCAGCTCGGCCACGCTGCGACCGTCTTCCGGCATCAGATGATGACTGTCGCCCTCGACGAAGCCATGGCCGGGGAAGTGCTTGCCGCAAGTGGACATGCCGCCGCGCGCCAGGCCGCGCTGCAAAGCCTCGGCCAGTTCCGCCACAATGGCCGGGTCGCGGTGTAAGCTGCGGTTGCCTATCACCGCGCAGCGCCCCCAATCCAGGTCCAGCACCGGGGTGAAGGACAGATCGATGCCGCAGGCGGACAATTCGGCGGCCAGCACATAGCCGACGTTCTCCGCCTGCACCAAGGCCGCCGCGCGATTCTGCTCCCACATCCGGCCCAGCACCTGCATCGGCGGCAGGCGGGTGAAGCCGTCGAGGAAGCGCTGCACCCGGCCGCCCTCGTGATCCACCGCGATCAGCAGATGCGGGCTGCGCAGCGCGCGAATTTCCGCGGTCAGCGCCTTCAGTTGTTCGATGTCCTGGAAATTGCGGCGGAACAAAATCACCCCGCCCACCAGCGGATGCGCCAAGCGCCGCTTCTCTTCATCCGTCAGCCGCAGGCCGGCCACGCCCGCCATCACCGGCCCGCGCGGCAAAGCCGCGCTCTGTTGAGTCTGCTGCATCGGTTTGCTTTCTCTCTAGCCGGGCGCGGAGCGCTCCAGCACTACAAAAGCCAGCGCGTAAGCGCGCTCGTCGCTGATGGACAGATGACGCGCGCCCACGCCGCGCTGGCTTAAAAATTCGTCCAATTCCGGGCTTAGCGCCAATAGCGGCTTGCCCCATTCATCATGCTCGACCCAGATCGCGGTCAGCAACACCGGCGCGCGCACACCAGTGCCCAGCGCCTTGGCTAGGGCTTCCTTGACCGCGAAGCGCTTGGCCAGGAAACGCGCCGGATCAGCGCTGGCGGCAAACGCCTGCCGCTCGGCCGGGGCCAGCATGCGCCGCCCCAGCTTGAAGCCCCAGCGCTGGAACATCACCCGCATGCGTTCGATTTCCACCAGATCAGTGCCTATGCCGTAAATCATCGTCCGCCCTCCCCGCTCCTGCGCAGCCACGCCGCGCGCACCAGCCACAGCAGCAGACAGGGCAGCCAGACGTACAGCAGCTCCGAGCTCAGCACCCGCAGACCCTTGGCGCCCAGCCAGCGATGCAGCCTCAGCGGCGAGCCCTCGATCGGCCGCCAGTCGAACAAGAAGCGGCCCTCGTACCAAGGCATCGCCAGCGCCGGCCCATGGGTGGCGTCGGTCCACATATCCAGCAGCGCATGGGAAGCCACCACCAGGCTCAGCACGACAAAGGCGCGCAGCGGCCCCAGGCCCAGCCGCTCCCACCAACGCCGCCCGAAGGCGGCAAGCAGGCCGCCAGCAATCAAGGCCAGCGTCAACGAATGGGAAATGCCGCGATGCCCCCAGGGGCTGGCATAGGGAATGCCCAGCTTGAAGGTGATCACGTCCAGATCCGGCAGCATCGCCGCCGCGCCGCACAGCAGCAGCCAGCCGGCCATGCCGGGCGCGCGCAGCGGACGCGGCGCGCACAGGCCGGCCAGCGTCGCGCCGGCCAGGGCATGGGTGATGACGGTGGGCACAGCGCTCAGCCGCGCGCGGCCACCATCAGCGCCTTCATCTCCTTCACCGCCGCGGCGAAGCCGACGAACAGCGCCTGGGCGACGATGGCGTGACCGATATTCAGTTCCGCGATCTGCGGAATCGCGGCGATCGGCTGCACATTGTGGTAGTTGAGGCCGTGACCGGCGTTGACCACCATGCCCAGCTCGGCGGCGAAGGCTGCGGCGTCGCGGATGCGCGCCAACTCGGCGTCGCGCGCCGCGGCGTCATGGGCGTCGGCATAAGCGCCGGTGTGCAGTTCCACCACGCGCGCGCCGGCGCCCATGGCGCGCTGGATTTGCGCGCGCTCGGGGTCGATGAAGATGGACACGCGGATGCCGGCGTCCAGCAGGCTGCGGGTGTAGCAGCGGACATCATCGAAATGGCCGATGGCGTCCAGGCCGCCCTCGGTGGTGACTTCCTCGCGCTTTTCCGGCACCAGGCACACGTCTTCCGGCTTCACCGCCAGCGCATAGGCCAGCATCTCCTCGGTCATCGCCATTTCCAGGTTGACCCGGGTCTTGACCACCTGGCGCATCGCCACCACGTCGGCGTCCTGGATGTGACGGCGATCCTCGCGCAGATGCAGGGTGATCAGGTCGGCGCCGGCGGTTTCCGCCACCAACGCGGCCTCCACCGGGCTGGGATAACGAGTGCCGCGCGCCTGGCGCAAGGTGGCGACGTGATCGATGTTTACGCCCAACAGAATCATATTCACTCCCGATTAGGTTCGCCTCAATCCGACAAGGAATTGACGGCTTGCAATAGCTCGCGCGAAGCCAGCGGCTCCTCGCCCAATAAAGCGGTCAACCATACGCGCATCAGTCCCCGCGCTTCAAGCCGGGTGGCCGCCTCCGCGTAGTCGTCGGCCTCTATCGCCAACAGGCTGGCGCCGCTGAGCCGCAGCCCGCGCTCCAGGCTCTGGCCGGCGTCCCGCTCCGGCGCGGCGTTGCCCTGACACCAGTAGCTGGCGCCCGCGTCCACCTCCGCGCCGTCGCCGTCGCGCAGCAGGCTGGGCGCGTAGCCCAACACCTGGGTCAGCCTCAGCTCATAGCGGCGCAACACCGCCGCCAGGCCGCTTTGACGCGCCAAGCCGCGCACCGCGGCGTCGTAGACGGCGAAGGCGCGCGGTTCGGGATCGTCGCGCGCGGTCAGCTTCATCATCAGTTCGTTCAGGTAAAAACCGCAGATCAGCGGCAGGCCGGACAGCTGCGGCACGCCGCCGTCCCAGTCCGCGCTGTGCAAGGTGCGCAACTCGCCCTTGCCGAACCAAGACAGGGTCAGCGGCTGGAAGGGAAGCAGCAGCCCGCGCAGATCGGCCCGCGGCCGCCGCGCGCCGCGCGCCACCACCGAGAAACGGCCATGGTCGCGGCTGAGAACTTCCACCAGCAAGCTGGTTTCCCGGTAGGGCTGCGCATGCAGCACATAGGCCGGCTGACGGTCTACCCTGCCCGGCTGGCTCATCCGGTGCCCCCGGCCGACGGCCGCGGACATACCCCGGCCGCGCTCACGTTGAAGGCGAACACCCGATACCAGGCTTCCGGCCCGTAACGTTGGGAGATCAGGCGCTCTGCGCACTGGCGCCAGGCAGCGATGGCCTCGACGCTGTCCCAGTAGGACACGGTGTCCCGCCCCGGCTCGCCGCGCTCCAAGCCGAGAAAACCGGCCTGGCAAGCCGCCAGTCGGGCGATGCGCTCCAGCAGCTCGCGGCTGCCCGGCATCTCCTGGCCTTGCTGCAGAGAAAAAATCACCGTCCAACAGGACGGCGCCAAATGATAGTGCATGAGGGCTTCAGTCCAGGCCGAATTCCCGCAGGAAGCGAACGTCGTCGGCCCAGCCTGACTTGACCTTGACCCAGACTTGCAGGAAAACCTTGCCGTCGAACAGCTTTTCCATATCTATCCGCGCTTCGGTGGAGATCTTCTTCAGTTTCTCTCCGCCGCGGCCGATAACGATGGGCTTCTGGTTTTCCTTGTCCACCAGCACGCCGATATGGATGCGGCGCAATTCGCCGTCCATCTCGAACATCTCCACTTCCACGTTCATTTCATAGGGTAGTTCTTCACCCAGATAGCGGAACAGCTTCTCGCGCACGACCTCGGCAGCCAAGAAGCGTTCGCTCTTGTCGGTAACCATGTCCTCCGGATACAGCGGCATCGATTCCGGCAGATGCGGACGCACCTGCTCCAGCAGCTCGCTCAAACGCTGACCGTGTTTGGCGCTGACCACTTCAACGCCGGCGAAGGCGAATTCCGCCTGCACCTCGGCGATGAAAGCCTGCAACGCGTCTCGGTCCTTGGCCTTGTCCAACTTGTTCACCACCAGGATCACCGGTTTGCGCTTGGGCAGCAAAGCCATCACTTCACGGTCGGCGCCGGTGAAGCGCATCGCCTCCAGCACGAACAGCACGCAATCGACGTTGCCCAGCGAATCCTTGACGCTCTTGTTCAAGGTCTCGTTGAGCGCGCCTTTGTGAAAGGTCTGGAAGCCCGGGGTGTCTACGAAGATGAACTGGGCGTTGTTCTCGGTGTGGATGCCGGTGACGCGGTGGCGCGTGGTTTGCGCCTTTTTCGAGGTGATGCTGACCTTCTGACCAATCAGATGGTTCATCAGCGTGGATTTGCCGACGTTGGGACGGCCGACGATGGCGACAAAGCCGCAGTGGTATTGGATGTCAGTCATATACGTTTCTTACTCGCAGCGAGTTTTTGTTCCAGCAGGATCAGCGCCGCTTCGGCGGCCTGCTGTTCGGCGGCGCGGCGGCTGCCGCCTTCGCCGGTGGAGCCTATCGCCAGCTCGCCCAGGTCGCACTCGACACGGAACCACTGTTCATGAGCTTCGCCGCTTTGCAACAGTATCCGGTATTTGGGCAGGGCCAGCTTGCGCGCCTGCAGCGCTTCCTGCAAGCGGGTCTTGGCGTCCTTGGCCTGGAGGGAGGTGTCGATGGACGACACCCGTTGATCATAGAGCCGGCGCACCACCTGCTCCGCGCGCAGGAAATCGGAATCGAAGCTGACCGCGGCGAAGGTGGCTTCCAGAGCGTCGGCGAGAATGGACGGCCGGTTGAAACCACCGCTCTTCAGCTCGCCCTCGCCCAGGTAAAGGTAATCGCCCAACTTAAGCTCGTGGGCGATCTCGGCCAGGGTGTTCTGGTTGACCAGATTGGCGCGCAGCCGCGACAGCTCGCCCTCGGTCAGCTTGGGAAATTGATCGAACAGCATGCGGGCGACCGTGTAGTTGAGGATGCTGTCGCCCACGAATTCAAAACGCTCGTTGTTGCCGGCGCCGTAGCTGCGGTGCGTCAAGGCTTGACGCAACAACTCCGGCTTCTGAAATGCGTAATCCAGCGCCTGACACAGGCGCCGGAATCTATTGTCGGTTGGTATCACTTGGCTTATTGCGGGGGCTTGCCCGCTTGGGTATCGAATTTGAACAGCAGACTGATATTGGAGAATAAAGGCACTTCGCGCTGATAAGCGGCGCGGATGTACACGAAATTACCGCCGGCCACCACCATCAGGTTTTCACCCTTGATCGAGGCGATGCCGGCCACGCCGGCCCGCTGGTTGAAATCCCGGCGAATCGACGCCTCGCCGACATTGCTCTGGGCGGACAAGGCGGTGATCGCCTGGCGCACCTCGGCGTACTCCGAGTACACCGGCATCACCTTCATGCCCAGCACGAGGATCGCGCCCAGCACGATCATCACCAGCAACACGGAAAACAGCGACAGGCCCTTCTGACGGCTGAAATGCATAATGCGCTCCGAGCTTGCGATCTTGCGTTTATCAGTGAATGGTTTTGCCAATGCGCGACAGATCGCCAAAGTTCATCCAGATCATGAAGGCTTTGCCCACCATCAGCTTGTCATCGACGAAGCCCCAGTAGCGGCCGTCCAGGCTGTTGTCGCGGTTGTCGCCCAGCATGAAGTAATGGCCGGCCGGCACCTTGCAGACAAAACCATTGTCATCATAGCGGCAGTTGTCGCGGAACGGGAAGTCCTGCACTTGGCTCAAGGCTACGGTAGGCGAACCTTCGTTGTTCAGCACGGAGTAAGTGCGCTGGCCCATGGTTTCCTTGTAACGCTTGGCGTTGACCATCATCAGGCCCTGCTCCAAATACTCGTAGTTGCCGTCGTCGGCGTCCGGCAGCGGCTTGCCGTTGACGGTCAGACGCTTGTCGCGATACTCGACCACGTCGCCCGGCAGACCGATGGCGCGCTTGATGTAGTTGACCTTGGGGTTGGGCGGGAAATTGAACACCACCACGTCGCCGCGCTCCACTTTGTCCACCGATGCGAACACCGTGTTCAACACCGGCACGCGCAGACCGTAGGTGAATTTGTTCACCAGGATGAAATCGCCGACCACCAGGCCCGGACGCATCGAACTGCTGGGGATCTGGAACGGCTCGGCAATGAAAGAGCGCAGCAGGAACACCACCAGGATCACCGGAAAGAAGCCGCGCGAATAATCAACGAAATGGCCGGCCGGGGTCTCGGCGGCGCGGCGCTTGGCCAACACCAGCTTGTCCGCCAACCATACCGCGCCGGTGATCAACACGAAGACCAGCATCACCGCGGTGAAACTCATGTAGTTGGACAGCAGGCCAAAGCCGCCAATCAGCACCGCCAGGTAGCCCCACTGCACCGCCTGCGGCCAATCCTTGGCGCCCTCTTGCTTCTTGCCGCCAAAAGCGATCAGCATGCCGCCGATCGCCACCGCCACGACAAACACCCAGAACAGATTTCCGCCCACTTATTTGTCCCCTACTTGAAGAATTGCCAGGAATGCTTCCTGCGGAATTTCCACGTTGCCCACCTGCTTCATGCGCTTCTTGCCCGCTTTCTGCTTCTCCAGCAGCTTTTTCTTGCGGGTGATGTCGCCGCCGTAGCACTTGGCCAACACGTTCTTGCGCAAAGCCTTGACCGTCTCGCGGGCGATGATGTGGCCGCCGATGGCCGCCTGCACCGCGATGTCGAACATCTGGCGCGGAATCAGTTCGCGCATCTTGGACACCAGTTCGCGGCCGCGGTAGACGCTGGAGGCGCGGTGCACGATCAGCGACAACGCGTCCACCTTCTCGCCATTGACCAACACATCCAGCTTGACCAGATCGGCGCTCTGGAATTCCTTGAACTCGTAATCCAGCGAGGCGTAGCCGCGGCTGGTGGACTTCAGCTTGTCGAAGAAGTCCATCACCACTTCGTTCATTGGCAGATCATAGGTCAGCATCACTTGGCGGCCCATGTACTGCATATTGCGCTGCACGCCGCGCTTCTGGTTGCACAGCGTCATCACCGCGCCGACATAGTCTTGAGGCACGAGAATGGTGGAGGTGATGATGGGTTCGCGCAACTCCTCGTACTTGCCGGCGTCCGGCATCCGCGACGGGTTGGACACCACTTCCATCGTGCCATCCTTCATCACCACTTCGTAGTTCACCGTCGGCGCGGTGGTGATCAGGTCCATGTCGAACTCGCGCTCCAGGCGCTCCTGCACAATCTCCAAGTGCAGGAGGCCGAGGAAGCCGCAGCGGAAACCGAAGCCCAGCGCCTGAGACACTTCCGGCTCGTACTTCAGCGAAGCGTCGTTCAGCTGCAGTTTTTCCAGCGCGTCTCGCAGCGCTTCGTAATCGTGGCTTTCCACTGGATACAGACCGGCGAACACTTGGGACTGCACTTCCTTGAAGCCCGGCAGCGCCTCGGTGGCTGGCTTGGACACCAGGGTGATGGTGTCGCCGACCTTGGCCGATTTCAACTCCTTGATGCCGGCGATGACGAAGCCCACCTCGCCCGCGTTCAGACTCTGACGCTGGACGGATTTAGGCGTGAACACGCCCACCTGCTCGCACAGATGCTCGGCGCCAGTGGCCATGAACTTGATCTTGTCCTTGGGCTTCAGCGAACCGTCGATCACGCGCACCAGCATCACCACGCCGACGTAGTTGTCGAACCAGGAGTCGACGATCAAAGCCTTCAGAGGACCGCCCGCATCGCCCTTTGGCGGCGGAACCTTGCTGACCACTTCTTCCAGGATGTCCTCGATGCCGATGCCGGACTTGGCCGAGGCGCGCACCGCATCCGCAGCCTCGATGCCGATAATGTCTTCGATTTCCTGGCTGACCCGCTCCGGTTCGGCGGCCGGAAGGTCGATCTTGTTCAGCACCGGCACCACTTCCACGCCCAGATCAATGGCGGTATAGCAGTTGGCCACGGTCTGCGCTTCCACGCCTTGCGAGGCGTCCACCACCAGCAGCGCGCCTTCGCAAGCGGACAGCGAGCGCGACACTTCGTAGGAAAAGTCCACGTGTCCCGGGGTGTCGATCAGGTTCAGGTTGTAGACCTGGCCGTCGCGAGCTTTATAGCTCAAGGCCGCGGTCTGCGCCTTGATGGTGATGCCGCGCTCTTTCTCGATGTCCATCGAGTCCAGCACCTGGGCGCTCATTTCGCGCATTTCCAGGCCGCCACAGAATTGAATGAAGCGGTCGGCCAGGGTCGATTTGCCATGGTCGATATGGGCAATGATCGAGAAATTTCGAATGTTTTTCATGATATCCAGCAAAAGATAAGGGCACGCTAGCGTGCCCGGAACTGCCGATGGAAGCCGCGGGCCTGATGAAAGCGGCCCATCATCAGGATTGCGACCTCTAAAGCCGTTAACAGCCCATCCAGCAAGCGGGGGCACCCCAGTGCCCCCGACATAAACTCACACTGGCGCGGATTTTAGCCGATTTCGCCCAAATGTGCAGCCAATGCGGCTTGATCCAGACGCCAATGGCAGATTTCGGTCTCATCCTCCATCAGAACCGGCACCAGCTCGTTGAATCGCCGCTCCAGCTCCGGGTCGGCGTCGACGTCGACGACGTCCAGCTCAAAGCCATAGCGTTCGCGCCAAGGCTGCAGCTCGGCCAACATCTGATGGCACAAGCTGCAGTACTCGCGAAAATACAGCGTCAGCCTCACTTGCCGTCGCCCACCGGCAACGGGATGAACTGGGTAATCCCCTGGCGCAGCACTTGCAGCGCGATCGACGAGCCCTTCTTGGCCGCGGACAAGGCGGACTTCAGTTGCTCGACATTGGCCAGCGGCTCGCTGCCGATGCCCACGATCACGTCGCCCGGCTGAATGCCGGCACGCATCGCCACATTATTGGCGCCGCGCACCAGCAGGCCGTACTTGATGCCGGCGCGCTGCAGCTGAGCCGGATTCAGCACCTGCAGCCGCAGGCCGATTTGGGAGAAGCTCTGCTCGGCCGGCCGCTCCTGCTGCGCGCCGCGGTATTCGCGCTGGGCCAGCCTCGGGTCCTGATCCTGCTGCTCCACCGGCACCACCTTGACGGAGATGGCCGCGCGGGTGCGCCACAGACCCAAGATCACCGGCTTGCCGGGGGGAATGCTGCCGATCAGCCGCTGCAGATCAGAACCGGATTCCACCGGCTTGCCATCCACCTGCTGGATGATGTCGCCTGGCTTGACGCCGGCCTTGGCCGCCGGACCGTTCGGCTCCACCGCATTGATCAAGGCGCCGGCCGGCTTGGCCAAGCCAAAGGAGGCGGCCAGATCCTGGCTCAACTCCTGAATCACCACGCCGATCTTGCCGCGGCTGACATGGCCCTTGGCCTTCAGCTGAGCCACCACATCCATCGCCACGTCAATGGGGATGGCGAAGGAAATACCCATGAAACCGCCGGAACGGCTGAAGATCTGGGAGTTGACGCCCACCACTTCGCCCCTGGCGTTGAACAGCGGGCCGCCGGAGTTGCCGGGATTAATCGCGGCGTCGGTCTGAATAAAGGGCACGAAGGTTTCATCCGGCAGCATGCGGTTCTTGCCGGAAACGATGCCGGAAGTGGCGGTGTTCTCAAAGCCGAACGGCGAGCCGATGGCCAACACCCCTTCACCCACTTTCAAGGCATTGGCGTCGCCGCGGCGCACCACCGGCAGCTTGTCCGCTTCAATTTTCAACAACGCCACGTCGGTGCGGGCGTCGGAGCCTATCACCTTGGCCTTGTACTCTCGTTTGTCCGTCAGCTTGACGGTAATTTCATCGGCGCGGGCCACCACATGGGCGTTGGTCAACACATAGCCGTCGGCGGAAATGATAAAGCCGGAACCCAGTGACGACTCCTGCCGCTCCTGGGCGCGCGGCGGCGCGAAACGACGGAAGAATTCAAAGAACGGGTCGCCGCTCATGCCCTCTGGCAAATCGTTGCTGACCTCGCGCACCGTGGACTTGGTGCTGATATTGACCACCGCCTTGCCCTCGTTAGAGACGATCTGGCTGAAGTCCGGCAGTTCCGCGGCCATTGCAGCGGGCGCAGAGCCCGCCATAATAGAGGCCGCCAGCATGGCGGAAACAATCAGTTTTTTAACCGACATGAGCGCTCCATCTTGATATGTTGTGGTTAAGACGTGCCGGCGAAAACCGGCTGACGGATTTCGGCGTCGAATCGGTCGCGCGCCAGGCGCCCAGCCGTAAGGTTCGCCGCCAAGAAAAACAGGCGAGCCGGCGACAAAGCGCCGGCTCGAGCCCTATCCGACCCGCTCCGCGCAAGCGCACCGCCGGAGACCAGGCCTCCGGACGGGCTCGCGGAAACGTCGGCGGGCTTGGCCATCATGGCTTAAGGCTGACTTTCAACCCTTTCAACAGCCCCATCATCGCCGGCTCGGGCATGTCGCCCACCGCGGTCAACTGGTAGCTGCCCTGCGGGCCGGTAGCCATATTGATGGCGCCGTGCAGGTTGCTGCTGCGCTCCAGGCGTGCGCCTTCCGGCTGCGTCTCGACAAACAACGACAGCATCACCAGGCCATCGGAATACACCATGTGGCGCACCGACTTGCCCGCCTGGCCCGGCAAGCTGCGCTGTACCGAACGCAGCAAATGGAAGCCGTTGGGCAGCCCGGACACATCGTTGTCCACCTGCGCGCCGGCCTGCGGCATGGAGGCGGCGCCCGAACGCAACAAGAACTTCTGCGCGAACTTGGGCCGATAGGCGCGCTTGTCTTTGGGGCCGGTCAGGTCGATGTCGGTGAAAGTAAACTGTTCCACCGCTTCGCCCTTGGGCGACAAGGTCACCATTTTCAAAGGCAGGGAGGTCAGCGGCTCCACGCACATGCGCAGGCTGTAACGCTGCCTGTCCTTGGGCCGCAGTTCCAGCAGATTGCAATCGCGCTGCGCCACCCTGTCGCTGCCGACGTGCTTGAGCGAATACGACTGATTGATCTCGCTCATGTCTTCCGGCAACAAGGCAGGAAACAAGCGCATCGCGCTGATCTTGGCCGCGTTCAAGGCTTTCTTGTCCGGCGCGAAACAGGCCAACTCATTGCCTTTGCGGACAATTTCGCGAGAAGGCCCGTCCAAGGACGTCCGCTTCTCCCGCATGGCGTCGCCTTGGCCTTCCCTAACGATGTGGAAGGTTTCCAGCGTGCCGTTCATCTGGTGCAGATAGGTGCCGTTCAGCGCCTGCTGGCGTCCGGCAGCCGCCACATTGCGCAGCAGCTGCCAGTCATCCTCTGCATGGGCGGCAGGCGCCGCCGCCACAACCATCAAGCTGATCAGAGGAATTACACGCATTTAACGGCGAGCTCCGTTTCCGTAGGATACTTTCATATTGCCTTGTTCGGAGGTCACTTCCTGATGAGCCAGCAGATAGGGGTCGTCGCGCTCGGGTTGGCTGGCTTGCGCCGGCTGGGCCACTTGCACCGGAACGCCCTTGTCCGCCACCAACGAAGCCGGCTCGCCGCGATGCGTCAGCTGCTGCCAGCCCACCACGGCGGCGAAGCTGACGCTGGCGGCCAGCGCCACCGCGCCGGCGGTGCGGGCGCGAGCCGGACGCAACCAGCGCCGCGGCGCAAGCACCGTGGGCTCGTCCGCCAGCCGGCTGGCGACCTGCTCTCGCACGTTGAGCGCAACCATGCGGTTGGCGCGCATCGCGTCGCCAATCAAGTGATACTCGCCCCAGGCGGCATCCAGTTGCTTGTCAGATGAAATAGAAGCGATGGCTCTGGCTATGTCCGTGTCGTCCAGTTCGCCATCCATCATCGCGGATATCGTTTCTTTCATACCTACCACCTTCTGTTCTTGGCCGTATCCAGCAAAGGCCTGAGCTCGGCAGCAATCGCCTCGCGCGCCCGGAAAATCCGCGAGCGCACGGTGCCTATCGGGCAATCCATCACCTTGGCGATTTCATCGTAGGATAGACCGTCCATTTCCCTGAGCGAAATTGCGGTTCTTAATTCCTCCGGCAAAGCCTCCACGGCGGCATTGACCGTTGCCAGAATCTCCTTGTTCATCAGCTCGGTTTCGGGCGTATTCAGGTCAGGCAGCTGCGACGTCATGTCGAAGCTTTCACCGTCCTCGTCCTCTATCTCGCTGTTGACCACCGGACGACGTCCGGAGGCGCTAAGGAAATTCTTGGCAGTATTGATGCCGATTCTGTACAGCCATGTGTAAAACGCGCTCTCGCCACGAAACGACGGCAAGGCACGATACGCTTTGATAAACGCTTCTTGCGTCACATCCTCGATGTCAGCGCCGTCGCGGATAAACCGCGACAACAACCTGGCGAGACGTCGCTGATACTTGGCAACAAGCAGATCGAAAGCTCTTTTTTCACCTCGCTGGGCACGCTCCACCAACTGTTGATCGAGATCCCGATCACTCATGTCGTTGTTATGCTCCCTGATTTGCCCACTGTCGTGTTTGTGGTCGTTTATGTGGACTGTGACTAGACCACCGCGCTTGCGATGAGTTCCCCCACGCGATTCAGCTGCGAAACATAACAGACCTCGGACAAAACTTGAACATTTGTTTTAACCGTATTGCCAGCGCGCAAACCAGCCCTTACACTCCTACCAAGCACTTGCTTGAATGACATAGAGATAACAATCAAAGCCAATAGTTCCTTGAACCGCCTTCGCGCTTCCGGGCCATGGCTTTGTCTTGCAATAAAGGAATCCAACGCGATGAGCACTCCCGGCCAACGCTTCCGTCAGGCGGTAGCACAAGAACAGCCCTTGCAGGTGGTGGGCGCGGTCAACGCCTACGCCGCCCGATTGGCCGAACACTCCGGCTTCAAAGCCCTGTATCTGTCCGGTGGTGGCGTAGCCGCCTGCTCCTGCGGCATTCCGGACCTGGGCATCACCACGCTGGAAGACGTGCTGATCGACGTGCGCCGCATCACCGACGTGACCGAGCTGCCTCTTCTGGTGGACATCGACACCGGATGGGGAGGCGCCTTCAATATTGCCCGCGCGGTCCGCAGCCTGGAGAAAGCCGGCGCCGCCGCGGTGCACATCGAGGACCAGGTACAGCAGAAGCGTTGTGGCCACCGCCCCAACAAGGCCATCGTCAGCCAGGACGAAATGGTGGATCGCGTCAAGGCGGCAGTGGATGCGCGTCGCGACGACGGCTTCGTGATCATGGCGCGCACCGACGCGCTGGCGGTCGAAGGGCTTGACGCCGCCATCGAGCGCGCCGTCGCCTGCGTCGAGGCCGGCGCAGACATGATTTTTCCGGAGGCGATGACCGAGCTGGCGATGTACCGCCGCTTCGCCGAAGCGGTGAAAGTGCCGGTGCTGGCCAATATCACCGAGTTCGGCGCCACCCCGCTGTTCAACACTCGCGAGCTGGGCGAACACGGCGTCGGCCTGGTGCTCTATCCCTTGTCCGCTTTCCGCGCGATGAGCCAGGCCGCGCTCGGCGTCTACGGCGCGATCCGCCGCGACGGCGGTCAGCAAGCGGTGCTGGGCACGATGCAAACGCGCGCAGAACTTTATAGCCATCTGGACTACCACGCCTACGAACAAAAACTGGACGCGCTGTTCCGCCAGGAAGGTCATGGTGCCGAATAATCTGCTTGCAGACATCCCGGGCGAGCTGCCGGAAGAGTTGCTGCAGACTTTATTCAGCGGCGCGAAAGGATTCCGCGTCGAACGCATCGTCTCGCGCGGCCATGCTTCGCCGGACGGATTCTGGTATGAGCAGGACGAAGAAGAATGGGTGCTGTTGCTGTCCGGCGCGGCGGAGCTGGAATACCAGGACCCGCCGCGGCGCCTCAGATTGGAGCCCGGCGATTGCATGGCCATAGCGCCGCGCCAACGCCACCGCGTGGCCTGGAGCGCGCCTGGGCAGGACAGCGTCTGGCTGGCCGTTTTCTACGAAAAATAATCATTCCGCAGGTCTGCGATCAGGAGAAAAGCATGAGCGAAACCGTTGTTGGCATCAAACCCAAAAAATCCGTAGCCCTGTCCGGCGTCGCCGCCGGCAACACCGCGCTGTGCACCGTGGGCCGCAGCGGCAATGATCTGCACTACCGCGGCTACGACATCCTCGACCTCGCCGGACGCTGCGAGTTCGAAGAAGTGGCCTACCTGCTGGTGCACGGCAAGCTGCCGAACAAGGCCGAGCTGGTCGGCTATAAGAAAAAGCTGAAGTCGCTGCGCGGCCTGCCGGCTGCGGTGAAGGCGGTGCTGGAGGCGCTTCCGGCTAGCGCCCACCCGATGGACGTGATGCGCAGCGGCGTGTCCGCGCTGGGTTGCGCGCTGCCGGAGAAGGACGATCACAACCAGGCCGGCGCGCGCGATATCGCCGACCGGCTGATGGCCAGCCTGGGCTCCATGCTGTTGTACTGGCACCACTTCAGCCACAACGGCAAGCGCATCGAGGTGGAAACCGACGACGACAGCATAGGCGGTCACTTCCTGCACCTGCTGCACGGCGAAAAACCGTCGCAGGAATGGGTACGCGCAATGCATACCTCGCTCAATCTATACGCCGAGCATGAATTCAACGCCTCCACCTTCGCCGCCCGCGTCATCGCCGGCACCGGCTCAGATCTGTACAGCGCCGTCACCGGCGCCATTGGCGCGCTGCGCGGCCCCAAACACGGCGGCGCCAATGAAGTGGCCTTCGACATCCAGCAGCGCTACGAAACCCCGGCCGAGGCCGAGGCGGACATTCGCGAACGCGTGGAACGCAAAGAAGTGGTCATCGGCTTCGGCCACCCGGTCTACACCATTTCCGATCCGCGCAACAAGGTGATCAAGGAGGTGGCGCGCGAACTGTCCAAGTCCGCCGGCAACAGCAAGATGTTCGACATCGCCGAACGCCTGGAAACCGTGATGTGGGACATCAAGAAGATGTTCCCCAATCTGGACTGGTTTTCCGCGGTCAGTTACCACATGATGGGCGTGCCCACCGCCATGTTTACTCCCTTGTTCGTGATCGCCCGCACCAGCGGCTGGAGCGCGCACGTGATCGAGCAACGTCAGGACGGCAAGATCATCCGCCCCAGCGCCAATTACATCGGCCCGGAAGACCAGGTCTTCGTACCGCTGGAACAGCGCTGACCGGACCGGGAGCCCCCGCGCTCCCACCCCTGATTTTCAAATTGGCCAAGACATGATGAATTCCGCTTACCGCATTCCCCTGCCCGGCACCGGGCTCGACTACTTCGACGCCCGCGCCGCCGTTAACGCCATCCGCCCCGGCGCCTGGGAGCAACTGCCCTATACCGGCCGCGTGCATGCCGAAAACCTGGTGCGCCGTTGCGATCCTGCGCTGCTGGGCGAATGCCTGGAGCAGATCGCCCATCGCAAGCGCGAGCGCGACTTCCCCTGGTTCCCGGCGCGCGTGGTCTGTCACGACATCCTGGGCCAGACCGCGCTGGTCGACCTGGCCGGCCTGCGCGACGCCATCGCCGACCAGGGCGGCGACCCGGCCCAGGTCAACCCGGTGGTGCCGGTGCAATTGATCGTCGATCACTCGCTGGCGGTGGAATGCGGCGGCTTCGACCCGCAAGCTTTCGAGAAGAACCGCGCGATCGAAGACCGGCGCAACGAAGACCGCTTTCATTTCATCGAGTGGACCAAGAGCGCCTTCGACAATGTCGACGTGATCCCCGCCGGCAACGGCATCATGCACCAGATCAATCTGGAGAAGATGTCGCCGGTGATCCACGCCGACCACGGCGTGGCCTACCCGGACACCTGCGTCGGCACCGACAGCCACACCCCGCACGTGGACGCGCTGGGCGTGATCGCCGTCGGCGTCGGCGGCCTGGAAGCGGAAAACGTGATGCTGGGCCGCGCCTCCTGGATGCGGCTGCCTGACATCGTCGGCGTGGAGCTGTCCGGCAAGCCCGGTCCCGGCATCACCGCCACCGACGTGGTGCTGGCACTGACCGAATTTCTGCGCCAGCAGAAAGTGGTTGGCGCTTATCTGGAATTCTACGGCGCGGGCGCGGCGGCGCTGACCTTGGGCGACCGCGCCACCATCTCCAATATGGCGCCGGAGTACGGCGCCACCGCGGCGCTGTTCTTCATCGACGAACAAACCATCTCCTACCTGAAGCTGACTGGCCGCAGCGACGAGCAAGTCCAGTTGGTGGAAAGCTACGCCAAGACCGCCGGCCTGTGGGCCGATACGCTGCGAAACGTCGTGTACGAGCGAGTGCTGCGCTTCGACCTGTCCAGCGTGAGCCGCAACCTGGCCGGCCCGTCCAATCCGCACAAGCGGCTGCCGGTGTCGGCGCTGGCCGAACGCGGCATCGCCGTCAATCTGGCGCAGGCCCGCGCGCAGGAGGCCCAGGGCCTGATGCCGGACGGCGCGGTAATCATCGCCGCCATCACCAGCTGCACCAATACCTCCAACCCGCGCAATGTGATCGCCGCCGGCCTGCTGGCGCGCAACGCCAACCGGCTGGGCCTCGCCCGCAAGCCGTGGGTGAAGTCCTCGCTGGCGCCGGGCTCCAAGGCGGTTGAGCTCTATTTGAAGGAAGCCGGCCTGCTGTCCGAGCTGGAGCAATTGGGCTTCGGCATCGTCGCCTTCGCCTGCACCACATGCAACGGCATGTCCGGCGCGCTGGAACCCAAAATCCAGCAGGAAATCGTGGAGCGCGACCTGTACACGACGGCGGTGCTGTCCGGCAACCGCAACTTCGACGGCCGCATCCACCCCTACGCCAAGCAAGCCTTCCTGGCTTCGCCGTCGCTGGTCATTGCCTACGCCATTGCCGGCACCATGCGCTTCGACATCGAAAAAGACGTGCTCGGCGTCGCCGACGGCAAGGAGATCCGGCTCAAGGACATCTGGCCGGACGACGCGGAGATAGACGCGGTGCTGCGCCAGGCGGTCAAGCCCGAGCATTTCCGTCAGGTGTACGAACCGATGTTCGCCATTCGCCGCGACACCACCGCCAAGGCCAGCCCGCTGTACGCCTGGCGGCCGCAGTCCACCTATATCCGTCGCCCGCCGTACTGGGAGGGCGCACTGGCCGGCGAGCGCACGCTGCGCGGCATGCGCCCTCTGGCCCTGCTGCCGGACAACATCACCACCGACCACTTGTCGCCTTCCAACGCCATCCTGCTGGACTCGGCCGCCGGCGAATATCTGGCGAAGATGGGCCTGCCGGAGGAAGACTTCAATTCCTACGCCACCCACCGCGGCGACCACCTGACCGCGCAGCGCGCCACCTTCGCCAACCCCAAGCTGTTCAATGAAATGGTGTTGAACGAGGACGGCTCGGTACGCCAGGGCTCGCTGGCGCGCGTGGAACCAGAAGGCAAGACGATGCGGATGTGGGAGGCGATCGAAACCTATATGCGGCGCAAGCAGCCGCTGATCATCGTCGCCGGCGCCGACTACGGCCAGGGTAGCTCGCGCGATTGGGCGGCCAAGGGCGTGCGCCTGGCCGGCGTCGAGGCCATCGTCGCCGAAGGCTTCGAACGCATCCACCGCACCAATCTGATCGGCATGGGCGTGCTGCCGCTGGAGTTCAAGCCCGGCGTCAATCGCAAGACGCTGGCGCTGGACGGCAGCGAGACCTACGACGTGATCGGCCGTCGCCAGCCGCGCGCTGAGCTGACGCTGCTGGTCCGCCGCCGGAACGGCGACACTGCGCAAGTACCGGTGACCTGTAGGCTGGACACCGCGGAAGAAGTGTCGATCTACGAGGCTGGCGGCGTGTTGCAGCGTTTCGCTCAGGACTTTTTGGAGGGGGCGAAAGGCTAATCTCCTCTCCTCCGGCCCCTCTCCCGCAATGAGAGAGGGGCGATACCGCAAGATTTATGACGCCGCGCGACGCTTGGCTGCAGACGCAAGGCTTCCGAATCACGCGCTTCGGGAACAACGATATTCTGCACAATCGGGATGCCGCTCTTGAAGTAATATGACAAAGAACTTAGTGTCAGGGCACAATAAACACGACGGCGTCCCGGCAACGGAACCACCGCAATCACAGGAAAAACAGCATATGACTCCAGCAGCCCAGATCCGCATCCCCGCCACCTATATGCGCGGCGGCACCAGCAAGGGCGTGTTCTTCCGGTTGCAAGACCTGCCGGAGGCCGCGCGCCAGCCGGGCGCGGCGCGCGACGCGCTGCTGCTGCGCGTGATCGGCAGCCCGGACCCTTACGGTAAACAGATAGACGGCATGGGTGGGGCCAGCTCCAGCACCAGCAAGACCGTGATCGTATCCCCCTCCTCTCGCCCGGGTCACGATGTCGACTACCTGTTTGGCCAAGTCGGCATAGACAAAGCCTTCGTCGACTGGAGCGGCAACTGCGGCAATCTGTCCGCCGCGGTCGGCCCCTTCGCCATAGCCGGCGGTCTGATCGACCCGGCGCGCATTCCCGTCGACGGCTTCTGCACGGTGCGCATCTGGCAGGCCAATATCGGCAAGACCATCATCGCCCACGTGCCCATCAGCGCAGGCCAGGTACAGGAGACCGGCGATTTCGAGCTGGACGGCGTCACCTTCCCCGCCGCCGAAGTGGCGCTGGAATTCCTGGATCCGGCCGATGAAGGCGACGGCGACGGCGGCGCGATGTTCCCCACAGGTCGGTTGGTAGACACGCTGGAAGTGCCTGGCGTCGGCGCCTTCCCTGCCACGCTGATCAATGCCGGCATTCCCACCATCTTCGTCAACGCCGCCGACATCGGCTACAGCGGCGCCGAACTGCAGGACGCGATCAACGCCGATCCGGCGGCGCTGGCGCGCTTCGAAACCATACGCGCCCACGGCGCGCTGAAGATGGGCCTGATCAAGACGCTGGACGACATCGCCAACCGCCAGCACACGCCCAAAATCGCCTTCGTCGCACCGCCGGCCGACTACCTTTCCTCCAGCGGCAAGCCGGTGCGCGCCTCCGACATCGACCTCTTGGCGCGGGCGATGTCCATGGGCAAGCTGCACCACGCGATGATGGGCACCGCCGCGGTGGCCATCGGCACCGCGGCGGTGATTCCAGGCACCCTGGTCAATCTGGCTGCCGGCGGCGGCAAGCGCCGGATGGTGCGCTTCGGCCACCCTTCCGGCACTTTGCGCGTCGGCGCCGAAGCGCGTCAGGAAAACGGTGTCTGGGCCGTGAGCAAGGCGGTCATGAGCCGCAGCGCGCGGGTGCTGATGGAAGGCTGGGTGCGTGTGCCTGGCGATCTCTGAAGCGCCGACACTCAAGCGCCTTTCCCGCCTGGCGCCTCGCGCCGCAGCAGATACTTCTGCAGCTTGCCGGTGGGCGTGCGCGGCAGCCGCTCCACAAAATGGAAGCGGCGCGGAATCTTGTAACGCGCCAGGCGGCTGGCCAGGTAATCGGCCAGCGCCTCGCCACTGGGCGGTTCGCCCGGCTGCGCCACTACATAGGCGACGACGGTTTCGCCCCAGTCCGGATGCGGCTCGCCGATGACCGCCGCGTCCGCCACCGCCGGGTGGCCTAGCAAGACGTCCTCCACCTCTTTGGAATAAACATTCTCGCCGCCGCTGACGATCATGTCCTTGATCCGGTCGACAATGAAGCAATAGCCGTCGGCGTCCCGCCGCGCCAGGTCGCCGCTGCGATACCAGCCGTCGCCGGCCAAGGCTTGCCGCGTGGCGGCCTCGTCGTTCAGATAGCCTTGCATCAGGCTGTCGGCGCGCAGCCAGATTTCGCCCACCTCGCCGGCGCGGCAGTCACGACCAGCGCGCACCAGCCGCAGCTCCACCCCAGGCAACCCGCACCGGCCTATCGACCCGGCCTTGGCCAATTGCTCGTCCGGCCGCAGCACGCTGCCCGCCGGCCCGGTTTCGGTCATGCCGTAGACTTGATAGAAATTGTTGGAGCGATAGGCCGTCATCAGCCGCCGCGCGGTGTCCGCGCCTATCGGCCCGCCGCCGTAAATCCAGGCCCGCACGCTGGATAGATCGAAGCGTTCGAAATCCGGCACCGTCTGCAAGGGCAGCAGATAGGACACCGGCGCGCCGAAGTAAGCCGTGACGCGCTCACGCGCCACCGTTTCGAGGAAATCCAGCGGCCGGTATTCGCGCAGCAAAGCGACCGTGCCGCCGGCCAACAGGGTGCCGGCAAGCCAGTTGTTCAGCGGCGACGCGTGCCAGATCGGCATCGCCAGCAAAAAGACCTCGTCGCCGTCCAGGCTCAGCCCGGCGCGGGCGGCTTCCGCCGCGCGGCGCACACCGCGGTGGCTGAGCATGCAGCCCTTGGGGCGGCCGGTGGTGCCGGAGGTGTACAACACTTCCGCCAGGCCCTCCGGCGCCGGCGTCTCGCCCTCAAAGCCGTCCGCGGCCGCCGCTTCCGCGTCGAAATCCGGCCAGCCGGCCAAGGCCAGGCCGGTGCTCAAGGCCGGCGCCCGATGACGCACGCGTCGCCACACCGGCGCGAGCTCGCCGTCGAACACGCTCAGCGCCGCGTCGCAATGCGCCAGAATGTAATCCACCTCCTCCGCCTGCAGTTTGTGGTTCACCGGCACCACGGCGGCGCCCAGCCGCCAGGCGCCGAGCAACATCTCAACGAAGGCCGGAGTGTTGAAACACATCAAAGCCACCCGGTCGCCTCGCGCCACGCCGTGCGCACGCAATACCGCGGCGGTGCGGCGGCTGGCCGCGCTCACCGCGCCGTAGCTGAAGGCGCAGCCCTGGTAACGCAACAAGGTCCGCTGCGGCCGCGCCGCGGCCAGTTCGTCGAAATGGGTCAACATATCCGCGCCGCCTGTCTCAATCGGGCAAGGCGCGCTGCAGGATCGCTTCGATCTGCAAGCGATTAGCATCCAGCGCGCCGGCCACCCGCCCCCACTGCCCATCGCTCAAACGGCTGGCGATGAACCCCTGGCTCAGCGCCGCTGGCGCATGGCATGTCAACAGGCAGGCCTGCGCGGTCAGCGCCAGCAATTGGGCGAAGCGCCGTCCCAGGGGCTCCAGCTCGGCCGGCCTGGCAGCCAGCTCGCGCAATTGCACCAGCGCCGCGGCCAGCGCCGGCTCGCCGCCGGACAAGGCGGCCAAATCCTCCAACAGCGCCTGCCAGGCTTCAGGCTCGCGTTGCAAGGCGCGGATCACATCCAGGCACATCACATTGCCGGAGCCCTCCCAAATCGAATTCAGCGGTGCTTCGCGATACAGACGCGCCATCGGTCCATCAACGTAGCCGTTGCCGCCAAACACCTCCATCGCCTCTCCGCTAAGCTCCACCGCTCGCTTGCACACCCAAAACTTGGCCGCCGGCGTGACGATGCGTTTCCAGCCCCGCTGCGCCGGCGCGTCATCGCGCTCGAAGGCTTCGGACAGGCGCGCCGCCAACTGCAGCGCCGCCTCGCTCTCCAAGGCCAAGTCCGCCAGCACCGCGCGCATCAGCGGCTGCTCGGCCAAGCGCTTGCCGAAGGCCATGCGCCGCCGTGCGTAGGCCAAAGCTTGCACCGTGCCCTGGCGCAGCAGCGCGGCGCTGCCGATCACGCAGTTGAGCCGAGTGTAGCCGGCCATTTCGATGATGGTGGGAATGCCGCGCCCCTCCTCGCCGATCAACACGCCCCAGGCATCTTGAAACTCTACCTCGCAGCCGGCGTTGCTGCGGTTGCCCACCTTGTCCTTCAGACGCTGGATCCGCACCGCGTTGCGCTCGCCGTCCGGCCGCCAGCGCGGCAGGTAGAAGCAGCATGGCGCGCCATCGGCGGTTTTGGCTACCACCAGGTGAGCATCGCACATCGGCGCGGACCAGAACCATTTGTGGCCGCGCAACCGATATTCTCCGCCGCGGCCGCCGGCGCCCAGCGGCGTCGCCTGCGTGGTGTTGGCGCGCACGTCGGAGCCGCCCTGCTTCTCGGTCATACCCATGCCTATCCAGGCCGACGCTTTGCGCTCCAGCGGCAAATCGCGGCTGTCGTGAACGCGGCTGAACAGTTTGTCGCCCAGTTGCGCCCACAGCGCCGGCTCGCGTCGCAACAAGGGAATGGCGGCCTGGGTCATTGTCGCCGGACACAAACTGCCGCCCTCCACCTGACCGTGCAGATAGAGGCCGGCCATCGTCGCGGTCCAGCGGCCAGGCCGTTGGCTGTCGAAAGGCAGGCTCACCAGGCCCTGCTCTCGGTACAAGGCCAATAACTGGTGCCAGGCGGGATGGTAGTCCACCTGGTCTAGGCGGCGGCCGCGGCGGTCGAAGGCGCGCAACTCCGGCGCATGGCGGTTGGCTTGCTCGGCCAATTCGAAGCTGTCCGCCATCCCCATACGCTCGCCGTAAGCGCGCAGCCCGGCCTCGGCCCAGCCCGCGTCGGCGCGCAGCAGCGCCTCGCGCAAGGCCGGGTCGCTGTCGTACAGCGAGTAGTCCGCCAGTTCTTCGTACTGGTTGCTCACTTCATGGGTTTGCCAGATCATGGTTCCGTCTCCCTCGCGCCGCGCAGCGGCCATGACGAAAGTATAAGGAAAGCGGCGATGCGACATGTTCGGGTTTCCCCCACCGCGGCGCAGCAAGCCGAGCAGGCCGCGCCGGCCACGCGCCGGCGGCCACGCCAATCGCGCTCGCGCGCCAGCCTTATTGCGCTGCAACAGGCCTTTGTTCAGGTTTTGCTGGAACGCGGCTACGCCAAGACCACAGTGCGCGAAGTGGCCGCCGTCGCCGGCGTGGCGGTCGGCACCTTCTACCTTTACGTGCGCAATATGGACGGCCTGGCCGCGCTGAGCATTCACCAGCATGTGCATGCCCTGGCCGACGCTTTGCGTCGTAAAGCCGCCGCCTGCCGCGGCGCGGACCGCCGCGAGATCGCCACCGCGCTGCTAGCCTTGCAACTGGATACAGTGCAGCGCCAAGCCGCGGCCTGGAGCGCTTTGTTCCAGTTGGAGCGGAAAGTGTCCCCGCTGGAGGCCTACCGCCGCCATTACCAGCAATACGTGGACATCTGGCGCGCCGCGCTGGCCGGCGCCGTCGAGCCGCCGCCGCGGCTGGAGGCCGCCGCGCGCATGGCTCACTGCCTCTGTTACGGCGCAATCTCCCAAGCCTTGCTGAGCCAGGGCTCCGCCGCCGATCTGCCCGCGCTGCGCCCGGAGCTGGAGGCGGCGCTCAGCGCCTGCCTGGGCTGAAACCAAGGGAAAGGCTGTGCGATAAGGAGTAGAATCAGCCTCAGCCGCCGTCAAGGCGGCCAAGAAGAACAAAGGAAGCAAAATGACAGAACATTGGGGCAAGGTGCTGACCGCCATGGTCACGCCCTTCGACGAGGCCGGCCGGTTGAACCTGGACGCGGCGCGGCAACTGGCCAAACACCTGGCAGCCAACGGCAGCGACGGCCTGGTGGTGGCGGCCACTACCGGCGAAGCGCCGACGCTGAGCGACGAGGAACGGCGCGATCTGGTACGCGCGGTCAGGGAAGCCGTGACCATCCCGGTGCTGGCCGGCACCGGCAGCAGCCATACCGAACACGCGATCGCGCTGACGCGCGAAGCCTCCGACCTGGGCGCCGCCGGCGTTTTCGTGGTCGGTCCCTATTACAACCGCCCGCCACAAGCCGGCATCGAGGCTCATTTCCGCGCAGTGGCCGCAGCCACCCGGCTGCCGCTGATGGTGTACGACGTGCCGGGCCGCACCGGCCGCCGCATCGCCGCCAACGTGCTGCTGCGGCTGTTCCGCGAAGTGGACAATATCGTCGCCTTCAAGGACGCCACCGGCGACCCGGCCGCGGCCGCCGCGCTGGTAGCCGCCGCCGGCGAGCATTTCGCGCTCTATTCCGGCGACGACGCGCTGACCCTGCCCTTGCTGGCGGTGGGCGCGGTGGGCGTGGTCGGCACCTCCACCCACTGGACCGGTCCGGAATTCGCCCGCATGATCGCCGCCTTCGAACAGGGCGACACGGCGCAGGCGCGGCGCGTCAACGCCGGCTTGCAGGAATCCTTCGCCTTCTCCAACACCGACGCTTCGGTGTTTTCGATGTCGGTGAAAGCCATGCTGCGGGTGCAGGGTCTGCCGGTGGGCCAATGCCGGCTGCCGCTGCCGCCCACCGGCGCCGCCGAGGAGGAACAGGCGCGGCTGGTATGGGAGCGGTTGCAGTTGCGTCGCGCCGCGGCCTATTAAACGCTAGCCATGAAAAAAGGAGCCGGCCGGCTCCTTTTTCTCGTCGAAGAACGGCGTTCAGTCGCGGAAGTTGTTGAACTGCAGCGGGAAGCCGTTTTCCTTGTCGTCAGCGATTTCCTTGCGCATCAGCGCAATGCATTCCTGCAGCACGTCGCGCTTGGCGCCGGACACGCGCACCGCTTCGCCCTGAATGCTGGCCTGCACCTTGAGCTTGGCGTCCTTGATCAGTTTGACGATTTTCTTGGCCAGGTCGGACTCCAGCCCTTCTTTCACCGTCAGCACTTTCTTCACCTTGTTGCCGCTGACTTTTTCCAGCTTGCCGTACTCCATGCAGCGCACGTCCACGCCGCGCTTGGACAGCTTGTTCACCAAAATGTCGTTGACCTGGTCCAGTTGAAACTCGGCGTCGGCGTACAAGGTCAGTTCCTTGTCTCCGGTTTCGATGCGGGCGTCGCTGCCCTTGAAGTCGTAACGGGTGGACACCTCTTTATTGGCTTGCTCCACGGCGTTGCGCACTTCCACCTTGTTCACTTCGGACACGATATCGAAAGACGGCATGAAATATTCCTAATAATGCTTGATGCCGACATTTTAGAGGCTGGCTCCGCCCTTGTCACTCGGCCGCCCGTTCGTTGCCCTCGCCGCCTTCGCCCAAACGCGCCCGCATCGCTTCCACCTCCTTGAGCCGGCCGCTGATGCGGTCCCAATGCCGCGCGTTCAAGGCGGCGATCACCGCGTCCACCAGCATCATCAGCGGCGTGTTGCTGTCCCAGCCGGCCGGTCCGGCGGTGTGCGCCGCCAGGGTGTAGCGCGCCACCCGCGCCACCGGCGACAGCCATTGGTCGGTGAACAGCAGCACGCTGGTCTTGCGCTGCGCCGCCATTTCCGCGATGCGCAGCGCGTCGTCCCAGTAACGGCGGATGTCGAAGATCACCAGTACGTCGTGCCGTCCCATATCCACCAGCGAATCCGCCCAACTCGCCGGCACGCCGCGCAAATGCACCACGTCCGGCCGCACCACTTTCAGATGATGGCAAAGATAAGCCGCCAGCGGATCGGTCAGCCGCCCGCCCAGCAGCCAGATCCGGTGCTTGCGCTCGCCCAGTAGGTCCACCGCCCCGTCGAACTCCGCGCGCGGCACCTGAGCCGCAGTCTGCCGCATCAAATCGACGATGCGCTCGGCGTGGCTGGCCAGAAAATCGTGATCGCCCTGCAGTTGCCCCGGATCGTGGCGCATTAACGGCGACTGCAGCCGCAATTCCAGTTCGTCGCGCAAGGCGCCCTGAAACGCGGCGTAACTGTCGAAGCCCAACTTGCCAATCAGACGCAATACGGTCGGGCCGCTGACGTCGGCGCGCTGCGCCCATTGCGCGATGGTTTCCAAGCCAGCCACCGGATAGTTGGCCAGCAGCGCCCGTCCCACCTTGCGTTCGGTGGGGGTCAGCGCTTCGAACAGCGCGCGGACTTGCTCCGCGATCGAGCGGCTTTGACTCATTCTGTTGCCCCTTTGGCGATGCACGACTGCCGTCGTGCCGCGCAGCATAACAGCGCCGGCGTAAAAACGGCATTGTGTCATTGCGCCCACACTGCCGGCCCGATTCTAATATTTATTACAAATTTGGCTTGATTCATTTTTTTTTAACGAATAATACTATCCAAACAACATGCAGGCGACAAGGAAGCGGCCCAAAAGGCAGCGAAAAACCGCTATCAAAACAGATAGTTGCAAGCCAGACGATGAACGCTCGGCCGGTATCGGGGAAGTTAGACCGCGGCAATCAGGGAGAGACAGCGATGGAAGCACGCGACGTAAAGACAATCGCGGATTTGAAGGTTTTGATCGAAGAACGCCGCCTGAACCAGATCAAGGTGGGCCTGGTGGACATGGACGGGGTGATGTGCGGCAAATACATGTCGCGCGACAAATTCCTGTGCGCGCTGGAAGGAGGCTTCGGTTTCTGCGACGTGGTGTTCGGCTGGGACGTGGGTGACAAGCTGTACGACAACACCCTGCTCACCGGCTGGGGCCGCGGCTACGGCGACGCCGAGGTGCGGCTGATTCCCGAATCCTGCCGCGACCTGCCGCTGGAAGGCGATATGATCTTCGTCCAGGGCGAGGTGGTGGGCCGGCTGGAGAGCCTCTGTCCGCGCGGCCTGCTGCGCCGGGTGCTGGAGCGCGCGCGCGACATGGGCTTTGACGTGCTGGCTGGCTTCGAATACGAATTTCTGGCGGTGGACGAAGACAACGACGCGCTGCAACAGCGTCTCTACCAGCACCCCAAGCCGCTGGGCAGCGGCGCCTTCGGCTACTCCATCCTACGCAGCTCGGTGAACACCGACTTCTACCGCGCGCTGCTGGACCTGTGCGAGCGGATGCAAATGCCTATCGAGGGCCTGCACGAGGAAACCGGACCCGGCGCGCTAGAAGCCGCGCTGTGCGTGGACAACGCCCTGCGCGCCGCCGACAACGCCGTCTGTTTCAAAACCTTCTCCAAGGTGCTGGCGGAGAAACAGGGGCGCATGCTCTGCTATATGGCCAAGTGGCACCAGGAGCAATCCGGCCAGGGCGGCCACATCCACATCTCGCTGCGCCGCCGCGACGGCGGCGACAGCGCCTTCCACCAGCCGGGCCGCGAACACGCGATCAGCGACGCCATGCGCCACTTCATCGGCGGCATCCAGCGACTGATGCCGGAATTCATGAGCCTGGCCGCACCCACGGTCAATAGTTTCCGCCGGCTGGTGCCCGGTTACTGGGCACCCACCAGCTCGCTGTGGGGCGTGGACAACCGCACCGTGGCCATCCGCGCGATTCCCGGCAGCGCCAAATCGCAACGCGTCGAATACCGCCTGCCCGGCGCCGACAGCAACCCCTATCTGGCGCTGGCCAGCGGCCTGGCCGCCGGCCTCTACGGCATCGAACACCGCATCGAGCCGGAAGAACCGGTCAGCGCCAACGGCTATCTGCTGGACGCGCCGCCCCATCTGAAACTGCACCGCACCTTGTGGGAGGCCGCTCAAGCGCTGCGCGGCTCCGCCGCCGCCCGCGACTGGTTCGGCGACGACTTCGTCGATCACTTCGCCGCCACCCGCGAATGGGAGGAGCGCGAGTTCCAGCGCCATGTCACCGACTGGGAATTGAAACGCTACTTCGAGATCATCTAAATGAGCGAAAACTACTCCGTCATCACCCCGCTGGACGGTTCCGCGCTGCTGCAGCGCAGCTATACCAGCCCGGTCCAGACCCAGGCCGCGCTGGACGCCGCCCGCGCCGCCCAAGCCGGCTGGCGCGCCACCCCGCTGGCCGAACGCAAGGCCTTGATCGGCCGGGCGGTGGACTGGCTGATCGCCCACAAGGGCGACTGCGCCGACGCCGTCACTCGCCAGATTGGCCGGCCCATCCGCCAGTCCCCCGGCGAAATCGGCGGCCTGGCCGAGCGCGCCCGCCATATGCTGGACATCGCCGAGGAAGCGCTGGCCGACCTACACCCCGCGCCCAAGCCCGGCTTCGAACGCTGGCTGCGCCGCGAACCGCTGGGCACGGTGCTGGTGCTGGCGCCGTGGAACTACCCCTTCCTCACCGCCATCAATACCATCGCGCCGGCGCTGGCCGCCGGCAACTGCGTGCTGCTCAAGCATTCCTCGCAAACCCCGCTGATCGCCGACCTGTTCCGCCAGGCCTGCGCCGCCGCCGGCCTGCCCATCGGCGTGTTCCAAACCCTGGAGCTGGATCATGCCGCCACCTTGAAACTGACGGCGGCGCCCGAGATCGACTTCGTCGCCTTCACGGGCTCGGTGAGCGGCGGCCGCGCGGTGCAAAGGGCGGCCGCCGAGCGCTTCATCGGCGTCGGCCTGGAACTGGGCGGCAAGGACCCAGCCTATGTGCGCGCCGACGCCGACCTGCCGGCGGCGATAGAAAACCTGGTGGACGGCGCCTTTTTCAACTCCGGCCAGTCCTGCTGCGGCATCGAGCGCATCTATGTGCAGCGCGGGCGTTACCGCGACTTCGTAGACGGCTTCGTCGAACTGACCCGGACCTATCGCTTCGGCCATCCGCTGGACCCGGACACCAATCTGGGACCGATGGTGCGCGCCGGCGCCGCCGACTTCGTCCGCGGCCAGATCCAGGCGGCGCTGGCCGCCGGCGCGCGCGCGTTGATTCCGGCCGGCCATTTCGCCGCCGACGCGCCCGGCAGCGCCTATCTGGCCCCGCAGGTGCTGGTGGACGTGAACCACGCCATGAGCGTGATGCGCGAGGAAAGCTTCGGCCCGGTCATCGGCATCATGGCGGTGGACTCCGACGAGGAGGCGCTGCGCTTGATGAACGACAGCGCCTACGGCCTGACCGCCTCGATCTGGACCGCGGACCGCGACGCCGCCGTCCATCTCGGTCAACAACTGGAAACCGGCACCGTGTTCATGAACCGCTGCGACTACCTGGACCCGGCGCTGGCCTGGACCGGGGTCAAAGACACCGGCCGCGGCATTTCCCTGTCCACGCTGGGCTACCAGCAACTGACCCGGGTCAAATCCTTCCATCTCAAGGGGTAAGGCGATGCAACTGCAAGGCAACTGGAATTATCCGACCAGCATCCGCTTCGGCGCCGGCCGCGCCACCGAACTGCCAGCGCTGTGCCGCGAATTGGGCATGCGCCGCCCGCTGCTGGTCACCGACCCCGGCCTGGCCAGGCTGCCGATGCTGGCCCGGCTGCAGAGCTTGCTGAGCGACGCCGGTCTGGAGACCGCCTTGTTCAGCGATATGCGCCCCAATCCGGTGGGCCGCGACGTCGACGCCGGGGTCGCCGCCTTCCGCGACGGCCGCCATGACGGGGTGGTCGCCGTCGGCGGCGGCAGCGCGCTGGACGTGGGCAAGGCCATCGCGTTGATGTCCGGACAAAAACGCCCGCTGTGGGACTTCGAGGACGTGGGCGACAACTGGCTGCGCGTCGATCCCGCCGGCGTCGCGCCCACGCTGGCGGTGCCCACCACCGCCGGCACCGGCTCCGAGGTGGGCCGTGCGTCCCTGATCATCGACGAGACCGCGCACCGCAAGGTCATCATCTTCCATCCGGCCATGCTGCCCAAGCTGGTGCTGGCGGACCCGGAACTGACCGTCGGCCTGCCGCCGGCGCTGACCGCCGCCACCGGCGTCGACGCGCTGGTGCACAATCTGGAAGCCTTCTGCTCGCCGTTCTACCACCCCATCGCCCAAGGGGTGGCGCTCGAAGGCATGCGGCTGGCGCACGACTGGCTGCCGGCGGCCCACGCCGACGGCGGCAATCTGGAAGCCCGCGCCCAGATGTTGTCCTGTTCCATCATGGGCGCTACGGCTTTCCAGAAAGGCCTGGGCGGCGTGCATGCGCTGGCGCATCCCATCGGCGCGGTGTTCGATACCCATCACGGCCTGGCCAACGCCGTGCTGCTGCCCTATGTGCTGGTGCGCAACCGGCCTGCGATAGCCGAACGACTGACCGCCGCCGCCCGCTACCTGGGCCTGGCCGACGCCGGCTTCGACGGTTTCCTCGCCTGGGTGCTGCAATTGCGCGCCGGCCTGGGCATTCCGCACACGCTGGCGGAGATCGGCATCGGCGCGGACGCCGCCGCCGACATCGGCCGCATGGCCAAGGCCGACCCTAGCGACGGCGGCAACCCGCTTCCGCTATCCGCCAACGACTATCGCGCGATTTTCCTCGCCGCGCAGCAAGGCAGGCTGTGATGAGGCGCCCGCTGATCGGCCTGACCACCTACCCGGCAGCACCCGAGCACGGCTACCACACGCCGCTGGAATACGTGGCGGCGGTGGCGCGCGCCGGCGGCGCGCCGGTGCAATTGCCGGCGCTGGGCCCGGAAATGGTGGACGGCTGGCTGGACAAGCTGGACGGCGTGGTGCTGATAGGCGGCGGCGACATCGACCCTGCCCGCTTCGACGCCGGCGGCCACCCAACCATCTACAACCTCAGCCCGGAGCGCGACGCCACCGAAATCGCGCTGGCGCGCGCTCTGCTGCAACGCAAGCTGCCGACGCTGGCAATCTGCCGCGGCCTACAAATCCTCAACACCGTGCTGGGCGGCAGCCTGCACCTGCACCTGCCTGACGTGGTGGGCGAAGCCGTGCCCCATCGCGCGCCGCCGCGCGCGCCCACGCCGCACCCGGTGCGCATCGCCGCTAGCTCTTGCCTGGCGGGTCTGATAGGCACCGAAGTCCTCACCCAATCCTGGCATCACCAGGCGATAGACCGCCCCGGCCTAGGGGTGGTGCCGGTGGCCTGGGCGCCTGACGGCGTGATCGAGGCGATAGAAATCGCCGGTTTTCCCCAGTTGATCGCGGTGCAATGGCACCCCGAACTCTCCGCCGAGCGCGACGACGGCCAGCAAAGACTGTTCGACGCGCTGGTCACCATGAGCGGCAGCCCGCCGCCCGGCTGAGCGTAGCCGCACCTCGCCCCAGACATAGCACGAAGCCCGGATCACCGGGCCAGGATCCGGCCGGCCTCCGCCGCCGTTCGGGCGTCGGCGCGTACGCGCCTAGGCGGAAAACAACAGACATACACAATGAGAGAGGAACATCATGGAACCAGTTCGGCATGAGTCCGCGCCCGTCGGCGAGGACGAGAAACTGTTGCACAGCATGGGTTACGCTCAGGAGTTGTCCCGGCGCATGAGCGGCTTTTCCAACTTCGCCATCTCCTTTTCCATCATCTGCGTGCTGGCGGGCGGCATCACCGCCTTCCCGGCCGGACTCAGCGCCGGCGGCGGCGCGGCCATCGGCATAGGCTGGCCGCTGGGCACCTTGTTCGCCGCCATCGTCGCCGCGGCAATGGCCCAGATCGCCTCCGCCTACCCCACCGCCGGCGGGCTCTACCACTGGGCATCCATTCTGGGCGGCAAGGGCCTGGGCTGGACCACCGCCTGGATCAATCTGCTGGGGCTGATCTTCGTCACCGCCGCGGTCAACTTCGGCGTTTACGATCCCTTCTTCAAAACCCTGGTCGCGCCGCTGCTGGGCCTCAACCCGGAACAGCTGGGCTGGGGCCATCAGACCGTATTCCTCGCCGTGGTGGCGCTGAGCCAGGCCTGGCTCAATCACTTGGGCATCAAGCTCACCACCAAGCTGACCGATCTGTCCGGCTATCTGATCTTCATCGTCACCCTGGCGCTGGTAGTCTCGCTGCTGATCTACGCGCCCGGACCGCTGGATTTCTCCCGCTTGTGGACCTTCCACAATTACAGCGGCGCCGATGGCGGCGCCTGGCCGCGGATGGACAACACCGTGATGGTGTTCCTGGCCGGCTTGTTGCTCACCGTCTATACCCTGACCGGCTACGACGCCTCCGCCCATACCTCGGAGGAAACCCGCGAGGCGGCGCGCAACGTGCCCAAGGGCATTTTGCGCTCGGTGCTGTGGTCCGGCGTATTCGGCTATCTGATGATCTGCGCCTTCGTGCTGGTGCTGCCGGACTTGGGCGCCGGGGTCAAAGCCGGAATGGGCTTTTTCGACCTGCTGCTGAACGCGCTGCCGCCGGCCTTGAAAGCGGCGCTGGGCATAGGCATCTTCCTGGTCAACTATCTATGCGGCCTGGCTTGCCTGACATCCACCTCGCGCATGATGTACGCCTTCGCCCGCGACGGTGGTCTGCCGGCCTCGCGCTGGCTACGCCAGGTGCACCCACAGCACCGCACTCCGGGCCCGGCGATCTGGGTCAGCGCCGTGTTCGCCATCGCCGTCACCCTGTACGGCGACGCCTTCCTGGTGTTGTCCACCGGCGCCGCGGTGTTCCTGTACATCTCCTACATCCTGCCTTCCGCCGCCGGCCTGTTCGCCGAAGGCCACAGCTGGACTCATAAAGGGCCGTTCGATCTGGGCCGGGCGTCCAAACCCATTGCCGCGCTGGCCACGCTGGGCGGCGCGGTGCTGGTCTTCGTCGGCATGCAGCCTCCCAACGAGAAAGTGCTCTACCTGACCATCGCGCTGCTGCTGATGCTGGCGCTATTCTGGTTCGCGCTGGGCGTACGCAAGCAATTCAAGGGACCGCCCACTGGCCAGCGCATCCAAGGCCATCAGGCGCATATCCGCGAAATCGAAAGCGCGCTGGACGAAGCAGGCTGAACGCGCAGTCCAAAGGGAGACCAGCGCAGCCGGACAAAGCGCTTGTCTCCCGGCGGCAAATGCGGAATCATCCGGACACGAACCATCGCCAGAGAAGCCCATGCTCGTCACCCCGGAACAATTGCTCGCCTTCACCGCCGCCGCCATGCTGATCACGCTGTCGCCCGGCCCGGACAATCTGATGGTGCTGAGCCAGGGCATCGCCCGCGGCCGCCGCCAGGGCGTGGCTTTCGGCCTGGGTTGCGCGCTGGGCTGCCTGAACCACACGGCGCTGGCCGCGCTCGGCGTCAGCGCGCTGATCGCCGCCTCCCCGCTGGCCTTCAGCCTGCTGAAGTTCGCCGGCGGCGGCTATCTGATCTATCTGGGCTGGCAGGCGCTGCGCAGCCCCGGCGCCAGCTTCCAGGCCGGCGCCGCCGGGCGGGACGCCGCGCCCTTGGCCGCCACCTTCCGCAAAGGCCTGATCGCCAATGCGATCAACCCCAAGGTGGTTCTGTTCTTCCTCGCCTTCCTGCCGCAATTCGTCAATCCGGCTCAAGGCCCTGCCGGGCTGCAGATCGCCGTGCTCGGCTTGATCTTCACGCTGCAAGGCGCGCTGATTTTTGGCTGCCTCGGCTATTTCTCCGGCGCCATCGGCCAATGGCTGGCCAAGAGCCGCCGCGCCGGCCAGTGGCTGGACCGCGCCGCCGGCTGTGTGTTCATTTTGCTGGGCTTGAAGCTGATACTGGACCGCGGTCACTAGCGGCTAGCGCGTTTTCCAGGGGCCATAAAAAAGCCGGCAAGCAAGCTTGCCGGCCGTTCGCGGTATCGCGGGTCTTCACTTCTGGATCAGGAACTCCACCAGCACATTCTTGAACAGGAAGCCGGATACGCCAAAGCCCAGCACCAGGAACAGGATGAACATGCCCATCTTGCCGGCCTGCGCCTTCTTGCCCAGGTCCCAGATGATGAAGCCCATGAAAATGATCAGGCCGCCCAAGCACACGATCATGGAAATATTGGTGAATTGTTCTTCCGACACTTGTTGTCCTTTGCGTCCACAGCCGATAACGAGCCGGCGGGGGCTTTGAATCTCAGCTCCGCCTCAGCGTAGTAAGATACTCGCCATCGCCCTCCGGCTCAATGCCCGCGCGCGGCTATCGGCGCCAGCGCAGCCGCTGCAACACCAGGGCGACGCCCAGCGCGGCCAACAACATTCCGCCCACCGCCAGCAGGCTTAGCTGTTCATCAAACAGCCACCATGCCTGCACGGCAGCCAGGCCCGGCGTCAGATAGAAGTAGCTGGCCACCTTGCTGACCTCGCCATCCTTCAGCATACGCATCAGCAGCAGGATGGCCAGCACCGACAACGCCAACACGCTCCAGCCCAAGGCCAGCGCTAGCTGCGCGTTCCAATGGATGGCCTCGCCGCGCTCCAAGCTCAGGGCCAACGCGCCGGTGATCAGGAAGGCCGCCAAGTATTGATGAAAAGCGCCGGTCAACGGGTTCACGCCCTGGCCGAAACGCTTCTGGTACAGGGTGCCGGCGGTGATGGCACACAAGGCCAAGGCGGTCAGCCACAGGCCGGGATTGGCGCCTAGCTGCAAGCCTTTGCCCCCCAACACCACCAGCAGCGCGCCGCCAAAGCCTATCGCCAGGCCCAGCCACTGCATCCGGCTCAGCCGCTGCTCACCCATCAGCCAGCTCAACACCGCGGTCAGTATCGGTTGCAGGCCGACGATCAACGCGGTGATGCCGGCCGGCACCGCCAGCTTGATGCCGGCGAAGCTGGCGCCCAGATACAGACCGTGCAGCATGGCGCCGCAAGCCCATTGGTGCTTGGCCGCAGCCAGACCGGGCCAGGCGGGCCGGAAGCAGGCGATCAGCGCGCCGAAGCACAACAGGGTCAGCCCCATCCGTATCGCCAAAAAGGTGAACGGGCCGATGAAAGGCAGGCCCAGCTTGGCGCCGATGAAACCGGTGCTCCACAGCAGCACAAAGGCCCAGGGAATCCAGGCGTTGGATCGATGATTAGTTTCCATATCGAGTTTTCATTAAAAAAAGCCCCCAGCGGGGGCTCTTCAGGCCAAGCGCGGGGCTTTAGCCGCGTTTCAGTTTGGCGTTGCCGGCAATCCGCATCCGCAATGCGTTCAGGCGAATGAAGCCTGCCGCGTCGGCGTGGTTGTAGGCGCCGCCGTCTTCGTCGAAGGTGGCGATGGTGGGGTCGAACAAGGAATCGGTCTTGGATTCGCGGCCCACCACGATCACATTGCCCTTGTACAGTTTCAGCCGCACCCAGCCGTTGACCGTGGCCTGGGAGGCATCGATCATGCCTTGCAGCATCAGACGCTCCGGGCTCCACCAGTAGCCGGTGTAGACCAGCTGGGCGTATTTGGGCATCAGTTCGTCCTTCAGATGCGCCACTTCGCGGTCCAGAGTAATGGATTCGATCGCGCGGTGCGCCTTGAGCATGATGCTGCCGCCCGGGGTTTCGTAGCAGCCGCGGGACTTCATGCCCACGTAACGATTTTCCACGATGTCGAGCCGACCGATGCCGTGCTTGCCGCCCAGACGGTTCAGCTCGGTCAGCACCTGGGCCGGGCTCATCGCCACCCCGTTAATGGCGGTGATGTCGCCCTTCTCATAGCTAAGCTCGATGTATTCGGCCTGATCCGGCGCGTTCTCCGGACTCGCCGTCCACAGCCACATATCTTCTTCCGGCTCCGCCGCCGGGTCTTCCAGCACCGTGCCTTCGTAAGAGATGTGCAGCAGGTTGGCGTCCATCGAGTACGGGCTGCCGCCGCCCTTCTTCTTGCTGATGTCGATGCCGTGGGTTTCGGCGTAAGTCAGCAGCTTCTCCCGCGACAGCAAGTCCCATTCGCGCCACGGCGCGATCACTTTGACGTCCGGCTTCAGCGCGTAATAACCCAGCTCGAAACGCACTTGGTCGTTGCCCTTGCCGGTGGCGCCGTGCGACACCGCGTCGGCGCCCACCTGATTGGCGATCTCGATCTGGCGCTTGGCGATCAACGGCCGCGCAATCGAGGTGCCCAGCAGGTATTCGCCTTCGTAGATGGCGTTGGCGCGGAACATCGGGAACACGAAGTCGCGGACGAACTCCTCGCGCAGGTCGTCGATGAAGATGTTTTCCGGCTTGATGCCCAGCGACACCGCCTTCTTGCGCGCCGGCTCCACCTCTTCGCCCTGACCGATGTCGGCGGTGAAAGTCACCACCTCGCACTGATAGGTGTCCTGCAGCCACTTGAGAATCACCGAAGTATCCAGACCGCCGGAGTACGCCAATACCACTTTCTTGATGTCAGACATTTTGTATTCTTTCAAATCCATTGATTGCCCGATTCGGCCCGCGCCGCGCGCAGTCTCGCCGAATCGCTCTAACGGCGGGCGCTCGCCCGCATCGTGAGTTCAGTCGTAACGCTGGCCCAGCAGCAGGAACTCGATCAGCGCCTTCTGCACGTGCATGCGGTTTTCCGCCTCGTCCCAGACCACGCTCTGCGGCCCGTCTATCACCGCGGCGGCCACTTCCTCGCCGCGATGCGCCGGCAAACAGTGCATGAACAGGGCGTCCGGCTTGGCCAGCTTCATCAGCTCCGGCGTCACCTGATATTCGCGGAAGGCCTCCAAGCGCGCCTCTTTCTCCGCCTCGAAACCCATGCTGGTGAACACATCGGTGGTCACCAGGTCCGCGCCGGACGCCGCGTGGCTGGCGCTGTGGCTGGGTTCGAAATGCTCGGAACCGTAGTGCTGACCATCCAAAGCCTTCAGCTCGAAACCCACAGGCGTCGCCACCTTGAGCTTGAAGCCCAGAATTTTGGCCGCCTGCAACCAGGTGCGGCAGACATTGTTGCCGTCGCCTATCCAGGCCACGGTTTTGCCCTTTATCGAACCGCGCTGCTCAATGAAGGTAAAGATGTCAGCCAGAATTTGGCACGGGTGGTACTCGTTGGTCAGGCCGTTGATCACCGGCACCTTGGAGTGCGCGGCCAGCCGCTGCACCAGCGCCTGCTCGTAGGTGCGGATCATGATGATGTCGCTCATCCGGGACAGCACGCGGGCGGTGTCCTCGATGGGCTCGCCGCGGCCCATCTGCGAGCTTTGCGAATCCAGGAACATCGCGTGGCCGCCCAGTTGCGCCATGCCCGCCTCGAAAGACACGCGGGTGCGGGTGGAATTCTTCTCGAACACCATGGACATCACCTTGCCGACGAGCGGCTGATACAGCTGGCCGTCGCTACGTCGTCGCTTCAGGACCTTGCTGCGCTCAAAGAGGTGGCGATATTCCTCGTGGGTCAGGTCGCTGAATTGCAGGTAATGCCTAGGGGACGTCATGGTGCTCCATTTCAAAAAAAAAAAGCCACCGCGCGTTCGACACCGTTTCAGTGTCCTTCATGCGCGATGGCACATTACTACACGCTGGTCTCAAGTCATTCACAGGCGTCGCAAGCATGCCTACGCAGAGCGCATGATTTACATAATTGCGACAAGAGTTATATTTATCGGAAATCAGCCTGTCTGACAAGCATTCATTTGAACAAGGCGCGTCCCGGCAGTTGCGCCAGCTCCCCTTCTTTGAGCACCCGCAGCAAAAACTCCCCGCCGTCCTCGGCCAAACCGTGCATTTCTATGGATTTCTGGGTTTTTTGCAGTCGCGCCAAATAGGCGAGGATGGTGTCGTCTATCACCTGACCGGGCACCAACACCGGAATGCCGGGAGGATACGGCACGATTTGGTCGCAGCAGACGCGCCCGACCAGCGCCGCGTTGGGACGGCCGTCGTCGTCCAGCAGAGGCAAGCGCTCGCCGGCTTCGTAGAAAGCGTCGCGCGGCAAGCTGGCCAGACTGGAGAAACGCGGAATCTCCGGCATCCGTCCCAGCGGCCGCGGCGGGCGTTTCTCCTTGGCCAGACGCAGCATCGCGTCATACAGCCGCGACACCTTGCTGCGGGTGGTGCCCAGGGTCAGCAGCAGAGTGATGGTGCTGAACGTGGATTTCTCCACCTGGATGTTGTAACGCTCGAACAGCGCCTGCTGCAATTCGTCCGCGGTGAAACCGGACTGCGTGATGTCCACGGTCAGCTTGGTGGGGTCCAGTAGGATGCCGTCCTCGCGCACCTCCTCCGGCAGCAAATCCGACAGCTCCAGCACCCGGAAGGCGCCGGTGGAGTTGATCTTGTCGCGCAGTTCCTGCGCCAGCTTCAGCGTGCGATCCAGCAGCCGATAGCCCTCCATCACCGCCTGCTTGCGCGCCACGTCCAGGCTGGCGATCAGGTTGTACTGGGGGCTGGTCGACGCATGCATATTGAAGTTCTCCCGGAACAGGTGGGCGTCGAAGCCGGGATCGTTGACGTGAATCATGCTGGCCTGGGAGAACGCGGACAGCACCTTGTGCGTGCTCTGGGTCACGTAGTCGGATCCGGACTCCAGGGCCGTAGGCCGAAACGCCGGATGGAAGCGGGCGAAGCCGTACCAGGCTTCGTCTACGATGACCTTGATGCCCTGCTCGTGCGCGGCCTCGATGATGGGCTTCAGGTCGTAGCGCAGGCCGTCGTATGTGCAGGAAGTCAGAATCAGCACCCGCGCGTCGGGATTGGCGTCGATCGCGGCGAAGATGGTTTCCTTGGGCACCGGGCCGAAAATACCGAACTGCTTATTGATGGAGGAATCCAGGTACACCGGCAGCGCGCCGGACAGGATCACGCCGTGATGCACCGATTTGTGACAGTTGCGATCCAGCAGCAGCTTGTCGCCGGGCGCCAGCAAGGTCTGGAAGATCACCTTGTTGGAGGTGGAAGTGCCGTTGGTGGCGAAGTAAGTGCGCTTGGCGCCGAAGGCCTTGGCCGCCAACATCTGCGCCTCCTCTATCACGCCGGTCGGGTGCAGGAGCGAATCCAGCATCGGCACCGACACCGACAGATCGGCGCGCAGCATGCTTTCGCCGACGAAGTCGTGAAAATCGCCCACCCAGGGGCTGCCTTTCAAGGAATCGCCGCCGGAATGCCCGGGCGTGTGCCAGGAATCCTTGGCCATGCGCACGTATTGCTTGAGTTTGTCGTAGAACGGCGTTGCCGACTTCTCCGCCAATTCCGCCGACAGAATGCGGAACCAGCCGTGGAAATCCAGCTCGTCGCGGTAGAAATAGCCGTCCACTGCGTGGCTGGCCAGGTCCTCCACCAGCGCGCGCTCGTCATCGTCGAACAATAAGACATACAGCGAAATTTCCGGACGGAAGGCGCTGATGCGGTTGGCCAGCTGCGCCGCCGCCTGACTGACGCCCTTCTCCTGCAACTGCTTGTCCACCAGCACCACCTGGACGTCGCCGTCTCGGGCGATCTGATCCAGCGCCTCCTGACTGCGCGCGACGCCGACGAAAGTCAGGCCATAGGGGTTTTCCAGCCGGACCGCGGCGGCGCCTAGTCCGGCCAGCACATCGGCCTGCCATTTGGCGTCGTCGCTGACCACCAGCACTCGGCTAACGGGTGTCATGATCGGGTTTCTCCTGTTGATATTGCTTTGCGCTGTTATTGATGGATTTGTCTGCCTAAGTCGCTCGCGCAATTTCGCTTGTTTTTATATTTGCCTATCCTATCCACATCCGCGCGTCGCCGTCATTTTGCAGTCGCACATCAGGATTTCCCCATATTCGACGCCCAGCTTGGCGCGGCCAGACAAGGCCGCCCCCTTGCGGTACAATCGCCGCCATGCTGACCCCTGCTGAAAAAGACGCGATTCGCGACCATTACCGGACCATAGCCGACAACCTGCCGGGTTTTCGCCCGCGCGCCGCGCAACGCCGCATGCTGGCGGAAATCGCCAACGCACTGTCGCGCAGCAAGGACAAGGAAGGCGACGACTGGCCGGAACGCGCCGGCGAAAGCATCACCGTGATCGAAGGCCCTACCGGGGTCGGCAAAAGCCTGGCTTATCTGCTGGCCGGCGGCGTAATGGCAAAATCCCGCGCCAAGAAGCTGGTGGTCACCAGCGCCACCGTCGCCCTGCAAGAACAGTTGGTCAACCGCGACCTGCCCTTCGTCGTCGAGAACAGCGGCCTGCCGCTGACCTTCGCGCTGGCCAAGGGCCGTGGCCGCTATTTGTGCCCGCAGCGCATCTACGCGCTGACCGCCGAGAACGCCCAGGGCCAGCTATTGGATCTTGACCCCACGCTGGCGCTGTGGGACCGCAAGCCGGAGGCCGGTGAAATTGAAACCTTGCGCCAGCTGGCCGACGCCTTCTACTACCGCCGCTGGAACGGCGACCGCGACGCCTGGGAAAGCGTGATAGAAGACGGCCTGTGGTCGCGCGTCACCAACGACCGCCACGGCTGCCTCAAAGCCGCCTGTCCGAACCGGCCGGAATGCCCGTTCTACCTGGCGCGCGACGTGCTGGAAAACGTGGACGTGGTGGTGGCCAACCACGACTTGATGCTGGCCGACGTATCCATGGGCGGCGGCGTGATCCTGCCGGCGCCGGAAGAAAGTTACTACTGTATCGACGAGGCGCACCACCTGGCCAAAAAGGCGGTCAACCAATTTTCCGCCGAACATTCCTTGGCTCAAGCCATGTCCTGGCTGGACAAAGTGGCCGCCGCCGCCATCCGCGTGGAAGCGCTGACCAATAAGGTGGAAATTGTCAGCCAGGCGATAGAAGCCGCCAGCGCCTGTTCCGAAACGCTGACCGAGTGGCTGTGGCTGCTGGAAGGCGAAGATGCGCTGGCAGCCTCCAGCGACAATCTGGAGCCCACCTGGCTGATAGAAGACGGCGTGCTGCCGGAACGCTTCCAGAGCCCCACCGCCAATATGGCCACCTCGGCGCGCTCCCTGTTCAAGCAACTGAGCCTGCTCTCCGACGCGCTGGGCGAGGCGCGCAAGGACAAGGGCGGCGAAGCGGCGCAAGTCGACAAGACCGCCTCCGACCTGGGTTTTCTGACCGCGCGCGCCGAGCAGTTGCTGGCGGTGTGGGAGTTGTTTGAGAAGGAAACCGAGCCCAGCAGCCCGCCCATCGCCAAATGGATCACCCGTCGCGCCGAAGGCAAGGGCGACTACCTGTTCTCCGCCTCGCCGGTCAGCGCCGCCGCCAGCCTGGCCGCCACGCTGTGGCGCCGCGCCGCCGGCGCCATCCTGACTTCGGCCACGCTGCGCTCGCTGGGCGAATTCGACCTGCTGCTGTCGCAAACCGGCCTGAAATGGATGCCGGAAGTCAGCTGCGTGGCGCTGGACTCCCCATTCAATTTCGACGAGCAAGGCGAGCTGTATCTGCCCCCCATGCTGGCCAGCCCCAAGGACGCCGGCGGCCATACCCGCGAAATCGTGGAATGGCTGCCCAAGCTGATCGATGTGAAAGAACCGGTCGGCACCCTGGTGCTGTTCTCCTCCCGCAAACAAATGCAGGAGGTCGCCGCCGGCCTGCCGGCCGCGCTGCGCGAGCGGCTGCTGATTCAGGGTGAAATCCCCAAGAGCCTGCTGATAGAACAGCACCATCAGCGGCTGAAACAGAGCGAACCCAGCGTGATCTTCGGCCTGGACTCCTTCTCCGAAGGTTTGGACCTGCCCGGCGAAAGCTGCGTACACGTGATTATTGCCAAACTGCCGTTCGCAATGCCCGACGACCCGGTGGGCAAAACCCTGTCTCGCTGGATAGAGAAACGCGGTGGCAATCCCTTCATCGAGATCACGGTGCCGGAAGCTTCGATCAAGCTGGTGCAAGCCGTGGGCCGGCTGATCCGCACCGAACGCGACTACGGCCGCGTCACCATTCTGGACAACCGCTTGCAAAAACAAAGCTACGGCAAGCGGCTGCTCGCCTCGCTGCCGCCATTCAAGCGCATCTGATTTTCGGGTAAAATACTAAATATTCAGCAACAAACAAAACGCCTGAACATAAAACGCCAAGCGCAAATCGCTTAGCAGACGATAAAAAACAGGCTAAACCAAAAGCAAACACTCCGGTCCACCGCCATGATCTGCAATCCATACGAAATAGTCATCCAGGGCATCACTTCCGAGGGGCGCACCTTCCGCCCCAGCGACTGGGCCGAACGCCTGGCCGGCATCCTGGCCTCCTTCGACGATCAAAAGCTGCACTACCACGCCCATGTCCGCCCGATGATGCTGGACGGCGTGCGCTGCGTGGCGGTGGATAAGAAACTGGAGAAAATCAGCCCGCAGGTGTTTTGCTTTCTGATGGACTTCGCCAAGGACAACGATCTGCGCATCGTCGATTGCCGCACCCTGCTGGACGAGGTCTACCCCAATCAATTCTTGGCGTAATTGCAACACTACCCCTGTCCGAATTGTCTTGATGCAACAACATTGCAACACCCACGTCATATTTTGTGGCTAAACTAAGACATGTGTTGTGGCGATACCGCACTTATCTACTATAGATATTGCAGGTCCGTCAGCTTCGGCACCTGACTTTAGTAAAGCAAAAACTGACTTGGAGCATTCAAGATGCAAAAGAAAAATCTGGCAGCCCTGCTTGCCGCAATGTTCGCCTTGCCCGTTGTCGCCCACGCTGACGTAACCATCTATGGTTTCCTCAGCGGCGGCATCGAATCGAGCAAAGCCACCGGTTCCGGCGGCAGCGAATACAGCAGCCGCACCCGCATCGTCGACCACAACTCCCGCATCGGCTTCAAGGGCTTTGAAGACATCGGCGGCGGCACCAAGGCGATCTGGCAGGTGGAAAACAGCCTGCGCAACTTCGAACAAGGCGGCACCAACGACAAGGGTCAGAGCGCTACCTTCGCCACCCGCAACTCCTTCATCGGCATCGACAATGCCGACTTCGGCCGCGTGCTGCTGGGTCAACACGACTCCGCCTACAAGATGTTCACCGGCAGCAGCAACAGCGCGCTGGGCACCGACCTGATGGTCAACACCACCGCCGACAACTTCGGCAGCAGCTCGGTCAACAGCCGCGGCGAAGCGCGCTTGGCCAACTCCGTGCACTACTACTCTCCGAGCTGGGCCGGCTTCAAGCTGGGCGGCTCCTGGGGCGTGGATGAAAGCCGAACCAATGGCACTGACGCCAAGCGTATTTCTCTGGGCCTGGGTTACACCTGGCAAGGCCTGAACTTGGCCGCGGCCTGGGACCGCCAATACGACAAAGGCGTCACCCCCAACACCACCACCACGAGCACCACCTCCGGCAAGAACGTCACCTTCTACAGCATTGCCGCCAGCTATAAGTTCGACACCGGCACCTTCGTCGGCGGCAACTACGAGTGGGGCACTTTCGACCAGGTTGGCGGCGGCCAGCTGAAGCAGGATGACTGGCTGATCGCAGTGGGTCAGGACTTCGGCGCGGCTTCGGTCAAACTGTCCTACGGCCAGCTTGGCACCCTGAAGAACACCTCGGCCGGCGTCAGCGGCGACGACTTCAAAGCCAAGCAGTGGATCCTGGGCGGCACTTACAACCTGTCCAAAACTACCCAGGTGCTGGCTTACTACACCAAGATCGACAACAAGGCTCGTCAAAACGCCAACTTTGCCAACAATCCCGTTTACGATGCAGGCACTTTAGGCACCTCTTCTGCAGCTCTGACCGCCGGCAACGACCCGCAGGCCTTCGGTGTGGGCTTCAAGATCGCTTTCTGATCCTGAACGACTACCGTTCCAATCACGCCGCCGGCCCTGCCGGCGGCGTTTTTCATTTGCTCAGGCTGGCGCGCAAGGCCTCGATCGCGTAACGCACTTTGGCCGGCTGAATGTCGCGGCGCGGCGTCACCGCGTAAATCGCCAGCGGCGGCAAGCTCCACTCCGGCAATACTCGCAATAAGCGGCCGTCGGCCAGTTCCTGGCGTATCTCCGGCTCCGGCTGCACCGCCACCCCCATGCCGGCCAGCACGAACTGGCGCGCGGCGACGATATTGTTGCTGACCAGGCGCGCGTCCGGTTCGGCGGTGAAGCGGCTGCCGTCAGCGTGCTCGAAGGCCAGCCAACCCAGCTTGCGATCCGACAAAGCCACCCACTGCAGCGCGGACAATTGCTCCGGCCGCGTGATCGCCGGCTGACGCGCGAGATAAGCCGGCGACGCGCACAGCACATTGGGCCAGTCCGCGAGGTGGCGCGCCACCAGGCTGGAGTCCTTGAGCACGCCGGCGCGCAAAGCCAGATCGATGCGGTTGTCCACCAGATCTATCATTTCGTCGTGGAAAAACAAACGCAGCTTCAGGCCCGAGTGCGCGCTCAACAGCGGCGTCAGCGCCTCGCTCAACAAGGCGCCGGCAAAGCCGGTGGGCGCGGCGATACGCAGCTCGCCCACCGGCGCGTCTCGCAGCTCCAGCAAGCGCTGCTCGGCCAGCTGCGCCGCCGCCAACATGTCGGCGCAGCCCTGATAGAACAAGCTGCCGGCCTCGGTCAGCGTCAACTTGCGGGTAGTCCGGTGCAGCAGACTAACGCCATGTTGCTGCTCCAGCTTGCTGATATGTTGGCTAACCGCCGACGGCGTCATGCCCAGTTCGCGGGCCGCGCCGTTCATCGAACCCTTATCCACCACCATGGCGAAAACCGCCATGCGTCGCAACGCATCCATTTATTAAGCCCTACTAAACTATCAATCCTATTCTTGCTGGATTATCGCCCTATAATCAAGCTGCTATTCTGAACGCCATCAAACTTCATTATGTTTATCGCGGAAAGGAATCCCCATGAAAATCGCTCTAATCGGCGCCAGCGGCTTTGTCGGCTCGGCCATCTTGCAAGAACTGCTGTCCCGCAACCATCAAGTCCGCACCATCGTTAGCAATCTGTCCAAACTGCCGCAACACCCGCAGCTGAGCGGCGTGGCCGCCGACGCCTACCAGGCCGGCCAGATAGCCGCCGCCGTGGCCGGCCACGACGCCGTGGTCAGCGCCTTCAATCCCGGCTGGGACAAGGCCGACATCCAGGCGCTGGCCGTGAAGGGCCACGACGCCATCGTCGCCGGCGTCAAGCAGGCCGGCGTCAAGCGCTTCCTGGAAGTGGGCGGCGCCGGCAGCCTGGAAGTGGCGCCCGGCGTGCAATTGGTGGACACTCCGGAATTCCCGGCGGAATGGAAGGAAGGCGCGCTGGGCGTGCGCGAGGCGCTGCGCCGCCTGCGAGAAGAAACCGCGCTGGACTGGACCTTCGTCTCCCCGCCGGCCTTCCTCCACCCGGGCGAGCGCAGCGGCAAATACCGGCTGGGCGGCGATCAGCTGCTGTTCAACGGCGACAAGCCGGCCGATATCAGTGTGGAAGACCTGGCCGTGGCCATCGTCGACGAACTGGAAAAACCGCAGCATCTGCGCCGCCGCTTCACCGCCGCCGCAGCCTAAGAACGTGTTTACGATCTCACGAGCTAGGGCGAGACAAGGCGAAAACGGCTGAGAAAGCGGAATGTACGTGTGGTACATGAACATTCGAAGCCATACTCACCGTGGGGCGTCTCACGAAGCGCAGCAGATCGTAAACAGGTTCTAAGCTCCAAGCCCGGCTCGCCCGGGCTTTTTCACGCCCCATTCCCCTCCTCGCCTTGTACAAAGGGCCTCCCGCCCGCCCTGCTCATGCCGTCCGAATGCGAAGCGGTCTCAACTCTTCGAATCCCCGACGCAACTTAGTCCTGACTCTATAATTCTAAATTGACAGCCGTCGCCGGCTTGTCTAGATTGCCCGGCTGCCGCAAGATGGCGAAGCGCTGGCAACCCCGGCGCCACAACCATGTGAAACCATGACAACGACAATAATAAGGACGGCCCAGGCCATCCTCACAACAACCCGCTTAGCGGGACACAGCCCTTAAAGAGAAGCATTATGGCCATCAGTGTTTTTGATTTGTTCAAGATAGGCATCGGCCCGTCCAGCTCCCACACGGTTGGACCGATGCGCGCCGCGCGCCAATTCATCGCCCGGCTGGAAAAAGACGAGTTGCTGACTCAGACCGCCAGCGTGCGCGCCGAGATGTTCGGCTCGCTGGGCGCCACCGGCAAGGGCCACGGCACCGATGTCGCGGTCTTGCTGGGACTGCAGGGCGAGCAGCCCGACCTGATTGACACCGATGCGGTGGACGGCATGCTGGCCGCCATCCGCGCAGACAAAGCCGTCTCGCTGCTGGGCAAACAGACCGTACCCTTCGTCGAAGGCGAGCACCTGATTCTGCACAAGAAGAAAACCCTGCCCTATCACCCCAACGGCATGATTTTCGAAGCCTTCGACGCCGCCGGCGCCAGCCTGTCCAAACGCGCTTATTATTCGGTGGGCGGCGGCTTCGTGGTCGACGAGGCCGCCATCGACGCCGGCTTCGTGCCGCCAGGCGTCACCGAGCTCAAGCACCCGTTCAAGAGCGCGGCGGAATTGCTGGCTTTGTGTCAGCGCCACGGCAAATCCATCAGCCAGATCATGTTGGAGAACGAACTGGCCTGGCGCAGCGAGGAACAAGTACGCGCCGAGCTGCTGAAAATCTGGCAAGTGATGCAGGACTGCGTCAAGCGTGGCTGCGAACGCGAAGGCATCCTGCCCGGCGGCATGAAGGTGAAGCGCCGCGCCGCCGACATGCACCACAAACTGCTGGCCTCGCCCGAGGCGGCGCTGCGCGACCCGCTGACGGTGATGGACTGGGTCAATCTGTATGCGCTGGCGGTTAATGAGGAAAACGCAGGCGGCGGCCGTGTGGTGACCGCGCCCACCAACGGCGCGGCCGGCATCATCCCGGCGGTGATGCACTATTACGCCCGCTTCGTGCCCGGCGCCAGCGACGACGGCATCGTGCGCTTCCTGCTCACCGCCGGCGCCATCGGCGTGTTGTTCAAGCTCAACGCCTCCATCTCCGGCGCCGAAGTGGGCTGCCAGGGCGAAGTGGGCTCGGCCTGCTCCATGGCCGCGGGCGCCTTGGCCGAAGTGCTGGGAGGCACCCCGGAACAGGTGGAAAACGCCGCCGAGATCGGCATGGAGCACAATCTGGGCCTGACCTGCGATCCGGTGGGCGGCCTGGTGCAAGTGCCCTGCATCGAACGCAACGCCATGGCCTCAGTCAAGGCCATCAACGCGGCGCGCATGGCGCTGCGCGGCGACGGCCAGCACTTCGTGTCGCTGGACCGGGTGATCAAAACCATGCGCGACACCGGCATGGACATGAGCACCAAGTACAAGGAAACCGCTCGCGGCGGCCTTGCCATCAACGTCATCGAGGTGCCGGTGAATATTGTTGAGTGCTGAGCCGCTGGCCTGTTAGCATCAAAGCCGATGGCGTTTGTGCGCCGTCGGCTTTTTTTACGACCTCATCCCGCGAAATCCGAACCAGCCATGCATCACATCGCCACCGCCAGACTGCAACTGCGCCCGCTGCACGCCAGCGACGCCCCCTTCATGCTCAAGCTGCTGAACGAGCCGGCCTTCATCGCCAATATCGGCGACAAAGACGCCCACGATCTGCTCGGCGCCCTGCGCTATATCGAGGAAGGCCCGCAAACCAGCTACCGCAAGCACGGCCACGGCCTCTTGCTAGTCGAGCAGCTGGACGACGGCGCCCCGGTCGGCATCTGCGGCCTGGTCAAACGCGACGGCCTGGACTACCCGGACATCGGCTACGCCTTCCTGGAGCAATACTGGGGCTGCGGCTACGCCAGCGAAGCCGCGCTGGCCGCCATAGAACACGGCCGCGAGCAACTGGGCCACGCGGTGGTGGTGGGCATCACCGCTCCGCACAACCTGGCATCCATCCGCGTGCTGGAGAAAATCGGCCTGCTTTATCAGGGCCGTATCGAACTGCCCGGCATCGACGGCGACAGCTGTTACTTCGTGCCGCCGGCCTTGTTGAAAGATCAGTCCGCCTGAACAGACGCCGCCGGCCGCAACCAGCGCCGGCACAGCAACACGCCCAGCGCGGCGGCGACGGCAGACATCGCGAACGTCGTCGCCATGCCGCCGTGCGGCCACACCAGCCCGCCGATCAGACCGCCGGCGCTGCCGCCGACGCCAAACGAGGCGATGATGTACAAACCCTGGGCGCGTCCGTGGTGATGTGGGTCGAACATGCGGTGAATCAAGCCCACCGAGGCCGCGTGATGCAGACCGAAAGTCAGCGCGTGCAGCAGCTGCGCCCCTATCGCCACCCAGGCCAGTTGCGCCGCGGCGGCGATCAGCGCGAAACGCAGCGCCGCCGCCGCTAGCGACAACAGCATCAGCGTTTCCAAACGCGCACGCGCCATGATCTTGGGCATCAGCAGGAATATCGCCACCTCGCTGGCCACGCCCAGCCCCCACAGCATGCCGATCGCGCCTTGCTCATAACCCGCCTGCTTCAGCCCGATGGAAAAAAAGGTGTAGTAAGGCCCGTGAGCGAAGGCCATCAGAAAACAACAGCCAAACAGCGCCATCACCTCCGGCCGCCTCAGCGTGGCGGCGATAGGCGCAGACGGCCCGCTCTTGCGCTCAGCAACCACCTCCGGCACCCGCCAGGCCGCCGCCGCCACCAGGGCCAGCAAGGCGCACAGCGCCCAGGGCAGATTGCCTATGCCGATGCCGTCCAGCAGCAGGCCGCCGCTCATCGCCAGACAGACGAAGCCTATCGAGCCCCAGACCCGCACCCGGCTGTAACGCCCTGGCTGCGCGCGCGTCAGATGGGCGGTGCTGGCCTCCACCAGCGGCAGCGCCGCCGCCCAGAAGAAGTGGGACACCGCCAGGCTGACGAACACCCACCAGAAAGCGCGGTCCAGTCCCACCAGCAGGAAGGCCGCCGCCGACAGCAGCGACGTCGTCAGAATGATGGCGCGCCGGCGGCCGCGCCTGTCCGCCAGCCAGCCCCAGAAACCGGGTGCGACGATGCGCGCCAACGTGGACAAGGCCATCAACACCGAGATCTGCCAGGCGGAGAAGGACAGCGATTGCAGATAGAGCCCCCAGAACGGACTGAACAGGCCCTGAAAGGCGAAATAACTGAAATAGAACAGGCTGAACGGCAGCAGGGATACGGCGGGTGACGCGGCAGACGGCATGATGTAAAGCTCGGCCCTTAAACGGGCTCCTGGTTGAAAACGTAAAACGGCGCGCGGAAATGCCGCGCAGCAGACTTTGAACCGGCTCTCAGAACTGCCCTTTGAACTTGCCGATATCCCGGCGCGCCTTCTTGGTGGGACGGCCGTCGCCGTGCGGGAAACTGGCGCGCTCCGCTTTTAGCAGCAACTGCTGCTCGGCTCGCGCGCGTTGCGAGGCCTCGTCCTCGCGGTAGAGCAGCCGCGCCTCCTGCGCCGGGCGGCGCTGGGTGCTCAGCGCCAGCACCTCAACGCGGTACTCCAGCTGATTGATGCGCATCACTAGCTGGTCGCCCTCCTTGACCACCCGCGATGCCTTGACCTTGTCGCCGTTGACCTGCACACGCCCCAGTTCCAGAGCTTCGTGCGCCAGTTGCCGGGTCTTGAAGAAACGAGCCGCCCACAGCCATTTGTCGAGACGGACCTTGCCGTCGTCCTCGCCTGAGGCCGCCATCAGAGCACGCTCCATTCGGCGGAGGCCAATCCATCCAGCTTCAAGCTAAGCTTGTCACCGGAGCGCACCGCGGCCACGCCTTCCGGCGTGCCGGTATAGATCAGATCGCCGGCCTGCAGGCCGTAGGTCCGCGACAGATAGGCGATGATGGCCGCCACCGGGAACAACATCAAGCCGGTGTCGCCTTGCTGACGCAACTCCCCGTTGACACGCAATTCGAAGCTCAGCCGCTGAGGATCGGCCACTTGCTCAGCCGGCGCCAGCCTCGACAGGCAGGCGGCGGTGGGAAAACCCTTGGCCTTGGTCCAGGGATGGCCCTTGCTCTTGGCCGCCGATTGCACGTCGCGAGCCGTCATGTCCAGGCCAATGCCGTAACCAGCCACATGATCGAGCGCTTCCGATTCCGCAATATCGCAGCCGCCCTTGCCTATCAACAGCACCAGTTCGCACTCATGGTGAACGTCACGGGAATAGTCGGGCAGACGCAGTGGCTCGCCCTCGCCGGCCAGCGCCGAAGTCGGTTTCAGGAACACCAGCGGCTCGTCTTCCAGTGGGTTGTTCAACTCCGCCGCGTGCGCGGCGTAATTGCGCCCAATGCAGAAGATATTCCCCACCGCGACGTCCTCTTCGCCCAAGCGCGCCTTGAATGCCGTCATGACCATCCTTTCCCGTTCAGTCCAACGCCAATTGAATCTTCGCGATTATCCCATAATTTCCATCCTCCCGGCATGCCAGGCCGAAAGGACAGCTAGGCAGATTGTGCACTGCGGCAACAAGATGCGGCTTTCGACGCGCCTTATCGTCCTCCTCCCGGTGAAAATGTCATGCAACCCTGTTACAGTCATGGCGTACCTTGCGACCGCACACTTTGTTACACGGTCCAATGCAGGAAAGCTTCGATAACGCTTCGGCACGTTTCAGGAGACAGCTTTGACCCAAGAAAGTACAAACCCGCTGGATAGTTTCTTCGCCAGCCTATCCGAGGCCAACCAACAATGGATGCAGCAGTTCGTCAACAACCTGCCGCTGCCGCCGCAACCTGGAAATGCTGAACTGCCGCTGGCCAACGCCTGGGGCGCCATGCTCAGCAACGCCGGCCAGCTGTTCGCCTGGCAAAGCAGCTTGTATCAGCAGCAGATGAATCTGTGGTCTCAGTTCCTGGGCCAGGCGCCCGCCGCCAACGGCGACGCCTCGGCGAAAAAGGGCGATCGCCGCTTCGCCTCGCCGGAATGGGATGAACACCCGTTCTACCATTTCCTCAAGCAAGGTTATCTGCTCACCAGCAAATGGATGACCGAGCTGGTGGACAATGCCCAGCTGGAGGAAGAAGCCAAGGACAAGCTGGCCTTCGCCACCCGCCAATATCTGGACGCGGTCTCCCCCAGCAACTTCATGCTGACCAACCCCGACGTGATGAAACGGGCGATAGAGACCAAGGGCGAGAGCCTGGTCGACGGCATGAAGAACATGCTGGAGGATTTCCAGAAGGGCCATATCTCGATGTCGGACGAGAGCCAGTTCGAGATCGGCAAGAACATCGTGGTCACCCCGGGTGAGGTGGTGTTCCGCAATGAATTGATCGAACTGATCCAGTACACCCCCACCACCGGCCAAGTCTATGAAAAACCGCTGCTGATCGTGCCGCCTTGCATCAACAAGTACTACCTGATGGATTTGCAGCCGGACAACTCCATGGTCCGTCACTTCGTCGCCCAGGGTTACCGCGTGTTCTTGATCAGCTGGCGCTCGGCGGAACCAGAGATGAAGCATTTCACCTGGGAAAGCTATATCGAGAAAGGCGTGATCGCCGCGGCGGAAACCGTGCGCAAGATCAGCAAGCAGGACAGCATGAACGCGCTGGGCTTCTGTGTCGGCGGCGTGATCCTGACCACCACCCAGTGCGTGCTGCAGGCGCGCGGACTCAAATACTTCGATTCCACCACCTTCATGACCTCGCTGATAGATCACGCAGAACCGGGCGAGATCTCCTACTTCATCGACGAGAACCTGGTGGCCAGCCGCGAAGCCAAGATCGCCGCCGGCGGCATCATCAGCGGCAAGGAGATAGGCCGTACCTTCGCCAGCCTGCGCGCCAACGATCTGGTGTGGAACTACGTGGTCAACAACTATCTGCTGGGCAAGACGCCGGCGCCGTTCGACCTGCTCTACTGGAACAACGACGCGGTGGACCTGCCGCTGCCGATGCACACCTTCATGCTGCGCCAGTTCTACATGAACAACGCGCTGACCAAACCGGGTTCCATCACCCTGTGCGACGTGCCCATCGACGTTTCCAAGATCGACATCCCTGTTTACATCTTCGCCGCGCGCGAAGACCACATCGTGCTGTGGAGCTCCGCCTACTCCGGCGTCCACTACCTGACCGGCGCGCCGTCGCGGCGCTTCGTGCTGGGCGCCTCCGGCCATATCGCCGGCTCGATCAACCCGGTGACCAAGGACAAGCGCAATTACTGGGTCAACGACAAGTTGCCGGAACACGCGGACGCCTGGCTGGAAACCGCGGAAAGCCGCCCCGGCAGCTGGTGGAAGGACTGGGACGCCTGGCTGGCCCCTCAATCCGGGAAGAAAGTCGCCGCGCCCAAGAGCCTGGGCAGCAAAGACTTCCCGCCGCTGCAAGCGGCGCCGGGCAGCTATGTGCTGGCCAAGGCCATGCCCAGCGTGGTGGCCAGCCTGCAATAAGAACCTGTTTACGATCTGCTGCGCGTCGGCGATACGGCGTTGAAACCGAGCTCAAAATGCTCATGTACCACGTGTACATTCCGCTTTTTCGCTCGTTTTCGCCTTGTCTCGCCCTAGCTCGCGAGATCATAAACAGGCTCTAAGAAAAACTGTTCAAAGTCTGCCGCGCCTCGGCGGGATAGTTGGGCAAGGGCGTTGAAAGCCGCTTCGAAGCGCTTTAGCGGCTTCCTCGCCCCGCCGCCGGCGCGCTGGCCGACACACCGACCTTCGCGGTCACATTGAAGAGAGACGGAGAAAAACATGGAAGTCGTGATTGTCGCAGCAACCCGCACCGCCATCGGCAGTTTCGGCGGCGCGCTGGCCAAGATCCCGGCCCCGGAACTGGGCGCCACCGTCATCAAATCGCTGCTGGCCCAAACCGGCCTGAAACCGGAGGACGTCAGCGAAGTCATTCTCGGCCAGGTGCTGACCGCCGGCAGCGGCCAGAACCCGGCGCGCCAGGCCTTGATCAAGGCCGGCCTGCCGGTCACCACCCCGGCCACCACCCTCAACGTGGTCTGCGGCTCCGGCCTGCGCGCCGTGCATCTGGGCGCCCAGGCCATCGCCAACGGCGACGCCGACATCGTCATCGCCGGCGGCCAGGAAAGCATGTCCCTGTCGCCGCACATTCTGCCCGGCTCGCGCGACGGCTTCCGCATGGGCAACGCCCAGCTGATCGACACCATGGTCAACGACGGCCTGACCGACGCCTACAACGCCTACCACATGGGCATCACCGCCGAAAACGTGGCGGAAAAGTACGGCATCGGCCGCGAAGAGCAGGACGCGCTGGCTCTGGCATCGCAGCAACGCGCCGCCGCCGCGCAGAAAGCCGGCAAGTTCAAGGATGAGATCACGCCGGTGCTGGTGCCTCAGCGCAAGGGCGATCCGGTGGCCTTCGACAGCGACGAGTTCATCAAGCACGACGCCAGCGCCGAAAGCCTGGCCAAGCTGCGCGCCGCCTTCAAGAAAGAAGGCACCGTCACCGCCGGCAACGCTTCCGGCATCAATGACGGCGCCGCCGCCGTGCTGCTGATGTCCGCGCAGAAGGCGGACCAGCTGGGCCTGAAACCGCTGGCCACAATCAAGGGCTACGCGCTGACCGGCTGCGCGCCGGAAATCATGGGCATAGGCCCGGTAGCCGCCACCCGCAAGGCGCTGGTCAAGGCTGGCTGGAAAGTGGAGGAGCTGGACCTGGTGGAAGCCAACGAAGCCTTCGCCGCACAGGCGCTGGGCGTGGCACGCGAACTGGGCTGGGGCCCGGACAAGGTCAACGTCAACGGCGGCGCCATCGCGCTGGGTCACCCGATCGGCGCTTCCGGCTGCCGCGTGCTGGTCACCCTGCTGCATGAAATGCAGCGCCGAGACGCCAAGAAAGGCCTGGCCACGCTGTGCATAGGCGGCGGCATGGGCGTGGCGTTGGCGGTGGAACGTCGCTAAGCCGTTTCGCTCAGACAAAACCCCACCGGTTCCCGGTGGGGTTTTTGGTACTCGCGGGCAGGCTCAGCCCGAACGCGCGTTGTCGCCGTGTTGGTGCAGAAAGTCCATGTTCAACTCCAGCGGCGCGCCCAGCCACATGGCGAAATCGCTGTGGTCCTCGACATCGTCTCCGGTTAGCGGATGCAGCAGCGCGCTCAGCCCTTCCCGGTTCAACATCAGCCACGGCACGATCTCGCCAAACAAGGCCGGCGCGAAAGCGATCTGATAAGCGCCCACCGGGTGCGGCCCGTAAGCCTGCTCGCGCCAGCGTCCCAACTCCACCTCGAAGCGCTGCGCCACCGCCTCGCGCAGCCGCCGCGCAGCCGGCTGCTGCGCCGCGTTATAATAGACATGGGCGTGATAGCCCGTCACCTCGATTGCCTGTTGCATCGCCTGTCCCCCGCCCCCGCCGCGTTCACGGCGGCCGGCCCCGAATAAAGCCGGTAAAGCTATCGTCTCCGCCGAAAAAAATCAACAAGCATATTTTGGCGGCGCGCGCCTGCCCTTGATCCGCAAGCAATCCGCGCCAAACAAAAACCTCCTGGCCGCGATGGCAGGAGGTTTGGACGATTGGCCGGCCCACTGGCCGGCGTAGACGGTCACATGGACCGTGGAGGGTAACAACGCGCGGATCAAAACCAGCAAGGCGGTCGGCACATCAGGGCTGCCGCATCGCCACGGCGCTTGCCTTAGTGAGGAACAATGATGGGGACACCGTCCGGCCCGTGCTTTTTCTGATGTTTGGCCGCCCGTTTCTCTTTGGGCGTCATCAACGGCTGCTTCTTGGCTTCCTTGCTGCTGTGTCTTGATTTACTCATGATCAGCTCCTTGGCATGCATCGGCGGTGCCGATGCCGGCTCCAGTATAGACCTCTCAGCAGCGCTTGTGCCGACTCAAGAAATGACATGGCAATCATTAGCTATGCTCATACTCTTGCGCCCCGGTTTCATTAGCCACAGAATGCATGGCATACATCCCCCGGAGCCGGCATGAACACCCTCGCAACCCCGCAATTGGACACCATTCCGCAACGCATCGCCTCCTTGCGCGCCGCCATGAAGAACGCCGGCGTCGACGCCTGTCTGGTGCCCTCCTCGGACCCGCATTTGTCGGAATACCTGCCGGCACGCTGGCAGGCTCGCCAATGGTTGTCCGGCTTCACCGGCTCCATGGGCACGCTGATCGTCACCCGCGACTTCGCCGGCGTCTGGGCCGACAGCCGTTACTGGGTGCAAGCGGAGGCCGAATTGGCCGGCAGCGGCATCCAGCTGGTCAAAATCATCAGCGCCGCCAGCGCCGACCACCTGGGCTGGATCGCCAAAACCCTGAGCGCCGGCCAGACGCTGGCGGTGGACGGCGATTCGCTGGGCCTGGCCGCGGCCAAGGCGCTGCAAGCCGCGCTGGAACAGGCCGGCGCCCTCTTGCGCACCGATCTGGACCTGATAGACGCCATCGACCCGCAACGCCCGCCGCTGCCGGACGCGCCGGTGTATCAACATGAGGCGGCGTTCGCGCCGCAAAGCCGCGCCGATAAGCTGGCGCGCTTGCGCGCCGCCATGGACGAGGCCGGCGCCGACTGGCACTTCCTGTCCACGCTGGACGACATCGCCTGGAGCTTCAATCTGCGCGGCAGCGACGTCAACTACAATCCGGTCTTCATCAGCCACGCGCTGCTGAGCCGTCGGCAGGCCACCCTCTTCGTCGGCGAAGGCAAGGTTTCCGCCGAGCTGCGCGCCCAACTGGCGGCCGACGGCGTCGAAGTGCGGCTTTACGCCCAGGCCAAGCCGGCGCTCGCCGCCTTGCCGGCCGGCGCCAGCCTGCTGCTGGACCCGCGCCGCGTGACCCTGGGCCTGCGCCAGGCGGTCAATCCGGCCGCCCGCGTAATCGAGGCGATCAATCCCAGCACCCTGTTCAAGTCCTGCAGGACGGAGGAAGAGGCCGCCCACATCCGCGGCGCGATGGAACAGGACGGCGCGGCCCTGTGCGAGTTCTTCGCCTGGTTCGAAGGCGAGGTCAACCGCAGCCGCGTCACCGAGCTGACCATAGACGAGGAAATCACCGCCGCGCGCGCGCGCCGGCCCGGCTTCGTGTCGCCCAGCTTCGGCACCATCGCCGGCTTCAACGCCAACGGCGCGCTGCCGCACTACCACGCCACCGAAGCCGCCCACAGCGAGATCAAGGGCGACGGCTTGCTGCTGATAGACTCCGGCGGCCAATACCTGGGCGGCACCACCGACATCACCCGCGTGGTGGCGGTCGGCGCGCCGTCCGCCGAGCAGAAGCGCGACTTCACCCTGGTGCTGAAAGGCACCATCGGCCTGTCCATGGCCCATTTCCCGCGCGGCACCCTGTCGCCGATGCTGGACGCGCTGGCGCGCGCGCCGCTGTGGCAGCAGGACATCGACTTCGGCCACGGCACCGGCCACGGCGTCGGCTACTTCCTCAATGTGCACGAAGGCCCGCAGAGCATTTCCCGCGCGGTGCCGGACGCCAATATGGCGATGCAGGAAGGCATGGTCACCTCGATCGAGCCCGGCGTCTACCGCCCGGGCCGCTGGGGCGTGCGCATCGAGAACCTGGTGCTGAACGTGGCCTCGTCGCAGAACGAATTCGGCGACTTCCTGCGCTTCGAAACCCTGACACTTTGCCCCATCGACACCCGCTGCCTGGACTTCAACCTATTGTCCCGCGCCGAGGTGGACTGGCTGAACCAGTACCACGCCGAGGTGCGCGCGCGCTTGCTGCCGCTGGTGGACGGCGCGGCGCGCGAATGGCTGCTGGCCAATACCGAAACCATTTAAATCCCTCCCCGCCCGGGCGCTGCCGCGCCTGGGCCATTCACATGCTTGATCGACTCAACGACCTACGCCTCTTCCTCGACGCCGCCCAGCTGGGCAGCTTCTCCGCCGCCGGCCGCAAGCAAGGCCTGTCCCCCGCCGCCGCCAGCGCCTGCATCCAGCGGCTGGAGGCCGCGCTGGACAGCCGGCTGTTCCAACGCACCACCCGCCAGCTTCGGCTGACCGAGGCCGGCGAAGTCTTCCGCGACCACTGCCAGCGCGCGCTGGACACCCTTCAGCAAGGCCAGGACCGGCTGCAGCGCGAGCAGCGCGAACTCAGCGGCCTGATCCGGCTGTCGGCGCCGTCGGACCTGGGCCGCCACGCCTTGCTGGACTGCCTGGACGAATTCCGCCGCCTGCACCCGGCGGTGCATTTCGCCTTGCAGCTGGACGACACCCCGGCCGATTTGATCGGCGAGGACATCGACATCGCCATCCGCTACGGCCAGCCGGCGGACAGCAGCCTGATCGCGCGCGAACTGGCCGCCAGCCGCCGCGTGGTCTGCGCCGCGCCGGCGCTGCTGGCGCGCACCGGCACGCCCAGCCATCCGCGGCAGCTGGCCGAGCTGCCGACGCTGACCCTGGTCACCGGCGACGGGCCGATGCATGAATGGCCTTACCGCGAGCACGGCCAGCGCCGTGCGCTGCGGCTGGAGCGCGCGCAGCAGAGCAACGACGGCGAGGTGATCCGCCGCTGGGCGCTGCAAGGCCAGGGCTTCGCCTACAAATCGCTGCTGGACATCGCCGACGATCTGCGCCAGGGCCGCCTGCTCACGGTGCTGGACGAATACTTCACTGACAGCGCGCCGCTGCATCTGCTCTACCCCGGCCAGCGCGGCCAGCCGCTGCGCATTCGTCGGCTGATCGATTTCTTGCGCGAGCGGCTGTCGACGTTGCCGGCCACCGCCCTGCTACCGGAGGCCGGCGCCCAATTGTAAGAACCTGTTTACGATCTGCTGCGCGTCGGCGATACGGCGTTGAAAACGCTTTCAGAATGCTCATGTACCACCTGTACATTCCGCTTCTTCAACCGTTTTCGCCTTGTCTCGCCTTAGCTCGCGAGATCGTAAACAGGTTCTAAGAAAACCGCGGCGCGGCCAATGGCCGTCCCGCGGTTGTGGAACGCGACTCAAGACCCAAGGTTCTCAGTCTGCCGGCACTTTGTCCGCCTGCAGCGCGTAGCGCGCGATCTCGTCCTTGCGCATGAAGGCGACGCCGGCATGGCTTTGCGCATAGCGGATGAACTGCTCCAGCGCCTTGACCCGCGCCGGCGAGCCGGAAATGCGGTCGTGGGTGCTGATCGACATCATCCGCCGCCGCGAACCCGCCTCGGCGTAGAGCACGTCGAATTCGGCCTTCAGATCCGACAGATAAGCCTCATTGCTCAGCGCCGGCGAATCGAAACGCACGATGTCGTTGTTGCGCAAGGTATAAGGCACCACCACGAAGGGCTTGCCCTTGACCGCCACCGTGAACGGCTCGTCGCGGCTGACGTTGTCGATGTGATAGAGAAAGCCCAGTTGCTGCAGAATGCTCAGGGTATTGGGCGTGCCGCGCAGCCAGAAGGCGTTGAAGCCCACCGGCCGCGTGCCGGTGGCGCGCTCGATGCTGGCGATATTGGCGCTGTAGGCCGCCAGTTCCTGCTCCGGCGTCATCGGGTATTGCGGCTCCCAGGTTTGACCGTGCGCCGCCGCCTCGTGACCGCGCGCCACGATCTCGCGCGCCAGCCGTGGGCTGCGGTCCACCGCCTGCCCCACCATGTGCGAAGTCACCTTGACCCCGGTGCGGTCCCACAAGTCCAGCAGCCGCGGAATGCCCTCCTTCACGCCGTAGTCGTACCAGCTTTGCATCGGCAGATCCGCGTACTTGGGGTCCAGCGGCGGAAACGGCCCGCTGGCGCCGCGCTCCGGCTGCGCGCCGGCCTCGAACTGCATGGAAATCGAAATCGCCAGGCGGGCGCCGTTCGGCCAGAAGGCGCCGTCGCTTGTTGAAATTGCCGTCATTTTGCTTGCTCCTGTCGCCGCCAGCGCCGCGCCGTGCGCCAGCATCAGCGCGGTGCCGCCCGCGGCCGCGCCGGCCAGGAACTGGCGACGATTAATGGGTAGGGTATCGGACATCTCGAGTCCTCTCTCTTGGGCCAGGGCCTACAACAAGGCCCCGCCCTCCACGTCCAGCACCGCGCCGGAGATGAAGCCGTTGGCCATCGCCAGCAGATAGGCTTGCGCCAATTCCCGCGGCTGGCCGACGCGGCCGACGGGCAGACCCTGGCCGATGCGCGCCAGCGTCGCCTGGCGCGCGGCCGAGCCGGCCTCGCCCCATAGCTCGGTGTCCACCACGCCGGGGCTGACCACGTTGACGCGGCGCGGCGCCAGTTCCTTGGCCAGATTCTTGGCCGCCGCCTCCAGCGCGGCGTTGACCGTGCTTTTCAGCAGGCCGCCGCTGGAGAATTTGCGCGCCAGCAGGCCGGAGGTGAAGGTCACCGACGCCCGCTCCGTCAGATAGGGCAAGGCCTCGCGCACCGCCAGCAGGCTGCCGAACAGCTTGACGTCGAAAGTCTGCCGCAAGGCCTCCTCGCTCAACTCGGCCAAGGCCGGCGCGCCGACCCGGGCGCCTGCGGTCAGCACCAGATGATCGATGCGGCCGATGTCGGCGAAGGCCCGGGCCAATGCCCGGCTGTCGGTCATGTCCGCCTGGATGCCTTCGCGATCCGCCTCGGATTGGGCGCTGCGTCCCAGCACATAGACCCGCGCGCCGGCCGCCGCGGCCGCGTCCGCCACCGCCCGGCCGATGCCGGAGCCGCCGCCCAGCACCGCCACGGTCTGGCCGTGGAAAGCAAAACCCCCCGCGCTCATGGCTTCACCACGCCCAGTTGCTGCATCAGGGTCAGATTGTCTTCCAGATGCCAGTTCTCGGCGATGCGGCCGTTCTTGACGCGGTACAGGTCGAAGGCCTGGAATTCCACCGGCTGGCCCTGGCCTTGCACGTCGCCGAAGCGGCCGCTGAAATGGCCCTGGAAATGCAGGCGCAGCGCGACGCGGTCGCCGGCCAGCACCATGTCGGTGACGTCCACCTTCAAATCCGGCACCGCGGCGCGGAACTGGCGCGAGGCCTGCAAGGGCCCGGCCACGCCCTGCTGACGGCCGGCGGGCAGGGTGCGGTCGATGAAGTCGGGGTCCAAGGCCAGTTCGGCGTAGCGCGGATCGCCGCTGTTCCAGAACGCCGCGTAACGCAGCGCGGCCAACTTCACCGCCGCCGTGCTACCGGCCGGACGGTCCGCCCACACCCGCGCCGGTTGCGGCAGGTTTTCCGCCGCGCCGGCGAAGGCCGCGGTCAAGGCCAGGCCGAAGCCCAGCGCCAAGGTCAAAGCTTTCATCATCGTCTCCCGATTGCGGCGTCGCCAACACGGCGACACCGGACCAGCGCATTGTGTCGCCGCCGAAAGGATTTGATAATTGGCTTTAAATTTGGATGATCTGCTTGTTCAATTTGAAAATAGGCGTAAAAAAAGGCGAAGCTCCAGCGCTTCGCCTTTCTCAAAGACCCTGTTTACGCAGCTTCTTAGCCGCCGGTGCCGCCCACGGTCAGGCCGCCGTCTATGCGCAGCGTGGGCTGGCCCACGCCCACCGGCACGCTCTGGCCCTCCTTGCCGCAGACGCCGACGCCCTGATCCAGCTGCAAATCATTGCCTATCATGCTGACGTAGTTGAGCACGTCCGGCCCGTTGCCAATCAGGGTGGCGCCCTTGACCGGGTAACTGAGCTTGCCGTTTTCGATGCGCCAGGCTTCCGACGCGGAGAACACGAACTTGCCGCTGGTGATGTCCACCTGGCCGCCACCGAAATTGACCGCGTACAGACCGTCCTTAACCGAGGCGATGATTTCCTGCGGATCGTGCTGGCCGGCCAGCATATAGGTATTGGTCATCCGCGGCATCGGGATGTGGGCGTAGGACTCGCGGCGGCCGTTGCCGGTGGCGCCCACCTGCATCAGGCGCGAATTCATCGCGTCCTGCATATAACCCTTGAGCACGCCGTCCTCGATCAGCACGGTGCGCTGAGTGGGATTGCCCTCGTCGTCTATCGCCAGCGAGCCGCGGCGCTCTTCCATCACCCCGTCGTCCACCACTGTGACGCCCGGCGCCGCCACCCGCTGACCGATCTTGCCGGAAAAGGCCGAAGTGCCCTTGCGGTTGAAATCGCCTTCCAGGCCATGGCCTATCGCCTCGTGCAAGAGCACGCCGGGCCAGCCCGGGCCCAACACCACGGTCATCTGGCCGGCCGGCGCCGGACGCGAGTCCAAGTTGGTCAAGGCCTGATGCACCGCCTGGCGCGCGTAGCGCTCCAACACCTCGTCGTCGAAGTAGGCCAGGTCGAAGCGACCGCCGCCGCCGCTGGAGCCCTGCTCGCGGCGGCCGTCTTGCTCGGCGATCACCATCACCGACAGCCGCACCAGCGGCCGCACGTCGGCGGCGCGCACGCCGTCGTGGCGCGCCACGTAAACCACATCGTATTCGCTGGCCATGCCGGCCATCACCTGAATCACCCGCGGGTCCAGCGCCCGGGCCATCCGTTCCACCTTTTCCAACAAGGCCACCTTGGCCGCCGCCTCCAGGCTGTGGCACGGGTCCAGCGCCGGATACAGCGGCTTGGGCGCTCGCCGGGTCTGCGCGCCGGCGGAACCGTCCCCGCCCACCTGGCCGATGGCGCGCACCGCGTCGGCGGAGCGGCTCAGCGCCTCCAGGCTGATGGCGTCGGAATAGGCGAAGGCGGTCTTGTCTCCGGCCACGGCGCGCACGCCCACGCCTTGATCAATGCTAAAGCTGCCGGACTTGACGATGCCCTCTTCCAGGCTCCAGGCCTCGCTGCGAGTGTATTGAAAATAGAGATCGGCGTAGTCGATGGCGTGGTGGCGCATGCGCGCCAGCGTGGCTTCCAAAGCCGCCTCGTCCAGGCCGTAAGGCTTGAGCAGCAGGCTGTCTGCCGCGGAGAAAGCATCTTGCATAGTGTCGGGTTCTTTCACGCGAGTACGCGGTGCGCCAGCGCCGGCAGGCGGGTGCGCACCGACTGGATCAATGTCGGGTCTATTTCGGCGAGGATCACGCCCTCGCCCTTGTCTATTTCGGCCAGCACGCGGCCCCAGGGATCGATGATCATCGAATGCCCGTGGGTCTTGCGGCCGTTGTCGTGTTCTCCGCCCTGCGCCGAGGCCAGCACATAGCTCTGGTTCTCGATAGCGCGCGCGCGCAGCAGCGGCTCCCAGTGCGCTTCGCCGGTGGTGGCGGTGAAGGCCGCCGGCAGAATCATCAGATCATAGGGCGACAGCTGGCGGAACAGCTCTGGAAAGCGCAGATCGTAGCAGATGCCGAAAGCCATCTCGGCAAAGCCGAGGTCGGCCTTCACCGGCTGCTCGCCCGGCCGGATGGTGTTGGATTCGCAATAAGTCTCGCCCAGGCCGGAAAAACCGAACAGGTGGATCTTGTCGTAGCGGGCGCGCACCTCGCCGTCCGGGTCGAACAGCAAGGTGGTGTTCAGCACCCGCTGCGGCTCCGGGCTGCGCAAGGGCACGGTACCGGCCGCCAGCCACACGCTGTTCTCCTGCGCCATCCGCGCCAGCGCGCTCTGGATGGGACCGTCGCCATAGGCCTCGCATACAGCCACCTTGTCGGTTTCCTGCCGCCCCATCAGGCAAAAGTACTCGGGCAAGACCACCAGCCGCGCGCCTTTGCCGGCGGCTTCCGCCACCCAATGCGCGGCGCGCTGTAAATTGGCCGTCACATCAGAGCCTGACACCATCTGCACCGCCGCCGCCAGAAATTTTTGCCTCATGGTTTCCCCCCTTTGTTCTGCTGTATCGGACCGATCGCCGTGCGCACTACTTTAGGGTCTCGCAGCGAGCCGCTCACTTCGTAATCCACCGACAGGATGCGGCCCACCGGATCGCGCAGCACTTTCTGCGCCGCCAGCGTGGCAATGCCCACCACCGGATTGAGCAAGGCCGCACCCGCCGCCAACGCCACGCTTTCTGCCAAGCGCGGCATCACATGAACTTTCAGCGCCTGAGTTTCCTTGCCCAGATCCAGCTCTCCGGAAATCGTCACGTCCGCGCCCGGTCCCTTCATCTCCACCTTGGGAGAAGTGAACAGGCCGTTGCGCGCCTGCGCCTCGCCTTTCAGGCTATCGAAGGCAAAACCATCGCTGAACACATCGGTGAAGTCCAAACGGATGCGGCGCGGCAGCGATTGCAAGCTGAGCGCGCCCAACAGCTTGACCACGCCCGGATCCACTTTGGCGAAGCGCCCGTCCTTGAAGTCTAGCGCCAATTCGCCGGATACCTTGGCCAAATCCAGATCGCCCAGGCCGCCGGGCCAACTCAAGCGGCCGTTGAGCGTGCCCTGGCCGTTGCGGAAAATCTCGCCCTGGCCCAGCCGCGTCAGCAGCTTGCCGGCGTCGCTTACGTTCAATTCAAAGCGGGCGTCGACATTGCCGGCGCCGCGCGCGTCCGAACGCACCATGGCCTTCAGCGTGCCGTCGTTGGTCGTCAACCGCAAGGGCGCCATCTGCCAGACGCTGCCCTCGCGACGCGCCTCCAGCTCCAGCCGGCCCACCGAACGCCCCTGCAGCACCAATTCGCCGACGCGCACCTTCATCTCAGGCAGCCGGCGGTTCAGCACCGAGGCTTCGCCGCCGGCCCCGGCCTTGGCCTCCGCCGCGCCCTCCTTCTTCTCCTTGTCCGCCGGCAGGCTCAAGGCCAGACGACTGAGATTGGCCTGTAGCAGGCCGTTGCCTTCCGGCCGATAGCTGGCGTCGCCGCTCATCTCGTTGGAGCGCAGCTGTACGGTCCAGGCCTTGGACAACTCGCGGTTGCCCAAGCGGGCGTTGACCTTGTGCAGGCTCAGGCCCGGCAATACCAATTCCGGCGTTTCCAGTTCCAGCTGCAAGGCAGGCAAAGCCGACAAGGCCCCCGGCCCGCCGGCTCCGCTGGATAGCGTTGCGCCGTCCGCCAATTTCAACCAGTCATCCAACACCACCTTGGGCTGCGCTACCCGCACCGTCAGGCCGGACGCCGCCGGTTCACCCGGCGCGCGCCCCACGCCCAGCGCGCCGGCCTGCAAGTCGCCGTGCTCGTTCAAACGCAAGCGACCGCCGAGCATGCCGTCCAGACTGAAGTCCAGCCGCAGGGTCTGCGCGCCTCGCATCTGCTGCGGCCGCAACTGCAGTTGCAGGGGTAAAGCCGTCGCCGCGGCCTTGGCCAAGGGCGGCGGCAAGTCGAAGGCGGTGCCCTGCAGGTCCGAGGCCACCGTCAGGCTCTCAAGGCCTTGCTTGACGACGAACTGCGCGCGGTAGCCGGACTTGCCCGACACCTGCTCCGCCAGCGCCGGCAGATACTGCTTCAGCACCTGACGCGAATCGGCCTGGCCCGCCAGTTCGAAACGCATGCGCTTGTCGGCGCCGGTGTTGGCCTTCAACTGGAACGGACCGCCGAAGCCGACGAACTGCAGGCCCGGGCTGTCCACGCCGCGTTCGGTAAAGGTCAGCCGGCCGCGCGCCTTGCTCAGCGGCGGAATCGGCAGGGATTTGAAGCGCAGCGCGTTGTCGGCGAAGCGGATGTCGCCGCGCACCGTCACACCCTGTTCGCCGGCCAGCGGTATCCCCAGTTTCAAATCCAAGCTGGCGTCGCCGCCGGCTTCGATCTGGCCGGTGAAACCGTCCAGCCAGCCGTCCACCGGGCTTTGCGTGGTGAAGGCCAGCATGCGCTGCAGACGGTCGGCCGCTCGGCCCTCCACCGTCAGCATGGGCACGTCGGCGCCCAAATTGTCTATCATCGCCTTGACGCCGCTCAGCGGTACGCCCACCGTCGTGGCGCGGCGCGCGTTCACTTCCATCCGCTCATTACGGAACAGCAATTGGGCGTCGATGTCGTCGATGCGAGGCCAGCCGGGCTGATAACTGAGACGCGCCCGCTCCACCTCGGCCTCCACCAGAAACTCGCCGCCCTTGCCGCCGGCAAAAGGGAACTGTTCCAGATCGCCGCGCAGCTTCATCGTGGCCTGGCGCAGCTGCCCGCCCTGCAAGGCCTGGCGCAGCCAACGCAAAGTGTGCTCGCCCACCTCGTGCGGCAGATACTCCGCCACCCTGGCCGCCGGCACTCCGGCGATGCTGGCGCGCAGATCCGCGACGCCTGCGCCGCCGCCCTGATTCCGGTAACTACCTTGCAGGCTGCCGGATAGATCGGCGTTGGAGAAGGCGACCTGACGGAAGTCCAAAGCCACCGCCTGCCCCTGCCGCTGCCAGCCCACATCGGCGGTCAGCTTGTCGAAAGCCAGTGGCGCGACGAACACCGACGGATAGCTGACCTGGGACTTTCCGGTGTCCAACTGCAAGCGGCCGCCCTTTTCATCAAAGCTGATCGCGCCGCTGACGCCGGCCACGCCGGGCAGCTCGTCAAACGGCTGCCAGGCCAGTTTTTCAAAACGGGACTTGAGTTTGAAGGCCTTGGGCGCTTCCAGCGCGCCCTTCCAGCTGACGGTCAGGTCACGCAAGGCGCCGCTGGGCGAAAAGCGCGCGAACAGCGGGTTGCGATCGGCGCCCAGCGCATGGATGAAGGGAGTCAGATGGCCGAGGTCGACGTTGTCCAGCGTCAGTTGGCCGAAGCCCTGCTCGCCGTAGCGCCACTCGCCGTCGATATTGGAGTTGTCGAAAGCCAGCCCGCTGGCGCTGGCCAAGCTCAGCCGGCTGGCCTTGACCTTATAGCTGCCGCTGAGCTGACGCGTCAGCTGCAACTCGCCCTGCAGACGCGGCAACACCAGTTCGTGGGAATCCGGCGGCGTGTAGGCGGCGTCGTGGACGTTGACGCTGGCTTTCAAGGCGTCGATGGCGCCGTCGGAGAAGGACATCTCCACCGTGCCGCTGCCCTCTCCGCTGCGCAGCATGCCCAGTTGCTGCAAATAGCGCGTCCACGAGCCCACCCTGGCGCCGTCCAGCGCCACTTTGATCGAGCCCGACCACTGCTGCCAGGCGGCGATGTCGTCGCCGCGCCAGGACGCAGCCAAATCGAAGCCCTTGCCCAAGGACGCCGCCGGCTGGCCGGACAGCTTCAGGCCATGGCCGAACAGGCCCGCGCTCAGCTTGAGCTGGCCCTGGCTCAGATCCAGCCGAGGCAGGCCCAGCAGTTCGTCCTGCCAGCTCAGCCGCGCGTCGCTGATCTCCAGGCTGGGCTGGCGCAGCAGCCAATTGCCGAGGCCGCTGTCGGCGGGACCGGAACTCAGATCGAAGCCGTTGAGATAGATCACGCCCTGGCGCGAACGCAGCAACTCAACCGCCGGCCCCTTGACCACCACGCTGGACAAGCGCGGCTCCAACGCCAGCAGCGAACGCCACGACGGCTCCAGCGATACCTGGCGCAAGGTCAGCGCCTTGCCGTCCTGCGGATTGGCAATGGTGACGCCGCCCAACTCGAAACGCGGCCCCACGGTCAGCCATTCGCCGGATAAGGCCGCCACCTGCACAGGTCGCCCCAGCGACTGACTCAGATAGCGCTCCAGCGGCTGGCGAAACTGGTTCAGATTGGGCAGCACCCAGAAAGTGAACGCGCAAAAAGCCGCCAGCAGCAGCGTCAAGGCGATAGCGACGGCCATTCCCAACAGCGTACAGGTCCGTTTTAGGACCTTGACCACATGAATATGGGACAGAACGGAGAATAGCTTTTCCAAATGCGGCAAACCGTTACAATGTGGCCATCAAGAATTGACATGCCGTAGAGGCCTATTATGCCAGCAAACACGGCCGCTGCCATTGCCCGCAGCCGCGAGTTTTCTCACTATCTGCAACGTTTGCTGACCGCCCAGCCCGCCGAGCAGGCGCGGTTGGAAAGCCGACTGAGTCACCGCTTCGACGCCGCGGAGATGGAAGCCTTCGCCGATTGGGAAGCGCTGATCGACGCCGAAGGGCTGGCCCCGGCGCTGCGGCGGTTGCGGCAGGCGGTGGTGGCGCGGCTGATCTGCCGCGACCTCAACGGCCAGGCGGATCTGGACGAGGTGGTTTCCACCGTCAGCGCGCTGGCCGATTTCGCCGTCGAAAGGGCGCTGGTCTCCGCGCGAGCCGGCCTGGCCCACTACGGCGAGCCGATAGGCGAGGACAGCGGCGAGGTCCAGCAACTGATCGTCATCGGCATGGGCAAGTTGGGCGGCGGCGAGCTCAACGTCAGTTCCGACATCGATCTGATTTTCATCTACCCGGAAAGCGGCGACACCGACGGCGCCTCCCGCGGCGGCCGTTCCATCAGCAACCACGAATACTTCACCCAGGTGGGCAAGCGGCTGATCGCCCTGCTCAACGACGTCACTGCCGATGGCCAGGTATTCCGCGTCGACATGCGGCTGCGGCCCTACGGCGACTCCGGACCGCTGGCGATGAGCTTCGCCGCGCTGGAAAACTACCTGCTGAGCCAGGGCCGAGAATGGGAGCGATACGCCTGGATCAAGGCCAGGCCGCTCAGCGGTGACGCGGCGGCGCTGGCCGACACGGCGCGCCCCTTCGTTTACCGTAAATATCTGGACTACAGCGCCTACGGCGCGATGCGCGAGCTGCACGCGCAAATCCGCCGCGAAGTGGCCCGCCGCGACATGGCCGAAAACATCAAACTGGGCCCCGGCGGCATCCGCGAAGTCGAATTCATCGCCCAAGTCTTTCAACTGATACGCGGCGGCCGCGACCGCAGCCTGCAACTGCGCGGCACCCGCGAAACCTTGCGCCGACTGGGCGAACTACGGCTGCTGGAACCCGCCGCCGTCGACGAACTCCTGCAAGCCTACGCCTTCCTGCGCAATCTGGAGCACCGGCTGCAATACCTGGACGACCAGCAAACCCAAACCCTGCCCGCCGCCGCGGACAACCGCGCCCGCATCGCCGCCAGCATGGGCTGCGCCGACTGGGAGCAGTTCATGAACCGGCTCAACCAGCAGCGCCGCAAAGTCACCCGCCACTTCGAGCAAGTGTTCATCCTGCCCACCGAGGGCGCCGCCGACCATCCGCTCACCGAACTCTGGAGCGACATCACCGAGGAATTGCCGGTGGAGAGGCTGCGCCAGCTGGGCTTCGCCGAGCCGGAACAAGTGGCGCGCCAGCTGCAAAGCCTGGCCCAGGGGCAGCGCTACCAGCAGATGCCGCTGAACGGCCGCAAACAGTTCGATCAATTGATGCCGGCGCTGATCGAGGTCGCCTCCCGCTTCGACAACGCCGACGCCACGCTGACCCGCATCATCGCCTTGATGGAGGCGATCAGCCGCCGCGCATCCTATCTGGCGCTGCTGACCGAATACCCGCAGACCCTGCAACGGCTGGCCTCGCTCTACTCATCCAGCGCCTGGGTTTCCGGCTATCTGACCCGCCACCCGATACTGCTGGACGAGCTATTGGACGCGCGCGTGCTCTACGCCACGCCGGACTGGCCGCAACTGGAAGCACAGCTGGAACAGCAGCTGAGTCAGGCCGACGGCGACGTGGAAGCCAAGATGGACGCGCTGCGCCACTTCCAGCACGCGCAATCCTTCCGCCTGGTGGCGCAGGACCTGGCCGGCATGTGGACGGTGGAGGCGCTGTCCGACCAGCTGTCACTGCTGGCCGACATCGTGCTGGCCGCCACGCTGCGCCACGCCTGGCTGGACATCCCCAGCCGCCACTGCGACACGCCGCGCTTCGCCATCATCGGCTACGGCAAGCTGGGCGGCAAAGAGCTGGGCTACGCCTCGGACCTGGACCTGATCTTCCTCTACGACGACGAGCACCCGGACGCCGCCGAACTCTATTCGCGGCTGGCGCGCAAAATGTCCACCTGGCTGACCAGCGCCACCGCCGCCGGCGTGCTCTACGACATCGACCTGCGGCTGCGCCCCAACGGCGCCAGCGGCCTGCTGGTCAGCTCGGTCAACGCTTTCCGCCAATACCAGGAGCAGCAAGCCTGGGTCTGGGAGCACCAGGCGCTGACCCGCGCCCGCTACGTGGCCGGAGACGCCGACGTCGGCGCCCAATTCGAACAGGAACGCCACGCCATCCTCACCCGCCGGCGCGAGCACAACACTCTGCGCGACGAAGTGCTGGCGATGCGCCAACGCATGCTGGACAGCCACCCCGCCCGCGACGAAGACCCGAAAAACGCGCGCGGCGGCATCATAGACATCGAATTCCTGGTCCAGTACCTGATCCTGGCCCATGCCCACGCGCTGCCGGCGCTGACCGCCAACGCCGGCAATATCGCTTTGCTGGCCACCGCCGCCGAGGCCGGACTGATCCCCGCCGCCGACGCCGAAGCCGCGCGCAACGCCTACCGCCACTACCGCCGGCTGCAACACGCTGCCCGGCTCAACGAGCGCCAGACGGTGACCCCGGACAGCGCGCTGCTGGACGACTATCGCCAGTGTCGCGCGCTATGGCAGCGGGTATTCGAGCAAGCGCTCAAATAAACGGTTCACAGCGTCATGAGGGCGAGATAAACTCATTGGATAAGAACCTAGTTCAAAGTCTGCTGCGCCTCAGCGATACGGCGTTGAAAACGAGCTCAAAATGCTCATGTACCACGTGTACATTCCGCTTTTTCGCTCGTTTTCGCCTTGTCTCGCCCTGGCTCGCGAGACCTTGAAAAGGTTCTGAGGTCGGACAAGATCCGGCCCCACCTGCAAACGAAAACACAATATTGGAGAACACCAAGATGTCGATGGCTGATCGTGACGGAAAAATCTGGTATGACGGCGAAATGGTGGACTGGCGCGACGCCACCACCCACGTACTGACCCACACCCTGCACTACGGCATGGGCGTGTTCGAAGGCGTGCGCGCTTACGAAACCCCCAAAGGTCCGGCCATCTTCCGCCTGGAAGACCATACCGCGCGACTGTTCCGCTCCGCCAAGATTCTGGGCATGGCGCTGCCGTTCACTCCGCAACAGATCAGTCAGGCCCACTTGGACGTGGTCAAGGCCAACGGCCTGAAATCCTGCTATTTCCGTCCGATGGCCTTCTACGGTTCCGGGAAACTGGGCGTGGCGCCGCTGAAGAACGATGTGCGCGTAATCGTGGCCGCCTGGCCCTGGGGCGCCTACCTTGGCGACGAAGGCCTGGAAAAAGGCATCCGCGTGAAGACCTCCTCCTTCACCCGCCACCACGTCAACATCACCATGTGCAAGGCCAAGGCCAACGGCAACTACATGAACTCCATCCTGGCCAACAACGAAGCCACCGCCGACGGCTACGACGAAGCCTTGCTGCTGGATGTGGATGGTTTCGTGGCGGAAGGTTCCGGCGAAAACATCTTCATCATCCGCAAGGGCAAGCTGTACACTCCGGACCTGACCAGCGCGCTGGAAGGCATCACCCGCGACACCGTGGTGCAGATCTCCAAGGAAATGGGCCTGGAACTGGTAGAAAAGCGCATCACCCGCGACGAGGTCTACAGCGCGGACGAAGCCTTCTTCACCGGCACCGCCGCCGAAGTGACCCCGATCCGCGAACTCGACAGACGCGCGATCGGCGACGGCAATCGTGGTACCATCACCGCCGAAATCCAGAAGCGCTACTTCGACATCGTCAAAGGACTGGATGCCGAACACCAGCACTGGCTGACCTACGTCAACTAAGCAAGACGAGCCGCCCGCGCGGCGGCTCCGCAAGGAATACAGAATGGCTGAACAGAAAGAAAACACTCAACGCGTGATCGAAGTCACCCAGCACGACCTGCCGCTGCATTGCCCGATGCCGGACATGGTGTCCTGGAACTCCCACCCGCGCGTGTTCCTGCCCGTGCACAAGACCGGCGAAGCGCTGTGCCCCTATTGCGGCACCCGCTACAAGCTGAACGGCCCGGCAGGCGGCCACCACTGAGACCGGCTCCGCGCCGGCAACGCAGCTAAGGTGTGGCGCGAGCCGCACCTTTTTTGCTTGCCGGCCCGCCTCGTCTGCAAACCCAAGCCGGGCTGCGCCCCGGTTTCGGTTTGCAATCGGAACATCTGCAATGAAGAAGAAAATCCTCGTCATCGGCCCTTCCTGGGTCGGCGACAGCGTCATGGCGCAACCGCTGTACCAAAGACTGCACCAACGCCACCCCGATCTGGAGCTGCACGTGTTCGCGCCGGCCTGGACCCTGCCCTTGCTGGCGCGGATGCCAGAAGTGGCCAAGGCCCATCTCAACCCCTTCGGCCACGGCGCGCTGCGCCTGGGCGAGCGCTGGAAAGTGGCGCGCCAGTTGGCCGCCGAACGCTTCGATCAAGCCATCGTGCTGCCCAACTCGCTGAAATCCGCCTTGATTCCGCTGTTCGCCGGCATCCCGCTGCGCACCGGCTTTCTCGGCGAATCGCGCTACTGGATTCTCAACGACGCGCGCGAACTGGACGAGCAGGCGCTGCCCATGATGGTGGAGCGCTTTTGCGCGCTGGCGGAAGACAAGGGCGAACCGCTGCCGCGGCCGCTCAGCCATCCGCGGCTGGTGCTCACCGACGCCAGCCAGCAAGCGGCGCTGGACAAACTGAAGCTCGACGCCAGCCGCCCTGCAGTCGCCTTCTGCCCCGGCGCCGAGTACGGCCCGGCCAAGCGCTGGCCGGCCCGGCACTTCGCCGAACTGGCTCGCCGCTTCGACGCCGCCGGTTACGCGGTGTGGTTGTTCGGCTCCGGCAAGGACCGCGAGGTGGGCGACGATATCAGCCGTCTCTCCGGCGGCCTGGCCGTCAACCTCTGCGGCGCCACCGGCCTGGAAGAAGCGATAGACCTGATAGGCCTGACCCGGCTCGCCGTCTGCAACGATTCCGGCCTGATGCACGTGGCGGCGGCGCTGGACAAGCCGCTGGTGGCGCTGTACGGCTCCTCCAGCCCCGACTTCACGCCGCCCTTGTCGACACGGGCCGCCATCGTCTCCCTCAACCTGGATTGCAGCCCCTGTTTCGAACGGACCTGTCCGTACGGCCATACCGATTGCCTGGAAAAAATGGAGCCGGAACGGGTCTGGCAAGCCGCGCTTCCGCTGCTGCACGCCCACTCCCAAGAAAAAACACAATAATGAGCACAGACAACACCGCACCCGTCGAAGAAAACAGCCGCCGCATGGAGCTGATCCGCGCCGCGGCGATGCTGTTCCGCGACCAGGGCTACGAGCGCACCACAGTGCGCGACCTGGGCAACGCGGTCGGCATGCAATCCGGCAGCCTGTTCTACCACTTCCGCACCAAGGAAGAGATCCTGGTCGCGGTAATGGCCCTGGGCATCACCAGCACCACCGAGCAGTTGAAGCGCGCGCTGGACGCGGCCGGATCGCCGCGGGCCAAACTGGCCGCGCTGTTCCGCGTGCATCTCAATTCGCTGCTGGGGGACAATCAGGCGGCGCTGGAAGTGATGCTGTACGAATGGCGCAGCGTGTCCGCCGCCGCCAGGCCCGGCCTGATCGTGCTGCGCGACCGCTACGAAGCGCTGTGGCAGCAAGCGCTGGACGAAGCCGCCGCCGCCGGCCTAGTCAAACCCGACACCGCGCTGCTGCGCCGCACCCTGCTGGGCAGCCTGCACTGGTCGGTGCAGTGGTACCGCTCTGAAGGGCCGCTGAGCGTGGATCAATTGGCCGAACGCATGCTGGAATTGGTATTACTGCCACAAATCTGACCTTTAGGCCTGAAAAAATTCGGCAATCCGGTAAAAAAGATTCTAGAATCAGCGATATAGGGCAACTGGGCTCTATACCGTCCTGCGCGACGGCAACGGCATCCACGGTTTGGAGAGAGCGACATGGCAAGCACCGGCAGCATAGGCAGCCTCAACTCTCTGCAGCAATTGCAATCGCTGCAGAACACGCGGCCTGAGCAAAAGACGCTGGAAGAACCGCGGTCCGCCACCCCTGCGGTTTCACAGCAAAACGTCAGCCAGACCGCGGTCCGGCAAAATCCCGACACCGCCCGTGTCGAGCAGCAACTACAACGCCAGTTGAACACCGCGCAGGCCAACGCCGCGCAAACCCGCAACGGCGACCAGCAACGGGTCAGCCAGGAACAGGCCCAAACCGCCGCCCTGGCCAGTTCCGCCACTCCGACCACCGCGGCCAACGAGACCCCGCGGGCTCAGCAGCGCGCGGCGGAAGCGGCCAGCGCCAATCGCGCCGCGAGCGCCCCGCCGGCGACGCCTCCGCGCCCGACCACGGTGCCGGCGGCCAATGAGCAGCAAGCCGCCAACAACCAGACGGAACAACAGACCAACCAGACCAACAACAACGCGGTGGCCCGCTCCCAGCAACAGAACGCCAGCGGTCAATTAGCGGTCACTCAGTACCAGACCACCCAGTCCCTACTGCAGAACAGCACTTACCGGCCGCGGGTCTCGGAAGTGGCCTGACGCCACCTTCACAGAAAAACGGCAATCCTTGTGGATTGCCGTTTTTTTGCCGAATCGTCCTGCTTAGACTTCGCCGGTTTTGCGCCCCGGCCGCCACAGCACGTCCGGTTCGCCGGCCTGGCGGTTCAGATAACGCGACAGCACAAACAGCAGATCAGACAGACGGTTCAGATAGCGGCGCGCCGCGTCGGACACCGTCTCCTGCTGCGCCAGCGCCACCACCGCGCGCTCTGCGCGACGACACACCGATCGCGCTTGGTGCGACAACGCGGCCGCCCGGCCGCCGCCAGGCAGGATGAACTCCTTCAGCGGCGGCAAATCCTCGTTGAGGAAGGCCACCACGGCCTCCAGCGCCTGCACGTGCTCGGCGCCCAAAGCGCTGTAGCCGGGCACCGCCAGCTCCGAGCCCAGGTCGAACAAATCATGCTGCGCCTCGGACAGCCAAGCCCTGGCCTCGTCCGGCAGCCTTTCCGCCAGCAAGACCCCCAGCACCGAGTTCAATTCGTCCACCTCACCCAACGCGCGGATGCGCAAGCTGTCCTTGCCCACCCTGCTGCCGTCGCCCAGGCCGGTGCTGCCATCGTCGCCGGACCTGGTGACGATATGCGACAATCTGTCACTCATCGCGTTTCCCATCCTTTTCAATCTTGCCCAAAGAGTTGATTGTCTGACGCAGGCTCTCCTTCAAGGCTTCGCCGAACAGCATCTCGTAATCCTCCTTGAGCTGATGCATTACGCCGGACAGCATCTGCTTGGCTTGTAGCTCCAAAGCGTCCTGCAACCACAGCGACAGTTCCACCTTCATCCGCGGCAGCATTTTTTCGTACATGGACTGCAGCAAAGCCTGTTCGTCTATCACCGCCACCGTGCCCGGCGGCGCATTCACCGCTTGGGGCGACATCATCGCGGCCGCCGCAGCGGCCGAAGCCACCTCGGATACTTTCAAGACTTCCACTCCGCGCGCCGTCGGCCCGTCGGAAACGGCTTCCCGCTCGGGTTCTCCCGACGACGCCGCGCCGGCAGCCAACGCCAGGCCCGCAGCGGCCAGCGCCCCGGCTCCCGCCGCCAACTCCGCGGCCCCCATCCCATCCGTCTCGGTCTCGGTCTCGGGTTCGGACTCCAGCACCGTCAGTTCGGGAATCTCGCCCTCGGCCAGGGCCAAGGACTCGGGCTCGACGTCCGCCAAGGGCATTGCCGGCTCGGCCGCTTGCGGCTCCAGCATTTGATCCAATACAGGCTCGGCTACCGCTTCGACTTCCGCCGGCTCGGCAAACCCAGCGCCCTGCTGCGGGACCTCCGGTTCGACGGCTAGCGATTCCAGCGCCTCGTCCAACACAGGCTCTGCCGTCGCTTCGGCTTCCGCCGGCTCGGCAAACACAGCGTCCAGATGCGGGACGTCCAACTCGGTGGCTTGCGGCTCCAACGCCTCGTCCAGCACAGGCGCGGCTGCCGCTTCGGCTTCCGCCGGCTCGGCACACTCAGCGTCCAGATGCGAGACGTCCAACTCGGCGGCTTGCAGCTCCAACGCCTCATCCAACACAGGCTCTGCCGCCGCTTCGGCTTCCGCCGGCTCGGCAAACCCAGCGTCCAATTGCGGGATTTCCAACTCGGCGGCTTGCGGCTCCAACGCCTCGTCCAACACAGGCTCTGCCGCCGCTTCGGCTTCCGCCGGCTCGGCAAACCCAGCGTCCAATTGCGGGATTTCCAACTCGGCGGCTTGCGGCTCCAACGCCTCGTCCAACACAGGCTCTGCCGCCGCTTCGGCTTCCGCCGGCTCGGCAAACCCAGCGTCCAGCTGCGGGACTTTCAACTCGGCGGCTTGCGGCTCCAACGCCTCGTCCTGCACAGGCTCTGCCGCCGCTTCGGCTTCCGCCGGCTCGGCAAACCCAGCGTCCAGCTGCGGGACTTCCAACTCGGCGGCTTGCGGCTCCAACGCCTCGTCCTGCACAGGCTCTGCCGCCGCTTCGGCTTCCGCCGGCTCGGCAAACCCAGCGTCCAGCTGCGGGACTTCCAACTCGGCGGCTTGCGACTCCAACGCCTCGTCCTGCACAGGCTCTGCCGCCGCTTCGGCTTCCGCCAGCTCGGCAAACCCAGCGTCCAGCTGCGGGACTTCCAACTCGGCGGCTTGCGGCTCCAACGCCTCGTCCTGCACAGGCTCTGCCGCCGCTTCGACAAACGCGACATCCATCATTGGCGCTTCCGCCGTAGCCGGAGGCTCATGCGCCTCCGCCTCAACGGCCTCCGGCATCGCCAAGACAGGCTCAGTCTGCAAACCCGCCAGCGCCTGGTCGATCTCGGCCAGCAAGGGCTCCTCTCCCGGCACAGCAAGCGCCGAGGCGACGGCGGACTCCGGCGAAATCATCGCATCGGGAAGTGCCTCCGCCGATTCGAATATCGCTTCGGGCGCTACCGCCGGCGCGACGTCAAACGCCGGCACAGGCGGCTCATTCATTTCAGGCGAGGCTTCGACGGCGCTCTCGCCCTGGAGCGGCGCAAATTGTTCCAGATCGTCCGCCGCAGCGTCCGGCAAGCCGACGGCTGGGGCCTCGGCGGACTCCGGCCAGACGGGGGCGGCTTCCTCCTCCGAGCTCTCCGGCCAACTCGGCAGCAAGCTGTCCACCTGGGTTTCCGGTCCGACTCCACCGCCCAGCACGCCGGTGGGCAGGCTATCCAAGGAAATGGAAGTGAAAGGCGTCGGCGCGGACGGCTCGATCAGGGTCTCGGCCGCACCGACATCCGGCACGGCGGGCGGCGCCTCCGCGTCCGGAATCTCGGTGCCAACGGGCTCCGACTCGGCGGCCGCAAGCGCGGCCTCCATTACCGGCTCAGCCTCGGCAACTAGCGGCTCGGTATCGAGCGCCCGATCAGGCATCGCGGCCGGCGCCTCTTCCGCGATGGGCGCGAACTCATCGGCCAAAGCCTCCGTCGGCGGCTCCTCGCCAACCGGCTGCAACAAGAATTCGAAATCACCGGCCTCCGCCGCCGCCGGCAGCGCCGCTTCCGGCGAGGCCACGGCGGGGCTCCAGCCCGGCAACACTTGCTCGATGCCCAGCTCGGAGGCGGGTATGTCGTCCAAGTCCAGCGACGGCAGCGAAGCCAGGTCCAGCAAAGGTTCTTCGCCGGGAACAGGGGCGGCGATCAGTTCTTCCAGGCTCAGTTCGGGAATTTCCAGTTCGGCGGGCAAATCTTGCGGTGGCTGGCCCAACTGGTCGGCCAGCGCGTCCAGTTCACTGGAGAAATCAAAATCGGGAATGTCGATGACTTCGTCGCCCAAGGTGGGCACTTGCGACTCATCCACCACCTCGGTCAACACCGGCAGGTTGAGGCCGGACCAGTCAGGCTCTTTGGGCTTTGACGGCTCGCTCATGGTCACTTGTTGCTCATGTCGTGATGTTCGATTGCATAACCGCGCTCGCGATACGCCTTGAACCGCAGGCGCGCCGTCTCCAGCGACGCTTCGTCGCGTCCGACTATTTCCAGAATACGATCAAAGCGCTCCATCCGCTCCGGCAAATTCGAACCCAGATTCAACAATACCGGGTGCTCCAACGCATCCGGCAAGCGAGCGGTCAGCCAGATCGGCGTGTCGGCCGCCTCGTCTGCGCCCAGCCTGCAGTGCGGCACGAAGCGGGTATCGCCGAAACTCCACAGCTGCCGGCTGAAGGTATCAAGCTGCTGCTCGCTGTCGAACCAGACCAGCAGCCGCTCCCCCTTGCGCATCACCGTGGCCGCCAGCAGGCAGGCGAAGCCCTGCGGGTCGGCCACTTTGGTGTAAAAATCAATCCTGCTCATCATCCACCGTTTCAGGGGTTTCACGGCGCGGACGGCCGCGTCGCACCACATTGCCCAGCGCGATATCCGCGCGGTCTTGCAGGAACTGCACCAGCAAGGGTACCGGACGCGCGGTGGCGCCCTTGTCCTTGCCGCCCTTCCAGGCGGTGCCGGCGATATCCAGATGCGCCCAGTCGTAAGCCTTGGCGTAGCGGGACAGGAAGCAGGCCGCGGTGATGCTGCCGCCCGGACGTCCGCCGATGTTCGCCATATCAGCGAACGGGCTCTTCAACATGTCCTGGTACTCGTCCCACAGCGGCATGTGCCAAGCGCGGTCGGCCACTTCCTCGCCAGCGGCCAGCAGCTCGCGCGCCAAACTGTCCTGGTTGCTGTACAGCGCGGTCGCGATATGACCCAGCGCGACCACGCAGGCCCCGGTCAGCGTGGCCACGTCGATCACGGTCGCCGGGTCGAAGCGCTCGGCGTAGGTCAGCGCGTCGCACAGGATCAGCCGGCCCTCGGCGTCGGTGTTCAGAATCTCGATGGTCTGGCCGGACATCGAGGTGACAATGTCACCCGGCTTCAGCGCGTTGCCGTTGGGCATGTTTTCGCAAGTGGGCACGATGGCGACCAGGTTCAGCGGCAGGTTCATTTCCACTGCGGCGCGGAAGGCGCCCAGCACGGTGGCCGCGCCGCACATATCGTACTTCATCTCGTCCATGCCCTCGCCCGGCTTCAGCGAAATGCCCCCGGAATCGAAGGTAATGCCCTTGCCCACCATGACGATGGGCTTGTCGCCCTTGTCCTTGGCGCCGTGGTGGCGCAGCACGATCAGTCGCGCCTCTTCAACGCTGCCCTTGGCCACGGACAGGAAAGAACCCATGCCCAGTTCGGCGATTTCCTTGGGGCCCAGGAGTTCCGCGTCCGCGCCGAAAGCCGCGGCCATCTGGCGCGCTTCTTCGCCCAGATAGCTGGGGGTGCAAACATTGCCCGGCAGATTGCCCAGATCCTTGGCCAGCCTCATGCCGCTGCCGATGGCCAAGCCGCGCTGCAGGCCCTTTTCACCGTCGGCGAGGTCGCTGCGGCGCGGCACCGCCAGCGTCAGCTTGCGCGGCTCGCGGACGGATTCGTCCACCTTGCTCTTGAAGCGGTCGAAACGGTACAAGGCGTCCAACGTCACCACCGCCGCCTGCTCTATCATCCACTCTACATCGTGCTTCTTGACTGTCAGTTCGCTCAGGTAGCTGACCGCCTCCACCGCTGAAGTCTGGGTCAGGGCCTTGACCGAGGCCCGCACCGCCTCGCGGTATTCCTTGGCGCGGAACTCTCTCTCCTTGCCCAAGCCCACCAGCATCACCCGGTCGCACAGAGTGTGCGGCACCGAGTGCAGCACCAGCGTGCTGCCCAATTTCCCTTCCATGTCGCCGTGACGCAGCACGTCGCTGATGAAGCCATTTGAGATGCGATCCAGCAAATCCGCTGCGAAGGTCAGCTTGCGGGATTCGTATACGCCGACGATAACGCAAGCTACCCGTTGCTTTTCCGGACTGCCGCTTTTTATGTTAAATTCCATTGAGAACTCCCGTGTAGAGCGAGTGTCTGTAGCTCCACCTCTTAACCGGCCGTCGATGCGCAGGTACAATCCTGACGGCCCGGCCTTCCGGTGAAGACGGATTTTGTTGTTGATTCCGAAATCGTCTGTTTTTGACGTTTCTGGATGGTCCCCGGAATTATCACAATGCTTTTCATGAAAAGTCAAAAAGGCACTGAATAAATGGTTTTTCAAAAAAGCCTGACTCGCGAGCTGACTTTGAGCGCATTAGGCGTTTTCATCGTGCTCCTGGCGATTATCGTTTCCACTCAGGCAGTCAATCTACTAGGCCGCGCAGCCGAAGGACAAATGGCCAACGAGGCCGTTGCCGCGGTGCTTGGTTTCACCACGCTGGGCTTTTTCCCGGTATTGATGATTTTGACGGTTTTCGCCACTATTTTGGTGGTGTTGACCCGTATTTGGCGCGATCACGAGATGGTGGTCTGGCTCAGCTCCGGCCTGTCGCTGAACAATTGGGTGTGGCCGGTGATGCGCTTCACCCTGCCGCTGGCGATGCTGATCGCCGGCGTCACCCTGTTCATCGGCCCGTGGGCCGACCAACGCAGCCAGGACTATGCCGAACAGATCAAACGCCGCGAAGAGGTTTCCGCGATCTCCCCCGGCGTGTTCAAGGAATCGGCCTCGTCCAACAAGGTCTATTTCATCGAGAACTACTCCGGCGAGCACGGCGCGGCCACTAATATTTTCATGCAGGAAATCACCGACGGCAAAGTGGCCACCATTTTCGCCAAATCCGGTTTTATTACCACTAAGCCGGACGGCGAGCGCGTGGTGGTGTTGGAGCATGGACAGCGCTACGTAGGCGAGCCCGGCAGCGCCAATTACGAGGTGGCGGAATTTCAACGCTACACCGCCGGCATCGGTGAAAGTCAGCAGATACCCGGCCCGTCCGGCAACCGTCAGGCCATTCCCACCGCCCAGTTGCTGAGCCAGGATTCCTCCGACTACCGCGCCGAGCTGGCCTGGCGGCTGTCGATGCCGATCAGCTGCGTGATCCTGGCGCTGCTGGCGATCCCGATGTCCTATTTCAACCCGCGCAGCGGCCAGACTTACAATCTACTGCTGTCCTTGCTGGTTTTCTTTGTTTATCAGAACGGACTGACCGTGGCCCGCAACTGGGTGGCCCAGGGCAAAGCCGGCGTCTGGCTGGTGCTGCTGGTGCACTTGGCCATGCTGGCGTTGGCGCTGGCGCTGTTGAGCTACCGCAACCGGCCGGCCCGTCCCATCGGCCAGGCCTTGTCCCTGTTGTTCCGGAAATCCTGATCCCGTCATGAAACTGATTCATCGCTACATCGTCGCCACCCTGAGCCAGGCGACCTTGTTCACCCTGCTGGCCCTGCTGGGTCTGTATGGCTTCTTCGACCTGCTGGCCGAAGTGCCCAATCTGGGCAAGGGCAGCTACACCCTGGGCAAAATGCTGGGCTATGTCGCGCTGCTGATGCCCGGCCACGCTTACGAGTTAATGCCGCTGGCGGTCTTGATCGGCGGCATGGTGGCGATGACCCAGCTGGCCACCAGCAGCGAATACACGGTGATACGCACCAGCGGCGTGACGCTGCCGCAAATCGCCGCCACGCTGCTGAAGTTCGGCCTCGGCTTCGCCCTGCTCACCGTGCTGCTGGGCGAGGTGCTGGCGCCTCGCGCCGGCCAGCAGGCGCAAAGCCTGAAGCTGTCCGCCACCCACTCGATGGTGGCGCAGGAATTCCGCTCCGGCATCTGGGTCAAGGACAATCAAAACTTCATCAACGTTCACGAGATGCTGCCGGACACCTCGCTGCTGGGCGTGCGCATCTACACCTACGACAATGATTTCCGCCTGGTTCGCACCCGTTACGCCGAACGCGGCTCCTTCTCCAAGGACGAGCAGCAATGGCGTCTGATCAATGTGCGCGAAACCACGCTAGGCGCGGATCAGTCGGTCAGCCGCCATTATCCGGAGCTGTCTTGGAAATCCATCGTCGAGCCGGAAATCCTGTCGGTGCTGCTGGTCGTGCCGGAACAGATGTCGGCCAGCGCGCTGCTGACCTATCTGGAGCACTTGCGCAGCAACAAGCAACAGACCCAGCGCTATGAGATCGCACTGTGGAGCAAGCTCTTCTATCCGCTGGCCTGCATCTCAATGGCCCTGGTGGCGCTGGCCTTCACCCCGCAGCAGCGCCGCCACGGCCAACTGGGCATCCGCCTGTTCGGCGGCATCTGTCTGGGCATCGCCTTCCACTTCGTGAACCGTCTGTTCGGCCATCTGGGCCTGCTATACGACTGGAACCCCATCCTGTCCGCCACGCTGCCCACCTTGCTGTTCCTGGTGGCGGGCGTCGCCATCATCGCCAGACAGGAAAGGCGCTGACATGAGCTCGCCGGCCGCGGACTCCCTCGCCCGCATGCGCCAGGATCTGGCCGGCAAACGTCAGGCTCTGACCGGGCAATACCGCGAGCAGCGCAATCCTCAGGAGTATCTGAAGCGGCACAGCCAGACGGTGGACGGCGCCTTGCAAGCACTGTGGGCGGAATCCGGCCTGGACGGCGTCGCCAGCCTGATCGCCGTGGGCGGTTACGGCCGCGGCCAGCTTTTCCCCCACTCCGACATCGACCTGCTGGTGCTGCTGGACCAGCCGCCCTCGCCGGAGGTGGGCGAACGCGTCGGCGCCTTCATCAGCCAATTATGGGACGTGGGTCTGGAAATAGGCCACAGCGTGCGCACTGTCGAGGAATGCTTGTCCGAGGCGCGCGGCGACATCACCATTGAAACCAATCTGCTTGAAAACAGGCTAATCGCCGGCGATGCCGCACCCTGGCGACGCATGAGCACACTGCTGGACCGCCAGCGCGACCCGCTGGCCTTTTTCGAAGGCAAGACCCAGGAACAGCAACAGCGCCACACTCGCCACTTCGGCGTCGGCAACAATCTGGAGCCCAATATCAAGGAAAGCCCGGGCGGCCTGCGCGATCTGCACACTATTCTGTGGATCAGCAAGGCCATCGGCCTGGGCGACAATTGGGACGCGCTGGTGCGCCGCGGCATCCTGACTTTGGCCGAGGCGCGGCTGATCAAGCACAGCGAACGCCAGTTGCTGGGCCTGCGCATCGAGCTGCACCTGCTGGCGCACCGGCGCGAAGATCGGCTGATATTCGATTTGCAACAGCAATTGGGCCGAGCGCTGGGCCTGCAGGACACCCCGGCCAAGCGCGCCAGCGAACAGGCGATGCAGCTGTATTACCGCGCCGCCAAAACCGTTAACCAGCTCAACGGCATCCTGCTGCCCAATCTGCGCGGCAGGATCTACTCCCAAGTGCCGCGCGTCACTCAGAACCTTAACGAGCGTTTCTACTCGGTCAACGGCATGCTGGGCATCCGTCAGCCGGACGTGTTCGAGAAATACCCGTCCGCCATTCTGGAAGCCTTTCTGATGTTGCAGCGCAACCCGGAACTGAGCGGTTTCGCTCCGCGCATGCTGCGTGCACTGTGGCACGCGCGCAGCCACATCAACGAACGCTTTCGCAACAACCCGCGCAACCGCGAGCTGTTCCTGCAGTTGTTCCGGGAGCCCAACGGACTAACGCGCTGCCTGCGGCGGATGAATCTATACGGGGTGCTGGGCCGCTACCTGCCCAATTTCGGCCACATCGTCGGCCAGATGCAGCACGACCTGTTCCACGTCTACACCGTGGACGAGCACATCCTGATGGTGGTACGCAATCTGCGCCGCTTCGCCAGCAGCGCCTTTACCCACGAATATCCGCTGATGTCCCGGCTGATCAACGACTTCGAGCGGCCGGAAACGCTGTACCTGGCCGGCCTGTTCCACGACATTGCCAAGGGCCGCGGCGGCGACCACTCGACGCTGGGCATGGCGGACGCCGCGGACTTTTGCCGCCAGCATGGCTTGCCGGCCGAAGACGGCGAGCTAGTGGTCTGGCTGGTGGGTCAGCACCTGACCATGTCCAGCGTGGCGCAGAAGCAAGACATTTACGACCCGGAAACCGTGCGCCGCTTCGCCGAACTGGCCGGCACGCCGCGCCGGCTGACCGCGCTCTACCTGCTGACCGTGGCCGATATCCGCGGCACCAGCCCCAAAGTCTGGAACGCGTGGAAAGCCAAGCTGCTGGAAGACCTTTATCACGCGGCGATGCGCCAACTGGTGCGCGGCGGCCAGTTGGACGTCGCCTCGGAGCTTGAGGAGCGCAAACACCAGGCCCAGGCTCTGCTGCGCCTGCACGCGGTGCCGAGCGGCGTGGAGGCCGCGCTGTGGCAGGAGCTGGACACCGTCTACTTCCTGCGCCACGAAGCCAAGGAGATCGCCTGGCACGCGCGGCTGCTCAACCGCTTCGTCCATGCCGACGGGCCGCTGGTGCGCGCCCGGCTGTCCGACGACCACGAAGGCATCCAGGTGCTGATCTACACCCGGGACCGCCCGGAACTGTTCGCCCGCGCCTGCGCTTTTTTCGGCCGCACCCACTACAGCATTGCCGACGCCAAGGTTTACACCACCCGCCACGGCTACGCGCTGGACACTTTCCACGTCTTCGTGCCCGAGCATCATGACGGCGATTATCGCGACATGATCAATTTCATCGAGTTCGAACTGGCCGAGTGCCTGCGCCAGGAGGGCGAATTGAGCCTGCCCGCCTCCGGTCGCATCAGCCGCCACCTCAAACACTTCCCAATCACGCCGCAGATCTTGATTCGCCCGGATGACAAAGCCAGCTTCTACGTGCTGTCCATCGTCGCCGGGGACCGCCCCGGCCTGCTGGCGCGCATCGCCAAAGTGCTGTCCGACTACCGGATGAATGTGCAATCCGCCAAGATCATGACTCTGGGCAGCCGCGCCGAAGACTCCTTCCTGATCTCCGGCCCCGGCCTCAACGACGATAAGACGGTGCTGGCGCTGGAGAACGCCTTGCTGACGGCCTTGCGGTTGTAAAAGCCTGCTCTAAAGTCTCGTGAGCAAGAGCGAGACAAGGCGAAAACGGCTGAGGAAGCGGAGTTTACAAGTGGTAAATAGCATTCCGGAGGCGCACCCACCCTGCAGCGCCTCATGAAGCGCAGCAGACTTTGAACAGGTTCTAAGCCCCCGTCAGCGCCCACGGCGCGTCACCAGTCCGCACGTTGGCTAGCGCAGCAAAAACTCATGCGCCGCATGAGTAAAATCGCAGCCTCAACCACCCCTCTCCTGTTTAGCCTCCAATCGCGCAGCGCTGAAGAAACGCCAAGCGCCTCACAACCCATCAGACATATTCATGGAAGCCATTAAACAAACACATCGCATGCCTCATATTTTTGCGTTTTGCATACAGATTTGACGCTGATCAATAATTTACTTGTCATCACTTGAGGTTTGGGATTACACATTCAGCGTTCCCCATCGGGAGCAGCCCTTCCGCACCAAGGGCAACCAATCTGGATCAAAGGCGCGCCGTCGAGCGACTACAAGCCTGGTCCAAGGGCCTTGCCCAAGAGCAGGCCCGCGCGGTACTTCTTCAGAGGAGAAGTGAATGTTTGCCAAGCAATACACGGTCGCACTGGTGTCCGCCGCCTTCTTCAGCATCGCGGCGCAAGCAACAACCCTCAACTGGCAGTCCACCAACACCCTGGCTCATCCTGTGCAAACGCTGATCCCGCAAGCGCAGGATAGCGGCGAAGTCGCCGCCGGCCAGAGCGTGCACATCGCCGTGGCCTTGAAAGTACGCGACAAAGCGCAGCTGGACGCGCTCACTCAGGACATCCTGCAAGGCCGCAGCAAGCACTACCTGAGCAAGGCCGAGTTCCTGCGCCGCTTCTCGCCCACCGAGGCGCAAGCACAAACCGTGGTCAAGCATTTGCAGGCCAGCGGCTTCCGCAACATCAAGGTGGCGCCCAACCGCCTGCTGATCACGGCCGACGGCAGCGCCGCCACCGTCAAGGCAGGCTTCCAGACCACCCTGCACCGCTACGACATCAACGGCCGTCAGGCCTTCGCCAATGTCGCCAACGCTCAGGTGCCCAGCCAGTTGGCCGACATCGTTCTGGCGGTGCACGGCCTGCAAAACGTCCACCAGTTCCACACCGCCTTGCGCCACCCAACGCCGCAGGCCTTCAAGACCGCCAGCGTCAGCGGCCACTCTCCCACCGACTTCCCGTCCATCTACAACGCGAACAGCCTACCGCCGGCCGGCAACACCACCGTCGGCATCATCGCAGAGGGCGACCTGAGCCAGACGCTGAGCGATCTGCAGGACTTCGCCAGCAGCGCCGGCTACGGCACGGTGGCCACCTCGGTGATCAACAGCGGCACGCCCACCAGCGACACCTCCGGCACAGAAGAATGGAACCTGGACAGCCAGGACATCCTTGCCGCCGCCGGCGGCGCGGTTCAACAGATGAACTTCTACGTGGCGCCGTCGATGACCAACGCCGATATTACCGCCGCCTTCAACGCCGCGGTCAGCGACGGCACGGCCAAGGTGATCAACGTGTCGCTGGGCGAATGCGAAACCAGCGCCCAAAGCGACGGCATGACCGCCAGCGCCGACCAGATCTTCCAGGCGGCGGTGGCCCAGGGCCAGACCTTCTCGGTATCCACCGGCGACTCCGGCTCCTACGAGTGCGGCGGCCGCACCGCGCGCCAGAGCTACCCGGCGGTATCGCCCTACGTGATCGCGGTGGGAGGCACCACCTTGTCCACCAGCGGCAAGACCGCGTATCTGTCGGAAAGCACCTGGAACGGCGGCGGCGGCGGCCCCAGCTATACCGAGAGCGCCCCTGCTTGGCAGAGCAGCGCCGGCGTGTTGACCATTTCCAAAACCAAGCGCGGCGTGCCCGACGTCTCCTTCGACGCCGACCCCAATAGCGGCGCGCTGGTGCTGGTCAACGGCAGCACCTCGCAGATCGGCGGCACCAGCCTGGCGGCGCCGCTGTTCACCGGCTTCTGGGCGCGGATCGAATCGGCCAACGGCAACAACATCCACTCGCCGGCGCCGTCGATTTACAAATACTTCAAGGCCAACCCCTCGCTGTATCACGACGTCACCAGCGGCAGCAACGGCGCTTACAGCGCCGCCAAGGGCTGGGACTACACCACCGGCTGGGGCAGCTTGAACATCGCCAACCTGAACGTCTTCATCGCCAGGACTCCAGGGTTCTAATCTCAACGCCCTCTCTCCTTGAGCCCCGGTCCGCCGGGGCTTTTTTGCGCCCGGCCCCGGCGCCGGCTAAGATGAGCCCACTTCGCGCCGAGAACCCAACATGAAAATCCCGCCCGCCGCCGCCATCCATCTACTTCACCGCGGCGCCCACGCCAGCCTGGCCACTCACAGCACTCAGCTGGCCGGCTACCCCTACGCCACACCGATACCCTGCGTGCCCGACGCCCGCCACCGGCCCACGCTCTGCCTCAGCGCGCTGGCCGAACACTGCAAGAACCTGCGGGCCGACCCGCGCTGCAGCATGGCGCTGCTGGACCCGGCGGCGGCGTCCAGCCAAAGCGGCGCGCGCCTGACCCTGCTGGGTGATATGGAAGCCTTCCAACCCACCCCGCTGGAGCTGGCGCGCCACCTGCGCTACCAGCCGGAGGCCGAAGACTGGCTGCAGCTGGACTTCGCCTTCTACCGGCTGCGGCCGCAACGGTTGCGCTATATAGAAGGCTTCGGCCGCATGGGCTGGCTGGAGGCCGAGCAGTGGCTTGACGGCCCGACGCTGGAAGCGGAACAAGAAGCGGAGCTGCTGACGCAGAGCGCCGCCTTGCCCGCCGGCGTCCGCTTGCTGGGGGCAGACTGCCACGGCATTGACTACGAGATCGCCGCCACGCGCCGGCGACTGCCCTTCCCCGCCGCGCTGGAGGTGGACGAACTAGCCGCCCGCTGGCCGGAACTGACTGCGGCGCTGACATGAAAAACGGGAGCCCTCGGCTCCCGTTCGTTCACATCCTGCTTGCGCCGCTTTGACGCGGCCATTCACTTGAACAACATATGGCCCAGCTTGCTGGCCTTGGTGTCCAGATAGCGGTCGTTGTGGGGATTGCGCCCCACCTCCAGCGGCACCCGCTCCACCACATCGATGCCGGCGGTGCGCAGGGTTTCGATCTTGCGGGGATTATTGGTCATCACCCGCACCCGCGATACGCCCAGCTGTTCCAGCATGTAACGGGCAATGCGGAAATCACGCATGTCGGCGGGGAAGCCCAGCCGCTCGTTGGCTTCCACCGTGTCGGCGCCACCGTCCTGCAGCTGATAAGCGCGGATCTTGTTGATCAGACCAATGCCGCGGCCTTCCTGGCGCAGGTACAGCAAGGCGCCGCGACCTTCGGCGGCAATGGCGGACAAGGCCGCCTCCAATTGGAAGCCGCAGTCGCAGCGCAGCGAAAACAGCGCGTCTCCGGTCAGGCATTCCGAATGCAGCCGCGACAGCACCGGCTCGCCGTCGTCTATCGTGCCCAGGGTCAACGCGATGTGCTCGCGGCCTCCCACTTCTTCAAAACCATGCATGGTGAACTCACCCCAAGGGGTGGGCAGCTTGCAACTGGCGACGTATTCCATCCTCGGCTCATCCGCGCTGAGCTCGACAGCAGGCAATGACATTATTTCTCCGCTAAACCTGATAAGCGCAGCTGAATCCGCGCGCGATAATCTTTATTAACTGTGGTCGGCTTCCGGATTTTCAAGCGCCAGCGGCAAAGCGGCGAAGGGCTCGGCCAACACGATGGCCAGCGCCGCCAGCCACACCAGCAGCTCCGGCGTGAAGAAACCGGCGCGGGACGCCTCGGCGTCCAGAATGCCCAGCACATTGTCGTCCCGGCCCAGCACCGGCAGGCAGACCTCGCTCATGACTTTGGGATCGCACTCGTAATAACCGCCGCCCTCGGCACGCCAAGCCTTGACGTCCTCAATCAACACCGCCCAGCCGGTCAGTCCCACCCGGCTGTTGTTGCTGTACTCGGCGAAGGCCTCGGTCAAAGGAAACTCGGCGCGGCTGGGCACGCCCTGGTAGGCCAGCTTAACCAACTTGGCCTGCTGGCCCTTGCCTAACTTGCGGTACACGCCCAGCCAGTCCGCGCCCACCTTGTGGTTTACCGACTCCACCAGCGCGTGCAGATTGCGCAAGGCCGCCGTGGCTTCCGGGCTTTCGCCGCCGAACAACGGCGCCAGATCGTACGGTTCGTCGGCCAGTTCTTCAAACAAGGAGCAACTGCCGTCCTCGCTCAATTTGGGCACCCGATAGCGGTACAGGTCCTGGCGCGCCGCCGGCTTGTCCGCGCTCAATACCGCGGACAGGGTCAACACCGCGATCTGCAGCTCGGTGCGATCCAGTTCCAGACTCTGCTCGCGCAGATAGTCGGCCAGTTGGCTTACGGGTATCATGACTGTGCTCCTGAAGGCGGCACCGCCGCCTGATGCGAATGAATATCGAAACCCAGCAGGATACCAAAAACCGCCCCGCGCTGGCCAACCCCAGTCCAGAATAAGACACCATGTCCGCCATCCATATTCCCTACCAGCCCCTCGTGATCAAGGCCGGCGCGCACGCCCGCAAGCTGCTGGCGCGCCAGGGCCTGCCCGCCGCCAGCGTTGCCATTCTGCCCGGCGCCGCCGGCGGCCCCAAGGCGATAGGCATCACCGGCCTGGATCAGGCGGTGTTCGAATGGCTGAACGGCAACCCGCGCCGGCGCGAACTGGTTGGCGCCTCCATCGGCGGCTGGCGCTTCGCTTGCGCGATGCAGGCCGAACCGCGCCAGGCGCTGGCCCGGCTGGCGGAGCGCTACACCGATGAAACCTACGCGGCGGACTCCAGCGTGGCCGAAATTACCCGCCAGACCCGCCTGATGCTGGATGAGATACTAGCGCCGGCGGCACGCGGCGCGCTGATAGACCATCCGCACTATCAGCTTAGTCTGTTGTTGGTGCGTTCCCACGGCCTACTCTCCAGCGAAGCGCGCGCCGCGTTGCTGGGCGGCCTGGCGTTGAGCGCCGCGCTCAACGCTGTGTCGCGTAGCCTGCTGCGCCACGCTTTCAGCCGGGTAATCTGCCATGATCCCCGCAGCGCCTTGCACTTCAAGCCCGAGGACGGCATCCCCACGCTGTGCCAGCCCTTGGGGCCAGACAATCTGGACACCGCGCTGATGGGTACCATCGCCATTCCCGGCGTGCTCAGCGGCGTGCAGCTGCCAGGCGCCCCGGCGGCCACTTATCGAGACGGCGGCCTGACCGACTACCACCTGGACTTCCCCTTCGCCCAGGGCGACGACATCGTGCTCTATCCGCACTTCACCCAGCGCATCGTGCCCGGCTGGTTCGATAAATTCCTGCCCTGGCGCCGGCCCAACCCGGCCCACCACGCCAACACCGTGCTGATCTCGCCGTCGCGCGACTATCTGGCGCGCCTGCCCGGCGGCAAGCTGCCGGACCGCCAGGACTTTCACCGCTACCTGGGCCGGGACGCTCAGCGCCAGCAGGTCTGGCGCCAGGCCACCGCCGAGAGCCAACGGCTGGGCGACGCCTTCATGGCTTGGCTGGAACAGCCGGATCTGGGCCAGGTTCAAGCGCTCTAACACAAAAAGAGCCGGGAATCTCCCGGCTCTTTTCATTCATGCCTCAGACACGCCTCAACCGGCGCGGGCCCAGCACTCCTCGTCCGACATATTCACCGGCGTCGCCAGCAATTGCACCACCACATCCCGCGTTTGCGCGCCCTTGCGCACGCGCACGGTGATCTGGTCTGCCACGCCCGGCTGGTCCTGATCGCGACGGTAGTTGAAAGCGCCGTGGTCGGCCATGATGGCGCGGCCGAGCTTGGGGCCGCTTACCAGGCTATAGCCGTCCGGCTCGCCCACGCCTTGCAACTGGCCACGCAGGCAGCGCACAGGGCTGGAATAGCTGAGCTTGGCCAAACCCAGCCGGGCGTCGCCGCCGCCCGGCTGCGACGCGGCCGGACCCAACGGACCTTCGCAGCGCAGCGCGGCGCGCTTGGCCTTGAAGTCGTAGTCGGTGGCCGCGCAGTTAAGCGCCATCATATTGTTGATGCCGCTACCGCGCAGCAGGTTCTGCAGCGCGGAATCCAGCGTCTTGTCCAGCTCCTGGCGCGCCAAGGTGGCGGTGCCGGAACGCAGCGGCAAAGCGCCGTCGCATTCGAAGCGGCGCAGAGCGCTGCGCTCGCCGTCAGCCCACACTCGGCAGGCCACCGGCAGATAGCGGCGCATCGCGCCCTCGATCGCGCCGATCTCGCCGGCCTGCCACTCCCCCTGTTTCAGCCAGTCCACGCCCCGCTCGGTCGAGGTATTGCCCAGTTGACCGGCGCGCTGCGCCTCCACCTGGCGGCCCACATAGTCGTGGAAGCCCTGCACCAGACCGACGTCGCGGCCCATTTCCGCCACCAGGGCGTCGAAGCGCTTGACGTCGTCGGCGCGCAGCGAGGCCAGAATCTCGGCGATACGGCCCGGCTGTTGCTGGTTCAGGTAGTAGAACCACAAGGCGGAATGACTGTAGAAGTCCCAACCGTCGCTATAGCTGGAACGCATGATGCGGGATGGTTCCAGATAGCTTTGCGGCCAGCCGTTGGCCACCACGTCCACCACGTGGCCGCGCACCTTGATGCCGTCGCGCGACGTGCTCCAGGCCATGAATTCGGCGAAGCCCTCGTCGTACCAGGCCATGCGGCGGTCATCGCGATAGAACTCCGAGCTGCCCCACATGCCCGGTTGAATAAAGCGGCCGGACAGATAGTGCACGTATTCATGGCGCACCAGCTCTTCCAGGCTCAGATAACTCTCACGCGGCACTTCGCGCTGGAAGGTGTAGAAGGTGCCGTCCTTTTCGATGTAAATGCCGCCGTTGTCGGTGGACAATTCATTGAGCAGGCCCTGGAAGCGCTGGTAGGCGGTCTTGCTGCCGTAGATCACCATGCGCAATTTGGCGTTGGTGTCGCCGCTCACCGGCTGGCTGATGCCGCTGACCCGGCCCAGTTGCGCCTGTACCTGCTTCATCGCGTAGTAGAGCGGCTCCACTTCGGCCAGCGCCAGCGGGGTTTCGAACACCAGATTGCCGTTGTCGAAACTCCAGCTATGCGGGAACAAATGGGTTTTCAGTTCCTGTTCCGCCTGGCAAATGCCGTAGCGCTCGCAAGGCACCTTGCCCAGCTTCTTCAGCGCGTACACCGCTTCCGCCCACGAAGCGCCGAATTTCTCGCCGCCCAGCAAGCCGGCCACCGCGTCTTCCGCCAGCTTGGCGGTGCGCGGGTATTGCATGAAACGGCCGGTTTCGCGCACGGTGTTCAGATACATCTGCTCATCGGCGAAAGCCGCCTGGCCGGCGCGGGTCAGCCCTGCCAGGCTGGTCGCCAGCGCATCCAGTTGCCCGGCGCCCGCCTTGGCGGCGAAGCCCTCGGTGTAATGCATATTGAACAGGGTGGTCTGCATCGGATGCAGCGCGATGCGCGCCCAGTTGTTCTTCGCCGCGGCGTTGTAACGGCCGAAGAAACGCTGCAGCAACGGCAAGGCGTGCTCCGGCTTGCGCACCGAATCCGCCAGGATCATGGTTTCCGCCACGGACTGACGCAGATCGGTCGCCAGATACCAAGCGTCGTGATCGCCGCTGCCGTCGCGCACCGGCTCGCCCCACAGCGCCGGGTTTTCCGCCAGCGCGCTCACCACCTGCATCACCGGCTCGTCCACCGGGCGGCCGTAATCGCCCACTTCCGCGGCGTGGCTGTACTGGGTGAAATAGCCGGCTTTCAAAAACACCGCCAGCGGCCACAGGCCGTTGGCGCTCTTGCCGTCCCAGCCTTGCGCGCGGGCGCGGGCCTCGGCCGCCACTTCACGCATATTCGCCGGCGATACCACCCGGTAGCTGAAAGCGTCCGCCTGGAACAGGCGGTTCATGCAAGTGCCCTGCACGCTGGCGACATAGCGCGCCAAGGCCGCGCCGGACAATTGTCCCAGCTTGGCTTCGTCGCAGTCGGCGTACTGCGGCGCGGCCGCGGCCTCCTTGGCGCGACGCGCGCCGGTCTGCTGCATCGGCCCTTGCGGCTTGGCACCGGGGCCGGCGCCGTCGGCCGGCGCGCCGGGCGGCAGGCCGTGGGGGTAGGACGGTTTCTCCGACAAAGCCGGAGAGTGCGAAGAATGGCCGGCCTGCGGCAGATTGGCCTGCGGCGCCGGCTGACTGAGCGCTGTTTTTTCGGAATCGCTGACGCAACCGGCCAATAAGGCGGCGGCCATCACGGAAAGACTCAGTGCGCGCACGCCGCTGAGCGAAGCTGTTTTTATCATGACGCTATCCAAGACATTAAAAATGTCGCATCAATATTCATATGCGAATTTCAAATCATATAGAATAGCCATCGTCATGAGAATTCAGTTTAAAATAAAACCAGCAATTTAAACCATAATTACAACATTGGTATTTTTACCCTGTTTTTCACCCAAAAAAGAGCGTAAAGAAAGCCGCATAAGCGGCTTATGGAAAGTTTGTTGCCAAACTAACAAAAATGCATCAATGCCTGGCCTCGCGCGCCGCGGCGATCACATCGTAATCGAACAACCCGTTGGCATCGTCTTCGTCGTAGACGTAATGCTGGTTGCAGTAATCGCAGACGATTTCCACGCTGCCTTGCTCCAGCAACACCTCGCCCACTTCCTGGCCGCCCAGCATCTTCAACATGTCGCCGACGCGCTCGCGGCTGCAATTGCAGGCGAAACTCACCGTTTCCTGATCAAATACGCGCACCGTTTCCTCATGGAACAGACGATGCAGGACATCCTCGGCCGGCAAGCCCAGCAACTCATCCGCCCTCAGGGTGGCGCCCAGCATCTGAATGCGCTCCCAGCCTTCCGGATCCCCATGGCCTTCCGGCAGCCTCTGCAACAGCATGCCAGCGGCGGTTTCCTCGCTAGAGGCCAGGATCAGTCGGGTTTCCAGCTGCTCGGAACGAAGCATGTAGTTCTCCAGCATCTCGCCAATGCTGTCGCCCTCCAGCGCCACGATGCCCTGCCAGGTTTGCGCCTTGTCCACGCGCGGCTCCAAGGTCACTACGAAGCGTCCGTGAGCGCCCAGCAAGGACTGGATGGACGCGTCGTCGGAAATGCTTTCGTCCCACTTTGCGGTGGCGCGAATGGTGCGATCGTTGTTGCACTCCACCACCGCCAGTTTCAGGGCGCCGGCGCCGTGAAGCTGCAGAATCAGCGCTCCGTCGAACTTGAGGTTGGCGGCCATTAGCTCGGCCGCCGCCATCATTTCGCCGACAATCTTCTTTAAGGCAGGCGGGTAGCTGCGGCGAGCCAACACCTGCTGCCAGGCGCCGTCCAATCTCACCAGCGCGCCGCGCACCGGCGCGCCGTCAAACAAAAATCGTTGCAATCTGTCTTGTGTGCTCATGCTGTGTCTTTCTTTTCCTTGCCCGCCGCCAGTTCTACGGTATAGACCGTCATCGGCATTGAAGAACTGACGTCGAATTCGCAACCTGCGCGCACGCCGACTTCGGCGATTTCGCGCGCGCTCAGCGCTTGGTCATACACCGCGTACATCGCGCCCATCGCGAACTTGCGGCCGGAGCCTATCGCCCAGATGCGGGAGAACTCGTAAATCTCGCGCATCGGATAAACCCCGAAAATCCCGTGACGGTTGGCGATCACCACCATCATCTGGCTGGATTCGTACGGATCCTCCTCGTCCTCTTCAGGACGCAGGTAGAAACCATCCTTCAGCTTGGGATGCAATTTGCGGAAGGTCTCGAAAATACCCTGGCGGCTGCTCAGGTCCTTTTTCTTCAACTCCTTCAGCGCGCCTTGCAACACCAGATCGTGGGCGGCCGAGCCGGAGATGGCCAAATAGCTGTCCCCATGCTGGAAAATCTTGTTGTGGAAACAATCATAGCCGGCCAACAGCTTCTGGTCGTCGCCAAAAGTGGTCTGGCTGTCGGCGGCGATCGCGATCTGATCGCCCTTTCTTACCGCCACGATGGTAGTCATCCCTACGCCTTTTTCGTCGATGGCGGCCCCGGAGTCGGCGGCCGCGCAAAACCGCCTATTGTATCGGCTTACGCCCGGCAACCCAAGCCTTGCGCCCACGGCCGGCCTTAGGAAAGGTGGGGACCGCCGGAGCGAATCTCAAGACCGCTCCGCGACCACCATCGGGATGACAGATCGGGTTTTTGACGATACAATGATATTGATTATCATTTACAAAAAAGCCATGCAATTCCACGCTCAAGACTTCCCCATCGTCTGGCTGGATCGCCGCCGCCCGGATGGGCAGCAGCCCACCGACATCTTCGCCACCCTGGACCAGTTGCTGCTCCAGCAACGCCCCTTTGTGTTCATCGCCAAGGAACCGGCGCCAACCGAGCTGGATCTTCACGCGCGCATCATCCGTAAAATGGCGGCACTGTGGGTCAAGGACAACCGGCTGCAGATTCGCCAATTGATACGCGGCACCATCGTGATCGCCCCGCAAACCGACCAACAGCGCTATCTTGACGAATTCGCGCCGCGCTTCGAAAAGTTCTGGGGCTATCCGCTGCGCCACCGTCCGGACCATGATGCGGCGCTGAGCTTGGCGGCGGACCTGTTGGCCGGCCCGCCCGCCGTCGGCGGCGTCCTCAGGCGTCGCGCAATTCGAAATCGTGGCTGATCTCGGCGGTCTTGCCCAGCATGATGGAGGCGGAACAGTACTTCTCCGCCGACAGCTTGATCGCTCGCTCCACCGTCTCCGCCTTCAGGTCACGCCCGGTCACCACAAAGTGAAAATGAATGCGGGTGAACACCTTGGGCTCCTCCTCCGCGCGTTCCGCTTCGATCTCCACCCAGCAATCGCTGACTTGCTGCCGCGACTTTTTCAAAATAGTGATCACGTCGTAACTGGTGCAGCCGGCGGTGCCCAAGAGCAACAGCTCCATGGGCCGCGGCCCCAGATTCCTGCCGCCGCCTTCCGGCGCGCCGTCCATCACCACCGCGTGACCGCTGCCGCTTTCGCCCAGAAAACACACGCCGTCCACCCACTTCAACCTGGCTTTCATCCCCGCCTCTCCTCATAGTAGGAATTCCGAAACGGCCTAGCCTAACATCCGGATTTGGGAGAACAAAGATTCACCGGTAAAATAGAAAGATTGTCCCGCTATATCCGAGCTGCGCCCAAACATGCTGGTACTAGGTATTGAATCCTCCTGCGACGAAACCGGAGTCGCGTTGTACGACACAGACGGCGGCCTGCTGGCCCACCAACTGCACACTCAGATGGCCATGCACACCCAATACGGCGGCGTGGTGCCTGAGCTGGCCAGCCGCGACCACATCCGCCGCGCCATCCCGCTGACCGAGGCCTGCCTGGCCGAGGCCGGCAAGACCCTGGCCGACCTCGACGCCATCGCCTACACCCAGGGCCCCGGCCTAGGCGGCGCGTTGCTGGTGGGCGCCAGCGTGGCCAACGCGCTGGCCTTTGGCCTGAACATCCCGGTGCTGGGGGTCCACCACCTGGAGGGCCACTTGTTGTCGCCGCTGCTGGCCGAACCCAAACCGGCGTTCCCCTTCCTGGCCTTGCTGGTTTCCGGCGGCCACACGCAGCTGATGGCTGTACGCGGCGTCGGCGACTATCAAATCCTGGGCGAAACCCTGGACGACGCCGCCGGCGAAGCCTTCGACAAAACCGCCAAATTGCTGGGCCTGCCCTACCCCGGCGGCCCTCTGCTGTCGCAGCTGGCGGAGGAAGGCGATCCGGCCCGCTTTACCCTGCCGCGGCCGATGCTAAATTCCGGCGACCTCGACATGAGCTTCTCCGGCCTGAAAACCGCAGTGCTGACGCTGAGCAAGCAGGTGGCGGACGCCGACGGCCACATCGACGAACAGACGCGCAAAGACATCTGCCGCGCCTTCCAGGAAGCCATCGTCGAAGTGCTGACCAAGAAATCGCTGGCCGCGCTCAAGCAATGCGGCATGAAACGGCTCGTGGTGGCCGGCGGCGTCGGCGCCAACAAGCAACTGCGCGCCGCACTGGACGAAGCCGCGCGCCGCCGCCGCTTCGACGTGTTCTATCCGCCGCTGGCGCTGTGCACCGACAACGGCGCGATGATCGCCTTCGCTGGCGCGATGCGACTGAAACACGCCCAAGCCCCCGGCAGCTACTCGATCAAACCGCGCTGGGATCTCAGCGCACTGCCTCCGGCCTGACCCACCCCCATGCGCCGCGCCGGCCTCAAACGCCGGCGCGGCTTCGGACTCATATGATTCAACTCAAGAACCTCAACCTGCGCCGCGGCCTGAAAGAATTGCTGCTAGGCGCCAACCTGATCCTCAACCCCGGCTACAAGACCGGCCTCACCGGCGCCAACGGCGCCGGCAAGTCCAGCCTATTCGCGCTCCTGATGGGCGAACTGCACGCCGACAGCGGCGACGCGCTGCTGCCGCCCCACTGGACCATCGCCCATGTGGCGCAGGAGACGCCGGCGCTGGAACGCTCGGCTCTGGACTACGTGCTGGACGGCGACCATGAGCTGCGCCAGCTGGAACAGGGGCTGCAAGACGCCGAAGAGCGGCACGACGGCAACGCCATCGGCCATCTGCACGGCGAATTGGCGCGCATCGACGCCTACGCCGCGCCGGCGCGTGCCGGCAAGCTGCTGACCGGCCTGGGCTTCGACATCGACGCCCAGCAACGACCGGTGGCCAGCTTCTCCGGCGGCTGGCGCATGCGCCTCAACCTAGCCCAAGCGCTGATGTGTCGCTCCGACCTGCTGCTTTTGGACGAACCCACCAACCACCTGGACCTGGAAACCGTACTGTGGCTGGAGGACTGGCTGCAAGGCTATCCAGGCACCCTGCTGATGATTTCCCACGATCGCGATTTCCTGGACAGCGTCTGCGACCACATCGTTGAAGTTGCCAACCAGGACTTGACGCTGTACACCGGCAACTACAGCCAGTTCGAAGTGATGCGCGCGGAAAAAATGGCCCGCCAGCAAGGCGAGTACGAAAAGCAGCAGCGCCAGATCGCCCACCTGGAGTCCTTCGTCAACCGCTTCAAGGCCAAGGCCTCCAAGGCGCGCCAGGCGCAGAGCCGGGTCAAGGCGCTGGAAAAACTGGAACGCATCGCTCCCGCCCACATTGCTTCGCCGTTCGACTTCCACTTCGACAGCCCGGACAACCTGCCCAATCCGCTGCTGAAGCTGGAACAGACCGATGTCGGCTACGGCTCCACCACCATACTCGGCGGACTGAATCTATCGGTGGAGGCCGGCGCGCGCATCGGCCTGCTCGGCGTCAACGGCGCCGGCAAATCCACCTTGGTCAAACTCTTGTCCGGCGACCTCGCCCCGCTACGCGGCGAGATCGTCAACGCCCAAACGCTGAAGATAGGCTACTTCGCCCAGCACACGCTGGAGACCCTGCGCGAAGACGAAACGCCGCTGCAACACATGCAAAGGCTGGCGCCCACCACGCGTGAACTGGAACTGCGCAGCTTCCTTGGCGGCTTCAACTTCCGCGGCGACGCCGCCACCGATCCGGTGGGCCCGATGTCCGGCGGCGAGAAAGCGCGGCTGGCTCTGGCGATGATAGTCTGGCAAAAACCCAATTTGCTGCTGCTGGACGAACCCACCAACCACCTTGACCTGGAAATGCGCCATGCGCTGACCATGGCGCTGCAGGACTTCAGCGGCGCGCTGATCGTGGTGTCCCACGACCGCAGCCTGCTGGAAGCCACCACCGATATTTTCTGGCTGGTCAGCCACGGCAAGGTGCAGCCCTTCGACGGCGACCTCGAAGATTACCGCCAATGGCGGCTGACCCTGCTGGCCGACGCCGGGAAGCCCTCCTCCGGAGACGCGCAGGGCCAGAACCGCAAGGAACAGAAACGCCAGGAAGCGGAAGCGCGGCAACGGCTATCCCAGCTGCGCAAACCGCTGCAGAACAAGTTGAACAAGCTGGAAAAGGAACTGGACCAACTTTGCGCGGCAAAAGCCGAACTGGACGGCTTCATGGCCTCCGCGGACGCTTACGAGGACGCCAACCGGCAAAAACTGGCCGACGCAGTGCGCCGCCAGGGCGAAGTGGCGACCCGTTTGGCCGAAGTGGAGGAAGCTTGGCTGGAAGTTCAGACCGAACTGGAGGAGCTGGAACAGGAGGAATAACGGCGACGGCGGCCGGGGTTTTCCACAGCAATCACCGGATAACTTTGTGGATAACCCCAAGCGGACGCCAAAAAAACTTTTGCAATTAGCCACTTGCCTCTTACGCTTATAAAAAAGGCAAAATCCGGGAACTTTCCCACCTTGCCAATGAGCAAATCTGGTGACAGCATGTGGATAAAACCGGCAACTCCATGATTGCAAAAAATAAATGACTGCCGCCTATTTTTTAAGCAGGATCCCAGGCCATTCTTCCCGCCGCAGCTCATGCCCGTCGCCCATCCGTCGCGCTCTGCTCGCCGGCCTGCTGCTCGCCGGAGCCGCCGCCGCCGAACCGCCTATTCGGCTCAACACCCATCAGCAAGCTCCGCTGTCCTTCCGCAAAGAGAACGGCGACGCCGACGGCTTGGCGGTGCAAGTCGTGCAGTGCGCGCTCAAGCAGCTACAACGCCCCTACTCCATCTCCTTCCTGCCGTGGACGCGTGCGCAATGGCAGGTGCAGCACCAACAAGCCGATGCCTTCTTCACCGCCACGCCATCGGCGGAACGCGACGGCTACGCGGTGCTTTCCACCCCCATCCTGCCTTATGAGCGGCGCTGGTACCTGCTAAAGGATAACCCGCAGACACCCACCAGCAACGATTTCAAGCGCCAGGGCCGCACCGCCGCCTTCAACGGCTCCAATATGGACGACTGGCTGCGCGAACACGGCTACCAACTCACCTCCACCCCGCCCAATAGCGAACAGCTGGTCAAGATGCTGCTGAACCGCCGCGTTGACGCCATTCTCGGCAATGCCTACGTAGTGGACGCGCTCATCGCCAAAATGGGCGTACAGGAGCGACTGCGCAGCGAGCTGGCGCAAAGCCTGCCCTTCGGTGTCTACTTCGGCAAAGTCTTCCTCGCCCGCGAGTCGCCACAGTTCCTGACGCAATTCAATCGCGCGGTGCAAGCCTGTCGCGCCAAATAAAAAAGCCGCCAAAGATGGCGGCTTTTCAATACGACTTGGCTGCGGATTAGACCGGAGCCGGCTCCTTCATCAGCAAAGCGCTCAACTCCGCCAGCTTGCGCTTCAGTTCGCGACGATCCACCACCATGTCCACCGCGCCCTTACTCAGCAGGAACTCGGCACGCTGGAAGCCTTCCGGCAGTGTTTCGCGCACGGTCTGCTCGATCACCCGAGCGCCGGCAAAGCCGATGCGAGCCTTGGGCTCGGCCAACACCACGTCGCCCAGGAAGGCGAAGGAAGCCGACACGCCGCCCATGGTCGGGTCGGTCAACACCGAGATGAACGGCAATTTGGCGTCGGTCAGCAACTGCAAGGCGGCGCTGGTCTTGGCCATCTGCATCAGCGAATTCAAACCTTCCTGCATCCGCGCGCCGCCGGAAGCGGCCACGCAAACGAAAGGCGCCTTGGCTTCCACCGCGGCGCGCACGCCGCGCACGAAGCGCTCGCCCACCACCGAGCCCATGGAGCCGCCGATGAATTTGAATTCAAACGCGGCCACCACCACCGGCATCGATTCGATGCTGCCCTGCATTACAACCAGCGCGTCGTCCTCGCCGGTGTCGCTCTTGGCTGCGGTCAAGCGATCAGGGTACTTCTTACTATCCTTGAACTTCAGGATATCCACCGGCTTGACTTCTTCGCCCAGCTCGCGCCGGCCCTCTTCGTCCAGCAGCAGGTTCAGACGTTCGCGCGCGGTCAGCGGGTGATGGTGATTACACTTGGGACACACCTGCAGATTGCTCTCCAGGTCAGTGTAATACAACACGGCTTCGCATTCCGGGCACTTGCTCCAAAGCCCCTCCGGTACCGCGGAAGGTTTGTCAGCGCGGTTGTCGCGCTTGATCTTCGGCGGCAGGAGCTTGTTCAACCAGCTCATGCTGACTCCTTGATTCTTGGGCCCGCCGCCAAACGGCGGGCACAGTAAAACGGGGGCTAAGCCCCCGCAGTGTTCTATCGGATGGCGGCCTTCAGTTCAGCCACCAGACGGGTTAACCGCTCTTTGGCGGTTTCGGGTGTCGCCGCCTCAATTTCCTGCACCAAGCGGCTGCCCACCACCACCGCGTCAGCGGCGGCGGAGATCGCCTTGGCGGTCGCGCCGTCGCGAATGCCAAAGCCGACGCCGATCGGTACGGTCAAATATTCTCTAAGGGCAGCAATTTTACGCGCTACGTCGTCAATGTCCAGATGCCCGGCGCCGGTCACCCCCTTCAGAGACACATAATAGACGTATCCGCGCGCCAGTTTGGCAATTTCCGCCACACGTTGCGGCGGCGTGGTGGGCGCGATCAGGAACACCGGATCCAGGCCGTTGGCGGCCAGAGCCGCAGACAAATCGGCGGACTCCTCCGGCGGGCAGTCCACAGTCAACACCCCGTCGACGCCGGCGGCCTTGGCCGCGGCGGCGAAGGCCTGATAGCCCATGGCGAACACCGGGTTCAGATACCCCATCAGCACCACCGGGGTATGGTCGTTGTCGCGACGAAACTCCGCTACCATTTGCAGCACCTGGCGCAAACCCACCTTGTGGACCAGCGCGCGCTCGGAGGCACGCTGGATCACCGGGCCGTCGGCCATCGGGTCGGAAAACGGCACCCCCAGCTCGATGATGTCGGCGCCGCCCTCCACCAGGCCGTGCATCAACTGCACGGTCAACTGCGGCGACGGATCGCCGGCTGTGATGAAGGGAATCAGCGCCTTGCCGCCGGCCAGCTCTTCAAAACATTGGGCGATACGTGACATAGCGCCTCCTTACAGGGTGATGCCGGCGAGGCCGGCCACGGTGTTGATGTCTTTGTCGCCGCGGCCGGACAGATTGACCAGAATCACCTGGTCCTTGCCCATCTTCGGCGCTTCCTTGGCGGCCCAGGCCAGCGCGTGGCTGGATTCCAGCGCCGGGATGATGCCCTCGAAGTGACAGCAATCGTGGAAGGCGCGCAAAGCCTCGTCATCGTTGATCGCCACGTAGTCGGCGCGGCCGATGTCCTTCAGATAGCTGTGCTCCGGCCCCACGCCGGGATAGTCCAGGCCGGCGGACACCGAATGGGTTTCCACCACCTGGCCGTTCTCGTCCTGCATCAGATAGCTCTTGGCGCCGTGCAGCACGCCCAAGGGCGCGCCGCCGGAAAGCGGCGCCGCGTGCCTGCCGGAGTCCAAGCCCAGGCCGCCGGCCTCAACACCGACCATGCGCACGCCGTCCACGCCGATATACGGATAGAACATGCCGATGGCGTTAGAGCCACCGCCTACGCAAGCCACCACCACATCCGGCTGGCGGCCGATGACTTCCGGCATCTGCACCTTGGCCTCCTCGCCGATCACCGACACGAAATCGCGCACCAGCATCGGATAGGGATGCGGGCCGGCCGCGGTGCCCAAGATGTAGAAAGTGCTGTCGACATTGGTCACCCAGTCGCGCATCGCCTCGTTCAGCGCGTCCTTTAGCGTCTTGGAGCCGGATTCCACCGGCACCACGGTAGCGCCCAGCAGCTTCATGCGGAACACATTGGGCGATTGACGCTTGATATCCTCAGCGCCCATGTACACCACGCACTCCATGCCGTAACGCGCCGCCACGGTGGCGGAAGCCACGCCGTGCTGGCCGGCGCCGGTTTCGGCGATCACTCTTTTTTTGCCCATGCGCCGCGCCAGCAGCGCCTGGCCAATGGCGTTGTTGATCTTATGCGCGCCGGTGTGGTTCAGATCTTCGCGCTTCAAATAAATCTGCGCGCCGCCCAATTGCTCTGACCAGCGCTTGGCGTGGTAGACCGGGCTGGGGCGGCCGACGTAATGCTTGAGCTCATGGCGGAATTCTTCCCAGAACGACGGGTCGGCCTTGACGCGAGCGTACTCGTTTTTCAGCTCGTCCAGCGCCGCCATCAAGGTTTCGGCGACATAGACGCCGCCATGCGGGCCAAAATGGCCCTGGGCGTCCGGCAAGTCATAACGATCCATGTCTAACTCCTGATATGAACGCCGCCATTCTGGCGGCATCTTTGATTCCCTTGGACGCCTCCACACCGCTGGAGACGTCGACCGCGGCCGGGCGCACCTGCGCCACCGCCGCCGCCACATTGTGTTCGTCCAGCCCTCCTGACAGGATCAACGGCAGAGGCAAGGCCTCCGGCAGCAAGCTCCAGTCAAAGGTGGCGCCGGTACCGCCGTGCGCGCCTTCAACGAAGGCGTCGGTCAGCACCGCGCGCGCGTCCGGGTATTCCGAGGCGATTTCAGCCAGATCCATGCCCGGCTTCACCCGCACCGCTTTCAAATAAGGCCGCTGGAAAGAGCGGCAGAAGGCGGCGTCTTCCTCGCCGTGGAACTGCAGCATGTCGATTGCGCACTCCGCCAACACTGCGCGCACATAATCCGGTTCCGGGTTGACGAACAGGGCCACTACGCTGACGAAGGGCGGCAGCGCCGCGATCACAGCGCGCGCCTGCTCGATGCCCACATGACGCGGGCTCTTGGCGTAGAACACCAGGCCGATGGCGTCGGCGCCCAGCCGTGCGGCTTCCACGCCGTCTTCCGGCCGGGTAATGCCGCAAATCTTGATTCGGGTCGTGCCGCCCACTCTCATCTCCACAAGGCCAGCCGCGCGGCGTCCGCCTGCGACGGCAAATCGTATGTTTCCGGATAACCCACGCCGGTCAGGTACAAGCCGTCCGGCATGAAGGTGGGCGGCGCGAAGGTGCGGTCGCGCGCCGCCAGCAGCCCCGCCACGTCTTCCGCGCGCAAAGCGCCCTTGCCGACATAGACCAGCGCCCCGACGATATTGCGCACCATATGGTGCAGGAAGGCGTCCGCCAGCAGATCGAAGCGGATCAGGCCGTCTTGCTCACTGATGTCCAGCCGCTGCAAATCCTTGAGCGGCGATTTTGCCTGGCATTCGGACGCTCGAAAGCTGGAAAAATCATGCCGCCCCAGCAAATGGGCGGCCGCTTCCCGCATCGCCTCAACATCCAAGGCCTGATGAAACCAGCCCATCTTGCCGGCCAGCAAACAGGGCCGCACCGGACTAGTCAGCAGAAAATAGCTGTAACTGCGGGAAAACGCCGAAAAACGGGCATGAAACTCCTCCGGCACCTCTCGCGCCCACACCACCGCCACGTCCGGCGGCAGCAAGGCGTTGACACCGCGCACCCAAGCATTCAACGGCCGCTGCGCTAAGCAGTCGAAATGCACCACTTGCATGGCCGCATGCACCCCGGCGTCGGTCCTCCCCGCGGCCAAGGTGCCAATGTCGGCCACGCCGGCGATCTGCGCGATCGCCTGATTCAATCTGTCCTGAACCGTATTGCCATGCGGCTGAGTCTGCCAGCCGGAAAACGCCCGACCGTCATACTCGATGCCGAGCGCTATCCTCATGCCCACACCTTCTTCAAACACCGACGCGACACGCCGCGTCGTTTCAGCAATAAAGCACTCACTCTACCTTATCCTGCCCGGTTTGCGCCACGACCAAACGATGACGTCTGCTGCGAACGCGCGAGAAAAGCGGCCAACCACGGCATAAGACGCCGTCGAAGAAAAACGAAAGAGCCGGCTCGCGTCAAGCGCGCCGGCCCCTTTTACTCTCGATGCGCTATGGGCGCCTCAGCGGCCGGCCTCCTTCATCAAAGCGTCCGCAGTTTCCTTGTCGCCCATCTCCAGATACAGCTTGGCCAGCTCCATTTTCTCCTCATCCGGGCTCGCCGCAGCTACCGGTGCAGGCGATGCCGCTACGGGCGTCGCGGGTGCGGGTGCGGGTGCGGGTGCGGCAACAGTTGCAAGCTCTGCGGTCGCAGGCGGCTGCGCCGACGCTTCCGCTGCCGGCTCGGGCTTGGCTTGGGCGAACAAGGGATGACCGGGCTCTACGGTCTGGCCGATTTCACACACCCTCATCCATAAGGTACTGTCCTTGCCGAACACGCCCTTGGCCGTGGTGGCCTCGGCAATGAACATCTGCTTGTCCTGCTGGGTGGACAACACCTCCAGCAGTTTGTAGCGCAAATCTTGCCTCATCGGCTCATGGGCCAGGCCTTCGCGCAGAATCTCCAGCGCCTGATCATCACGACCGTAAGCCAGATAGACATCGGCCTCGGCAACGCGGTCCACCGAGGACAGGTCGATGCCGTCGCCCTTCTTCAAAGAGCTCATCAAGGTCGTCAACGGACCCAGCATCGAAGCGCCCGTCGCCGTTCCGCTCAAGGCCGGCGCGGCGGGTTCGGTCTTGCCGCCGCTGCGCTTGCGTCGCGCCAGCAGCAAAGCCACCAGGCCCAGCGCCGCGGCCGCGCCGCCAAGCTTCCAACGCATAGACTCATCGGACAAGACCGCGCCCAATTCATCCGTCCAGCTATTGGCCGCCACCGTAGCCGGCGGGACATTCCCTTCCGCGGGCTTGGCCGCCGGCGGCTTCTCGGCGTGTTCCGGCATAGCCGCCTGCGGTGCGGATGCCGCCGCGACCGGCATCGAACTGACGGCCGCCACCTTGGGTTCCGGTTTCGGCTTGGGTTCCGGCACGGACTCGGGGCCGAGCTCTCTTTCCGCCGGAGCCGGCGCGGCGGCCTTTACCGCCGCCTGCTGACGCTGGTAATCCTGAATTTTCTGTTCCAGCGCCTTGGCGCGCTGTTCGGCTTGCTGCAGGGCCTGGTCTTGCCGCTGCAACATCTGTTGCAAATTCCGCTCCTGCTGCGACGGCGCGGCCGCTTGCCTCGGGACCTCTGCCACTGGAGCCGGTTTGGACGCATCCTTGACGACAGGCGGATGCGCCGGCGCGAGCGGAGCGGCCGGCTTGGCCGCCGATTTGGCCTCTACGGGTTTGTGCTCCTGCGGTTTGGATTCCGGCAGCTTGTGTTCCTGCCGCGCGGCTTCCGGCTGCTTGCGTTCCGGAGGCTTCTGCGCCGGAGGCTGATGCTCCTGCGGCGCGCGCGCCTGGGGCTTGCTTTCTTGCTGCACGCTTTTCTCAGCCGCGCGGGCCTCGGGCGAAACCGCCGATCGCTTAGGCTCCGCGGCGCGGGCGGCGCTCTGACCACGCAACTGCCACTCGGCCGGATACTCCAGAGCCACTCCTGCGCGCAAGCGATTGGCGTCGCCCGCGATGAAGGCCTCGGGATTGCCTTGCAATAGTTGCTGCGCCACCCCGCCCGACTCCCCGCCGCCGCGCACGCGGCTGGCGATGCCGGACAGCGTGTCGCCCTTGAGCACCCGATACACTTTCAAACCCTGCGTCTTGGCGACAGGAGCCGGCTTGGCCGCCGAATGCGGGTCCAGCAATACCGAGTAGTTTTTCTGCGCCTTGAGCTTGCCGGCGGCCACTTCCAGCCGAAAGGCCAGCATCGGCTCGCTTACCGGCTGCTCGGTGCGCAGTTGCACATTAAAGCGGCCTTTGGCCACTTTCTCGATATGGGGCACGATGGAAGCCACCAAGCGCACTTGCTGAGCGCTGGGCTCGCCCTGAGCCGCCACCGCGAACAGCGCCAAGCGCGGCGGCTCCGTCTGCTCCAAGGCGCTGCCCTGCAAGCTCAGTTCCAGCAGCAAGGGCTCGCCCAAGCGCGAACGCAGTCGGGCGTCGCTCAGGCCCAGCGAATCCAAGCGCGGCGAGGCATCGACGCCGGCCAGCGGCTTCTTCCCCTCCTCCCGCACCGGCGCGGGCTTGTTCCGCGGTCCATCGCGGCGATAATCCACCTCGAACTCGCGCACCAACCTACCCGCTGGCCAACTCAGATCCACAGCGAAACGCAGCAGTGGCTCCGGATAACTGGCGGCACCCTTCACTTGGATTTTTTGAACATTGCCGTCCGGCTTGCGGACGATGGAAAACTGCAGATTGCCGGCGGAACTGCTGTAAGTGGACAACAGCGGATAGCGGTTGCGGTCAGCCAGGCCCACCAGCACATTGTCCGAGGGCTCCTCGTCCACCACGGGGATCTCCGCCAGGAAAGGCTCTCCATCGGCGGACAATACCCGTATCGGCCCCAAACCGGCCGTAGCGGCCGCCGCCAGGCCCAGACCGGCCAGCAGCGACGCGATTTGACTCATGCGTGTCTTGAAAGACATGAACGAATTTCCCCACCCTCATTCTTCGAAGCCACCGTGCCGCTTGCCTTTGCCGGCAGCCGGGTCTCGACAGGCTCTTATAACGTTTTAATTATTGCAACGAAACTATACAACAGCCACTTAGCGAGGATAAATCGGGTGTCCCCGTCTCATTGCATCCAGGCAATGGCCAAAAAAGCCACACATTTTCCGGTTTTTCGCCTAAAAACCACGCACCGGCGCGGGATCGTCAAGCGGCGGGAGGAGTTGCCCCGTCCCGCCGCGCATCGTCGTCGCCTCTATCTCAAGCGCTGATCGTTGCCAGCAAGGCCTCGGCCTCCGCCTTGAGCGGCCCCTGCGCCTCGGCGATCAAATCCTGCAACACTTCTTTGGCGCCGTCGCGATCGCCCATGTCCAAGTAAACCTTGGCCAGATCCAGCTTGGTGGCCAGTGGATCGTCCAGCACCGACATGCCTTCGGCCTGCGCCGGCGCTGCCGTTTCTGTGGCCGGCGTCTCCGCCAGCATATCTTCGTACAGAGACTCGAAACCCGCGGATGGGGCCGCTGGCGCAGCTTGCGTCTCGGCTGCGGCCGGCGCTTCCGCCGCCATGCCCTCCAGATTGAAGTCGAAGTCCAACAAATTGTTTTCCGCCGGCGCCGCAGCCGCAGCCTCCGGCTTGGGCTCCGCCGCGGGCGGCTTCAGCTCCGCGTCCAGATCGAAATTGAGCAGATTGGCTTCCTCTGGCTTCTCCTTCTCCTCTACCTGGGGCTCCGCGAGCAAGGCGGCCAGCGGGTCGTCCTGCGGCGCGGCAGCTTCCTGCACGGCGACGGGCTCAGGCGCGGCAGTCGGCGGTGTTGCTTCCGGCTCGCCGAACAGCTCTTTATCCAGATCAATGCTACCCGGACTAGATACCGGCGCGGGCGCGGCTTCGATGTCCTCGCCCTCGCCGTCGGACAGATAGAGCGAGTTGGTCGGGTCTATGGAACGCCCCATCGCCGCTGCCTTGGCCCAGATTGGCCCATGGCCGTCGAAGGTGGCGTGCATTTCCCGCGCCAGTTTTTCAAAGCTGGCGACATCCGGCCGCGCCGCGTAGATCTCCATCAACTTCAGCCTCACCTCCTGACGCGACGGGTCTTTGGCCAGCGCGTCCTTGAGGATGTCCTCTGCCTGCACATCGCGGCCGTAGGCGATGTACACCTCGGCTTCCGCTACAGGATCAACCTCGGCCGCATCGATGGCGCCGGCCGCCTGGGTGAAATTGCTCATGAAGGAGTGGCCGCCGCCCACCGACGGCGGCTCTATGCCGGAAGACGCGCCGCGGCTCAAGGCGGCGCTGGTATTGTTGGCGGACAGCGACAAGGGCTTGCCGCCCTTGCGCCGGCGCGCCAGCAGCAGGCCCAGCGCGCCCAACAGACCCAGGCCGGCCACGCCGCCGCCCACTAGCGGCAAATGATCGATCACCTTATCCAGCAACGACGGCTCCGGCGGCGGAGGAGGCGCCGCCGGCTTGGCCGCGGGCTTGTGCTCCGCCGGAACGGGCTTGGCTGCAGGAGCCGGGGCCGGCGCGCTGGCGGCGTGCGCGGGAGCGCTGGCGGCGACAGGTTGCGCCATCGCCGCGGCCGGGGCGGAACTAGGGCTGGAACTGGGCATGGCCGGCAAGGACTTGCCTGCCTGCAGGGCTTTCAATTGCTCTTCCAGCGCGCTGATGCGCGCCTCCGCGCTCTTCAGCGCTTGCTCGCGCGCCGCCACCTGCTGCTCAAGGTCGGTCAGCTTGCCGCCGCCCGGCTCGCTGGGCACCAGCTTCAGCACATCGGAGCCTGCTTTCGCTTCAGCCGCCGGCGCCGCTGGCTGACTGCCAAGAATACTGGCCACCTGGGCGGCGCTCAGGGATTTGATCTTGCGGCTGGCGGGCACTTTCAGTACCGCGCCCAGTTTGAGGCGGCTGACGTCGCCATCGACAAAGGCGTCGGGGTTGGCCTGGGCCAGCGCGGCCATGGTCTGGTCCAGCGTGGCGCCGCGCGGCCGCACCTTGCCGGCCAGGCCGCGCAGGGTGGAACCGGACTTCACTTTGAGAATGCCTGGCTGCGGCCGCGCGATGGGCGCGGCGTTGCCGCGATAGCGGCTGGACAGATTATTGTCGGCGTAGCTGGGCACGTCCTGCACGATATTGGCGGACGGGGAAGCCATCGAGTAGTTGCTGGGATCCAACAACACCGTGTATTCGCGCACCGCGCGTCCCGACGAAGTCTTGGCTTCCACCACGAAACGCAGATAGGGATCGTTGATGGGTCCGGAAGAACTGATGCGTATCATCGCCCCGCGCGAGCTGGGCGCCACGCTGAAGCGCAGCATATTGAGCACCGTGGCGTAATCAACATTCAAGTCCTGAAATGTATCCGCCCCGGCCAGCCCTATCCTAGCGCTTTCCAACTCCGCCGCCCTTACTCCGGTCAATTCGATATCGGCGCGGAACGGCTCGCCCAGATTGGACCTGACGTTGATTTTCCCCAGCCCTGCCCAGGCGCTGGCGGAGCAGGCCAAAGCCACCGCCAGAACGCCGATTCTGATTTTTGCCTGATGTGTCACTGTCAACCTTCCGGCACGTTTATCTTGATTTTATTTGCGCTGGCCCAGCGGGCGCAGACGGTAACTGTTGCAATCTTAGGCCCTGCCGCTGTTTTTAGCTAGATTTCATAATGGCGCTGTTTGCGCGCGTTTTTCGACTCCATCATGAAACAGGGCGGCACTCTCGCGAATGCCGCCCTCTGTCCGCGCCGTGCGCGGCGTCGGCCAAACCGCTTAAATCAGATCAAACCATTCTGCTTTAACAGGGTTTCAGCAATATTCACGCAATTGAGCGCCGCGCCGGCCTTCACATTGTCGGCGGCCAGCCAGAAACTCAGCGTCCGGCCCTTGCCGCGCAGACGGCTGACCCACACCGCTTCATTGCCGGTAGCCTCCATCGGCGTCACATAACCGCCCAGCTTGTCAGCGGCCACCACTTGCAAGCCTGCCGCAAGCAGACGCTTACGCGCTTGCTCCATGTCAAATTCATGTTCGAATGCCACATTCACCGCCCACGCGTGGCCGAAGAACACCGGCACCCTCACGCAGGTGGCTTCCACTTGCAGTTGCGGCAGCGCCAACAAACGCATCAACTCGCGCTCTACCGAGCGTTCTTCTTCGGACGCGCCGTCCGCGTCCAGCGCGCCGATCTGCGGCAGCACATTGAAAGCGATGCGTTTGTCGTAGACCCGGCTTTCGGTCTCGCGCTGAGAGAACAGCGCCGTAGTCTGATCCGCCAGCTCTTCCATCGCCGCCTGGCCGCTGCCGGACACCGATTGATAGGTGGCCACAGTCACGCGCTGCAAGCCCAACGGGCGCAGCGCCGCCAGCGCCAGCGCCAGCGGCGTCACCGTGCAATTGGGCACGGAGGCGAGCGCGGCTTCGCCGGCGTCCGCCAGCACAGCGCCGTTGATGGCGGGAATCACCAGCGGCACGCTGTCGTCCTCGCGGAAGGCGGAGCTGAAATCCACCACCGCCGCGCCGGCCGCGCGCGCCAGCGGCGCGTACTCGCGCGCCAGTTCACTGCCGGCGGCGAAGATGGCCAGCGCCACGTTTTCGAAGGCAAAACCGTCGATCGGATGCACATCCAGTTCCAGGTTGCCATAGGCCGCGGTTTCGCCTTCCTTGTCCGCCGTGTCCACGGCAAAGACCCGGCCCACGGGCAATTGGCGCTGGGCCAGCAGTTCCAGTACCGCCTGGCCCACCAGGCCGGTGGCGCCGACTACGGCGAGCTGAATAGAGTTCGACATCGTTTTACTTTCTCAATCAATCATTGCAAACAGAATACCGCACGCAAAAAAGGGCACCTAGGTGCCCTTTTCAACTCGGCCGCGCTTTTAAAGAGCGACCCGGCAGTAGGAGCCCGCCAGCGCGGACCCCAGGCTGCCGCCATTCTACCCTGTCAACGCTCGATCAGGATACGCAACATGCGGCGCAGCGGTTCGGCCGCGCCCCACAGCAGTTGGTCGCCCACGGTGAAGGCGGACAGGTATTCGCCGCCCATCGCCATCTTGCGCAAGCGGCCCACCGGCGTGGCCAACGTGCCGGTCACCGCCGCCGGGGTCAGCTCGGCCATCGAGGCCTCGCGAGTGTTGGGAACCACCTTGGCCCACGGATTGGCGGCCGCCAGCATGGCTTCGATCTCGTCCAGCGGCACGTCGCGCTTGAGCTTGATGGTCAATGCCTGGCTGTGGCAGCGCATCGCGCCCACGCGCACGCACAAGCCGTCAACCGGCACCGGGTTGGCGGAGCGGCCCAGGATCTTGTTGGTTTCCACGCCGCCCTTCCATTCTTCCTTGGATTGGCCGTTGCCCAGGTCCTTGTCTATCCAAGGGATCAGGCTGCCGGCCAGCGGCACGCCGAAGTTCTGGCTGGGGAAATCGTCCGCGCGCAGGAAGTCCGACACTTTGCGGTCGATGTCCAGAATGGCGGACGCCGGGTCCGCCAGCAGGCCGGACACCTGGGCGTTGATCGCGCCCATGCCCGACAGCAGTTCGCGCATATTCTGCGCGCCGGCGCCGGAGGCGGCCTGATAGGTCATGGAGGTGGCCCACTCCACCAGATCGTTCTGGAACAGGCCGCCCAGCGCCATCAGCATCAGCGACACGGTACAGTTGCCGCCGACGTAGTCCTTGACGCCGCGCGCCAGGCCCTGCTCGATCACCGCTTTATTGACCGGGTCCAGGATGATGATGGCATTGTCTTCCATGCGCAGCGCGGAAGCCGCGTCCACCCAGTAACCGTTCCAGCCGGCGGCGCGCAGCTGCGGGTAGACTTCATTGGTGTAATCGCCGCCCTGGCAGGTGACGATCACGTCCATGGTCTTGAGTTCGGCGATGTCCTTCGCGTCTTTCAGCGCCGGGGCGTCGCGGCCGATATCGGGGGCTTTGCCGCCCACATTGGAAGTGGTGAAGAACACCGGCTCGGCGATCACCGCAAAATCGTTCTCTTCGCGCATGCGCTGCATCAGCACGGAACCCACCATGCCGCGCCAACCTACAAAACCTACTCTCACTGGGTTTCTCCTGATATCTGTCTGTCAAATCGTCGCGCCCGCCTGTTACGGCGGGCGGCTGTAATGTTGTCACCCCATTGTGCAGCGCGATAAAGCGCCAAGCAATGGGGTATTTCGTTTTTATTGTATTCAAATCAGAACAGACGGTTCGCCCGGCGCAAGCCGGGTGAACCACTGCCATTTACAGCGCCGACACCACCGCATCCCCCATCGCCGAGCAGCTGACTTTCTCGCAGCCGGCCTCGTAGATATCGGCGGTGCGCAGGCCGCGCGCCAGCACGGTTTTCACCGCGTTTTCCACCCGCTGCGCCGCGTCTTCCAGGCCAAAGGTGTAGCGCAGCATCATCGCCACGGACAAGATGGTGGCCAACGGATTGGCCAGGTTCTGGCCGGCGATGTCCGGCGCGGAGCCGTGCGAGGGCTCGTACAGGCCCTTGTTGTTTTCGTCCAGCGAGGCCGACGGCAACATGCCGATGGAGCCGGTCAGCATCGAAGCCTCGTCTGACAGGATGTCGCCGAAGATATTGCCGGTCACCATCACGTCGAACTGCTTGGGATTGCGCACCAGCTGCATCGCCGCGTTGTCCACGTACATATGGGACAACTCCACCTGCGGATACTCCTTGGCCACGTCTATCATCACCTCTTTCCAGAACTCGGTGGTTTCCAGCACATTGGCCTTGTCCACCGAGCACAAGCGCTTGTTGCGCTTCATCGCGATGCCGAAGGCGACATGGGCGATGCGGCGCACCTCGCCCTCGCTGTAGCGCATGGTGTTGTAGGCCTCGCGTTCGCCCAACTCGTTGACGGCGATGCCGCGCGGCTGGCCGAAGTAAATGTCGCCGGTCAGTTCCCGCACAATCATGATGTCCAGGCCGGACACCACTTCCGGCTTCAGCGTGGAGGCGTTGGCCAGCTCCGGGTACAGGATGGCCGGCCGCAGATTGGCGAACAGGTTCAAATCCTTGCGGATGACCAGCAGGCCGCGCTCCGGCCGCAGCGGACGCTCCAGCTTGTCGTAGGCCGGGCCGCCCACCGCGCCCAGCAGCACCGCGTCGGATTCGCGGCACAGCTTCTGGGTGAACTCGGGATAAGGCTGGCCAAAAGCGTCGTAGCCGGCGCCGCCCAACGGGGCCTGCTCGGTTTCGATCGGCAGGCCGTCCTTGCGCAACACTTCCAGCACGCGCTGTGCCTGAGCGATGATTTCCGGACCGATGCCGTCACCCGGCAGAATGGCGATTTTCATGGTGTTTTCCTTTTCAGTCTTGATGACCGCGCCGGGTCAGCCGCTCAACCAGCGCCCGCTCGCAACATTTGAATACGATATAAGCCGCCATCGCGGCATAGCCGGACACCAGCAGTTCCAGCAACTGGCGCAGCGCGCCATCCATCGCCGCCTGCCAGCCGGCGTCCAGCCACAGCTTGAAATTCAATTGCAACAACAGGGCCAGATTGACCGTGCCGGCGCCGAACACCAGAAAGCTCAAGCCCAGCAGCGCAAAGGCCCAGCAGGGGTGGCGATGCAGCCAGGCCATCGCGCCGCGCCGGTCCTCGCCGCGGGCGGCGTTCATGGCCTGGCCCACAACACCATCACGTCGGAACTGAAACTGCCGTCCGCCTCGATGGCGAAATAATCTCGCACCTCGCTGCCCATGCGCTGTTGCAGCAGGCGGACGGCCGCGGCCATCTCCGGCGGCGTGCGCATGCGCGCTGTCCAGGCGTCGAAGACCAACCGCAGCCGCTGACGGCGCAAGCTGTCCACCGCGAAGCCGGCCTCGGCCAGCATCGTCAGCCATTCCCCGCCGCTGTAATTGCGCACATGACTGGAATCCCGTAGCACTTCCACCGCCTGCAAATGCGTATCCAGCAAGGGCTGTCCCGGTGACATCACGTCTACCAACGCCAGCCGGCCGCCCGGTTTCAGCACCCGCCGCGCCTCGCGCAACGCCAGGCCCACGTCGCCCCAGTGATGGGCGGAATAGCGGCTGAACACCAGATCGAAATCGCCGTCGGCGAAGGGCAGCCGCTCCGCCGCGCCCTGCTGCGTGCTCAGATTGTCCAGGCCGCGCCGGGCCGCTTCCGCCGCCACCACCTCCAACATGGCGGCCGACAAATCGTAAGCCACCACCTCCTGCGCCGCCTCCGCCACCTGAAAGCCCACATGGCCGGCGCCGCAGCCCAGGTCTAGCACCCGCGCCGCGCCATGCTCCGCCGCCGCTTGGCGCAGCTCGGCGAACTCCGCGCCTTCCGCATGCACCTGGCTGCTCAGATAGGCGGCGGCCTGGCCGCCGAACTGCTGCTCCACGTGCTGCTTATGCGCGTGGCCGCCCTGCTGTAGCGCGCTCATCGCCGGCCGCCGTTCAGGCGAACAGCCACGGCTGCTCGCCGCGGCGCTTGGCTTCGAAAGCCTTGATTTCGTCCGCGTGCCGCAAGGTCAGGCCAATCTCGTCCAGGCCGCCCAGCAGGCAGTGCTTGCGGTGCTCGGTGATGTCGAAGGCAAACACCTCACCGGCCGGCGTACTGACCGTCTGCGCCGCCAGGTCCACGGTCAGCTGATAGCCTTCGGCGGCCGCGCATTCGCGGAACAGCTGATCCACCGTGTCCGCCGCCAGCACGATGGGCAGCAGGCCGTTCTTGTAGCAATTGTTGAAGAAGATATCGGCGAAACTGGGCGCGATCACCACGCGGAAGCCCTGGTCGTCCAGCGCCCACGGCGCGTGCTCGCGGCTGGAGCCGCAGCCGAAGTTCTCCCGCGCCAGCAACACCTGCGCGCCCTGATAGCGCGGCAGGTTGAGCACGAAGTCCGGGTTCAGCGGCCGCTTGCTGTTGTCCATGCCCGGCTCGCCGTGGTCCAGATAACGCCATTCGTCGAACAGATTGGGGCCGAAACCCGAGCGCTTGATGGATTTCAAGAACTGCTTGGGAATGATGGCGTCGGTATCCACATTGGCGCGGTCCAAGGGACAGGCCAAACCGGTCAGGGTAGTAAATGCTTTCATCGTCAATGCCGTTTCCGGGCGCTGGCGCCCGCTTTCATTAGAGAGTGCGAGGAGGCAACCGCCCCGGCTTCCGCCGGGGGCGGGCCGCCGCATCACATTTTGTTGGACACGTCCTTGGCGGCGTTTTCAATCGCCTGCCCGCCCTTGGACACGTCCTGGCCCACGCCCTTCACCGTATTGCAAGCGCTCAGGGTCAGCGCGGCCAGTACCAACAACAGCAGTTTTTGCATGATTCTCTCCTTGGAACGGTTACAACGAACGCACATCGACGAAATGACCGGTGACGGCGGCCGCCGCCGCCATCGCCGGACTAACCAGATGAGTGCGGCCGCCCTGCCCCTGACGGCCCTCGAAATTGCGGTTGGAGGTGGACGCGCAACGCTCGCCCGGCAGCAGGCGGTCCGCGTTCATCGCCAGGCACATGGAGCAGCCCGGCTCGCGCCACTCGAAGCCGGCGGCCAGGAACACCTGGTCCAGACCCTCGGCCTCCGCCTGCGCCTTCACCAGGCCGGAGCCCGGCACCACCAGCACCTGCTTCACATTGGCGGCCTTGTGGCGGCCCTTGGCCACGCTGGCTGCCTCGCGCAAATCCTCGATGCGGCTATTGGTACAGGAGCCGATGAAGACGATGTCCACCGCGATGTCGTGGATGGGGGTGTTGGCCTGCAAACCCATATAGCTGAGCGCGCGCTCAATGCCGCTTTTCTTCACCGGATCGCTTTCCCGCGCCGGGTCCGGCACCGCGCCGTCGATATCCACCACCATCTCCGGCGAAGTGCCCCAGGTCACCTGCGGCAGGATATCCTCGGCGCGCAGCAGCACTTCCGCGTCGAATACGGCGCCCGGATCGGAACGCAAAGTACGCCAATACGCCACCGCCTGCTCCCACTGCTCGCCCTTAGGCGCAAACGGCCGGCCTTTTACATAATCGATGGTCTTCTGGTCCGCCGCCACCATGCCCGAGCGCGCGCCGGCCTCGATCGCCATATTGCACAAACTCATCCGGCCTTCCATAGACAGGCTCTCGATGGCCTCGCCGGCGAACTCGATTGCATAGCCGGTGCCGCCGGCGGTGCCGATCTTGCCGATGATGGCCAGCGCCACATCCTTGCCGGTGATGCCGCGGCCCAGCTTGCCGTCCACCCGCACCAACATATTCTTGGATTTCTTGGCCACCAGACACTGCGTGGCCATCACATGCTCCACCTCGGAGGTGCCGATGCCATGCGCCAGCGCGGCGAAAGCGCCATGGGTGGAGGTGTGGCTGTCGCCGCACACCACCGTCATGCCCGGCAGCGTGGCGCCCTGCTCCGGCCCCATCACGTGGACGATGCCCTGGCCCTTGTCCTTGAACGGGAAGTACGCCAGCGCGCCGAAGGCCTTGATGTTGGCGTCCAGCGTTTCCACCTGCTGGCGCGAGATCGGGTCCTTGATGCCCTCGTCCCAATGATCGGTGGGCGTGTTGTGGTCCGCGGTGGACACCACCGAATCCACGCGCCACAGCGGGCGACCCGCCAGCTTCAGCCCCTCGAACGCCTGCGGGCTGGTCACCTCATGCACCAGGTGGCGGTCGATATACAGCAAGGCCGTGCCGTCCGCCTCCTGGCGCACCACGTGGCTGTTCCATAATTTGTCGTACAAGGTCTGTGCGGTCATGGTGTTTGCTCGAATCCGGTTATTCAACTTGAGACTGCCGCCGGCGCCGCGGGTTTCCGCGCGCCGGGCACAAGGCTCTGCTCCGTGGACTTATCTTGGAGCCAAACTTTCCCGGCAACAAGCCAGTTGCTTATACTAGTAGCGATACTAATACCCAGAGCCCTACGCCCATGACCGCCAGCAAAGACAGCGCGCCGCTGGGCCAATTCATCCGCGCCCACCGCGAGCGCCTGAGCCCGGAACAAGCCGGCCTGCTGCCCGGCCTGCGCCGCCGCGCCAAAGGCCTGCGCCGCGAAGAAGTGGCTGCGCTGTGCGACATCAGCACCACCTGGCTGACCTGGATAGAACAAGGCCGCACCCAATCCGTGTCCGCGCCCACCCTGGCCCGGCTGGCCGAGGCCTTGCGCCTGACCGCCGCCGAGCGCGACTACCTGTTCAATCTGGCAGGCCTCAAAGACCCGGAACCGGAATGGCGCGGCCCGTCCGAACAGGCCAAGGCGCTGTTAAAGCAGGCCACCGCCCATATCGATTCCCCCGCCTACGTGCTGGACGCCGAATGGCGCGCCGTGGCCTGGAACCCGCCGGCCCAAAGGCTGTTCCGCGACTGGCTGGGCCGACCGGACGCCAGCCGCAGCCTGCTGGACTTCATCTTCCTGGCGCCGGAAGCGCGCAGCTTCATCGACCAATGGGCCGAGCGCGCCGGCCGCATCGTCGCAGAACTGCGCGCCGATCTCAGCCCGCGGCTGAATCAGCCCGCCATGGCCGCGATGATTGCGGCGCTGGAAGCAAAAAGCCCGGAATTCCGCCAATACTGGCAACAGCAGGACGTGCAAGGCCGCGAAGGCGGCAGCCGCGTATTCCACCACCCCAGCGCCGGTCGCATCGAGCACCAGCAAATCACCCTCAAACTGGCCCAGGCGCCGGAGTACAAGCTGGTGATGCTGCTCTGAGCGCATGCCGGGGACATGGCCATTTCTTTATATTGAACGCTCCCGGGTTTGGGCACACTGCGCCGCACCAACAAAAAGGCGGCGCTAAACGCCGCCCATCCCGCCTCAGGAGCGCTTATGAGAATTTCAGACCTATTGCTCAGCTGTATTCACCCGCGCGGTTCCGCGGACCCGGACACTCCGCCGCAAACCGCGCTGGCCGGCGAACTCAAACGCGCGCAGAACAGCGACGCCAACGCCGCCCTGCTGCGCGCCGCGCCCAGCCCAAGCGCCGCTCGCTCCCGCGCCCACGACAGCGCGCTGAACCAAGCCAGACGCCGCTTCGCCACCGCCGCGCCAGCCGGCGTGGACCCGGCGTTCAAACCCGCCCAGCAACGCTTCGCCCACTGGCTGAACCAACAACCGCTCAATACCTGGCGCCAACTGCTGCACAATCACCAAGCCCGCGAAGTGCACGCCTTCATTGACGCCCACACCGAAGACATGGCGCGCCGCGACCTGGCCAGGATGCCCGGCACAGACGCCAAGACCCTGATCCAGGCTTACCGCGAAGCCATGATCGCCGCCCAACTCTACCCGCAACAAGCCGAGCGCTTCCGCCAGGGCGGCGTCAGCACCCTCAGCCAGCAACTGGAACAACTCAGCCAGCAGGCAGGACTGGACTGCAGCAACAAACGCCCGCTGCAACAGCAGGCGCTGCAAGAGCTGATACGCGCCACGGCGGACCAAATAGCCGACGCGCTGGAGCAGACCAAACCGCAGTTGCTGCGCAAAGCGCTGGAACAGGCCAGCAACGCCTACCAGGCGCACCCGGCCGCCACCCGCCGGCAAGCCGCCTGCCAAGCCGCCGCCCAAACCTTATCCGGCGAACGCGAAGCCAATGACCAGAACACGCTGGGGCTGTCGCTGCGCCGCGCCGGCGGCGCCCGTCTCAGCCGCCGTCATTACGACTCCATCCGCTTGAGCCGAGAAACCTTCGCCCAGCGCCGGATTACCCTGGGCAAGCGCGCCGGCTAAGAACGTGTTTACGATCTTTTGAGTAAGAGCCCCAAGAAGGCCAGATGGATAAACTGTAGGCTGGTATTGAGTTTCCGCTCGCAGTTCTTCCACAGCCTTCTGCTCTTTTCCAACCAAGCGAAGCTGCGCTCAACAACCCAGCGTTTGGGCATCACCTTGAAGGTGTGCAGTTCGCTCCGTTTGGCAATCTGCACCGTCACGTCCGCACCCAAAATCTCGCTCACGCCTTGAGCAAACGGTTTGCCAACATAGCCACTATCCGCCAGCAGGCTCTGAACCCCAATCAATCTGGACTCACATTGCCGTAGCGCCTGTAGCGCCCCTTTGCGATCCGTTACCTCCGCTGTCGTGACTGCCACCGCGTGTGGCAGACCTTGCGTGTCCACAACAATATGGCGCTAATATGGCGCTTGATGCCTGATATCTTCTTACCTGCGTCGTAGCCTTTTAACCCTGCTGTATCAGTGTTCTTCACGCTCTGCGCGTCCACGATCAAGAACCTGCTGCAAGCGCTCCGCCCCAGTTTCTCTCGGGCCGCGCCAACCTGATTTTTTAAGCGCCTGCTCCAGCAGGCTGCCACCTTCACGTGGCTCACTCCACATGGTGAAGTACGAATGGACAGTACGCCATTTGGGAAATGCTTCAGGAAGCATGCGCCATTGGCAGCCGCTGCGGAGCAGGTACAGCACGGCACAAAACACCTCATACAAGTCCACTCGACGGGGACTTGTTCTCTTACGCGCGCTTTCCAGAAGTGGTCTGATCACTTCAAATTGTTCGCGACTGATATCGCTTGGGTAGCTTTTTCTCACCCCTGGATTTTCTCACACTCTGCTCTACTCAGAGACTTTGAACAGGTTCTTAGGCGTCAGCGGCCAGGTATCGCTACCCTTCCCATTGTCTTTCTTCGGCGCCGCGGCCGGTTTCGAGCCCGGCGTCCGTCCCGGACGCGGCCGGTCGAAGTATTTTTCCAGCAAGGCATCCAGGATCGCCGAGGTCTCGGCATCCGGCACCCCGTCGTAGCGCGCAGGCCGGAAATGCATCTGGAAGGCCGCCACCACGTCCTGGCTTTCTTTATCCAGCACGCCGGTTTGCGGCGCCTCGTAGCCGTAATCCAGCAAGCGTTTCTGCAGATCCCGTATGTCTCCGCGATAAGGCGCCCGCCGCAGGTAGAACTCAACCGCCTCGCGCTCCGGCCAAGCGCCGATATTGTAGTCGCGGTATAAGCGCTCCCACGGAAACTTGGGGCCCGGGTCCACCTTGCGCCCCGGCGACACGTCGGAGTGCCCCACGACCTTGTGCGGCGGAATCTGATGCCGCGCGATAATGTCTGCCGCCAGTTGCGCCACCACCGAGACCTGCGCCTCGTCAAAGTCGAACCACTGTCGTCGCATCAGGGGCAGTTCGTCCTCTTCCGGAGACGGGTAGCCCAGATTCACAATCTCGATGCCGATGGAGCTGGAGTTGATCAGGCGGTCCCCTTGCCAGTAACTGCGCCCGGCGTGCCAAGCTCTGCGCTCCTCCGGCACCAATTGGTATACCTTGTTGGACATGCCCAGCAAAGCGGCATCCGGCACCAGATAATGCGCGCTGGCGCCGTACTGGCCCTGCGTAAGCATTTCCAGCGCCAGACCGTTGGGCACGGCGGTGTAATGGAAGACCAGGTTGCGCACTCTGGAATCCTGGTTTTCGGACACCAGACTGGCGTCAATCCGATAGCTTTTAGTTGCCCCCTCAGCGCTGGCGCAAGCGGAACTCAATACGCTGGCCGCCAACGGCGCCAGCAGGGGCAAAGCCCCCGTCCAACCCAAAATGTGTCTTCTACTGATCATTTTCCATTTAACCTTATCGTCAAGTATGCGCGCGGTCGTTTTCCCGGCGCACATTGCACAGGTAGAGCTTTTCAACTAATAAATAGTTCCAATTAAGATATCGGCATGATAAATGCCATTTAATTAATATAGAAACACAAAGGTTTGACGCTAAACCACGCATCCAGGCTTGCCAGCCCTCCGATCCTGATTTAGATTGCGCAGCGATTCATGGGAAACGGGCATTGAGACTTTCAGCATTCAAATCCATCACCCGGCTGGCCCTGCTGCTGCTTATGCTCTGGCAGGCCTTGCCCTTGGCCAACGCCGCGGCTCACGCCGACGGCGCGCTTGGCCGCGCCGGTCCATCCTATGCCCTCGGCCACGGCATGGCCGCGGCACAAGCGGCCAGCGGCGGCCACGCCCACTACGCCGGCGAACAGGGGGGATGCGGAGAGTGCCAGGCCTTGCCATGCGCAAGCCCAAGCTTAGCGGCAAACGCGGCGACGTCAGGCTGGCCCGACGTCGTCACCGCCCTTCATCTGCGGCTTCCGCCCGCCCCTCCGCGCCGGCCGCCCCGCGCCTAAGACCCTGTTTGCGATCTACCCCGCGTCGTGGAACGCACACGGGGAGGCTTCGAGATGCTCCATGTACCGCTTTGTACATACCGCTTTCTCTGCCGCAACGCCCGGCCTCTCTCTCGCGAAACCTTGGGCAGGCTCCAAGCGTTCCGCCTTCTTTTCTCGCAAACGCGCCGCTCTCTCCGCGGCCTGAACCGCTTGGGACTACTACATATGAATGTAATCATCGGCTACGTCGTCGTGATCGGCATGATCTTCGGCGCCTTCCTGATCCACGGCGGCGCCATCGGCGCCATTCTCTCCGCGATGCCCACCGAGATGATGGCGATTCTGGGCGGCGCGATGGGCGCCTTTGTCGTCGCCAATCAGACCAAGAACCTGAAAGCGGTGGCGCGCGCGCTGCCCGCCGCGCTCAAGGGTTCGCGCCACAGCAAGGCTCGCGCGCTGGATCTGCTCAGCCTGCTGTACGAACTGCAGGTCAAGGCGCGCAAAGAGGGCATGATGGCCTTGGAGGCCGATGTCGACGCGCCCCAGCAAAGCCCTATCTTCAGCAAGTACCCGGCCATCGCCGGCGACCATCACGCGCTAAGCTTCATCCGCGACTACCTTCGCATCATGGTCAGCGGCAATCTGAACGCCTTCGAAATAGAAAACCTGATGGATGTGGAACTGGAAACCCACCATCAGGAGGGCATGGCGCCCATCGCCGCCATCCAGCGCCTGGGCGATGCCTTGCCGGCCTTCGGCATCGTCGCCGCCGTGTTGGGCGTGGTCAACACCATGGCCTCGGTCGGCGCGCCGCCTGCGGTGCTGGGCGGCATGATAGGTTCCGCGTTGGTGGGCACCTTTCTCGGCATCCTGCTGTCCTACGGCATGGTGTCGCCGCTGGGCGCCCTGCTGGAGCAGAAACTGGACGAGGACAGCAAGGAATTGCAATGCATCAAGACCGTGCTGCTGGCCGGCATGCAGGGCTATCCGCCACCCAGCGCCATCAAGTTTGGCCGCAAAGTCCTGTTTTCGAGCGAACGGCCGGAATTCGAAGAACTGGAGCAACGCATCAAGAGCCTGCGCTGAACGGGATCAGGGCGGACGCGTCCACCCCCAGGCCAAACTGGCCGCCCAGCCGCAGTTCCGCGCCCAGGCTCGCCGCCTCGCGCGCGGACAGGCTCAGGCTCAACCTCCCCGCCTGCGCGGCCACCTCCACGCGGGCGCCGTCCGCCAGCCAGGTCAGCGACTCGATGCGCGCCGGCGGGTATTGCTCTCCCAGCCGCAGCGCCTGGCCCGGCACCACGGCGTGTTCCAACACGTTTTCATAACCTATGAAGCGCGCCAGCCACGCATTCGCCGGCCTGGCCAGCAATTGCCGCGGCGCGTCGCATTGCACGATGCGCCCTTGGTGCAGCACCGCGGCGCGGCTCGCCATCGCGAACGCTTCCTCTCTATCATGCGTGACCAGAATGGCCGGTATGCCGGACTCCGCCAGCAACTGCGCGAACTCCCCTTGCAACTGGCCGCGTAAATGCGCGTCCAGGCTGGAAAACGGCTCGTCCAGCAGCAAGAGCCGCGGCCGGGTCACCAGCGCTCGCGCCAGCGCCACCCGCTGCTGTTCGCCGCCGGACAGGGTCCAGACCTTGCGCCGCTGATAACCGCCCAACCCCAGCCGCTCCAGCATCGCTCCCGCTTCGCGGGCGGCCTGGGCGCGAGACTGCCCGCGCTCGATGAGACCGAACATCACATTGCCCGCCACGTCCAAATGCGGAAACAGAGCGAAATCCTGGAACATCAGCGCGAAGCCGCGCCGTTCCGGCGGCAGCAAGCTCATGTCTTCGCCGTCGAAGCGAACGGCGCCGCCGTCCAGCGGCAGCAGGCCAGCGATGATTTTAAGCAAACTGCTCTTGCCGCAGCCCGACGGTCCCAGCAGAGCCAGGATCTCCCCGGCCGCCACTTCCAGCGACACGCCGTCCGCCGCCACTCTCCCGCCGAAACGCTTTTCAATCCCTCTGAGCTCAAGCACGCCCATCTCCTTTCTCCGGCTCGCCCGGCCGCGCCGCGCCGCTTTCAATCACGGCGAACGCCAGCGTCGCCAGTACCATCAGCAGACCGGACAACAACATCGCCGCGTCCGCGTTGGCCTGGCCGGGCCGACCCAGCTTTTGATAAATCAAGGTGGTCAAGGTCAGCCACTCCGGCCGGGACAGGAACAAGGTAACCGCGAACTCCCCCACCGCAGTGGCGGCGGCGAAGGCCAGCCCGCGCCGCAGAGCCGGCTGCAGCAAGGGCCAAACCACCCGCCGGAACACCCTCCAGGGGCTGGCGCCCAAGGAGCGCGCCGCCTGCGCCAGCTGTTCCGGCATGCCGTCCAACGCCGCGCCGGCGGCCTTGGCGACGAAGGGATAGGCCAACAAGACGTAGGCCGCCAGCAGCATGGCCAAATCCGCGCTCCAGCTTGGATAGAGCAACAGCAGGCCAAAAGCCACGCATACCGGCGACACCACGAAAGGCAGAAACGCCAAGGCTCGCAGCCACAGCCAGCGCCCCGCCGCCAGCGCGTGGCACAAGCCCAGCAGCCCGGACAGCAATACGGTCAGCAAGGTGAAGCGCGCCGAATTGAACAAGGCCAGCCGCAGTTCCTCGTCCCACAACGCGGCCAGCCCGTCGAGCGCGGACAGCGCTTTCCACAGCACCGCCAGCAAGGGCAAGCCGGCGAAGATCAACAGGATGGCGAGGGCCGCCGCCAGCCAGGCGCGGTCCGTCCACGTCCGCGCGGACGCGGGGAGCTGCGGCTCGCAGCGCGCCGGCACGCCCAAACGCGCTTCCAGCCAGGCGTAAACCGCGGCGACGCCGCCGGCCACCAGCAGGCTCAACAAGGCCAGCGCGCCGGCGTCGGCCAGGTTCAGCTCATACGCCACCAGCGTGTAGATCTCGACCTCCACCGTGGCGTAACGCTGGCCGCCCAGCAACAAGGCCAGACCGAAGCCGGAGAAACAGTAGAGAAAGACCAGGCATAGATTGGGCAACAGCCAAGGCAGCGCCGCCGGCCATTCCACGCGCCAGAACGCGCGCCAGCGGCCCGCGCCCAAGCTGCGAGCCGCGGCCAACCTGCTGGCGGGCACCTGGGCGAAGCCATCGGCGGCGGAGCGAATCACCAGCGGCAGATTGAAGAACAGATTGCCGTACAGCAACAGCCAGGGCGAGTCCTGCAGGTTTAGCCCGCTCAAACCCCGCGGGCCGAACAGCGCCAGCACCCCGACGCCAGCGACCAGGGTAGGCATCACAAAAGGCAACATCAGCAGGCGCAGCACCAGGCCGCGTCCGGCGAAACGGAATCGAGCCAGCGCCCACGCCGCCGGCACGCCTAGCAACAAGGCCAGCGCGCAAGTCGCCCCGCCCTGCAATACCGACCACAACATGCGCCAACGCAGATAGGGATCGTTCAGCAAATCGAAGGACAGCGGCTCTCCGCCCTCCTGCAACAAGCGCGCCAACGGCAAGGCGGACATGGCCAGCAAAAACAGCAAGGGGGGCGCCGCCAGCAATAGGCGGCTCCTACGGCTCGACATCAAGACGGCGTTCCCTTCAACGGCCAGCAGGCGGTCAGCACATCCTCCACCCCGTCTTCGTCCTCGCTTTGACCCGCCTTGGCGAAGCCCAGATCCGCGGCCAAACGTTGTGAAGGCAGGTTGTCCGGCGCGATGGACAGCACCAGCCGCGGCGCGCCGGCCCTGGCCGCCCAGGCGCCCATCGCCAGTACCGCTTCGCGGGCGTAGCCTTGGCGGCGATAAGCCGGGTAAATCGTGTAACCCAGCTCCACATCGCCGTAGTCGCCCAGATAAGGATGGCCCGGCAAGGAGTGGAAGTTGGCGTGGCCGACCATCGTCAGATCATCCCGGCGCAGCAAGGCGCGCACCGACCAGGGCGCGTAATCGGGCTGACGTTCGATATCGTCCAGCCGCAAACCCATCAATTCCTGCTCGTCCAGCCATTCCGCCGCCAGCGGCGCGCCCAGCAGCTCGACCGCCGTTTCCGGTTGGCCGGCCAGGCACAGCCACAGCGTTTGCGGGTCCAGATGACGCAGCAGCAGCCGCGGCGTTTCGATGTCCGGAATCATTGCCCGCCCTTCAACACCACCCGAGTCCAGCGCGACACCCATTGGCGGGAGCGCTCGGCGATCGCCTTGCTGTCCGGGGTGTCGTGCGCGGCCGGCTGCTCGGCGAAGCGGTAAACCGGGTCCAAGGCCACTTTGTCCATCACCGGGTACATCCACATCGTGGTGGTCACATCCTTCTGCACCGCCTCGGAGCGCAGGAAGGCGATGAATTTCTCGCCCAGCGCCGCCTCCTTGCCGCCCTTGACCAGGGCCGCGCCCTCCACCTGACGGAACACGCCGCCTTTCAAGGGCAGATTGCCGGTGGGCGCATCGCTCAGTTTCTGCTTGCTGTAGAACACCTCGGCGGCCGGACTGGTAGCGTAGCTGACCACCAGCGGACGACTGCCGCCGTTCTTGGAGAAATCGGTGTAGTAGGACTCGCTCCAACCCTTGCTGACCTTCAGCCCGTTGTCGCGCAAACGGCCCCAGAAAGCGAAGGCTTTGTCCTCTCCCATCGCGGCGACGGTGGACAGCATGAAGGCGAGGCCCGGGCTGGAGGTGGCCGGATTTTGCACCACCAGCAGGTTCTTGTAGGCCGGCTTGGTCAAATCCTCCAGCGTCTTGGGCAAGGCCAGTTGACGCTGAGCGAACCAGGCCTTGTCATAATTGAGCATGACGTAGCCGTAATCTATGCTGACCGCGCCCGGCAAAGCGGCCTTGCCGCCTTGAGCCAGCACCGCCGGCACCGGCGCCAGCACGCCGGCCTGCTGAGCTTTGCCGATCAGGCTGTTGTCGATGCCGAACACCACATCGGCGATGGGGTTGGCCCGGGTCAGGATCAGCTTGTTCAGCATCTCGCCGGCGTCTCCGGCCTTGATGATGGACACCTTGGCGCCGTTCTGCTTTTCAAACTCCGCAAGCAAAGGCTTGGACACCGTGAACGAGCTGTGCGACAGCACACGCAATTCGGCCGCCGACGCGGCCAGACTGACCGTCGCCAGCGTGACGGCGATCAAAGAGGGAAAACACTTCATGGACATCTCCGTACACAATGACAATTGGCCGGAGCAAGCGGAATGCGGGCAGCGCCCGCGCATCACGCTCCCTCCGCTGGCATGATCCAGATCAGGTTGCAGGGTATTTTCTCAGCCCGCGCCGCAGGCACCCCTGGTGACAGCGCGCCAGTATACCGCAGCGGCCGCGCGCTGACAGCCAACACTCTTTAACAGAGTCTGCCGGCGGCTTAACACGCCGATGACAAGCGCCTTCTAAGCTGAATGTGCTTGCGCCCGCTCCGGGCGCGCCGGGAGACCCTGCTTGAACCCCTTGCAAATCCTTTGCCGGCCGCTGACAAAAGCGGCGGACGCCATCCACGTCGCCGCCAAGGCCGGACTCTTGCTGGCCGTTCTCGGCTTGCCCGCGCTGGCCCAGGCCGGCATCGGCATCGCCGGCGCGCGCCACTTGCTGTCTCGCACCGGCTTCGGCGCCAACCCGGCGCAAATCGCCGTGTACGCGCCGCTGAGCAAAGAAGCCGCGGTGGACCGGCTGCTGGCCAATACCCAGGCTAGCGCCGCCACGCCGCCGCCGGCCTGGGTGGACGAAGCCTTCGAGCGGCCGGGACAGCCCAATCTCAGCGAAGAAGAGAAAAAGGCCTTGCAAAAGCGGCGCGCCGAGCACGCGGTGGAACTACGCGGCTGGTGGCTGAACGAGATGCGCTACACCACATCGCCGCTCAGCGAAAAAATGACTCTGTTCTGGCACAACCACTTTGTCTCCGCGCTGGACAAGGTGCGCTCGCCACAATTGATGTACCAGCAAAACCTGCTGCTGCGCCACTACGCGCTGGGCAATTTCGGCGACATGCTGCACGCCGTCGCGCGCGATCCGGCAATGATGCGCTACCTGGACACCGCCAATAACCGCAAGGGTCAGCCCAATGAAAACTTCGCGCGCGAAGTGATGGAACTGTTCACCTTGGGCGAAGGCCATTACAGCGAGCAGGACATCCGCGAGGCCGCCCGCGCCTTCACCGGCTGGGGGCTGGATCGCGACGAGCGCTTCGTCAACCGCCCGCGCTTGCACGACGACGGCGACAAACTGATCTTCGGCCAGCGGGGCAATTTCGACGGCGACGCCGTGTTGGACCTGCTCTTGCGACAGCCGGCCACCGCCGAGTTCATCACCGCCAAACTGTGGAAGGCTTTCGTCTCGCCCAAGCCGGACCCCGCCGCGGTTAAGCGGCTAGCCGGCGGCTTCCGCAACAGCCGCTACGAAATCAAACCCCTGCTGCGCGCCTTGCTGCTGAGCCCGCAGTTCTGGAGCAGCCAGGGCCAGCTGGTGAAATCGCCGCTGGAGCTGACCATCGGCACCTTGGTCACCTTCGATCTCAGCCCACCGGACTGGCGCGCGCTGGCCGGTCTCAATCGCCAGCTGGGCCAGGATGTGTTCGCGCCGCCCAACGTCAAAGGCTGGCCGGGCGGCGAGGCCTGGATCAACAGCGCCACCCTGCTGAGCCGCAAACAGTTTCTGGACCGCATCGCCCGCGACGCCGCGCCTGCGCGCAACGCCTTTGCGCTGCCGGGCGGCGGCATGGATGAGATGAAAGGCCGCGAGGCCCGCATCAACCGACTGGCGGCAGCCGGCCTGCGTTCGCTCAAACTACAGCCGGACGAATGGAGCGCCGTCTACCAAATCGGCAGCGCTCAAGACGCCGCCAAGTTCTTGCTGGCGCTGCCGCCGGCCAACCCTCTGCCCGAATCCCTCAGCGGCGCGCAAGCCATCGCCCCGCTGTTGCTGGACCCGGTATACCAAGTCCATTGAAAGGTACCGCCATGTTCCAACGACGCCAATTCCTAAAAGCCATGGCCGGCGGCCTGATGGTATCGGTGCTGCCCAATCTGAGCTGGGCGCTGGCGCCGGAGGGCTATCAGCGCCTGCTGGTGCTGATCGAGCTCAAGGGCGGCAACGACGGCCTCAACACTGTCGTGCCCTACGCCAGCGCCGACTACTACCGGCTGCGCCCCGGCATCGGCATCCCCCGCGAACAAGTACTGCCGCTGGACGAACGCCTGGGCTTGCACCCGGCCATGACCGGCCTGCTCCCTCTATGGCAGCAGCAGGAGTTGGCGGTGTTGCAGGGGGTTGGCTATCCCGATCCCAACCTATCGCACTTCCGCTCCATCGAGATCTGGGAAACCGCGTCCAATAGCCAGCAATACCTGAGCGAGGGCTGGCTGAGCCGGCTGTTCCGCGACCAGCCGACGCCGCGCGGATTCGCAGCCGACGGCGTGGTGCTGTCCAGCCAGGCTCTGGGCCCGCTAGACGGCGGCGCGCGCGCGGTGGTGCTGAACAACCCGCAAGACTTCGCACGTCAGGCCAAACTGGCGGCGGATCAGGGTCATGCCGGCAGCGGCGCGCTCGGCCATATTCTCAAAGTGGAGGGCGACATCCGCCAGGCCGCCGCCGAGTTGGGCCAGCCGGCCAAACCCGAGTCCGCGGCGGATTCGCCGATGGCCGCGCCCAGGCCGGCCGGAGCTTTCGCCCAGGCCGTCGCCACCCTGACCGACACCCTGTCGCGCGGCGTGTCCATCGCCGTGGCCCGCATCACCTTGACCGGCTTTGACACCCACGGCAACCAACTGCCCACCCAGACGCGGCTGCTCGGCGAACTGGCCGACGGCATCGCGCTGCTGCGCGCGCGATTGCAAGCGCAAGGGCGCTGGGACGATACCCTGGTGCTCAGCTACGCCGAATTCGGCCGCCGTCCGCGCGAAAACGGCAACCGCGGCACCGACCACGGCACCGCCAACGTCCATTTCGCCGCTGGCGGGCGCGTGCGCGGCGGGCTGTACGGACAAAGCCCGCAACTGGCCGGTGTTGGAGACGGCAACCTGCCCTGCGCCATCGACTTCCGCCAGGTCTACGCCACCGCCATCCAAAGCTGGTGGGGCAAGGACGCCCACAATGTGTTAGGCGGCCGCTTCGCCCCCCTTCCCATTCTCAAGACATAAAAAAAGCCGGCCCCTAAGGGCCGGCCGTCTACAACACTCAACTCAGCGCTTTACTTCCAGCTGGACGCCAACACCGGCTGCAAGGCCGCCTGGTAGTTGTCCGGCAGGTTGACCTGACCCGCGGCCGGCGGGTTGAACGCCGCCATCGCATTGACCAGCGCCTGCACCTGACTGGCCGCCAAGGCCTTGCCGTCGCCGGACTGAAGGGTCTCGATCTGGTTCGCGGCATTGCCGAACCAATTATTGATGGCCACCTTGTCATCGGTGCCGATCACGCTGACCTCCAGATTGGCGCCCTGGCGCTTGAACCACAGCTGATCGGCATTGACGCCCTGGCCGAACTTCAACACATCCTGGCCGCCGGTGTCGGTGATGCCATCCTGACCATCGCCTCGCTCGAACAGATAGGTATCATTGCCGTTGCCGCCCTCAAGCAGGTCGTTGCCGCGGCCGCCGACCAACAGATCGTTGCCCTCGCCGCCATACAAGGCGTCATGGCCGCCGTTGCCAACCAGCCAATCGTCAAGCACGCCGCCGCGCAAGGTATCGCCCAGCTCGGTGCCCAACAAGGGCACGCCCTGCTTCATCAACTGATCGGCGGTCCACTTCGTGCCGGAGGCGAAGGTGATCTGCTCGACCCAGTTGCTTTGATCGGCAAACCAGTCTTTCACCGTCACGCTGTCTTGACCGTTGAGGTGACGGAACACCATGTCGTTGCCGCTGCGCAGCACCTGGATATCGGTCTCCTTGATGTCGGCGCCGAAACGGATTTCGTCGCGGTAGTCGCTGGCCGGCCGGTTCGGATCCCCCTTGTCGATGATCAGGTCCTGACCGTCGCCCAGATTGAACAGATACAGGTCGCGCGCGTAACCACCGGTCATGGTGTCGTTGCCGGTGCCGCCTTCGAACACATTGTTCCAGCTGGTGGACGACACCGACATCAGGTCGTTGCCGGCGCCGCCACGCAAGGTGTCGCCTTCTTCGCGCCAGTAGCCGCCTTCGCTACCCACCAGCGTGTCGTTGCCGTCGCCGCCTTCCAGCAGATCCGCACCGTTGCCGCCGTTCAACGAATCGTTGCCGATCCCGCCGCGCAGCGTGTCGTTGCCGTCTTCGCCGTACAGGCCGTCGTCGCCCGCGCCACCTTCGATCAGATCGTTGCCGAGGCCGCCGTACAAGGAGTCGTTACCGCCGTTGCCCAGCATCCAGTCGTTGACGTTGCCGCCACGCAAGGTGTCGCCTAGCTCAGTGCCCACCAGCGGCACGCCCTGCTGCATCAGTTGCTCCGCCGTCCACTTCACCCCGCTGGCGAAGGTGATCAGCTCGACCCAGTTGCTCTGATCGGCGAACCAGTCTTTCACCGTCACGCTGTCTTGACCGTTGAGGTGACGGAACACCATGTCGTTGCCGCTGCGCAGCACCTGGATATCGGTCTCCTTGATGTCGGCGCCGAAACGGATTTCGTCGCGGTAGTCGCTGGCCGGCCGGTTCGGATCCCCCTTGTCGATGATCAGGTCCTGACCGTCGCCCAGATTGAACAGATACAGGTCGCGCGCGTAACCACCGGTCATGGTGTCGTTGCCGGTGCCGCCTTCGAACACATTGTTCCAGCTGGTGGACGACACCGACATCAGGTCGTTGCCGGCGCCGCCACGCAAGGTGTCGCCTTCTTCGCGCCAGTAGCCGCCTTCGCTACCCACCAGCGTGTCGTCGCCGTCGCCGCCTTCCAACAGATCCGCACCGTTGCCGCCGTTCAACGAATCGTTGCCGATCCCGCCGCGCAGCGTGTCGTTGCCGTCTTCGCCATACAGGCTATCGTTACCCGTTCCGCCTTCCAGCAGGTCATTGCCGGCCCCGCCGTACAGGGTGTCGTTGCCGGATCCGCCAAACAGGCTATCGTTGCCTTCATTGCCGAACAACTGGTCATCGCCGGCCAGGCCGAAGATCACGTCATTGCCCTTGGCGCCCTTCAGCGTATCCGCGCCGTCGGTGCCGTTCAGGGTGACGGCGGCCAGGCTGATCAATTCCAGCAGGCTCCAGCTTCCGCCGTTGGCGAACACGATGCTGCCGGACCATGAGCTCTGCACCGACATGCCGGCCTGGATGGTGATGCTGTCCACGCCGTTGCTGTGACGCAGCACCACATCGTCGCCAATGCGCACCACGGCGATGTCGGTCACCGAAATCCCCACGCCGAAGCGGATCTCGTCGTAGCTGCTCCAAGCGAGGTTGACGCCCTTTTCGCCATAGCGAATGGTGTCCTGGCCGTCGCCCAGATTGAAGATATAGACATTGCGTCCCGCGCCGCCTTCCAGCACATCGTTGCCGGCACCGCCCTTCAGCGTGTCGTTGCCGCCGCGGCCAATCAGGGTGTCGTTGCCGGCGCCACCGTCCAGCAGGCTGCCGCCCGCGCCGCCAATCAACACATCATTGCCGGCGGTGCCGATGTAGATGCCGCTGGCCCACTGATTGATCTGCACTGAGGTCCAGCTGCTGCCGTCGGCGAACACCACGCCGCCCACCCAGTTGCTCTGGCTAGTGAACCAGCCCTGGATCAACACCGAATCCACGCCGTTGACGTGTTGCAGCAACACGTCGTCGCCAACGCGCACCACGGTAATGTCGGTCACCGAGATGCCGGCGCCAAAGCGGATTTCGCTCTGGTGGCTGACGCTGACGTTCAAGGAATTGTTGATCACCACGTCGCGGCCGTCGCCCAGATTGAAGACGTAGATGTCTTGGCTGCCGCCGCCCTTGAGGGTGTCGTTGCCCTTGCCGCCTTCCAGGATGGATACGCCGCCGCCGGCGCTGATCAGCACGTCGTTGCCGGCGCCGCCCTTCAGGGTGTCGTTGCCGCCGCCGCCGATCAACACGTCGTCGCCGTCGCCGCCGTCCAGCAGGTCATGGCCCTTGCCGCCCTTGAGGACGTCGTTGCCGCTGGTGCCGATGAAAATGCCCGCCGCAAACTGGCTGATCTGCACGGAGGTCCAACTGCTGCCGTCGGCGAACACCACGCTGCCCACCTGGGACAGCTGGCTGCTGAACCAGCCCTGAATGCGCACCGAGTCGCTGCCGTTGACGTGCTGCAGCACGATGTCGTCGCCAACCCGCACCACGGTGATGTCGGTCACAGCAATGCCCGCGCCGAAGCGGATTTCACTGCTCATGCCCACCGATACGTTCAGCGAGTTGTTGATGACGACATCGCCGCCGTCGCCCAGATTGAACACATAGATGTTCTGATCCGCGCCGCCGCGCAGGGTGTCGTTGCCCTTGCCGCCGTCCAGGATCACCGTGCCGCTGCCGGTGGCGATCAGCACGTCGTTGCCGTTGCCGCCGCGCAAGGTGTCGTTGCCGCCGCCGCCAATCAGCGTATCGTCGCCGTCGCCGCCTTCCAGCAGATCGCTGCCGCTGCCGCCGTGGAAGGCGTCGTTGCCGCTGCCGCCCACATAGACGCCTTTGACGAACTGATTGATCTGCACTGAGGTCCAGCTGCCGCCGTCGGCGAACACCACGCTGCCCACTTGCATGCTCTGGCCGCTGAACCAGCCCTGGATGCGCACCGAATCGCTGCCGTTGACATGCTGCAGCAACACGTCGTCGCCGATGCGCACCACGGTAATATCGGTCACCGAGATGCCGACGCCGAAGCGGATCTCGCTGCTCACGCCCACCGACACGTTCAACGAGTTGTTGATGATCACATCGTTGCCGTCGCCCAGATTGAACACATAGATATTGTGCTCGCTGCCGCCTTGCAGGGTGTCGTTGCCCTTGCCGCCTTCCAGGATCACGGTGCCGCTGCCGCTGCCGATCAGCACGTCGTTGCCGGCGCCGCCCTTCAGGGTGTCGTTGCCGCCGCCGCCGATCAGCGTGTCGTCGCCGTCGCCGCCGTCCAGCAGATCGCCGCCCTTGCCGCCGGTCAGCACATCCTTGCCGCTGGTGCCGCCCGCGGCCACCACCATGGTCAACAGTTCGGCCGCGCTCCATTTGGAACCGTCGGCGAACACCACCACGCCGGCCCAGCCGGTCTTGTCGACCAGGCCGTTCTTGACGCGGATGCTGTCCTGGCCGTTGACGTGTTGCAACAGCAAGTCATTGCCGGCGCGCAGCACGCGGATGTCCTTGGCGCTGATGCCGGCCTTGAAGCGAATTTCGTCGTTGGCGCTCAAGGCGGCGATCTTGCCTACCTGGGAGCCGTAGTTGATCAGGTCGCGGCCGTCGCCCACGCCGAAGACGAAGGTTTCGCGGCCCTTGTTGCCGATCAGCACGTCGTCGCCGGCGCCGCCTTCCATCGTGGTGTGGCCGCTGACGCCGCCTTGCAGCTGGTCGTCGCCGGCGCCGCCGCGCAAGGTATCCTCGCCGCCGTTGCCTATCAGGGTGTCGTTGCCGGCGCCGCCGTCCAGCAGGTCGGACTGGCCGGAGCCCAGCAGCAGATCGTCGTCATCGCCGCCGGTCTGCACTTCCAACAGTTTCTGCGCCAGTTCCGCGCCCAGCCAGACGCTGCCGTCGGCGAACACGATCTGGCCATGCCAGCCATGCTCAAGGCTGAAGCCCGCCTGAATGGTGATGGAGTCGCTGCCGTTAGCGTGAATCAGCACGATGTCGTCGTCCTGGCGCACCACCCGGATGTCGTCTACCGAAATGCCGACGCCGAACACGATGCGGTCCTGCAAGGTCACGCTGACGTCCACGCCGTGCGCGGCGATCACGTCCGCGCCGTCACCCAGGCCAAACTGATAAATCTCCGCGCCGGCGCCGCCCACCAGGGTGTCGTTGCCCGCGCCGCCGATCAGCACGCTAACGCCCGCGCCGCCGCTGATCAGCACATCGTTGCCCAGGCCGCCGATTAGGGTGTCGTTGCCGCCGCCGCCGATCAGCGAATCATTGCCGGCGCCGCCGTCCAGCAGATCGCTGCCTTCCCAACCGATCAAGGTGTCGTTGCCGCTGCCGCCCAACTGGGTCAGCTTGATGTCGGCCTGGGTCCAGACCACGCCTTCGGCGAACACGATGCGTTCGATCCGGCTGTACGCGCTGGCGAAATAGCCTTCCACCACCAGGCGGTCGCTGCCGTTAACGTGGATCAGCACCAGGTTGTCGCCCTGGCGGCTGACGCTGACGTCCTTGACCAGGATGTCGGCGCCGAAACGGATTTCGTCTTTCACCGACACGTCCAGGCCGCCGGCGTCGCGGATCACGTCCACGCCGTCGCCCAGATTGAACAGGTAGACATCGGCGCCGGCGCCGCCGATCAACACGTCGTTGCCGCGGCCGCCGTGCAGCACATTGTTGCCGCTGCCGCCGTCCAGCGTGTCGTCGCCGTCGCCGCCCAGTAGGGTGTCGTTGCCGTCTTCGCCAAACAGCTTGTCGTTGCCGGCGCCGCCGTCCAGCAGATCGTCGCCGCCGCGGCCGTTCAGCACGTCATTGCCGCCCAGGCCGATCAGATGATCCTTGCCCAACCAGCCATTGAGGATTTCCTTGCGCTCGCTGCCGGTCTGCACGATCACGCGCTGCGCCAGATCGTTAATGCCCCATTCGCCGCCGTCGGCGAACACGATACGCTCGATCCAGAAGCTCTTGTCGGCGAACCAGCCCTTGATGGTGACCGCATCGTCGCCGTTGCGGTGCGACAACAGCAAATCGTCGCCCACATGCTCCAGCTGGATGTCTTCCGGGCGGATGCCCGGGCCGAAGCGCAGCTCGTCGCGATAGGCCGGATCCGTGTCCGCCGCGTCGCGCTTGTCCTGGGCGTTGTCGGTAATGGTGTCGAAACCATCGCCCAGATTGAACAGATAGATGTCCTTGTCCGCGCCGCCGATCAGGGTGTCGTTGCCCTCGCCGCCGGCCAGCACATTATTGCCGCTGCCGGCGTTGAGCAAATCGTCGCCCGCTCCGCCTTCCAGGGTGTCGTTGCCGGCGTAGCCGTTGAGCACATCGTCGCCGGCGCCGCCCTGCAGCAAGTCATTGCCGTCATAGCCGTTCAAGGTGTCGTTGCCCGCGCCGCCCTTGAGCACATCGTCCTGCGGGCTGCCTTCCAACACGCCGCCCAAGTCGCTGCCCGTTATGCTTGTCGTCATAACTTGTTTCCTTATCAATAATTGTTTGTGTCATCACGCACTACGATTTACTGCTTGCTACTACTTTTGCGGGCTCCCCACCAAAGCCGCCTTCACTCCGCCGGCAAACCCAACAACCGTCGATAGCCCGTCAATCCCGCCTCCACGCTGTAACGCGCCGCCGTCTCCCGCGCCGCACGCCTCAGCCCGCCGCCGTCCGTCTCCAAGGCCGCCCCCACCTTCTGCGCCAACGCCGCCGCGTCGAAGAAGTCGGTCAGCTCGCCGTTCTCCCCGTCCCGGATCACTTCCCGCACCGGCGCGGTGTCCGACGCCACGATGCGGCAGCCGCTGGCCATTGCTTCCAGCAGGCTCCACGACAGCACGAAGGGATAGGTCAGGTAGACATGGACCGCCGACACTTGCAGCACCTTTCGGTAAACCTCGTACGGCACCTTGCCCAGGAAGTGCACCCGCTCCGGGTCCACCGGCTTGTCCCGCAGCAGTTTTTCGCGCCAGCAGGCCGCGTCGCGCGGCGCGCTGCCGTAGCTGACGCCGTCGCCGCCGACGATGACGATCTGGCTGTCCGGCCGTTGCCGCAGCAGCGCCGGCAGCGCGCGCATGAAGCTGTGGAAGCCGCGATAGGGTTCGAGATTGCGCGCCACGTAGCTGACGATGGGCTGGCCGGCGCGCAGCGTCCGGCCGTTGGGCAGGGTCAGCGTCGCTGTCCGGTCCGGGCCCAGTTCGCCGCAGCGGATGCCTTCGTGCTGGATGCGCACACTCGGCCGGTAGGCCGCCGGGTGCAGGCTGTGTTGCCAGTGGGTGGGGGTGATGCTTTGATCGGCGTGTTCCAGGTTGAGCAGGTGCAGCGCGTTGCGCGCCCGCAGCCGCGCCGCGCCGTCCAGGCTGAGCGGGAATTCCGGATCGAAGTCGGCGTCGGCGCCTCGGCCGTGGTAGTAGTATTCGCTGTAGTGGATCAGCCGCGCCGCCGGGAACAGGTCTTTGAGGAACAGGGTTTCGCCCCAGCCGGGGTGGGCCAGGATGGCGTCCGGCCGGTAGCCGCGCTGTTGCAACGGCTGCAAGGCGCGCAGCACCGCCTGGCCGTGCAGCACCGCGTCTTCGTAGCTGTGCAGGTAGGGGTGGGTGTGCCGGTGCGGGCCGCGGTGCGGCCGGTAGCGCAGCAGTTTGACGCCGGCCAGGCCGGGCGCGCTGTCGCGCCCCACCGCCAGCAGCTCGATGTCCGGTCGCCCTTTCAGGTGTTCGGCGATGTGGCGCAGCTGGCCGGGGAAGTTTTGGTGGATCAGCAGCAGTTTCATCTCAGCGCTCGCGCAGGCCTTCGCCCACGTGCTGTTGCAGCGGACTCAGGAAGTAGTCGATCACCCGCCGCCGCCCGGTCTTGATTTCCGCGCTCACCGTCATGCCGGCGCTGAGCCGCACCCGCGCGCCGTCTATGCTCAGGTGGTCTTGCTTGAGCCGGATCCGCGCCAGGAACACCAAGCCCTTCTTTTCGTCTTGCATCGCGTCGTGGCTGACGCTGTCCACCACGCCGTCCAGGTAGCCGTAGCGGGTGTAGGGGAAGCTTTCCACTTTGACGGTGGCCGCCTGCCCCGGCCGCACGAAGCCGATGTCCTTGTTTTCGATCTGCGCTTCGATTTCCAGGGTTTCGTCTTGCGGCACCACGGCCAGCAGCGGCTGCGCTTCGGTAACCACGCCGCCCACGGTGTGGATGGCCAGTTGCTGCACGCTGCCGGCCACCGGCGCGGTCAGCCGGGTCAGCGCCTGGCGCTGGCCGGTCTTTTTTTGGTCTTCGCCGTATTGGCGCATTTGTTCGCGCGCTTCGCGCAGTTTGTCGAGGGCCTCGCTGCGGAAGTTGGCTTGCAGCGCTTTGCGTTCTTGTTCTTGCCCGGCGATGGCGGCGTCGAGTTCTTGCAGCCGGCTTTGCTGGCTGGCCAGGTCGCCGGCTTGTTCGATGCGCGCTTGTTGTTTGTCGAGGTAGGCGTGCTTGGAGATGAAGTTCTTGGCCAGCAGGTCTTGGTAGTCGTGTTCGCGCGCGGCGGCGATGCGGCCGGTGGCTTGCAGTTTGCTCACTTGCTGACGGGTGGTGGCGTGTTCGGCCTGGCGTTGGCGCAGGGTGGCGCCCAGCGCTTCGAGCTTGGCCTGGTAGCCGCGCCATTGGCCCAGCGCCAGGCTTTCTTCGGCCAGTCTCTGGCTGTCGGCGACGCCGGGGGTGGCCGGCAGCTGCGGCAGCCGGCCGTTGTCCAGCGCGTTCAGCAGCGCCTGATAGCGCGCGGCGGCCAGCGCCGCGGCGGCGTGGGCGTCGTCGGCTTTTTGTTTGTCGGCGCTGGCGCCGGTGGCGTCCAGTTCGATCAGCACTTGTCCGGCCTGGACTTGCTGGCCGTCGCGCACGTGGATGGCTTTGACCACGCTGGGTTCCAGCGGCTGCAGGATTTTGGTGCGTCCGCCACTGACGGTCTTGCCGCCGGCGACGGCGACGATGTCGAGCTGGCCCAGCACCGACCACAGCAGCGCGACGCCGAACAGCGCGCCGATCAGGCGCATGCTCCACATCGGCAGCGGGGACAGCGGGCTGTCGGTCAGTTCCAGGTGGGCGGGCAGGAAGGCCAGTTCGTCTTCGCGTCGCGGCTGCGGGTCCAGTTGATGGCGAATGGCCCAGTGCGCGGCAAAGGCCTGCCGGTAGCGCCGCGCGAAGTCGCGCAGCGCGTGCAGTTGGTGCTTCATGATGCGGGTTTATCCTTGTTGCAGGCTGTGCAGGCGGGCGTAGTAGCCGTCGGGCTGGCGGAGCAGGTCTTCGTGGCGGCCGCTTTCGACGATGCGGCCTTGGTCCATGGCGATGATGCGGCTGGCGCCGCGCACGGTGCTCAAGCGGTGGGCGATGATGAGCACGGTGCGGCCCTGGCAGATGGCCCGCATGTTTTGCATGATCGCGCGTTCGGATTCGTAGTCCAGCGCGCTGGTGGCTTCGTCCAGGATCAGGATGCGCGGGTTGCTGATCAGCGCGCGGGCGATGGCGATGCGCTGGCGCTGGCCGCCGGACAGGCTGGCGCCGTGTTCGCCCACCATGGTGTCGTAGCCTTCGGCCTGTTCCATGATGAAGTCGTGGGCGCCGGCCAGTTTGGCGGCGTGGATCACGTGGTCCAGCGCCAGCCCGGGTTCGGCCAGCGCGATGTTGTCGCGGATGCTTTGGTTGAACAGCAGGTTCTCTTGCAGCACCACGCCGATCTGCCGCCGCAGCCAGGCCGGGTCCGCCAGCGCCAGGTCGTTGCCGTCCACCAGCACGCGCCCGGATTCGGGCACGTACAGCCTTTGCACCAGTTTGGTCAGCGTGCTTTTGCCGGAGCCGGAGCGCCCGACGATGCCGATGACTTCGCCGGCCCGGATGTCCAGGCTCAGGCCGCGCAGGATTTCCGGGCCGTCCGGACGGTAGCGGAACACCACTTGGTCAAATTGGATACGGCCCTGGATCGCCGGCAGCGCCGCACGGCTGGCCGGCAGTTCGCTGCGGGTATTCAGGATGTCGCCCAGCCGTTCCACCGAGATGCCAATCTGCTGGAAGTCCTGCCACAGCTGCGCCAGCCGCACCACCGGCGCGGCCACTTGGCCGGCCAGCATATTGAAGGCGATCAGTTGGCCGACGGACAGCTCGCCGGCGATCACCAGCCGCGCGCCCAGCCACAGGGTGGCGACAGTGACCAGTTTCTGGATCAGTTGCACGCCGTTCTGGCCGATATTGGCCAGCCGGGTGACGCGGAAGCCGGCGGCCACGTAGGCGGCCAGCTGGTTGTCCCAGCGCCGGGTCATGTGCGGTTCCACCGCCATCGCCTTGATGGTGCCGATGCCGCCCACCGCTTCCACCAGGAAGGATTGGTTGTCGGCGCCGCGCGCAAATTTCTCGTCCAAACGCCGCCGCAGCAGCGGGGTCAGTCCGGCCGACCACAGCGCGTAGCACGGCAGCGACACCAGCACGATCAGGGTCAGCCAGCCGCTGTAGTACCACATCACCGCCAGGAACACGAAGGAGAACAGCAGGTCCAGCACCGTGGTCAGCGCCTGGCCGGTGAGGAAGTTGCGGATGTTGTCCAGCTCGCGCACCCGCGCCACGGTGTCCCCCACCCGCCGCGCTTCGTAGTAGGCCAGCGGCAGCGCCAGCAGGTGGCGGAACAGCCGCGCCCCCAGTTCCACGTCGATGCGGCTGGTGGTGTGGGCGAACACGTGGCTGCGCAGCGCCGACAGCGCCACGTTGAACAGCGACAGGATCAACAGCCCCACCGCGATCACGTCCAGGGTGTTGAAGGCGCGGTTGACCAGCACCTTGTCCATCACCACCTGGAAGAACAGCGGCGTCACCAGCGCGAACAGCTGCAACACCAGCGACACCGCCAGCACTTCCAGCAACAGCTTGCGGTATTTGACGATGGCCGGCACGAACCAGGTGAAGTCAAACTTGGCCAAGGCCCCGGCCGCGGACGCGCGCGAGGCCATCAGCAGCAGCCGGCCGGCGTAGCGCGCCGTCAGCTCCGCCTGGCTCAGCACTTGCGGCCGGCCGTGCTTGAGGTCGTGGATCAGCACTTTGTCGCCGTCGCAGCGGGCGATGATGAAGTGTTCGCCGTCCGGCCGCAGCGCCAGCGCCGGCAAGGCGGTCAGACTCAAGCGATCCGGGCTTTGTTTGACGATGCGGGCCTTAAGGTTCAGGCCTTTGGCGGCCAGCAGCAGGTCGGTTTCGCTGAAGGGTTCGGCCTGGCGGCCGTATTGGTGGGTGAGTTGCGTCGGGTCGGCGGCCACGCCATGGAATTGGGCCAGCAGCACCAGGCCGAGCAAGCCCAAATCGCTGATGTTTGCGGAGGAGGCAGAACCGTCCGTATCCGTTTGAGCAAGCATAATGACCGATTGCATTTAATGATTTGGGGCACGATATGCCACACCATTACCCAATACAAGTAACACATTCACATTTTATTATGTGATTATTTAGCGCAATCAATAAGTGTTTGTTTGAAATAAAGCTTTTATTGCACCTGCAATGTTCTAAGTAAAACTACGCATTGACCGTGCCGCGCGCCAAATTGGGCGCCATTTGCCCTCATGCCGAATGTCATGCGAGCAAGGATTCCCCAAGCCGTCTAGATTGGTACAATAAGCGGCCCGTGACGCCCGCCCGCGACGGTCGTCCGCCTGATCACAAGCCCAGCGCCTGATTACTATCGCAAACAGGCCCCCAGAACACCCAGCATAGGCAGCAGATGACCAGTCCGAACCAGGCCGCCAATCCGGCGCCGACAGCCGAAGAACCGGTGCTCCGCGCCCCGGAAAACGAAAACACCCTGGCCACGCTGGCCATTCCGCTGGGCGAGACCATTCTGACGCTGACCGCCAACGGCACGCCCATTTACGGCATCTTGCAACGCAGCCGGGCCATGACCGAGCAATCCGACTTCTTCCGGCTGCAGTTTCGCGGCTACGCCCGCGCCGATGGCCACCGCTGGCAGCTGTTCGAGGGCGAGGACAGCCATTTCCAGGCGGCCCACAACTGCGCCTGGGTGCGGGTGGACCGGCCCAGCCGCACCGTCACCTTCGGCCCCAAAAGCGGGGTGATGGCCAGCCCCGGCTTTGTCGGCACCGGTTTGGACGCTTTCCTGTTCGCCAGCGTTATCGCCTGGGCCAAGGGCATTTGCCCGGATCACGCCATCAGCCCCGGCATGATCGCCATGAGCCAGACCTCGTCGGAAGAAGAGCGGCTGCAACGCAACGCCTTTTACGCCAGCCAGGGCTTTGAATTTGAATGGCAGGACGCCAACCAGCGTTCCGCGCTCTACTTCAAGGACAAGGTCAACAAGCTGCTGGGGGTATGGAATAAGGAACTGATCACCGAGGTGGGCGGCGAGGCGATGCTGCAATCGCTGGCGCGGCAGGACGAAACCCGCGCCGAGCTGGAACAGCGGCTGGAAAAGCTGGAAAGCGTGCATGACAACCTGAAGCGGGCGCTGCAAAAAGAACGCACCACCGCCCAGATCCTGACCGGGGTGCTGATCCTGTTCGCGATCTGCGGACTGTGGGCAGTGATCTAGCGCCACCCTGCCTTGACCCTCCCCGCCCCGTCGGCGACAATCCCCAGGCGCCGTTCTCATTAACGGCGCCGGGATTGGCGTCCCGCCCTGTACACAACGGACTCGCACCTCATCTGGGTGCGGTCCTGCTTTACCATGGCTATGCCACTTGGCAGGTGCATGGTGGGAGAGTGTCATGCACTCGCCGGTTTGTGTACACGGTAACGCCAATCCTGCCACGCGCCTGCCCAATACCTCGCTTTTCAGGCAGGCGGTTTATCTTGTGTCACAGCAGGAGAAACGGCATGTCCCCTATCCTACCCCGCCGCCGCCGCTACAAGCTGGCCGCCATAGAACAGCAGGAAACCCTGCTCCCCTTCGTCCGCTACATCCCGGAGCGTGACTATCCACATTACTGGCAGATGCCGGAAGCCGACGATGACTTCGACGCCATGTGCGCCTACGGCCGAGAATGCGCGGCTCATCTGCTGCAATGGCTGAAGGATAATCGTTATTACGTGGGCTACGGCCTGCTAAGCCGGGTGGCGCGAGACATCGACTTCAACGCGCGTGAGCAGCGCGGCTACTGGATTGGCTTTTTCAATTATCTGGAGCAGATGCTGTTCTTGGGCGCGCAGCAGGTAAAAGTTTACCGCCACGTGGACAGCCTGCATCAGATGCATGCCGGCAAGAGCAGGCGCAGGCAGTTAGAGGAACGCTTCGGCCGCTTCGGTCTCTAGCGCGGCGGGCGGCGATTCCGCCTCCGGACGGAGCCCGCCTGTATTCCATACGCAGGCGGAGCCTTGCTTGGGTTCCGCCTCGCCTCCCGGCGAGGCGCTTCAGGCGCTTGGCGCGCCGCCCAACACCTTGTAAACATCCGCCAGGTTTTTCAACTGCTCCTGACGCAGCCGGATCAGCGCGGACTCGCTGCCGCGCCGCGCCTTGGCCGCGTCCAGCCAGGTTTGCACGTCAACTGCCCCGGCGCGGTAGCGGCTTTCCGCCAGTTGTTCACTGCGCCGGTTCAAGGCCAGCGCGTCGGCTTGCAAGCGAGCGGAGCCTTGCAGCCGCTGACGCGTGCTCAGCGCGTTGTCCACCTCCTGATAAGCGCCGTACAAGGTCTTGCGGAAACTGACGGTTTCCAGCTCGTAATCGGCCTGGCTGCTCTTCAGTTGCAGGCCTAGCTTGCGCCACTCCAGGAAGGGCAAGGACAGGGAAGCGCCCAGCGCCAGCAGCGGGTTTTGCACCAGGCTGCTCAGCGCGCCGCTGCTGGAACCCAGCGAACCAGTCAGCTTCAGCGCCGGGAAGAAGGCGGCGCGCTCCTGATCCACCTTGGCCAGCTTGCCGCGCAAGCGCGCCTCCGCCGCCATCAGGTCCGGTCGGCGTTCCAGCAGGCGGCTGGGCAGGCCGGCGTCTATCGCCGGCAAAGCCGGCTCCAGCGACAGCGCGGCGATAGGCGGCAGCGCCGCGCCGGACGGGTGGTCCAGCAACAGCGCCAAAGCGTTTTCCTTTTGCCCGCGCTCGTCGGCCAGCCCCAATAAGTCCGCCTGTTGACTCAGCACCGCGCTGCGCGCCTGGGTGACGTCCTGTTCGCTCGTCGCGCCGGCGCGCCATTTGGCTTCCGCCAGCGCCTGGATGCGGCGCAGGTCCGCCAGATCCGCCTGCCCCAGCGTCTGCCGCGCCTTCAGCGCGGCGATGTCCCAGTACAGGCCGGCGGCGGCGCTGTCCGACAACAGGCGGGCGGCGGCTTCGTCATAGGCGCTGGCGCGGAACTCCTGATCCGCCGCGCGCAAGCGCGCGTCCACCCGCCCCCATAGGTCCAGTTCATAACTGGTGCTCAAGCTGCCGCCGCTGCTGCGGCTCCAGACCGAGGATTCGCCCAGCGTGCGCTTGGCACCGGCATTGAGCTCACCGCTCAAGGAGGGCAAGGCGTCGCTGCGCTCCAAGCCTGCCGCCAGCTGCGCCTTGCGCAGTTTGAGCAGAGCAATGCTCAAATCCGGATTGCGGCTGCGCGCCTGCTCCAGCACCGCCAGCAAGCCGGCGTCGCCAAAGCCTTGCCACCAGCGCTCGCGGCTCATGTCCGCCTGGGTTTGGGTCGGGGCCCCGCGCCATTGCGCCGGTGCTTCCAGCGCCTGGCGCTGATACGGCGTGCTCTGGCAGCCGGCCAGCAACAGGGCCAGGCCCAAAACAGTGAGATTGGATTTCCAAAGCTTCAAACACTTACTCCCGCGCCAAGGCGTCGATCGGATTCAAACGCGCCGCGCTGCGCGCCGGCAGATAGCCGAACACCACTCCGATAGCGGTGGAGCACGCCACTGCCATCACGATGGCCTTCAGCGACAGGGCCATTTTCCACTTGCTGACCAAGAGCGCAAACACAAAGCTGATGCCGTAGGACAGGCCGATGCCTATGGCCCCGCCCACCAGGCAGACCAGCACCGCCTCGGTCAGGAATTGCTGCAACACGTCGGACTGACGCGCGCCCACCGCCATGCGGATGCCGATTTCACGGGTGCGCTCGGTCACCGACACCAGCATGATGTTCATCACGCCGATGCCGCCCACCACCAGCGAAATCACCGCGATCAGGGTCAGCAGCAGGGCCAGGGTGCGACTGGTGTTTTCCACCGTCTTCAGCACTTCGTCCATGTTGTAAGTGAAGAAGTCCTTGCTGCCGTGGCGCAGAGTCAGCAGATGGCTGAGCGCCTTCTCCGCCAGCGCGGTGGGCTGGCCTTCCTTGATGCGCACCACCATGTAGTCGAAATAGGCTTGCCCAAACAATCGGCTGCCGGCAGTGCTGTAGGGCATCCACATTTGCAGCGATTTGCCGCCGTAACCGTTTTCCTTGGTTTCCACCACGCCGATGACGGTGGCGGGCACGCTGCCCACCAGCACCACCTGGCCGATGGCTTCCGCGTCGGCGAACAGCTTACGGCGAGTGTTGTTGTCTATCACCACCACTTGGCGCTGCATGCGCACATCGTCGCGGCTGAAGCCAAGGCCGGCGGCCATTTTCATGCCGCGCACACGGAAGAACGCGCTGTCCACGCCGGACACCGAGGCGTTGACGTCCACATTGCGGTAACGGATGCGCAGGCTGTTGGTGGTGACCGGCGACACGCTGTCAACATAGGGTTCCTCGCTCAGCGCGGCCAGATCGCCGGGCAGGAAGGTACGCACGCCGTCGGCCTTGTCGTCGCCCCAGTCCTTGCCACGGTACACGGTGATGGTGTTGGTGCCGATGGAGCGGATGTCGTTCAGCACGTAATTGCGCGCGCCCTCGCCCACCGCGATGATGGATACCACCGAGGTGATGCCGATGATGATGCCCAGCATGGTGAGCACGGTGCGCAAGCGGTTGGCCAGCATGGCAAGCATGGCCATCTTGAAGGCTTCGCTCATGCGCTCGCGCCAGGCTGGCCCGGGCTTGGGCCGCCGCGGCTCGCGCACGTCCGCCGCAGGGCGCGGCGCGTCGGCTGCGCTGTCGCGCAGGATCTCGCCGTCGCGGATTTCGATGATGCGCTCGGTCTGCGCGGCGATGGACGGATCGTGGGTGACGATGATGATGGTATGACCGGCGGCGTGCAGCTCCTTGAGGATGTTCATCACTTCCTCGCCGCTATGGCTGTCCAGCGCGCCGGTGGGTTCGTCGGCCAGGATGATGTCGCCACCGTTCATCAACGCCCGCGCGATGGACACCCGCTGCTGCTGACCACCGGACAGCTGACCCGGACGGTAGTCTTCCTTGCCGGCCAGGCCCAGCCGCTCCAGCAACTGGCGCGCGCGCTCGCGCCGCGCTTCCTGGCTCATGCCGGCGTACACCGCCGGCATCGCCACATTGTCGATGGCGCTCAAATGCGGCAACAGGTGGTAGCGCTGGAAGATGAAGCCGAAGTGCTCTCGCCGCAGCGTGGCCAGCTGGTCCTTGTCCAGCGCGCCCACGTCGCGCCCGCCCACCTGGTAGCGACCGGCCGACGGCTGGTCCAGGCAGCCCAGGATGTTCATCAGCGTGGACTTGCCGGAACCGGAGGCGCCGATGATGGCCACCATCTCGCCGGCGCGGATATCCAGGCTGACCTCCTTGAGCACCGCCACCTCCTCATCCCCGGACGGAAACCGGCGCCACACTCCAGACAGCGTCAGGCTGGCTCCGCTCATGCGCTCACCATCACGCCACCGCTGGGTTCTTCTTCCTTGCCGCCAGCTTCGCTGGTCACCACTTTCTCGCCGGCTTTCAAGCCGTCCAGGACCTGCACTCGGGTGGTGGTCTTCAGGCCGATGCGCACCTGCCGCTCATGCAGCTGGCCGTCCTTGCCCTGCACCTTGACGCTGTAACGACCATCCTTGCCGGCCGCGCCCAAAGCGCTCAGCGGAATGCTCAAGGCCTGCTTGGATTCCGCCAGCACGATGCTGATCTGCGCGGTCATGTCCACGCGCAGCTTGCCGTCAACGTTCTTCACGTCGAACAAGGCCTTGTAGAAGTTGGCGTTGTTGATTTTTTCCGGCGTGGGGAGAATCGCGCGCAGCTTGCCGCGGATAGGCCGATCCGGTGCGCCCAGCACGGTGAAATACACCGGTAGCCCGGCCTTGACGCGGATCACGTCGGCCTCGGCCACCTGGGCATGCACCGTCATCGTGCTCAAGTCCGCCAGTTTCAGGATCACCGGCACCGTCTGGCTGGCGATCACGGTCTGGCCCTGCTGGGTAACGATTTCGATCACCTCGCCGTCCATAGGCGCGGTAATGCGTGTATAGCCCAGCGTGGTGCGATTCTTGTCGATCTGGAAGCGGTTCTGGCGAATCTGCGCCTGCAGGTCGTCCAGTTCCGCCATCTGGGTCTGGTAGGCGGTTTCCGCCGTCAGCAGGTCTTTTTGCGAGGTAGAGCCTTCGCCCATCATCTGCTTCTGGCGCGCCAGTTCACGCTCGGCCTGGCGCAGCGTGGCCTGCTTACTGCGCAGCTGGGCTACGCGAGACTCCAATTGAGCCTCGGAAGCCTTCAGGTCGTTGAGGCTGTTCTCTGGGTCGATCTCGGCCAACAGTTCGCCCTTGCTGACGTGGTCGCCCGCCGCCACGTTCAGCGTTTTCAGCTGCCCGCTGGCCTGGGCGCCCACATCCACCTGTCGCAGCGGTTTCAACACACCACTGGCCAGCACCACGTCTTCCAGGTCGGCGCGGGTGACTTCCGCGGTCAGCACCTGAGGCGCCGGCTTGGGCGCCAGCCACAGCCAAAGCCCCCAGCCGGCCAGCGCCAAAACCGCGGCCAGCGCGATGCCGTTGCGCCATGGCCTCCGGCCTAGGCCGATGCGGCCTCGACCTCGCAACGATCCAATCAAATACAGAGGCAACAACAACTTACGAATCCAACGCTTCCAAAGTGTCATGTGGTTAGGAGCCGAACCGGAAAGGAGGAAAACATTTTAGGACCGCGGACGATGGGCTTTGGTTGCACCCCGCGGCGATAATACGCAATTGGCATTGTTGCGTGTTCGCGCTTGCCTAAGCGCTACAAGGGCGGCGTCAGCCCGCGCGCCAAATAGCTTTCCCGCAGATGACCGCGCAAACACTCCGGGCACAGACAGTCGCCGTGACCGTAAGGCAGCGGCAGCACCTGCGGCAGATCCGCGCACCAGCAAGCGCCGTTGGCGCCGCCTTCTCCGCAGCGAAACGCCGCGCCGCAACGCTCGCAGCGTTTGTCCTTTACCTTGGGCCGCAAGGCGATCAGCCGCTGCCACACCGCGCGCTTTTGCTCGTCGTCAAAGCCGGACCAACCGGCGATTTCATCCAAGGTGCGCTGGCAACCCAGGCAATAGGCGCCGCCCTCGTCTAGACGGCAAAGGCCGACACAGGGCGAGGCGGGAGCTGGATACCCCTTCGTCATCAAAAATCCATATTATGTCGCGAAATCAGTTCGCCATTTTAGCGCAAAGCCGCCGCCGGCACGCCGCCGGGGTTGACGCTAATCCGTTTATGCACCAAAAATGGGCCACCGCCTTATTTCTGAGGCGAATATCCAAATAGACAAAGCTAAATAGACAAAGAGAAATCAGGAGAAACTCATGAAAACGCATCTTAGCCTCATCGCCTGCGCCGCGCTGGCCCTGACCGCCTGCGGCAAATCCGAACAAAGCGCCGGCAGCGCGCCGGCCGAGGCCGGCTCCGTCGTGGTTAAAATCGGCTCCGCCAACCCGCTGACCGGGCCTTTCGCCCACTGGGGCCGCGACGCGGACAACGGCGTCAAGCTGGCGGTGGCGGAAGCCAATGCCGAAAAGCTGACTCTGGACGGCAAGCCGGTCACTTTCGAAGTGGTGTCCGAGGATGACCAGGCTGACCCTAAAACCGCCGCCCAGGTGGCGCAACGCCTGGTGGACGGCAAGGTGGCGGGCATCATCGGCCACCTCACCTCCGGCGCCGCCATTCCCGCTTCGCGCATTTACTCCCAGGCCGGCATTCCGATGATCGCCGCCTCGGTCACCAGCCCCAGCTTCACCCAGCAGGGCTTCAAGAACACCTTCCGCATCATCGCCAACGACCGCCAGCAGGGCGAAGCGCTGGCCAAGTACGCGATCGAGACGCTGAAAGCCGGCCGCATTGCCATCGTCGACGACCGCACCACTTACGGCCAGGGCTTGGCCGACGATTTCGCCAAGGCGGTGGAAGCGGCCGGCGGCAAGGTGGTCAAGCGCGAGTTCACCAGCAACAGCGCCACCGACTTCATGGCAATCCTCACCTCGATCAAAGGACAGAAGCCGGACCTTCTGTTCTACGGCGGTATGGACGCGCAGGCCGCGCCCATGGTCAAGCAGATGAACAAGCTGGGTCTGAAAGCCGCCTTCATGGGCGCGGACGGCATTAATACGCCGGAGTTTTCCAAGTTGGGCGGCGACAGCGCGGAAAGCAGCTACGCCTCCAGCGCCGGTGCGCAAAAAGACAAGATGCCGGGCTTCGCCGACTTCAACGGCAAGTACAAACAGCAATTCAACGCCGACATCCAGGCCTACGCGCCCTATACCTACGACGCCGCGCGGGTGATGATCGCCGCGATGAAGCGCGCCGGCTCAGCCGATCCAGCCAAGTACCTGGGCGAACTCCCCAAAACCGACTTCAAGGGCGTAACCGGCGAGATCCGTTTCGACGACAAGGGCGACATTCAGCACGGCACCGTGTCGCTGTATCAATTACGCAAAGGGCAGTGGGTTGGCCTGTAAGCCTTGCACGGCTTAAACCGCGCCCCGCTCCGCACCCCGGCCCTGGCCGGGGTTTTTCTTGATCTCTTGCGATTTTTCTGACAGCGCAAAAAAAACCTAGCGCCATATTAAATAAATAGCTATAACTATTTCTTCACAAACTAACATAAGGAGAGGATATGGGCCTGCTTATTTCCCTGATAGCCGGCGGTCTGATCGGCTGGCTCGCCGGCAAGGTCATGGGTGTCAGCGAAGGCGTCATCGCCAATATCGTCATCGGCATCATCGGTTCAGCGCTTGGCCATTGGCTGTTCGGCCGGTTACTGGGCATCGCCTCCGCTTCTGCGGCCGGCTCCTTCTCGCTGCCCGGTCTGGCCTTCGGTATTGCCGGCGCCGCCATCCTTATTTTTTTGCTGAAGAAGATCGGCCTCTTGCGTTGAACGGACAAAGAAAAAGGCGACGCTGAAAGCGTCGCCTTGTTGCTTAGTGCCTCACTGGCTTATTTGGCCGCGGAAGCGTCCTTGGAAGCAGCGCCCCCTCCCACGGTTTCCAGCACTTTCCACTCGCCATTCACCACCTTGTAGACGGTGATACCGCCGTCTTTCAGGTCGCCCTTGGCATCGTAGGTCCAGCTGCTGGAGGTCACACCGGAATGCGCGATCTTGGCCAGCACCGGCAGATAGACTTTGGGATCGGTGGAATTGGCGTCTTTCATTGCCTGGATCAAGGCGCGAGTGGCGTCGTAACCATACGGCGAGTAAGTGGCCACGTCCATCTTGAAACGCGCCTTGTAGCGGCTTTCGTAGTCCTTGCCCTTGGGCATCTGGTCCAGCGGCAGGCCCGCCAGCGAAGCGATGGTGCCGTCGGCTTCCTTGCCAGCCAGTTGCAGGAAGGTCGGAGTCTTGGTCATTTCGCCGGAGATCAGCGGCACGGTCAGGCCCAAGCGCTTCATCTGCTTGGCCATCGGCGCGGATTGCGCGTCGGCGCCGCCGTAGAACACCACGTCCGGCGCGGCGGCCTTGATCGAGGTCAGGATGGCGGCGAAGTCGGTGGCTTTGTCATTGGTGAATTCGCGCTTGACCACATTGCCGCCGGCGGCCTTGGCGGCTTTCTCGAACTCGTCGGCCAGACCCTGGCCGTAAGCGGTGCGGTCGTCGACGATCACCACTTTCTTGGCGCCCAGCTTTTCCACCACGAACTTACCCATCACCGAGCCTTGCTGAGTGTCGGAAGTCATCGAGCGGAAGGTATTCTTGAAGCCCTGCGCGGTAAAGGCCGGCGAAGTGGCCATCGCGATCATCGGAATGCCGGCGTCTGAGTAAATCTTGGAAGCCGGGATGGACGTGCCGGAGTTGAAGTGGCCGATGATGCCGTTCACTTTCTCGTCTACGAACTTCTGCGCCAGTTGGGTGGCGGTTTTGGGATCGGCCTGGTCGTCCTGGGCTTCCAGTTCAAAGCTCACCGGCTTGCCGCCGATGGTGGGCTTCTCGGCGTTAGCGTCTTCAATCGCCAAAGTCACGCCGTTTTTGTATTCTTCGCCGTAGTGCGCCTGCGGGCCGGTCAGCGGAGCGGCAAAGCCGATCTTGATCACGCTGCCCGCAGCGGCTTCTGCGCCGGCGGAGGCGCCGGCTCCCGGCGCGCCCTCTTCTTTTTTGCCGCATGCGGATAAGGCGACAGCGGCGGCTACGGCCAGGGAAAGAGTCGTCAGTTTGTTTGCTTGCATCATGTTTCCTCTATTTCTCCAGAGATCCCCATCCATCAATCGTCAGGAATGGGAGTTTGCGGAACCTGTGTAATGTTGTTATGTACATCCCGCCCTATCCGCATAGGGAGGCGAGAGCGGCGGCTGGCGGCATTATTTCAAGGCCGCCAGCTTGTGGCAAGTGGCTTCTTGGACAAGCCTCCTGCCGCCCCATGCGCGCCGACGCATGGGAAAATTCGTTTAACACGTGGTTTTGCAAGGCGGGGGGACCGTCGCCGCCGGGATCCGCCTTGCCTTTAGAGCCGCTAACAAAAGCTCGCAGAGAACCTGGGCCAAGGCGCGCCGGCGCAGGCAGTACAAGTGGTACGACAAGGCGGCGCGACGCAGGATCAGGTGTTTGGTTAGCGGGTCTTAGTCTCCGATGCTCATCAGGCTGGCGTTGCCGCCCGCCGCGGTAGTATTCACGCTAACCGCGCGCTCGACCACCAGACGGTGCAGATTGTAATGGCCTTGCGCGTCGGCGCGCAGCAGCGGCACCAAAGCCCCGTCGCGCTCCGCCAACACACGCTGAGCGGCTTCGGCCTCGGCTTCGGAACCGGAGAACAGCACCGCGCCGACATCAGCCGCCAGCAGCACATCGGCGTCCAGCTCCACCAGAGCGCCCAGCTTGGCGGCCAGCCCTCGGCCGGCCTCATTGGTCGGCAGCACCGCGCGGTTGCCGGTGGCGAAGGCCGCCGCCAGTTGTTCCGCCAGCGCCTGTACGGTGGCGGCTTGGCAACCCACCTTCCCGCGAGGCGCGAATTGCAGCGCGTTCCGCTCGCCGGTGGGGCCCGGCAGATTTACCAGGCAGGTCAGCGCACTGTCCTTCCGCGCCGCAGCGATGGCGGACTCCAAGGCTAAGCCCAGGCTGCCGGCAGCAGCGGCTAGCGCGTCCAGCGCCGGCAAGGACAGCGGCAGGGTTGCCGCCGCCAGTTTCGGCTCCCAAGCCGCGCGGCTCAATCGATACAAATAGAACGGGCCGCCGGCCTTGGGGCCGGTGCCGGACTTGCTTTCGCCGCCAAAGGGCTGAACCCCCACCACCGCGCCGACGATGTTGCGGTTGACGTAGACGTTGCCGACCTTGATCTGGCTGACGATGTTGTCGATGGTCTCGTCGATGCGACTATGGATGCCGTGCGTCAGGCCGTAACCGGTGGCATTGATCTCTGCCACCACTTTGCCCAGCTCATTGGCCTCGAAGCGCAACACATGCAATACCGGGCCGAACACTTCCCGCTTCAGTTGCTTGAGATCGGCGATTTCAAACAGGGTGGGCGCCACGAAAGTGCCGTTGGCACAGCTGTCGTCCAGCTTGATCTGGTGAGTGGCGCGGGCGCTGGCCTTCATTTTTTCGATATGAGCCAATAGGCCAGCCTGAGCCTCGGCGTCGATCACCGGGCCGACATCGACATCCAGCTTGGCCGGGTTGCCCACTTTCAACTCATCCATCGCGCCCTTGATCATTGCGATGACTTTGTCGGCGATGTCGTCCTGCAGATAGAGCACGCGCAACGCCGAGCAGCGCTGGCCGGCAGAGTCGAAAGCGGAGCTAAGCACATCGGTGACCACCTGCTCCGGCAACGCCGAGCTATCCACGATCATCGCGTTCTGGCCACCTGTTTCGGCTACCAGAACCGGATCGCCGCCGCGCTTGGCCAGCGTGCGATTGATGATCTGCGCCACTTCGGTGGAACCGGTAAAGATCACCCCCTGGACGCGCGGATCAGCGGTCAGCGCCGCGCCCACCACTTCACCGCGGCCCGGCAACAATTGCAGCGCCGCGCGCGGCACGCCGGCTTCGTGCAACAAGCGCACAGCATGCGCGGCGATCAGGCTGGTCTGCTCCGCCGGCTTGGCCAGCACTGCGTTGCCGGCCGCCAGCGAGGCCACCACCTCGCCGATGAAGATGGCCAGCGGGAAGTTCCACGGGCTGATGCACACCACCGGGCCCAGCGGACGGTGGCTGGCGTTGTCGAATTCGTCTTCGATCTGCGCCGCGTAGTAACGGCAGAAGTCCACAGCCTCGCGCACCTCGGCAATCGCGTTGGCCAGCGTCTTGCCTGCCTCACGAACCGCCAGGCCCATCAACGCCGGCATCTGTTCTTCCATCAGGTCGGCCATCCGTTTCAGGCAGGCGGCGCGCTCGGCCACCGGCGTGGCGGCCCAATCGGTAGCACCCTGCTGTGCCAGGTTCAGCGCGCGCTCCACGTCCGCCGCGCTTGCCTCGATCACGCGGCCAACCAGATCGTCGTGGTCGGCCGGATTGCGCACCGGCTGCACTTCGCCGTCGGTGACGTCGCCGTCGCCCAGCATCGGGAAGGCGCCCCACTGCTGCTTCTCGGACGCTTGCAGGCCCAGTTGCAAGGTGGCCAGCACGTGCTCGCTGGACAAATCCAGGCCCTTGGAGTTTTTGCGTTGCTGCCCATACAACTCCAGCGGCGCCGGAATTTTCTTGTGCGGCTGGCCGCCGTGACGCGCGGCCTCGGCCACAGGGTCCGCCACCAGTTCGTCTATGGATACCGCCTCGTCCACGATGCGGTTGACGAAGGAACTGTTGGCGCCGTTTTCCAGCAGACGGCGCACCAGGTAGGCCAGCAGGGTTTCATGCGACCCCACCGGCGCGTAGATGCGGCAGGCCTTGCCCAGCTTGTCCTGGCCCACCACCTGGTCGTACAGGGTTTCGCCCATGCCATGCAGGCACTGGAATTCGTAATCCTTGCCGGAAGCCAGGTTGAATACCGCGGCCAGGCTGTAGGCGTTGTGGGTGGCGAACTGCGGATAGATCGCGTCCTGCGCGGACAACAGCTTCTTGGCGCAGGCGAGATAAGCCACATCGGTGTAGACCTTGCGGGTATAGACCGGGTAGCCCGGCAAGCCGTCCACCTGGGCGCGCTTGATCTCCGCGTCCCAGTAGGCACCCTTGACTAGACGCACCATGAAACGGTGATGGGTGCGACGCGCCAGATCGATCAGGAAATCAATCACATAGGGACAGCGCTTCTGATAGGCCTGCACCACAATGCCTATGCCCTCGAAGCCGTCCAGGTCCGGATCGTTGGCCAGCGCCTCCACCAGATCCATCGAGATTTCCAGGCGATCCGCTTCCTCGGCGTCGATGTTCAGGCCGATATCGTACTGCTTGGCCAGAAGGAACAGGCCCTTCAGACGCGGCAGCAACTCAGCCATCATTCGTTCGTGCTTGATGCGGCTGTAACGCGGGTGGATGGCCGACAACTTCACCGAGATGCCGGGGCCATCATAAATGCCGCGGCCGGCGGACGCCTTGCCGATAGCGTGGATGGCGGTCACATAGTCTTGTAGATAGCGCTGCGCGTCGGCCTCGGTCATCGCCGCCTCGCCCAGCATGTCGTAACTGAAACGATAGCCGCGCGCCTCGCGGTCACGGCCGTTGGCCAGCGCTTCTTCAATGGTTTCACCAGTGACGAACTGCTTGCCCAGCATGCGCATCGCCATATCCACGCCCTTGCGGATCAGCGGCTCGCCGCCTTTGGCGATCAAACGAGTCATCGCCGCCGACAAACCGTTCGCGCTATGCGAAGCCACCAACTTGCCGGTCACCAGCAAACCCCAAGCCGCGGCGTTGACGAACAAGGACGCGCTATTGCCCAGATGGGCTTTCCAATCGCCGCGCGAAATCTTGTCGCGGATCAGCTTGTCCGCGGTCTCGCGGTCAGGGATGCGCAGCAGCGCTTCAGCCAGACACATCAGGGCAATGCCTTCGGCGCTATCCAAAGAAAACTCATGCATCAAGGCATCCACTCCGCTGGACTTGGTGCGCTCTCGGCGCACCTCCGCCACTAGACGTCGCGCCAGATCCTGAACCGCCTTGACTTCGCCGTCGCTCATCGCCGCCTGCGGCAACAGCGCCTGCACGCACTCGCGCTCGTCGCGGCGATAGGCAGAAGTAATGGCATCCCGCAGCGCCGACTGGCTATGGGCAAATGCGTCGAATTGCATGAATCATCTCCGTGTAGTTTGCAGCACCGGGCTATCTCTTTTCATTAGTGCCCGAAAAATTTGTCTATTGTATACAAATACAAATAGATTGCTGGACAATATGAAGGAAACTTTTCAGCCCACAATCTCATCACAAACAAATTCAACTCGAACAAGTAGTTAGCCCCCTAGACCTCGCCATTGCTACCATCGCACTGTTGCATGCCAACAACTTAGAATCGGCGCCAAGCGCCCATATCGCACATGCCAAGGCCGTAGCAACGTGCCACAATGCCGCCCTAACCCTCTTCATCATAGGCAAACCATCATGCAAACCGTATTGATCACTTTGAACGCCAGCCCCTATGGCGACGAACGCGCGCTCTCGGCGCTGCGCCTAACGCTTACGCTGGCGCAGCAAGCCGAGCGCTGCCGGGTGCAGCTATTCCTGCTGTCCGACGCCGTCGTCACCGCATTGAAAAATCAGAAGACCGCCCAAGCGCCCACCCTGGGAGAAATGCTGACCGAAGCGGTGGAACTGGGCGCGGAGGCGCGCGTCTGCCGCACTTGCGCCGACGCGCGGGGGATTCATGAGGATTTGTTGCTGACGGGAGTCAAGATCGGCACCATGCCGGAGTTGGCCGAGTGGACGCTCGCAGCCGACAAGACGCTCAGTTTCTAAGCGCCTGCCGCAAGGCAAATGCAAAAAGCCCAGACCGTTTGGTCTGGGCTTTTACATTGGGCGCCTGGCAATGTCCTACTTTCACATGGCGAATGCCACACTATCATCGGCGCTAAGGCGTTTCACGGTCCTGTTCGGAATGGGAAGGCGTGGGACCGCCTCGCTAATGTCGCCAGGCATAAACTGTATCGCTTGCCGTTTGGGGAAGCGAAACGCCAAGTCTTGGACTTGGCGTTATCGTATTGGGCGTCTGGCGGTGTCCTACTTTCACATGGCGAATGCCACACTATCATCGGCGCTAAGGCGTTTCACGGTCCTGTTCGGGATGGGAAGGCGTGGGACCACCTCGCTATGGCCACCAGACATAAACTGGTACAAACTTGAAGAAGCCTGGGATGGTTTACACCACCCCGCATATATTCGGTATTCAATTGTGTCGCACAACCACCATCTCGTCACTCGGTTTCCCAAGCCACTCAAATGATAGGATCAAGCCTCACGAGCAATTAGTATCGGTTAGCTTAACGCCTCACAGCGCTTCCACACCCGACCTATCAACGTCCTGGTCTCGAACGACTCTTCAGGAGGG
>NZ_MUKU01000019.1 GCF_002081825.1 Chromobacterium haemolyticum | reverse complement strand
ATACCACCAGCAGTGTTTGCGGCACGCTATCGCCAGCAGCGGACCACCGAACTATCAAGCAGTACCACTACCATGCAAACCTAGGACTTCTCTCCTTATCGCTGGTATGGCTGGAGGGGGAAGATCACAGCAGCACGCGGTAGCCGCGCTGGTACAGCGGGTCCAGCCCGTGCTCGCGCATGGCTTGCAGCCGGGCGGGTCCGGCCAGGGTGAGGTCGATTTTGACGCCGTCTGCGTAGATGGCCAGGCGGGTGGGCCAGGCTTGGCCTTCGCCCAGGCGCAGCACGGTGAGCAGGGGGCCGATGTCGCGCAGCCAGCCGTCGTCCGCGGCCAGCGCCGCCGGGTCCGGGCCGATGATTTCCAGGTCCAGATCGGAATGGATGTCGGCGCTGCCATCAATGCGGGCAAAGGAGCCGGTGAGGATCAGCGCGTCCACGTCCGGGCGTTGCTGCGCCCAGGCGATGGCGGCGTTCAGGCGTTGGGCCTGGGGGGTATCGATTCGCATGGCAAAAAGGTAGGAGAAGGCTGATATCGGATTATGGATTGTTTTGAAAGTTTCTATTTTATTACCCACAGGAGTGAGAAAAATATAGCGATTTCAATTTGTAGGTAAAATTGTTTGGTTTTCAAGTTGTAAAACTGTGGCCTTGATGTCCTCAATAAACCATGGCTCATGGGATGAGGCCAAAATGACCTTCCGTTCCGCCAGTTGGCGTACTAGGGTGCTCAGGTAGGCAACGGCAGCGCTATCCAAGCCATTGATTGGCTCATCTAGCAAGATGACTTCAGGGTCTCCCATCAGGCTGGCAACCAACATGAATTTGCGTTGCATTCCCAAGGACATGGCCTGAAAACGCAGTTGCAGTTTGTCGGCTAGTTTGAGATGGTGAAGCAGGTCATCGATATCATCCAGCTGAGATAGCCCTTTGCAAGAGGCGATCAGCTTAAGATAGCTCTCACCTGTTAAAAAAGGGTAGACACAGGGCTGATCAGGCATAAACCCCAGTTTGCTTTTTGCCTGTAATGGTTGGCTTTTAAGAGAATAGCCAGAAATTAGAACATCGCCTTGGGCGGGTGTGATAATACCCGCACACATTGCCAGAAGTGTCGATTTTCCAGCACCATTAATCCCAGTTAGTGCGTAAGCCCCGCACTTTAAGGATAAGGATAGTTGGTGTAGCATGGGTGTGCCGTTAGGGAAAGCGATATATACATCACGTAATTGCAAAGGATGTTTATTCATAGGAGGTACCATGTTGAAAACATGGCGAGCGGAAAGCCGCCATAAACCAATATCATGCGCCAGGATTGCCAATGTAAAGGAATTTGGCCTGCAATAAAGGATGCTGATAATGTGACTGTTAGTAGTCCGGCAAGAGAATTAACGTTAAGTAATTTTATTTGTGCTGAAATGAAGGGGATTATTAAAATGGCGGCAAGTAAAGTGACCACGAAAGTTCTCGCCAGAGTATATTTGACGGAGGAAATAGGGAGTGATAGTAAAAAATAGCGTCCCTGTTCGGTTAGTTCTTGACAGCTGTCGTGTAGGCCGTACAGCACAATAAGGATTATGGTGCTGCCAACGACAGAAAGTCCCCATGCGCGATCTGACATGCCAAAATAATTACTTGCATACCAAACTAGGCTGACTACAACTAAGCCGATCATTAGTCGTCCAAACAGCGCCGCTCTGCCCTGATGCCACAAGCCCTGCAGCATCAAGTAGGCTAGCGTCACTACTGGGAACTGTATAGGGGGGCTAGGTAAGTGCTTGAATTGTTGTTGACTGACGGTGGTGGTGGGGATTGCTATAGACAATAATAAACACCCCAGACCTAATTCTAAGTGTAGCGCGCCAAGCAGGGCTCTTCCTGATATGGCGAATAGTGCCTTAATTAAATACCCTCGATATGCAAGCCAAGTAATCAACGTGTCGGCAAATAGCCAAGGTAGTAAGGTTGCAATGACAGTATTGAATTCAGGATTGGTTTTGTAGTATGCCAAAACATACAAGAGAAGTAGAGGTAGCGCAGCTTCTAGTAGTTTTATGGCTTGTAAAGTATATGTAATGGGTGTCGGAATCGGTAAGGATTGCATCCATACAGCAAAATTGCTGCCTTGTAGGCCTTGCCGCTGCCACGCGATCCAACCGTAAAAGATGAATGCCCATGTGAGTGAAAGAGTAAATTGTGTATTTCTTGTGGTGCCTTCTACCCAAGTCGATGCCACAAGCTTGAGTAGAAGACTAGGGTCTTGCCAGAATACTTGTAGTAGAGGGGAGAATAACAATATTAATTTAAAGTTTCGTCCAATGATTTCTCGGATGCTCTGACGCCAAAAATGGCGCTGTGCTCTTAATAGTTGGTAGAAGCGTAGTGTACTAGCAACTACTACAGTGTTCTGTGATTTTCCGATAGAGATTTTATGTTTTCTACTCGGCATAGTTATGCAATTGTTCGTCAAATTTCATTAAACTGATAAAGTTCGGATTGGAACTCTGTTTGGCTTGTTCAATAAGGTTCTGTAAGTGAGGTTCAGGTAGTTTGCTATGTTTTAAGCCACGCAGCGCCGCTAATTTTATTCGATTGCATTTGCTAGATAGTGATAGGTCAGTTAGTAAATCTACAGTGTTTTCATCAGCCATGAGTCCTGCTATTTCTACCACATGTGCACGCAAATAGATAGTAGATGCTGGTGAAGAGTTTGCTATGCATGAATGATCAAGATCGAAAAAATACTGATCCCGTTGCGTGTGTTTTGGATTGGCTATCATTAAATTAAGTGAGATAGTTAAAGATTCTGGTGGGATTTGTAGGTGAGCATCTTGATGTGGGCGATAGATCATTACTTTCCCAACAGGTAGTTGAGTGCGCTCCAAAAAATTTAATTTAATAGGTTCCCCTACGTAGCCAATTACAGATGAGGAGTCATACTCATAAATTTCAGTGGTATATCCTGGGCCATGGTAGCCAACTGTTGCAAATAAAAAATTATGATCGTGGGCCATCCGATAAGAGAAAACAGCAGCCATTCTGTCTGCTAGTGGGCCTTGTTGTTGAGGTAGTGGGAACCACATATTGCCACGCAAAAAGAAATTGTTTCCGCTGCCAATAATAAAGCTCTGTGGGTTATAGAAAGAAGTTTCTTTTCCTAACAAATAATTTTTTAGATCCCGCTGTAGGATGTCTGGCACTAACCTTCTATTGTTGGCTAAAGCTTTAAGCCAAGGGGCGGCTTCTTTGACGCTTTCAATGTCGTTTATGTCTATTGAGGCGTGGATTTTTTCAATGAACTCCTCTGTATTCAAAGAGGAATCTATTTGAGGGTAAAAGCTATAAGCCATGTTGTTGTCTTTGTTGAGATTGTTCTATCGTGGATAGGAAAGACTGCGCCATAATGCATATCTGGGGGTGTGGGTCGTGGCTGAATTTTTTCAATAATTGAATGGCTGTTTCTCGTGATAATTTTGCGATTTGTTGTAATGCGTGCCATCGAATAAAGAAATCATGGTGTTTTGCTAACTCATGAAGAGTGAAAATTGTTTCAGATGTAGGCATTTCTGTCATTGCTGATGCGATAGACATGAGTTCTGAGCTTGCTTGGCTTGCAGCAATTGCTTGTATGGCGTGTCCATTGGTACGATCAAACATCCATTGTAGGCAAGTAAATGGTGAGTACAGTTTAAATGCAATACACTGATGGGATGGCTGAAAATCGTACAGATATCGTTGTGCGTTGACATAGAGTACCTCGCCAGGTGCCAGTACACAGTGTTCGACATTATTCAAGTCTAATTGAAGCTTAGGATTGAATTGATCATGCTTCATTGACGCGGGGAGATTATATTTTTTGTAGGGGAGGGAGTTTGACCCAATAATGCCAAGGAAGATATTAAATGGATATGAGTATAAGGCCTTGCTTGTTCGGGTGTAGTGAAAGTATTTAAGTGTCAAAATCTTATTCTTAAATAGAGTCCATCCTTCTGTGTCCCATTCTGAATTTTCATATTCTGGATTGTTTAGAATGTAGGTTAATTGGGTGTTTAGTAAGCCTGAGTGAGGAGTGGAGCGGTATAGATCCAAGAAGTGAGGTTGTAGTAAGTTAAAGTTGTCTTTTGCTAGATTGGTTAGTGAGATTAATTTCTGAGAGATTTGGTCTCTGCTAAACATGAGGCCTCCAGGTAAAATTGAATAATTGGTAAGCAAGCCAGATAACAATAGACCAAAGTATGACAGAGGTGGACATGTAGTAGATGATTTTGCTACGTTTTAATCCGAGTGTTGCAGCAATGGCGCTTGATAGCGTGGCACCAATAGCTAGTGGGCCGATCACTGCAAAGAAAATTTCTCCATAATTTCGGTAAAAACGTTCAGCTAAACTGTTTCCTGATTTTGAATTGATTGAGAAGTATTTGATAATTGTGAGATGAGCTTTTTCACCTAGAAGTGAAGTAATATAAATTCCTAGCAGTGCTCCGATGCAAGCAAGAGGAATGGTTAGTGACATTGGTACGCCAAATTTTATGCCAACTGGTATGGCAATCCACATTTCAATCATCCCAAGTAGTACTATTGTTAGTGCGTTCATATTAAATATATTTGCAAGAATATAATTGTTGCTATGTTTGGAGCATGACTGTTGCCAGTACATGCTCCATTAGCTAATGCTCCGACCGCTTGGCTAGATTCAGAGCGGCCAAACAATCAAAACGACGGCAGCTGCGGCGCATGGTAAACCGCCAACTGAGTCGGACTCCCCTGCTGGAGCAACTTCATAGCCTAAGTTTGGAATATTTAAACTTGTTTCAATGCCTTTGGCATTGTTTGTGGCATTTTTCGTTGTGTAATCCATTTATTTCTCCTTTGTGGTTTGATATATACATATTTAATAACATCCGCATATTTTTGCGGCAATTCCACTGTATGTGTCTGAATGTTGAGATGTCAAAAATTTGCGAAATAGCGACGAATATTTATGTGGCTTTGTTGTTTTGTTGCAAATTGTCAGTTTTGTGCTACGCAGCATATCTTTCATTCTCCTAGTGATGGTGTGAGGTCGATACCTTGATCTACAGAGAGAGATCTGCGATGGAGGTCTTGTCCGTGATAGTTTTGCAGCCAGGAGCGTGCTAGCTCCGCATAAGGCTGGGAAAAATCCATAAGGGGAACATTTTGCTGATATTTGAAGCGCTAGGATTGGCGGGCTTAGCGGGTCGCAGTTGTTTCCGGCCGATGCTGCTGGCGGGAGGTGACGCGCGGGCGTTTGGGTGGTGCCTTGCACTGCCGCGTAGCGGTCGAATGCGGCTTCCAGCATGCTTTCACCACCGGTCAACGGTGGCGGCAGCCGTTGCAATTGCTGCAGATTGGCGGCGCGGATGTGGCTGGTCAGCAGGTAGCCGCCGGCCTGCTGTTGCGGCGGTTCTGGTCGTGTTTGTAGCTAGGCCAGCGTGGACAGCATTGTGCTGAGCGTGTCGGTCGGCACCTCCAGCCGGAAGAGCTGGATGAGCTAGCACACATGGCGGCCGGCCAGGTGCATGCTTTCGCAAGCGCGAGAAGGTTCCGACGCGGCCGGATTAGGGTCAGGGGGCGGGCTCGCTCAGCCGCCGCCGCAGGGCGTCGAGCAGCTTGTCGCAGGCGCTCAGTTGTTCCAGCGCCAGCCATTCGTCCGGCTGGTGCGCCTGGGCGATGCTGCCGGGGCCCAGCACCACGGCGGGGATGCCGGCTTGTTGGGAGAACAGTCCGGCTTCGGTGCCGAAGGAAACCTTGGCCGGCGCGCGGGCGTCGCCCAGCAGCGATTGGGCGAAGCACACCACCTCGGCGTCCGGCGCGGTGAGCAGGCCGGGGTAGGCGCTGCGTTCGGTGAAGACGATGTCGGCGTCGGGGTCCACGGCGCGCATGGCGGGCAGCAGTTGTTGGCGGGCAAAGTCCATGATGGCGGACAGCAGCGTTTGCGGCTCGTCTTCCGGCAGGTGGCGGATTTCAAATTCGAATTCGCTGTGCTCGGGGATGATGTTGAGCGCGGTGCCGCCGCGCATGGCGCCCACGTGCAGGGTGGTGTGGGGCGCGGGGTAGAGCGGGTCGAACGGGCCTTCCGCCGCGCGCCGGCGCGCCAGTTGGCGGATGAAGACGATGAGTTCCGCCGCGTATTCCACGGCATTGACGCCGGCTTGGGGCAGGCTGGAGTGCCCGGACTTGCCGCGCAGGCGCACGTGGTAGGCGAGCTTGCCCTTGTGGGCGGCTACCACGCGCATGAGGGTGGGTTCGCCGACGATGGCCATTCTGGGCAAGGCCGGCAGCCCGCCCAGCACGTCCAGCAGCCGGCGCACGCCGATGCAGCCGATTTCTTCGTCGTAGCTCAGCGCAATGTGCAGCGGGGTGCAGAGCCCGGCGGCGGCGAAGTCCGGCACGGCGGCCAGCACGGCGGCGATGAAGCCTTTCATGTCGGCGCTGCCGCGGCCGTAGGCGCGCTGGTCCCGAACTTGGAGGCGGAAGGGGTCGCCGCTCCAGGCTTGGCCGTCCACCGGCACCACGTCGGTGTGGCCGGCCAGCATCACGCCGCCCCGGTCCGCGGGGCCGATGGTGGCGTAGAGGTTGGCCTTGCCGCCGTCTTCGCTGCGGATCAGCTGGCTGGAGATGCCCCAGCCGGCCAGGTAGTCGCGCACAAAGTGGATCAGTTCCAGGTTGGAGAGGTGGCTGACGGTGTCGAAGCCGACCAGCCGCTCCAGCATGGCCAGCGAGCTGTAGCGTTGCATCATGGGTCTCCCGCCACGCCGTAGCTGGGCGCATGCTGCGGGGTCAGCGCCCGGGCAAGGTAGGCGTCCATTTGCGGCTGGTAGCGCCGCCACAGCTCGGCCAGTTCCGCCACGGGTTGGCCGTCGCTCCAGTCTATGCGCAGATTGATGGCCGGCCAGGCGGTATCGGCTGTGGCCAGCAGGCAGGCGGAATGGATGGGGCCGGCCTCTCCGCCCGCGTCCACCGCGGCTTGCAGCGCCGCCAGCAGGCGTTCCGGCAGGCCGCCGCCGGCGGCCTCGTAGGCAGCCACCATGGCTTGGGGCAGTTCGGCCGTGGCCAGCAGGTTGCCGCCGGCGGCGCAGTCGCGGCCGGTGGTGGCGCCATGCAGGCCCAGTGCGTGCCGGCCGGTGATCACTTGCGGCCGGCCTTGAAGCGGGGCCAGCACCAGTTGCCGCCACTCCAGGTGAGGGTCCGCCGCCAGCAGGCCGGCGCGCAGCGCGTCGTCTGCGCCGCCCGTCGCCATCAGTTCCAGCGCCAGCGGGCCCAGCAGCGGGTTGCTCACGTTCTGGCTCAGCGCGGCGCCCACGCCGGCGCGCACATGGGCGCAACGGCTGGCCACGCAGATGCTGGAGGAGGCGATGGCGACGCCCACCATGCCGCTGTCCCGGCAGCGGGCCGCGATGGAGAAGGTCATCCGCGGCGCTCCTGGGGGATGACGGCGGTGACGTCGATTTCCACCAGCCATTCCGGGCGCGCCAGCGCCGACACCACCAGGCCGGTGGATACCGGGTAGACGCCTTTCAGCCATCGGCCCACCACCAGATAAACGGCTTCGCGGTAGCGCGGGTCGGTGAGGTAGATCACGATTTTGCAGATGTCGCCCAGTTCGCTGCCGGCTTCTTCCAGCAGCAGTTTGACATTGGCCATCGCTTGTTCGGCCTGGGCGGCCACGTCGCCTATGCCTACGGATTCGCGGCTGTCCAGGTCCTGGCCGATCTGGCCGCGCAGGAAGACGAGATTGCCGGCCACCACGGCCTGACATAGGTCGTTGTCCAGTTTTTGCTCCGGGTAGGTTTGCCGGGTGTTGAACGGTCGGATGCGGGTGTGGGTCATGGCGGGCTCCGTTAAGCTTGTGCGCGTTGGCCGGCGTCGCGGTAGGCGGCGTATTGGCGTTGGATGGCGATGTGGTCGGCAATGAAACGGGCGTCGTGCCATACCCCCCAGAGGAAGGAGGAGCCGCGATGGGACAGCCAGGGCAGGCCCAGGAAGTAGACGCCGGGCTCGCTGGACACGCCGCGCTGGTGTTGCGGCTGGCCCTGTTCGTTGAAGGCCGGGACTTGCAGCCAGCTGTAATCCGCGGCGTAGCCGGTGGCCCAGACGATGCTGGCGACGCCGGCCGCGGCCAGGTCCAGCTCCAGGATGGGGCGGGTCACGCATTCCGGGTCCGGCGGTATATGGCGCGCGGTCGGCTCCTCCGGCAGGTCCAGCCGGTTGCGCTCGATATAGGCGTCCGCCGCCGCCAGCAGGGCGAGGTAGTTGGCGTCGCCGCGGGCGAGGTTGTCTGCCAGGTCCGGGGCGAAACGGGCCGCGCCGCGCTCAAACGCTTGGGCGCTGCCCAGCAGGGTGACGCCTTCATGCGCCAGCGCGCGAAAGTCCACGGTGTGGCCGCCGCGTGCGCCGCTGACGGCGATGGTGACGTGGGCGGCGTCCGGTTTGGGGGCGCTGGCGGTCCATTCGCCCAATACGCCCAGCCACCAGCAGAAGTCGCGCTGGCGGTAGGCGCGCGGCGGGCGGTTGTGCGCGCCCACGGAGAGATAGACGCGCTTGCCGGCGCGTTGTAGTTCGTCGGCGATCTGCACGCCGGAGGAGCCGGCGCCCACCACTAGCACCGCGCCCTCCGGCAGTTGTTCCGGCGCGCGGTAGTGGGCGGAGTGGATTTGCAACAGCGCGTCGTTCTTGGGCGCGATGGCCGGGATGACGGGCTGTTGGAAGGGGCCGGTGGCGGCCACCACGCGCTCGGCCTGGAAGGCGCCGGCCGAGGTTTCCACGATGAAGCCGGACCGGTCCGGGTGGCGGCTGACTTTCAGCACCTCCACCCCGGTGAGGATGGGCGCGTTGATTTTTTGGGCGTAGGCGGCCAGGTAGTCCGCCACGCGTTCCTTGGGCGCGAAGGCGTCCGGGTCCAGGCCGGCGAATTCCAGGCCGGGAAAGCGGTCATGCCAGGCCGGGCCGTTGCAGACCAATGAATCCCAGCGTTGGCTGCGCCAGCGTTCGGCGATGCGGTGGCGCTCCAGCACGATGTGGGGCACATCGTGGCGGCTGAGGTGTTCGCTGATGGCGATGCCGGCCTGGCCGGCGCCGATGATCAGCGTGTCTGTCTTGTCGATTGCCATCTTGACGCCTCCTGTTGCGTGCTTGACAAGGGCAGTCTACGAAGCCAGGCTGGATACGGAAAATAGTTATATTGTCTGCATTGAATAATTTTTAATTATGCAATACACCCTGAGGCAGTTGGCTTATCTGGTCGCCGTGGCGGATCACGGCAGCGTCACCGCGGCGGCCAAGGCGCTGCACACGTCGCAGCCCGGCGTGTCCAGCGCCATCGCCCAGTTGGAGGAGGTGTTCGGCCTGCAGCTGTTCATGCGCCACCACGCGCGCGGGGTGTCGCTGACGCCGGCCGGGCGCAGCTTCATCGCCGCCGCGCGTCAGTTGCTGAAGCAGGCGGAGGAGTTGACGCCGCAGGCGCAGGAGATCAGCCAGTCCTTGCGCGGCCGGGTGACGCTGGGTTGTTTCACCACTATCGCGCCCATCCTGCTGCCGCGGCTGTTGTCCGCTTTGCGCGACGCTTACCCGGAGCTGGAGGTGGATTTGCTGGAGGGCGACGCCCGGCAGCTGCGGGAGGCGCTGGCGGATGGGCGGATCGAGTTGGCTTTGGCTTACGACCTGGGCCTGCCGGAGAGCTTGCACAAGCTGCCGCTGTCCGGCGCGCGCCCTTATGCCTTGGTGGCGGCGAATCATCCACTGGCCGGGCGCGGCAAGGTGTCGTTGGCGGAGCTGACGGCGGAACCCCTGGTGCTGCTGGACCTGCCGCACAGCCGCGAGTATTTCCTGTCCTTGTTCCGGCAGCAGCGGCTGGAGCCGAAAGTGGGGCTGCGCACCATCAATTTCGAGCTGGCGCGCGGGCTGGTGGCGGCGGGCTTCGGCTATGCCTTGCTCAATTTGCGGCCGGAGGTGGACGTGGCTTACGGCGGCGGCAAGCTGGCCTGCCTGGACATCGCCGACGAGGTGCCGCGGCTGCCCATCATGCTGGCCTGGCCGCAGGCCTTGAGGCTGACGCGCAAGGCGGAGGCGGTGCGTGAGTTGTGTTTGCAATTATTGGGAGGCGCTGCCGACGAGGGCCGCCCTGAGAACCTGTTCAAAGTCTGCTGCGCTTCGGCGATACGGCGTTAAAAACAAGCTCAAAATGCTCATGTACCACTTGTACATTCCGCTTTTTCGCTCGTTTTCGCCTTGTCTCGCTCTTGCTCGCGAGGCTTTGAACAGGCTCTGAGGGGACTTTGGCCGTTTGTTCATACACAAAAACACATTTGTGATAATGTGGTACTGATCTATCTATCTGGAGTAACAGGCCATGAGTCGTTTGACCATTGATGTGACCGAGCAGCAGCACCAGGCTCTCAAGGCTGCGGCCGCGTTGCAAGGTAAAACGATCAAGCAGTACGCTCTTGAGCGGCTGTTTCCTTCGGCATCCGACGAGGGCCAGGCGCTTGAAGATTTGAAAGCGCTGCTGGCCCTCCGCATGGCCGAGGCGCAGAGGGGGGAGGTGATCGACCGCAGCATCACCGATATTGCCGGTGAAGCGCTGGCATCGAGCAAGTCTGAGTGAGCAGGCCTTATATCCTTACCAAGAGCGCCGCCGCCGATATTCGAGAGCTCGCTCGCTACACCGCTAAGCACTGGGGCGATTCGCAGTGTCGGACCTATATCGAGCAGATCGAGAAGGCCGCCGCCGCTGTGGCAACTGGCAAAGGGGTGTTCAAGGATATGAGTTCGCTGCTTCCCGGCTTAAGGGTGAAGGCGGCTGGGCGCCATTACATTTTCTGTCTTCCTCGGGTGAACGGTCCGGCTTTGATTCTTGCCGTCTTGCATGAGCGAATGGACATCATCGCCCGTCTCAGGGACAGGCTGGCTTATTCCGCTGAATAGAGGCGGCATCGTTTGATGCAAAGCTGTTCTAAGTGGCGAATAGCTTGGTTTGGTGGTTTTCTCGTCAGATTTTTCCAAGTTTTCAAATGAAAAGGCCAGGCAGCAGCCTGGCCTAGCCGCTCGCTTATCCGTCCCTCTAGCGCAGGCCCATCTCCTCAGCGGTGCGGTCCACGGCGATGCGGGTCTTGTCTATGAGTTCGTCGATCTCGCCACGGCTGATCACCAGCGCCGGCGCCATGATCATGCGGCCAAGCGTGGACCGTAGGATCACGCCCTCATCAAAGCCTATGCTGCGGCAGCGCCAGCTGATGTCGGTTTCGTCGGCGAAGCGCTGTCGCGTGGTTTTGTCGCGGCAGAACTGCAAGGCCGCCACCAGGCCAGCACCCTGGATTTCGCCCACCAGCGGGTGTTGGCTAAACACCTCGCGCAGGCAGGTTTGCAGATAGGGGCCGGTGTCCGTCCTGGCGCGCTCGACCAGTCCTTCGTCTTGCAGCACGCCCAGGTTGGCCAGGGCCACGGCGGCGGCCACCGGGTGGCCGGAGTAGGTCAGGCCGTGGGCGAAGACGCCGCCTTGCTCCACCAGCGTTTCGCCGATGCGGCGCGACAGCACCAGGCCGCCCATGGGGATGTAGCCGGAGGTCAGGCCCTTGGCGATGCTGAGCGTGTCCGGCTGAAAGTGGAAATGCTGATGGGCGAACCATTCCCCGGTGCGGCCAAAGCCGCCTATCACCTCGTCGGCGCATAGCAGCACCTCGTACTGGCGGCAGATGCGCTGGATTTCCGGCCAATAGCTGTCCGGCGGGAAGATCATGCCGCCGGCGCCCTGGAAGGGTTCGGCCACGAAGGCGGCCACCTTGTCGGCGCCCAGCGCCAGAATCTTGTCTTCCAGCTCTTGCGCGCATTGACGGCCAAACGCTTCCGGGCTCAGCCCGCCGCCGTGGGCGAACCAGTACGGTTCGCCGATGTGTTCCACGCCGGGGATGGGCAGGTCTCCCATCTCATGCATGAACTTCATGCCGCCCAGGCTGGCGCTGCCTACGGTGGAGCCGTGGTAGCCGTTGTGGCGGCCAATGAAGATTTTCTTGTCCGGCTTGCCCATCACGTCCCAATAACGGCGCACGCAGCGGATCAGCAGCTCGTTGGCTTCGGAGCCGGAGTTGGTGTAGATCACGTGGCGGTAGTCGCCGGGCAGCAGGGAAAACAGCCGTTCGGAGAGTTCGTTCACCGCCGGGTGGGTGGTGTGGAAGAACACATTGTAGTAGCTGAGCTGTTGCAGCTGCCGGGCGGCGGCGGCAATCAGCTCCTGCCGGCCGTAGCCCACCTGGGTGCACCACAGGCCGGACATGCCGTCCAGATAGCGCTTGCCGTCGGTGTCCCACAGATAGACGCCTCGGCCCTCGGCCATCACCCGCGGGCCTTCCTGGTTCAGGGCTTTCTGATCTAGAAAGGCGTTGATGTGGTGGGCGGCGTCCAGTTGCTGGTAGTCGCGGGTGCTGCGGCGGGGTGTGAAAGCGGTCATGACGGTCTCCTTGTCGGGGATGGGGCCGGATGGGGCCGGCGTTTGGCTATTGCCGGGTCAGCGCCTGGTCCAGCGGTTCCGGGCTGAACAGCGGTTTGCGCATCACCAGCTTGATCCACAGGACGGCGATCAAGGACACCAGGCCCAGCACGAGGCCGGCGATGGCGAAGATGGCGGCGCTCATGTCCGGGCTGGGCGACACGTGGTAGATGGCGATCAGCATGCCGACGATGCCCAGGCATTGCGGCAGTGGGTAGAACGGGGTTTTGAAGGGGCGGGCCAGCGTGGGGTAGCGGCGGCGCAGGGCGATCACGTCCAGGTGGCAGATGATGTAGGCCAGCAGCCAGGCGATGGCCGCCGCCAGCAACAGCAGGCCTATGGTGTCGGGGTCGTCTCCCATCAGCAGCACCGGCGCGCCGGTGATCAGGGCGACGAAGAGCACCGCCACCCATGGGGTGCGGTAGCGCCGGCTCAGCTGTTTGAACTGGGGAAAGACCTGGCCGTTGCACGCCATGCCGTACAGCATGCGCGGCACAGCCGCCAGGGAGCTGTTGAGCGTGCTGCAGGTGGCGGTGAAGGCGATCACCACCACGGTCAGCTTGCCGGCCTGGCCCAGCAGCGCGGTGGCGTATTGCAGGTGCGGCAGCGGCGCGGCGGTCAGGGTGGCGCGCGGCAGGTGGTAGAGCGCGCCCATGCAGTAGAGGGCGATGGTGATGAAGATCACGCCGAGGCCCAGCATCATCGCCAGCGGGATATCGCGTTGCGGGCGGCGGGTTTCCTCCACCAGCGGGCAGGTGAATTCCGCGCCGACAAAACCCCAGATCGCCAGCGCTCCCAGCGTCAGCACGCCGGCGCCCAGCGGGTTCCAGTCGCTGTTGGCGGCCTGGACCAGCGCCGGGGGGGCTTCGCTGCTCAGCGCGGTTGTCCCCAGCGCCAGCAGCGCGACGATCATCACCAGCGCCAGCGCCGATTGCAGGCGGGCGAACACATCGATGCCCAGCAGGTTGAGCAGGGTGAAGGTCAGCAGCACGCCGTAGGCGACGCCGTTGAGGGGAAAGACGCCGGGATAGACCTGGTTGACGATGCGGTCTAGCAGCAGGAGTTCGGCGGACAGGGCGAACATGGCCACCACCACATAGCCGGAAAAGGTGGCCAGGATGGCGGGGAACTGGCCCAGGGCCACCTCGGTGTAGCTACTGAGGCTGCCGGCGCGGGGAATCATCAGCGCCAGTTCGGAGAAGGAGACGGCGTAGCAGAGCGCCAGCAGGAACGCCAGGCTCAGCGGGATCAGAAAGCCGATGCCGGCCATGCCGACGCCTTGCAGCATCAGCACCATCACGCCTTGGGACACGACGAGGCCAATGGCGACGGCGAGCAGCGGGGCGAGGCCCAGGCTGGCGCGAAAGGGGGCGGGGGCCGGCGGCGGGGCAAGGTGGGCTTGCGGTTTGCGCATGGTGTGTCTCCTACTATCTTGTTGTGCCGACTGCGGGGCGGCGCTTATTCGTCTTGCCATTGAACCCAGGTGGTTTTGAGGTGGGTGTAGTGGTCGACGGCGTATAGGGACAGGTCGCGGCCAAAGCCGGACTGCTTGCAGCCGCCAAACGGCAGGCCGGGGTCCAGGGCGTCCACGGCGTTGATCGAGACGGTGCCGGCGCGTAGCCGTCGCGCCACGCGGTGGGCGCGCGACAGGTCCCGGGTCCACACCGAGGCGGCCAAGCCGTAAGGGCTGTCGTTGGCGATGGCCACGGCCTCGGCTTCGGTGTCGAAGGGCATCACCGCCAATACCGGGCCGAAAACTTCCTCGCGCGCCAGCGCCATGTCCGGGCGGACCTCGGTGAAGACGGTGGGGCGGATGTAGCAATCGCCGCCGTCTACGCAGAGGCGTTCGCCGCCGCACAGCAGGCGGGCGCCTTGGCGGCGGGCTTGGTCGATGTGGGCCATGATGCGCTCCGCCTGGCGGGCGTTGACGATGCAGCCGCTGCGGGTAGCCGGGTCCAGCGGGTTGCCCGGTTGCAGCGCGGCCGCCTCGCGCAGCAGGCGTTCCAGGAAGGCGTCTTGAATGGAGCGTTGCAGCAAGAGCCGCGAGTTGGCCGAGCACACCTGGCCCTGATTGAAGAAAACGCCGAAGGCGGCGCGCCGGGCGGCGGCGTCCAGGTCGCAGTCGTCGAACACCAGATTGGGGCTTTTGCCGCCGCATTCCAGCGCCACGCTTTTCATATTGGAGTCCGCCGCGTAGCGCAGAAAGGCTTTGCCCACGTCGGTGGAGCCGGTGAAGCTCAGGCAATCCACGTCCGGGTGCAGGCCCAGCGGCCGCCCCACCTCGTCGCCGTAGCCCGGCAAGACGTTGAGCACGCCGTCCGGCAGGCCGGCTTCCTGGGCCAGTTGGGCCAGGCGCAAGGCCGACAGCGGGGATTGCTCGGCCGGCTTCAGGATCACGCTATTGCCGGCCATCAGCGCCGGCGCCAGCTTCCACGCCGCCATGTCCAGCGGGAAATTCCACGGGATCACCGCCGCCGCCACGCCCAGCGGTTCGCGGGTGATCAGGGCCAGCGCGTCGTCGGCGCCGGGGGCGACCTCGCCGTACAGCTTGTCGGCGGCTTCGGCGTACCAGTCGAACACGCCGGCGGCGCCCGGCACGTCGATATGGCGCGCGTCGGCAATGGGCTTGCCGATGTCCAGGCAGTCCAGCAGCGCTAGTTCGTCGCCGTGCTGACGGATCAGCGCCGCCAGCTTTTGCAGCACGGCCTTGCGTTGGCGCGGGTGACGGCGCGACCAGACGCCGGATTCGAAGCTGGCGCGGGCGGCCCGCGCCGCCCGTTCGACATCGGCCTCGCCGCAGCGGGCGATCTCGCCCAAGGGCCGGCCGTGGATGGGGCTGGTGTCGGTGAAGGTGCGCCGGTCGGCGGCGGGAACGAAGCGGCCGTTGATGAAGGCGAGGCAAGGTGGGCGCAAATCGGCGGCGCGGCGTTGCCAGTAGGACAGATCCTGCATGGGCATGGCGATCACTCCTGGTTCAGGCGGCGCGACGGGGTGGGGGGACTCACATCATGGCTAGTCTTGTCGCGCAGGCTGGAGTCATACTAGTCAGTCCCCTTGGCGGCGGACATCACGCGAAAGCGTTAGGGCGGAAGGCGGGACTAACCTGATCGGGGTAGCTGGCATGCAGCTGAATGTGGCGGATCTGGTGTTTCACCAGCAATTGGGGCGCTTGCTGGACGGCGTCGACAACGCGGCCTTTTGGCAACGGATGGCGGCGTTTCTACGGGAGCACCTGAGTTTCGATACCTGGGTGGCGGTGTTGTTTCGCCAGGAGGCGCCGCCGCGGGTGCTGGCGGATCACGCGGCCAATTACGCCGCCGACGATTTGTTCGCCGACTACCGGCGCGGCCTGTATCTGCTGGACCCATTTTACGGTTTTGCGCTGAAGCGCCCGGCCGCCGGCGTGTACCGGCTGGACGAGGTGGCGCCGGACCGTTTCCGGGAGACGGAGTACTTTCGCCGTTACTTTTCGCGCAATGTGGTGGCGGATGAAATCCAGTTTCTGCAAGCGCTGCCGGAGGGCGTGCTGTCCCTGTCGCTGGGCAGCAAACGCCGCTTCAGCGAGCAAGAACTGGGGGTTTGCAATCTGTTCGCGCCCTGGCTGCTGCCCTTGTCGCGTCTGGCCGCGCGTCTGGACGAAGGGCTGCGTCAGCCGGGGGCCAAGGCGGGCAGGCAGAGCCGCCGGGAACTGGAAGAGGCGCTGCGCGCGCAGGGCTCCTCGCCGTTGACCAAGCGGGAGGTGGAGGTGGCGCTGCTGATACTCGGCGGCCACTCCACCAAGGGCGTGGCGCGCGAGCTGGGCATTTCGCTGGAAACCGCCAAGGTCCACCGCCGCCATCTGTACGCCAAGCTGGGTGTGTCCAGCCAGGCGGCCTTGTTTTTGCTGCTGGCGGGCATTCAATCCTGATGCCGCGGCGCAGCGGTGAAACAGCTAGGGTTAGTTAATGCAGGTCGTGCCGATACATGAACACCGGCAGCCGCCATTCGCGCCAGATGGCGGCCAGGCGGATGGCGAGGCCGACGGCGAAGCTGGCCAGCACGTTGAGATCGTGCGGCACGCCCAGTTTGATCAGGCCCAGGTAGAGCAGGGCCACGGCGAAGGAGACGCTGGCGTACAGTTCCTGGCGAAAGACCACGGGCACGCGGTTGCACAGCACGTCGCGCAGGATGCCGCCGGCAATGCCGGTGATCATGCCGGCCATCACCACCACCACCGGGTGGTAGTCCATGGACTGGGCCACGCCGCAGCCTATGATGGTGAAGGCGATCAGGCCCAGCGCGTCCAGCACCAGGAAGACGCGGCTGAGGCGCTTCATGTAGCGGGCCACGAACACGGCGGCCAGGCCGCCGGCGACGACGAGGCCGACGTATTCCGGGTGTTGGGTCCAGCCTATCGGGTAGCGGCCCAGCACGATGTCGCGCACGGTGCCGCCGCCCAGGGCGGTGAGGAAGGCGATGACGGTAACGCCGAAGATGTCCATATTGCGGCGGCCGGCCGCCAGCGCGCCAGTCATCGCTTCCGCGGTGATGGCGATCAGATAGATCAGGGTAAGCATGTAGTTGCAGTGGTCAAACAGGCTGGCGCCGAGGTGAGCGGCGAAGCCGGGTGGGAAAATAGGTTGGCAATGGGCGGGCCATGCCAGGTGGCGCGCAGCCTGGGCAAGAGTTTCGAACACGGGTTTTCCTTGAGAGCTGGTGCACGATCTGCTGCGCTTCGCGAGACGCGGCGCGTACCGCTTCGAAATGCTCATGTACCAAGAGTACATTCCGCTTTCTCAGCTGTTTTCGCCTTGTCTCGTCCTTGCTCGCGAGATCGTGAACACGTTCTGAGCATGGCCGGCGGGCTGCGCATGGGCGCGGCGCTGCCGGCATTGCCTCTCCCCTTGTCCTTTTACCTGAGAGTTAGATGACGGGCGCGGCCTGTGTGCGGGCTTTGCCGGATGTCACTTGCCCCTTCGGTGGGCGGCTAAGGGCCGGTCGCATCATCTGACGCGCTGTTGCTGAAGCGTAGCAGAGGATGAACGGGCGCTTAGGGCCTCTCTCCAATCGGCTGGTATCCATGGGCTGCGGTACTGTGGCCTGAGCGATTATGGGAGTTTGCGTCTTCGGCGGGGGCGCATGCCCCTCTCTCCCGCAGCAGGCAAGGATATTAGCGTTTGCTGTATTGTTCAGTCAACGACTGTATACATGGGGGAAGGCAAAAATGTTGCAGCGCGGCATCGACAGAAAAACGCCCGGACGGCGGCTTGGCTGTCCGGGCGCTTTCACGCAGGCTGCTTCTTAGTTGCCAGGCGTCTTGGGCTTGGCCGCGCCGTTGCCGGCAGCGGGTTTGCGCGTGGCCGGGGCTTTGGCGGTTTTGGCCGCCGCGGGCTTGCTGGAGGCCGGCTTGGCCGCAACCGGCGTGCTGCCGGTGGGTTTGGCGGCGGCGCTGGGCTTGTCGGCGGCCGCTGTTTTGACCGGAGCTTGGGCGGCCGGTTTGCGCGGCGCGGCCGCTTTCTTGGCCGGCGCGCTGGCCTTGACGGCGGGGGCCGGAGTGGGAGCGGCTGCGGCTGTCGCTACGGGCTCGGTGGGCGGCAGGATGGCCGGCGCCGCCGGCGCGTGTATGTCCAGTTGCAGGGCGTGGGCCACTTGGTCCAGCCGCTGTTGTTGTTCCGGGGCGATGTTGCCGCTGAGCGCCAGCAGTTCGTGCGCCAGCTGCCAGGCCTGGCGGCGGCGGTGCTCTTCCGGCAGTAGCTTGGGCAGGCCGGCCAGCGCGCGGGCTTCGTCCAGCCGCACCAGGAAGACTTGCTTGCGGGCGATTTCTTTCAGCTGCATCAGGGTCAGCGGGTATTCGTGGCGGATGTCGCGCATGATGCGGCGGATGGCGTTGAACGGGCGCTCGTCTATGATGCCGCGGCCAATCGCCACATAGGTGAGCAGGCGCACGAAGCCGTCCGCCAGGGTGCCGGTTTCGTAGGCGGGGTCCAGCGTTTGGCGCTTGAGTTGCAACCGCTCCTGTTTCTCCCAGCTGTCGCAGCGGGCGGCGCGGGCTTCGCGGGCCGGCTGAACGCCCACGGCGGAGGCCAGCCACGGGGATTCGTACACGGCTTTGAAGCCGTGTTCGGTGGCGGCGTCGCGCAGGTCGCGGTAGCGGTCCAGGCTTTGCGCCATCCAGCCGGACCATTGTTCTTGCAGCCGCCACAGCGGGTTGTCCACGCTCACCGGATGGCGGTGGGCGCGCACGTATTCGGCGGCGGGCTTGAGCCAGCTGAGCCAGGGGTTGAGCGGGGAGATCAGCGTGCGCTCCAGCCGAGCCGGGTTGAGCTGGCGCTGGCATTGGGCGCTGGCTTCGCTGCTGACGGCCTGGAGCACGGGGGAGATGAAGCGGTTGTAAACGCCTTGGTTGATCTCGGAAACGCGGCGCACCACTTCGAAGGCTTGTTCGTCTTCGCGGCCGTCGTCCAGGGCCAGGATGTCGGCCACTTCGCGCGCTTCGAAACGGATGATGTAGCGGCCTTTGATGTATTCCTGACCGGGGGTGCCGGGGGCCACGTCTTCGATGATGGCTTCGTACAGGCCAGGGGCCAGCACGTCGATCAGGTCCAGCGCGCTGGCGAATTCGCTGTGTTCGCGGTTGGCGATGCCGGCGGAAACGAAGATGCCGAGGTGGCCCACTTTATTGTGCAGGCAGTAGATGATGGTTTGTTCGTTGTCGCGGATGTCTTCCGCGTTGTCGTACAGGTCCGGTATCCAGTTCAGCGCTTGTTGCGGCGGGGTGATGTTGTCGCCCCATGAGGCGAACACGATGATGGGGGAGCGGATGTTGCGCATGTCCACGCGGTGTTGGTCGCTGCTGACGATCTTGCCTTCCACCAGGTGGTTGCCCACAAACAGCTGCTGGGATATCCATTCCATTTCCTGCTTGTTCAGCAGGTAGTGCCCGCCCCACCAGCGTTCAAAGCCCAGGAAGCGTTCGCGCTCGGTGTCCACCTTGGCGTACAGATTGTAGGGCTTCTTCCACAGGGTGTTGGCCGGGTCCAGCTTTTCAAAGTTGTTGACCAGGTGGGCGCCGTCGAACTTCCCGTGGCCCAGGTCGCCGGCCAGCGAGGCGGTCCAGGTGCCGCCCAGCATGCCGCCGGAGTAGCGCATAGGGTTTTTGCCGGTGACGCCGGCCCAGTAGGACAGCGGTGTGCCGGCCAGCAGGATGGGGCCGAACAGTTCCGGCGCCACGGAGGCGAGCATGGCCACGGCCCAGCCGCCTTGGCAGTTGCCGATGACGAAGGGCTTGCCGTCGCTGTCCGGGTGTAGTTCGTTGACTTTGCTGAGGAAGACGTATTCCGCGCGGCTGACGCTTTCTATGGTCTGGCTGGGCACCGGTTGCGGGAAGAACATGATGAAGTAGCAGGGGTGGCCCTGTTGCAGCGCAATGCCGATCTCGCTGTCCATCTTGAAACCGCCGATGCCGGGGCCGTGGCCGGCGCGCGGGTCTATCACCACGAAGGGGCGCAGCGCCGGATTGGTGGCCGGGCAGCCGGCCGGCGGCAGGATGGCGGTCAGCGCGTAGTTGGCCGGGTCCGGCAGGCTGCGGCCGTCCAGGATGATCTTGTAGTCGAACACCAACACCGGCGGTTTGCCGCTTTGCACGTGTTGCAGGTAGGCCGCGCCGCGGTCATGCAGCACGTCCCAGTAGAGGAGGCTGCGCTCGCAGGCATCGCGCCAGTAGTCGGCGACCGGGTTGGAGGAGAAGAGCTTGGACCAGACGGCTGTTTGCGACCACATACGGCACCTCTTGGTTGGTATGACGGATAACTGGCTACTGTACCCTCCTTTTGTTGCGTTGCAATAGATAAAGTTCCTGTTAGCGCCTGTCCACGCTTTTACGAGCGAGGGCGAGACAAGGCGAAAACGGCTGAGAAAGCGGAACGTACTCTTGGTGCATGGGCATTTCGAAGGGGTACTTACCAATGCAGCGTCTCACGACGCGCAGCAGATCGTGGACAGGCTCTAGCCGGGCAACTGTCAGCGTAATACCACAGTGCGCCGCTCGGTGATGAAGACGCGCCGCTCCAGATGGCAGCGCACCGCGCGCGCCAGCGCCTGGCATTCCATGTCGCGGCCGGCGGCCTGCAATTGCTCCGGGCTGTAGGCGTGGTCCACCCGTTCCACCACTTGTTCGATGATCGGGCCTTCGTCCAGATCGTCGGTGATGTAGTGGGCGGTGGCGCCTATCAGCTTGACGCCGCGCTCGTGCGCCTGCTGATACGGCCGCGCCCCCTTGAAGCCGGGAAGGAAGGAGTGATGGATATTGATGGCGCGGCCGGCCAGTTTTGCGGCGGTGGCGCTGGAGAGCACCTGCATATAGCGGGCCAGCACCAGCAGCTCCGCCTGGCTGCCCTCCATCAGCGCCAGCAGTGCGGCCTCCTGGCGCGGCTTGTTGTCCGGGCTGAGCGGCAGATGGTGGAAGGGCAGGCCGTAGGCCTCGGCGATGGGGGCGAGGTCGCGGTGATTGGAGACGACGGCGGCCACCGTCATGTCCAGATCGCCCATCTTCTGGCGATAGAGCAAGTCGTTCAGGCAATGGTCCAGCTTGGACACCATGATCAGCACCCTCGCGCGTTGGCGCCGGTCGTGCAGCCGCCATTGCAGGTCTTGATAGTGGTCGCCCATCCGCGCCATGCCGTCGGCCAACCGTTCCGGTGCGAAGTCCGGCCGCTCTGGGTGGAAAACGCAGCGTACGAAGAAGCGTCGGCTGCGGGCGTCGTCGAACACCGCCAGTTCATCGATATAGCAGCCTTGCTGCTCCAGCAAAGCGGAGAAGCCGGCCACTTGGCCGGAGGCGCTGCGGCAGGCGAAGCTGAGCACGTAGGAGGGGGCGTCTGAGATCATTGGCGTGTCCTGAATTGTGGGGCGGCATGGGCCAATCTAGGCCTTGTCCCGCGCACGCGCTGTCCGCCATGCGTCCGCTTTGCGTGGATTTTGGACATCGCCGTGTCGCGTGCGGGCAAGAGGCTGTCCTTTCCAGCCAAATGCGCCGTCGGCGTCGCCCGGAGAATGAGGCTTTCCTCAACCTCGACAGCAGCGGCGCGGGCCCATGGCGGCCCGGCGGCGGGAGCGCAGATGGCAAACCGATACTCGCTGTGGAGCCTGATCCGGCACGGGCTTGGGCATCATCAGGGCTGGCAGCCGGCCTGGCGCAGCCCGCAGCCGGAAATCCGCTACGACGTTATCATCGTCGGCGGCGGCGGCCACGGCCTGGCCACCGCCTATTACCTGGCCAGCGTGCACGGCGTCCGCAAGGTGGCGGTGCTGGAAAAAGGCTATCTGGGCGGCGGCAACACCGCGCGCAACACCACCATCATCCGCTCCAACTATCTGTGGGACGAGTCTTCGCAGCTGTACGAGCACGCGCTCAAGCTGTGGGAGGGCCTGTCCCAGGAGCTGAACTTCAACGTGATGTTCAGCCAGCGCGGAGTGATGAACCTGGGCCACAGCCTGCAGGACATGCGAGACATCGAGCGCCGGGTCAACGCCAATCTGCTCAACGGCGTGGACGCCGAGGTGCTGTCCCCGCGGGAGATCAAGGAGCGGGTGCCCTTGATCGCCATAGGCGGCGACGTCCGCTATCCGATCCTGGGCGCCAGCTATCAGCCGCGCGGCGGGGTGGCGCGCCATGACGCGGTGGCCTGGGGCTTCGCCCGCGCCGCCAGCGCGCTGGGCGTGGACATCATCGAGGAGTGCGAGGTCACCGGCCTGCTGATCGAGGACGGCCGGGTGCGCGGGGTGCAAACCGGACGCGGCGAGATCCGCGCCGACAAGGTGGGCTGCGTGGCCGCCGGCAACAGTTCCACGCTGGCGCGGATGGCCGGTTTGCGGCTGCCGCTGGAAAGCCACCCTTTGCAGGCCTTTGTGTCCGAATCCCTGAAACCCTGCCTGGACACGGTGGTGATGTCCGGCGCGGTGCATGGCTACATCAGCCAGTCGGACAAGGGCGAACTGGTGATAGGCGCCGGCATAGACAGCTATCTGGGCTACGGCCAGCGCGGCAGCCCGCATGTGATCGAGCACACGGCGGCGGCCATCGTCGAGCTGTTTCCGTCCTTCTCTCGGCTGCGGATGAACCGGCAGTGGGGCGGCATCGTGGACGTATCGCCGGACGCCTGCCCCATCATCGGCAAGACCCGGATCCAGGGCCTGTATTTCAACTGCGGCTGGGGCACCGGCGGCTTCAAGGCCACGCCGGGCTCCGGCCACGTGTTCGCCCACACCATCGCTCATGACCAGCCGCATCCGCTGAACGCGGCTTTTTCGCTGGAGCGTTTCGCTTCCGGCCGCTTGATAGACGAACACGGCGCCGCCGCCGTGGCGCATTGAGGGAGACGCCGATGCTGCTGATTCATTGCCCGCATTGCGGGGAGGCGCGGGAGGAGGAAGAGTTCGACTACGCCGGGGAGGCCTTCATCGTCCGTCCGGCGGCGCCGGAGCAGGTGGACGACGAGGCCTGGGGCGATTACCTGTTCTGCCGCAAGAACCCGCGCGGCTGGCATTGGGAGCAATGGCAACACGCCGCCGGCTGCCGCAAGGTGTTCGCCGTCCGGCGTCACACCGTCAGCTACGAGATCGCCGGCAGCTGGACGCTGGCCGAGGGCAAGGCCCTTTATTTGCAGGAGGATCCGGCGTGAGCGGCTATCGCATCCATCGTCCCGGCGAGCGCATCGACCGCAATCGGCCATTGGCCTTCACCCTGGACCGCGCGGCCTATCAGGGCTTCGCCGGCGACACTCTGGCCTCGGCGCTGCTGGCCAACGGCGTGCGGCTCTTGGGCCGCAGCTTCAAGTACGGCCGGCCGCGCGGCATCGTCGGTTTTGGCGCAGAAGAGCCCAACGCCTTGATCCAGCTGGAAAGCGGCGCTTTGAGCACGCCGGATCTCAAAGCCACCCAGGTGGAGCTGTATCAAGGCTTGCAGGCCTTTAGCGGCTTGGGGGACGCATCCTGGGGCATGCGGCTCAAGGGCGCGCTGGGCCGGCTGGAGCGCTTCCTACCGCCGGGTTTTTATTACAAGACCTTCATGCAGCCGGCGGGGGCTTGGCCGTTTTACGAGCGCCGCATCCGCGAAGCCGCCGGTTACGGCCAAGCGCCGCGGCTGCCGGACCCGGAGCATTACGATCATCTGCACCACCATGTGGACCTGCTGGTGGTGGGCGGCGGCGCGGCCGGCTTGTGGGCGGCCACGCTGGCGGGGCGCGCCGGCCTGAAAACGCTGCTGCTGGACGAACAGGCGGAGATGGGCGGCTGGCTGCTGAGCGAGCGCCGGTTGCGCATCGACGGCCTGGAGGCGATGGACTGGACGCGTCAGCGCTTGCAGGAGCTGGCGGCGCTGCCCAATGTCCAGTGCTTGCCGCGCGCCACCGTCTTTGCCTTGCATGAGGGCAATCTGGCCCTGGCTGTGGAGTTGTTGCAGGACCACTTGCCGCCGTCCGAGCGCGATCCGGCCCAGCCGCGCCAGCGCCTGCACAAGATACGCGCGGGCCAACTGGTCTTGGCCAGCGGCGCCATCGAACGGCCGCTGGTGTTCGGCAACAACGATCTGCCCGGGGTGATGACCGCCGCCGCCGGCCACAGTTATTTGAACCGCTACGGCGTGGCGGTGGGGCGCCGGCTGCTGCTGCAGACCCAGAACGACGCCGCCTACGATGCGGCGCTGGAGCTGGCCTTGTCCGGCGTGGCGGTGACGCTGGCCGACGCCCGGCCGGCCGGCGCGGCGGCCTGGCGCAGCCGCGCCGCGCAGAATGCCGGCGTGGAGTTGCTGGCTGGTTACGGCATTGCCCGGGTGAACGGCGGCGCCGGCGTCAGCGGCGCGGACTTGGTGAAGTTGGCCGCGGATGGCCGGAGCGTGACCGGCAAGGGGCCGCGGCTGGAGCTGGACGGCGTGCTGTCTTCCGGCGGGCTCAGCGCCACCGTGCATCTGTTCTGCCACAACGGCGGCCGTCCGCTGTGGCGTCCGGACCGTCTGTCCTTCGTCTGCCCGGACGCGGGCCGGCCCGGCGTCGTCTGCGTGGGCGCGGTCACCGGGCGCTGGGAGCTGGGCGAGGCCCTGGACCAGTGCCATGCCGCCATGCTGGCCCAGCTTGGCCGGGGAAGCCTGGGCGCCGCGCCGCGGGTGGAGGCGGAGGAGGTGGCCGCGCCGCGTGAAATCTTCCGCTTGCCGGACGGGCGGCGCGAAGGCGTCGGCGCCAAGGCCTTCGTCGATTTCCAGAACGACGTGGCCGCCGCCGACATCCATCTGGCGGTGCGCGAAAACTACCGCTCCATCGAGCACGTCAAGCGCTACACCGCGCTGGGCTTCGGCACCGATCAGGGCAAGCTGTCCAACGTCAACGGCTTCGCCATCGCCGCCGAGGCGCTGGGCAAGCCCATCGCCGAGGTGGGCACCACCACCTATCGGCCGGCCTACACCCCGGTCAGCTTCGGCGCGCTGGCTGGCGCCCATGTCGGAGAGACCTTTGACCCGCGCCGCTACACCGCCATGCACGGCAGCCATACCGCGCGCGGCGCTGAATACGAGCTGGTGGGGCAGTGGCTGCGGCCCTGGTATTTCCCGCGGCCGGGCGAGGACCTGCACGCGGCGGTGCGCCGCGAATGCCGCGCCGCCCGCCAAGGGGTGGCGGTGATGGACGCCTCCACTCTGGGCAAGATCGATGTGCGCGGCCCGGACGCGCGCGAGTTTCTGGGCCGCGTCTACAGCAATGCCTGGAGCAAGCTGGAGCCGGGCAAATGCCGCTACGGTCTGATGCTGGATGAAAACGGCATGGTGATGGACGACGGCGTCACCGCCTGCCTGGCGGACGACCATTTCCACATGACCACCACCACCGGCGGCGCGGCCCGGGTTTACAGCTGGCTGGAGCGCTGGCATCAGACCGAATGGCCGGAACTCAAGGTGCGCTTCAGCTCCATCACCGATCACTGGGCCACCACGGCGCTGGTGGGCCCGCAAAGCCGGGCGGTGTTGCGCAAGCTGTGCACGGATATTGATCTCGATCCTCAGGCCTTCCGGTTCATGGAGGGCCGCGTCGGCACCGTGGCCGGCGTGCCGGCGCGGGTGTTCCGCATCAGTTTCTCCGGCGAATTGGCTTACGAGATCAATGTGGACGCCGGCTACGGCCGTTATCTGTGGGAGGAGGCGATGCGGGCCGGGGACGAGTTCGGCATCACGCCCTACGGCACCGAGGCCATGCACGTCTTGCGCGCCGAGAAGGGCTTCATCATCGTCGGCCAGGACAGCGACGGCTCGATGAGCCCTAACGATCTGGCCATGGGTTGGGCGGTGGGCATGAAAAAACCGTTCAGCTTCCTCGGTCGCCGCTCCTTGCTGCGCGCCGACACCGCCGGCGCGGGCCGCAAGCAGTTGGTGGGCCTGCTGACGGAGGACCCGCGGCTGGTGTTGCCGGAAGGCGCGCAAATTCTCAACGACGGCAAGGACGCGGCGCCGGCGGCGATGCAGGGCCATGTCACCTCCAGCTACCACAGCGAATGTCTGGGCTGCTCCATCGCCATGGCGGTGTTGAAGGACGGTGTCCGCCGCGAAGGCGACACCGTGCACGTGTGGTGGCAGGGCCATAGCGCGCCGGCGCGGGTGGCGTCCGCGGTCTTCGTCGACAAGGAAGGGGAGCGTCAGCATGTCTGAATCCGCGTTCAAGCCTGTGCTGGAATCGCCCTTGCGGCATCTGGATTTGCCGGAAGCGGCCGAAGCGCGCCGCGCCGACGGCCGCGTCTGGGGCAATGAAGCGCCCAATCTGGGCTATGCGCTGCTGCGCGGCGACGGCGCCGAGGCCGGGTTTTTCGAGCTGACGGCGCGGATCACCGGGCTGGAGCCGCCGCGCCGGCCCAAGACCTTGAGCCAGGGGGAGGGCGGCGCGCTGCTGTGGCTGTCGCCGGACGAATGGCTGCTGATCAGCCGCCGCCAGCGCCTGGCCGCCTGGTTGCCGGCGCTGGAGCGGGGCTTCGCCGAGCAGCGCCTGTTCGCCCAGGCGCTGGACGTCAGCGGCGGCTTCACCGCCGTCTACCTGTGCGGCGAGCCGCATCTGGCCGTGCTGCGCCATCTGGGCGGCTACGCTTTCGAAGCGCTGCGTCCCGGCCAGGGCGTCAGCACGCTGCTGGGCAAGGCGGTGGTTCAAGTGCTGCGCCTGGACGGCGACGGCGTGTTCGTGGTGTGCCGCCGCAGCTTTGCCGACTACGTCTGGCTGCTGTTGCGGCGCGCGGCCCGGCCTTACGGCTTCGCGGTGTGCGAGCTGCCGGAGGACGCCGGCCATCCGCTGTGGGCGCAACTGGCGCGGCCGGCGCCGGCAGCGGTCCTGAGCGAGAGTTCTTAAAAAATGATTCAAAGTCCGTGGCGCTGCGGCGGGATAGTTGGACCTAGGCGTGGACAAGCTAGAAGGAGATGGCAATGGATTTGCACGCAGACGCGCTGGTGATAGACGGACTGATCATCGCCAAATGGGCGCGGCCGGTGTTCGAGGACATGCGCCGCGGCGGTTTGAGCGCCGCCAATTGCACCGTGTCGGTGTGGGAGGGCTTTCAGGACACCGTGAACAATATCGCCGAGATGAAAGGGCTGATCCGCGAGCACGGCGATCTCTTGACCCTGGTGCGCGGCGTAGAGGATATCCGCCGCGCCAAGGCGGAAGGCCGCACCGGCGTCATCTTGGGCTTTCAGAACGCCCACGCCTTCGAGGACAGGCTGGAATCCATCGAAGCCTTCGCCGACATGGGCGTGCGCGTGGTGCAGCTGTGCTACAACACGCAAAACCTGATCGGCACCGGCTGTTACGAACGCGACGGCGGCCTGTCCGGCTTCGGCCGCGAAGTCATTGCGGAAATGAACCGCGTCGGCATCATGGTGGACCTGTCCCATGTGGGCGGCCTGACTTCGCGCGAAGCCGTTCTGGAATCGAAAAAGCCGGTCTGTTACTCCCATTGCCTGCCCTCGGGCCTCAAGCCGCATCCGCGAAACAAGAGCGACGAGGAGCTGCGCTTCATCGCCGATCATGGCGGCTTCATCGGCGTCACCATGTTTCCGCCCTTTCTGCGCCGCGGTATCGAAGCCACCGTGGACGACTACGTGGAAGCGATGGATTACGTGATCGCGCTGGTGGGCGAAGACTGCGTCGGCTACGGCACCGACTTCACCCAGGGCTACGATCAGGTCTTCTTCGACTGGATCACCCACGACAAAGGCCGGTATCGCCGACTGACCGATTTCGGCGCCATCCTCAACCCGGAAGGCATTCGCACCATAGGCGAAACGCCCAATCTGACCGCGGCGATGCAGCGGGCCGGCTGGCCTGAGAGCAAGATTCGCAAAGTGCTGGGGGAGAATTGGTTGCGGGTGTTTGGCGAGGTGTGGGGGGCTTAGAACCTGTTCACGATCTTTTGTAGATGTGCTTAACCGTTGCTAGATACGTAGGAAACCCTGTATCCGACGCGCCCCGGATCCCTTCAAGCCTGCCGTCGGGTGGCAGGCCCGAGGTTTTAAGCGGCTGCTTGTTCGAGCAGCGCGACGTTAGCGCGCTGCGAGTTCAGCCGCGCCTCGGGACTGACGGGACCCGACGGGTAGCCGCAGGCCAGGCGTACAGGGCGGCCTTTAGGGTAAAGGGAGATTTGGCCGCGCAAATCTCCCTTTCCGTTCGCCGGGCGGAACCGGCCCTAAATCATCATCCGCGTAGCGGATTCAATGCTTTGAACAATACTTCCGTTCCGGTTTGAAAAGATCGTGAACAGGCTCTTAGAGCCTGTTCACGACCTCTTTGCCGCAGGGTAGCGGAAGCCCCGTGTCCACAGACCTTGATTAGGGAAGGAAAGACGATGTCGAGACGATGGTTCTGCATCATGCTGCTGCTTGGGTGGCTGCCGATCCAGGCGGCGGAGCCGGCCGGGGCCGCCAAGCCGGCGATCCGGCTAGGCTATGTCGAAGGCTGGGCGGACAGCGTGGTCACCACCCAGGTGGCGGCCCAGATCATTCGCGGCCGGCTGGGCCACCCGGTGGAGCTGATGCCGGTGGCCGCCGGCATCATGTGGCAGGGCGTGGCGCGCGGCGATCTGGACGCCACGCTGTCGGCCTGGCTGCCGGTGACCCAGGGCGCGTATTACCGGCAGTTCAAGGACAAGGTGTTGGACCTGGGGCCCAATTATGTCGACGCCCGCATCGGCCTGGTGGTGCCGGACTATGTGGCCGCCCGCGCCATCGGCGATCTCAACGCCGAGCGCGCGGCGTATCAGGGACGCATCGTCGGCATAGACGCCGGCGCCGGGGTGATGCAAAAGACCGAGGCGGCGATCAAGGCCTACCGGCTGAATTTGACGCTGATGCCCAGTTCCGGACCGGGCATGACGGCGGAACTGGCGCGCGCGATCAACGCCCGCAAGCCCATCGTGGTGACCGGCTGGGTGCCGCACTGGATGTTCGCCAAATGGAAGCTGCGTTTTCTCGACGACCCGCAAAAAGTATTCGGCGAGGCGGAGCACGTCAACAATGTGGCCCATCCCGGCCTGAGCGCCAAGGCGCCGGCGGTGCTGGCCTTCCTGCGGCGCTTCCGCTGGCGGCCGGAAGAGATCGGCCCGCTGATGCTGGCGGTGGAAACCGGCGCCAAGCCCGCGGCGGCGGCGGCCTCCTGGATTCGGGCCCATCCGGAGCGGGTGGCGGAGTGGGCGCCCTGAACCGTAGCGCGTTCAATGTCATGCCTCTCCTTGGCGGACCGCGGTCCGCCTTTTTTGCGCCCGCGCCGTGAGGTGTCGGCCATGGGCAAAAACCGGTCGCGCCGACGGCTCCGGCCCGGAATGGCCTGCGGCAAGATGCCGGCAATGACGGGCTGCGCCCGACTTGCTCAGAGCCGGTTCACCGTCTGGCGAGCAAGGGCGAGACAAGGCGAAAACCGCTGAGGAAGCGGAAGGGTCATGCGGCATATGGGCATTCTGAAACCGTACTCACCACGCCATGTCCGACGAAGCGCAGCAGACCTTGAACAGGCTCTCAGGAGAACGGCATGCAACCGCAACTTCCCATCGACGTGGACCCCGACAGCGGCGTCTGGCGCACCAACGGCCTGCCCATGTTGTACGTGCCGCGTCATTTCTTCATCAACAACCACTTGGCCATGGAGGCGGCGCTGGGCCGTTACCCGTACGCGGACGCGCTCTACCAGGCCGGCCATCGCTCCGCCCACTTCTGGTGCGCCAGCGAGGCGGCCACCCACGGTCTGGCCGGCCTGGCCGTGTTCGAGCACTACCTGAGCCGGCTGTCCCTGCGCGGCTGGGGCCGCTTCCGCTTTTTGGAGGCCGACGTGGCCAGCGGCAACGCTCATATCCGGCTGGACCACTCCTGTTTCGTGCTGGCCCAGGGCGAGGCCGGCGCGCCGCAAAGCGAGCACATGGCCTGCTATCTGTTCGCCGGCTGGTTCGCCGGCGCGATGGACTGGGTGGGGGAAAGCCTGGGGCGCGACTACCGCACCGTCTGCCGCGAAAGCCAGTGCGCCGGGCAGGGCGCGCCGTACTGCGCGTTCACAGTCCATCCCTTGTAGTTAGGGTCTGTCGACGTATGTTTTACCGCTGCGTTCGTCCCCAGCCGGATGCGGCCGACAAAGCGAGGCGCCGGCTGGGGACGAACCCGGAGGGCTGACCGAGGAAAGCCCCCTCTACGGCGTTGTCAGGCTTGTAGAGCGCACTTTTCTCGGTCAGCGCGGCGGGGAAAACATACGTCAACAGACCCTTAGGAACCGGCCATGCCCTACCCGCATTTGTTCGAACCCATCACCCTGAACCGGCTGACCTTGCGCAACCGCATCGTCAGCACCGCCCACGCCGAGGTCTACGCCGAAGCCGGCGGTCTGCCGGGCGAGCGCTACATCCGCTACTACGAAGAAAAAGCCAAGGGCGGCCTGGCGTTGGCGATTTGCGGCGGTTCCAGCCCGGTGTCCATCGACAGCCCGCAGGGCTGGTGGAAATCGGTGAATCTGGCCAGCGACGCGGTGATAGAGCCGCTGGCGCGGCTGGCGGAAGCCATGCACCGCCACGGTGCCAAGATCATGATCCAGGCCACCCATATGGGGCGGCGCTCCAGCTATCAAGGCGAGCACTGGCCGCATCTGCTCAGCCCCTCCGGCGTGCGCGAGCCGGTGCACCGCGGCAACGCCAAGATCATGGAGACGGAGGACATCCATCGCGTGATCGCGGATTTCGCGCTGGCGGCGCGGCGGGTCAAGGCCGCCGGCCTGGACGGCATCGAGATCGCCGCCGCCCACCAGCACCTGATCGACCAGTTCTGGAGCCCGCGCACCAATCAGCGCGAGGACGAATGGGGCGGCAGCCTGGAAAACCGGCTGCGCTTCGGCATGGAAGTGCTGCAAGCGGTGCGCGCCGAGGTGGGCGCGGACTTCTGCGTCGGCCTGAGAATGAGCGGCGACGAATTCCACGAAGACGGCCTCAGCCACGACATGCTCAAGGAGATTGCCGCCGCCATGTCCGAAACCGGGCTGATCGACTACCTGTCGGTGATAGGCTCCGGCGCGGACACCCACAACAGCCTGGCCAACTGCATGCCGCCGATGGCGTTGCCGCCCGAGCCTTTCGTGCATCTGGCCGCCGGCATCAAATCGGTGTCCAAGGTGCCGGTGATGCACGCGCAGAGCATACGCGATCCGGTGCAGGCGGAACGCATTCTGGCCGCCGGCATGGTGGACATGGTGGGCATGACCCGCGCCCACATGGCCGACCCGCATCTGGTGATCAAGATCCGGGACGGCAAGGAAGACCAGATCCGGCAGTGCGTGGGCGCCAATTACTGCATAGACCGTCAGTACTACGGCCAGGACGTGCTGTGCATCCAGAACGCCGCCACCAGCCGCGAGTCCACCATGCCCCATCTCATCTCCCGGGCGGCGCGGCCGCGCCGGGTGGCGGTGGTGGGCGCCGGGCCGGCCGGGCTGGAGGCGGCGCGGGTGGCGCGCGAGCGCGGCCACGAGGTGGTGCTGTTCGAGCGGCAGCCGCAGGTGGGCGGTCAGATCCTGCTGGCGGCGCGCGCGCCGCAGCGCGAACAAATGGCCGGCATTGTGCGCTGGCTGGACATGGAAACCCAGCGCCTGGGCGTGGACCGCCGGCTGGGCGCGGCGGCGGACCGTTCCATGATCATGGACGAGCGGCCGGATATCGTGGTGCTGGCCACCGGCGGCCGGCCGCACACCAGCCAGGTGCCGGCCTGGGGCGTGGCGGAGGGGCTGGCCGTCAGCAGCTGGGACATCCTGTCCGGCCAGGTGGAGCCGGCCCGCAACGTGCTGGTCTACGACGCGCTGAGCACCCACGCCGGCTTCGGCGTCGCCGACTATCTGGCCAGCCGCGGCAGCACGGTGGAAATCGTCACGCCGGATGTGAAGGTGGGCGACGACACCGGCGGCACCACCTTTCCCATCTTCTACCGCCGTCTGTACGCCCAAGGCATCATCCCCACCCCCAATGTCTGGCTGGAGGCGGTTTACGCCGAAGGCGACAAGAAAATCGCCGTGTTGCGCAACGAATACACCGAAGCGCTGGAAGAGCGGGTGGTGGACCAGGTGGTGATAGAGAACGGCGTCCTGCCGGACGAGGCCCTGTACGGGCAGTTGAAGCCCTTGTCGCGCAACCGCGGCCAGACCGATGTGCGGGCGCTGTTCGCCGCCGAGCCGCAGCCCTGTCTGGACTGGCCGCTGGCGGCCGGGGAATTCCTGCTGTTCCGCGTCGGCGACTGCGTCTCTATGCACAACATCCACGGCGCGCTCTACGACGCGCTGCGGCTGGCCAAGGATTTCTGACATGAGTTTTCCCTACCTCCTCAGCGGCCTGTTCTGGTTGGGCGCGCTGCTGCTGAGCGCCGGGCTGCTCCGGCGCGCGCGGCTGTGGCGGCGGGGCCGCGCCGCGCCGGCGTCCTGGCGCGGCCTGCTGGCCGCGCCCAAGCGTTACTTCGTTGACCTGCACCGCGTGGTGGCCCGCGATCCGGCCGCGGCGCGCGCCCATGTGGCGGCGGCCGGCGGCGGGACGGCGGCGCTGCTGCTGATCGCGCTCAATTACGGCCTGCTGCTGCATCAGCGCTGGCTGGACCTGCTGCTGGTGGCGTCGGCCGTTTTGATGCTGATCGGCGCGGCTTTGATGCGCGCGCGCCGCCGCGCGCCGCCGGCCCGGCTATCGTTGGGAGAATGGCAGCGGCTGCCGGCGCGGCTGGCCTGTTTCGCGCTGGGCGCGCTGCTGGCGGCGGCGCTGGCCGGCGGCGAGGCCTGGCTGAGCGCCGCCGGGCAGGGGCTGGCCGCCGTCGCGCTGTCGCTGCTGGCCTTGGGCGGCGCGGAGCTGGCCCTGGGCATAGGCCTGGGCCGGCCGATGAAGCACGCGGTGGCCGGTTTGCTGCACCTGGCCTTCCATCCGCGCGCCGAGCGCTTCGCCGGCAAGTCCGCCGATCTGAAGCCCTTGAATCTGGCCGCCGGCGAGCTGGGCGCGGCGCGGGCGGCCGATTTCGCCTGGAACCGGCTGCTGTCCTTCGACGCCTGCGTGCAATGCGGCAAATGCGAAGCCGCCTGTCCGGCCTTCGCCGCCGGTCAGCCGCTCAATCCCAAGCGCCTGATCCAGGACCTGGTGGCGTCCATGGGCGGCGGCGGTCCGGCCTATGCCGGCAGCCCGCATCCGGGCCGGCCGGCGGCCGCGGCCGCGAGCGCGGACCGGGACATCGTCGGCGGCGCGTTGGCGGCGGACACCTTGTGGTCCTGCACCACCTGCCGCGCCTGCGTGGAAAACTGTCCGATGCTGATCGAGCACGTCGACGCGGTGATCGATCTGCGCCGGCACCTGACCCTGACGCGCGGCGAACTGCCGGGCAAGGGCGCGGCGGCGCTGGCCAATCTGCGCCATACCGACACCGTCGGCGGCCACCCGCTGCGCGCGCGCTACCACTGGGCGGCGGACCTGGACCTGCCGCTGCTGCAGGAGGGCGAGTCCGTCGATTGGCTGCTGCTGGCGGGCGAGGGCGCTTTCGACATGCGCTATCAGCGCGCCCTGCGCGCCTTGCTGACCGTGCTCAAGGCCGCCGGCCTGCGCGTGGCGGCGCTGGGCGAAGCCGAGCGCGACTGCGGCGATCTGGCGCGCCGCCTGGGCGACGAGGCGGGTTTTCAGCGGCTGGCGCTGGCCAATATCGCCACGTTGGGCCGCTATCGCTTCACCCGCATCGTTACGCCGGATCCGCATGTTTTTCATTGCCTGGCCAATGAATACCCGGCGCTGGGCGGACATTACGAAGTCTGGCATCACAGCCGGCTGCTGGACCAACTGCTGGAGACGCGGGCGATCCGTGTGCGCTCCCGCGACTCGGCCGAGCCGTTGAGCTATCACGATCCCTGTTATCTGGGCCGCTACAACGAGGGCTACGCCGCGCCGCGCCGCGTGCTGGCCGGCATCGGCATCCAGGTGGTGGAGATGAGCCGCTCCGGCCGCGACGCTCGCTGCTGCGGCTGGGGCGGCGGGGCGGCCTTTACCGACGTGCCCGGGCCGCGCCGGATTCCGGACATGCGCATGGAGGACGTCCGCGCCGCCGGCGCCGGTCGCGTTGCGGTGGCTTGCCCCAACTGCACCGCGATGCTGGAAGGCGTCAGCGGCGCGCGGGCGGAGGTGGTGGAGTTGGCGGAATTGGTGGCGGAGCGTTTGGAGACCGGCCCGGAGGCCGGGCAAGAGCGGGGCGATGCGCGGCGCGCGGCGGCGCCAGGCCGGCTGGCGAAGGAGGAGGCATGAAGATGAAGCAGACCGCGCCGCGGGTGGACCCGCGCCGGCCCTGGGTGCGCTCGCCGGGCGGGCTCAAGCGCATCGTGCTGGGCGAGGACGGCGGCCTGCGCGACGCGCCGCCGGCGAGTGCGGCCAAGCTCAAGCCGCTGCGCAGCGCCGGGCCGTTCGATGGACGGCTGTTGGTGGTGGCGCACGCCGAGCGCGGTCAGCTGGACGAGGCGGCGCGCGAGGCCATCGCCGCCGCCGCCCTGCTGGCCGGCCCGCGCGAGGAGGTGCTGGCGGTCTTGTTCGGCATGGAAGGCTGCGCCGACGCCGAACTGGCGGAACTGGCCTTGGACCGCGCCTTGACGCCGGCGGACCCGGGCTTTGCGCCGGAAGCCAAGCTGGCCTTGTTGCGGCGGCTGTGGCGGCGGGAGCAACCGCGCCATGTGCTGTTCGCCGACCGCGGCGAGGACGCCGACCTGGGCCGGCGCTTCGCCTGCCGCGAGCGTCTGTCGGTGCTGACCGACGTGGTGGAAATCGCCGCCGACGGCGTGCGCCGCCGCCGGCCGGGCGCGGGCTTCAGCGTGCATCCGTGCGCGCAGGCGCTCTTGCTCGCACGCGGCGTGGCCGACGTCCGCCTGCCCTTCGTCGGGCGGGGGCTGCGGCAGGCTTGCGCGCCGGAGGCGGCGGAGGAGCGGGTGCGTGACCTGGGCGGCGTCGCCAGCCCGGCCTCGCAACTGGCTCTGGAAGAGGCGGACCTGATCCTGGCCGCCGGCAACGGGGTCAGCGACGTTCCGGCCTTCTTGCGGCTGGCGGAATCCATGGGCGCGGCGGTGGGCGCCTCGCGGGTGGCGGTGGACGACGGGCGTTTCCGCCGCGACCAGCAAGTGGGCGCCACCGGCCGCAGCGTGCAGGCCAGCGCCTATCTGGCGCTGGGCATTTCCGGCGCGGTGCAGCACCTGCAAGGCATCAAGGCCTGCCGCCATGTGATCGCGGTCAATCTGGACGCGGCCGCGCCCATGGTCAAGCGCGCGGACCTGAGCGTGATCGACGACTGCCAGTCCTTCATTCACGCCTTGCAGGCCTTGCTGGAGCTTGAGAACAAGGAGATCGGACCATGAGCGAGACGGCGCTTCCCGCCGGAACGGCGGCGAAAACAGCGGTGTTGGTGGCCCCGGCGCCGCATCCGGTCAGCGGGCGGCCCTGCGCCGGCCCGGGCGATCTGGCGGCGCTGGCGCTGGCGCGCCGGCTGGGCCGCGCCTTCGTCGTCTTGCACGCCGGAGACGCGGACAAGGAGGCGTTGGCCGACTACCTGGCCCAGGGCGCGGCGGCCATCGCCGTGTTGCAGCCGCCGGCGGGCAGCGACCCGACGCCGGCGCTGATCGCCGCGCTGGGCGATTTCGAACTGATTCTGTGCGGCGAACGCTCCGGCGGCGGCGAGGCGTCGGCGCTGCTGCCCTATCTATTGGCCGAAGGCCTGGACCGTCCGCTCTTGCCCGGCGTGCTGTCCTTGACGGAGGAGGGCGGAGAATGGCGGGCGCTGCAAGGCCTGGCCAGGGGACGGCGGCGACGGCTGGCGGCCCAGGCGCCGCTGCTGGCCAGCGTCAAGCCGGACGGCGCGGAACCGCGCTGGTCCTGGGCCGGCTTGCAACGCGGCGTGGTGACGCGCCGCGCGGCAGCGGGGGAGCCCATGCCAGCACCCAGGCTGGAGCCGGCGCGGCGCGCCCGGGCGCTGGCGGCGCAGCGCGGCAGCGGCCTGGAGCGTCTGCTGGGGGCGATTGCCGGCGACGACGCGGCCGCCGGGGGGCGCGTCGTAAAACAGGGGGATTCCGTCGAGAAAGCGCAAGCGGTGCTGGATTACCTGCGTCAACATCGGCTCGTCGATTTTTGAGCAGCCCGCTATCAAAGGAGCGAGACATGTCCCACAGCGTCATTCCCTTCCCGGCTGCGACGACGGCCCCGCTGCGCGAACTGCTGGCCCGCCGCCGTCCCGGCTACAGTCTGGAAGCGCCGTTCTATCGCTCGCCGCAAGTGTTCGAGGCCGATCTCGAATACATCTTCCGTCGCCACTGGATCTATGTCGGCGTTAGCGCGGAAATACCCGAACCGGGCGACTACCTGACCGTGGAGCTGGGACGCGATCCCATCCTGATCCTGCGCGACGACGACATGGTCATACGCGCCTTTCACAATGTCTGCCGCCACCGCGGCTCGCGGCTGTGCGCCGAGCGTCAGGGCTCGGTGGGCAATCTGGTCTGCCCCTACCATCAATGGACTTACGATCTGTCCGGCCGGCTGATCTTCGCCGACCACATGGCGGACGGCTTCGACCCCTCGCATCACAACCTCAAGCCGGTGGCGCTGAAAAATCTGGAAGGGCTGCTGTTCATCTGCCTGGCCGAGCGGCCGCCGGAGGACATCGACGAGATGATGGCGCGGATGGCGCCCTATATCGCGCCGCACCGCATCGACGATTGCAAGGTGGCGGCCCAGGTGGACATTGTCGAGGCGGGCAACTGGAAGCTAACCATGGAGAACAACCGCGAGTGCTATCACTGCACCGCCAACCATCCGGAACTGACAGTCTCGCTGTACGCCTACAGCTACGGCTTCGCGCCCCGGGCCGAGCAGGCCTCCGGACTGGCCGACTATCAACGCGTCGTCGCCGAGCACCACGCGCGCTGGGAGGCCGGCGGTTTGCCCTCGGCCGAGATCGAGCGCCTGTCCGAGGTGTCCGGCTTCCGCGCGATGCGCATGCCGCTGGACCGCCAGGGCCAGTCCCAGACCGTGGACACCGGCGCGGCCTGTCGCAAGCTGTTGGGCGATCTGCGCGACCCGGCGTCCGGCGGCCTGTCGTTCTGGACCCAGCCCAACTCCTGGCACCATTTCATGGCCGACCACATCGTCACCTTCACCGCCTTGCCGCTGTCGGCGGAAAGCACGCTGGTGCGCACCACCTGGCTGGTGCGCAAGGACGCGGTGGAAGGCGTGGACTACGAGGTGGACAACCTCACCCGGGTATGGAAAGCCACCAATCAGCAGGACCGCCGGCTGGTGGAAGAGTCGCAGCGCGGCATCAACGGCGCCGCCTATCGGCCCGGTCCTTATTCGCCGTACACCGAGGCCTTGGTGGAGAAATTCACCCAGTGGTACGCGCAGCGGCTGGGCGACGGCCTGGAGCGGGAACGGCACGACCATGAATAGCGCGCCGCCGGCCAGCCCATTGGATTATCTCCCGCCAGCCGCCGACCTGCCGCTGTGGCGGGCCGGCGAGGACAGCCTGCTCGTCTGCGTTCAGGCGCGGGAGGAAACCCACGATGTCAAAACCTTTGTGTTCCGCGCCGAGCCGCCGCGCCGCTTCCCTTATCTGCCCGGCCAGTTCATCACGCTGGAACTGGATATCGACGGGGTCGCGGTCAACCGCTGCTACACGCTGTCGTCCACGCCCACCCGGCCGGACCGGGTGTCCATCACCGTCAAGCGCATTCCCGGCGGCGTCGTTTCCTCTTGGCTGTACGAGCATCTGCGCCCGGAAATGGCGCTGCGGGTCCTGGGGCCGGCCGGCGAGTTCAGCTATGCGCGCCACGCCGCTTCGCCCTATCTCTTTCTGTCCGCCGGCAGCGGCATCACTCCGCTGATGTCGATGACCCGGGCGCTGACCGATCTGGCCTCCGGCGCCGACATCCTGTTCGTCCACAGCGCGCGCTCGCCGCGCGACATCGTGTTTCGCAAGGAATTGAGCCTGCTGGCCAGCATCCACCCCACTTTCAGCCAGGCGGTGATTTGCGAACACCGGGCGGGAGAGCCGGATTGGGCCGGCTTGATCGGCCGGCTGGACCGGACGCTGATCGAGCGCATGGCGCCGGACCTGCACGCGCGCCAGGTGTTCTGCTGCGGCCCCGCGCCTTATATGGCCGCGGTGCGCGAGCTGCTGCGCCAGTGCGGTTTCGACATGAGTCGTTATCACGAGGAAAGCTTCAATTTCGCCGAACTCAGCGCGGCGCCGCCGGACGAGGCGGTGCGGACGCCGCAGCCCGGCGTCGAGGGTCGCGGCTTCAATGTGCGCTTCGCCAAAACGGGGGACGATTTATCGGTGGCGCCGGGGCAGACGGTGCTGGCGGCGGCGCTGGCCAAGGGTATGCGCCTGCCTGCCTCCTGCACCCGCGGCGTGTGCGGCAGTTGCAAGAGCCGTCTGCTGGAAGGCCGGGTGGACATGCGGCACCAGGGCGGCATCCGGCCGCGCGAAGTGGAGCAGGGTTATTTCCTGCCTTGCTGCAGCCTGCCCTTGAGCGATCTGGTGGTGGATCGCTGAGCGCCAGTCGCAAAGTCTCGCGAGCCAGGGCGAAACAAGGCGAAAACGAGCGAAAAAGCGGCATGTACAAGCGGCATTGCGCGTTTTGAGCGGGTACTCACCATACAACGCTTCACGAAGCGCAGCCGTCTTTGACAGCTTCCGCGCGCGCGTCCGTCGCCTCCCCGTCCTTCACGCCTGCCCGGCCGTGGCCGGCGTTTTTGTTTTTGCCGCCGGCGGCGGATTGCGGTTTTTTTACGACACCGGCCGGCCGGGCCAGAGACGAAAGCCGGCGCTAGATTCGGCGGCCAGGCCTATGCCGGCCGGTTTTGCGCGCGGATGTCGGATTTGGGCGGCTTGGTGTCGGAATACCGTTACTTGGCGCAGCCCTTCCTTTCTATCTTGAACCTTGATTTACATTAAACATTCTTCGAATTGCCAGCGGCCGCGCCAAAGGGAGCCGGGATGCAAACGATCAAGATCGAGGTCAGAAACCTCTACAAGGCGTTCGGCGGCAAGCCGGCGGAAGTGATGTCCTTGCTGCGGGCCGGCGAGAGCAAGGACGACGTGTTTCGGCGCACCGGGGCGGTGGTGGGCGTCAACGACGTGTCGTTCTCGGTGCGCGCCGGCGAAATCTTCGTGCTGATGGGCCTGTCCGGCTCCGGCAAATCCACGCTGATCCGCCTGATCAACCGCTTGCTGGAGCCCAGCGCCGGCCAGATCCTGCTGGACGGCCAGGACCTGACCCGGCTGTCGCCCGGGCAATTGGTGGCCTTGCGCCGCCGCGACATGAGCATGGTGTTCCAGAGCTTCGCGCTGATGCCGCACCGGACAGTGCTGGACAACGCCGCCTTCGGCCTGGAAGTGGCCGGCCTCGGGCGCAAGGCCCGCGAGGCGCGGGCGCGGGAAATGCTGGAGCAAGTGGGGCTGGCCGCCTTCGCCGGCAAATACCCGCATCAACTCTCCGGCGGCATGCAGCAGCGGGTGGGCCTGGTGCGCGCGCTGGCGGTCAATCCCTCGCTGATGCTGATGGACGAGGCCTTCTCGGCGCTGGACCCGCTCAAGCGCGCCGAGTTGCAGGAGCTGCTGCTGCAATTGCAGCGCGAGCAACGTCGCACCATCGTCTTCGTCTCCCATGATCTGGAAGAGGCGCTGCGCATCGGCAGCCGCATCGCCATCATGGAGGGCGGCCGGCTGGTGCAGGTGGGCAGCCCGCGCGAAATCATCGAATGCCCGGCCGACGACTATGTGCGCAACTTCTTCAAGAGCGTGGACACCTCGCGTTATCTGCAGGCAAAGGATCTGATCGAGGCCGCGCCGCCGCCGCGCGCGGCGGCCGCTCCTCACGTTGAGCCGTCCTGTAGCCTGTCCGATGTGCTGTTGCGGCTTCAGGGGCTGGCCGAGCCGTTGCAGGTCCGCGACGACGACGGCCGCTGCCTGGGCGTGATCACCCCCAGCAGCGTGCTCAACAAGTTGTCCCAGCACCGCCCGAGCGCGGCCGCCCACCACTGAACCCCAACGGGCGTCGCCGGCGCGGGGGCGTGTGGCTCTTGCCGTCCTGAGCGCGCCCGGCGAGACGAGGAGCACGCCGCATGGCCGACATCAGTCCCCAGTCCCCGCTGCCGATAGGCAGCTGGGTCAATCAGATCATCCATTTTCTGCTGGAAAACAACGCCGGCGCCTTCGACGCCGTCAGCGGCGGCATCGACTGGTTCGCCACCCAGGTGGAGGCCTTGTTGCAGGGCGTGCCGCCATGGGCGCTGGCCGGTTTGTTCGCCGGCGTCGGCCTGTGGCGGCTGGGCTGGAAGTTCGCCGTCTTCGTCTGCGCGGCGCTGGGCCTGATCTGGGCCATCGGCTTCTGGAGCCAGACCGTCGCCACGCTGGCGCTGACCTTGTCCGCCACCTGCGTCAGCCTGTTGTTGGGCGTGCCGCTGGGCATCTGCTGCGCGCGCTGGCGGCTGGTCAACGCCCTGGTGCGACCGGCGCTGGATTTCATGCAGACCATGCCGGCTTTCGTTTATCTGATTCCCGCGGCAATGTTCTTCGGACTGGGACGGGTGCCGGGCATCCTGGCCACGGTGGTGTTCGCGGTGCCGCCCGCGGTGCGCCTGACTAGTCTGGGCATCCGTCAGGTGAACCGAGAGCAGGTGGAGGCCGGCAACGCCTTCGGCTGCACCTCGTGGCAATTGCTGTTCAAGGTGCAGCTGCCCATCGCGTTGCCGTCCATCATGGCCGGGGTCAATCAGACCATCATGATGGCGCTGTCCATGGTGATCATCGCCTCCATGGTGGGGGCCGGCGGCCTGGGCAACGATGTCCTGGCCAGCATCCAGCGGCTGGATGTCGGCCTTGGTTTCGAGAGCGGGCTGGCGGTGGTGCTGCTGGCCATCATCCTGGACCGGATCACCGAAAGCTTCGGCCGTGGGCCGGAGGCGGGCGCCGCGGCCGACGGCTGAGGGCGGGCCCGGCGGAAACAACGGACAAAACAACGCATACGCAACGGTTTTCAAAGCGGGCTGCGAACCGCTTCGGAGTAGAGCAACAATCCTCGCAACGCACACATTGGAGGTCGTGATGGGACCGCAACAGATAGCCTCGTTGTCGCATATCGCCTTTTTGCTGCTGGATCAGTTCTCCATGATCGCGTTTTCCAATGCGGTGGAGCCGTTGCGCATGGCCAACTACCTGTCGCGCAAGAAGCTGTACCGCTGGAGCCTGCTGTCGGCGGACGGCGAGCCGGTTAGCGCCAGCAATGGCCTGAGCTTGTCGCCGATCTCCGCGCCGGGCCCTCCGCAGCAGTACGACATGCTCATCGTCTGCGGCGGCTGCCAGGTGCGTGAGGCGGCCACCGACAAGGTGCAGGCGTTGATCCGCCGCTTCGCCGCCCAGGGCGTGCCGCTGGGGTCGATTTGCACCGGCACCTTCGCGCTGGCCAGGGCCGGGGTGCTGAACGGCTACCGCTGCGCCATCCACTGGGAAAACCTGTTGTCCATCAGCGAGGAATTCCCCCGCACCCAGTTCACCTCGGACCTGTTTGCGTTGGACCGGGACCGCTTCACCTGTAGCGGCGGCACCGCGCCGCTGGATTTCATGTGTCATCTGATCCGCCACAAAGGCGGCAAGAGCCTGGCGGCCGATGTCTCGGTGCAATTCATCGTGGACCGGCTGCGCGACGACGGCGACCGTCAGCACATCCCGCTGCTGGCGCGCATCGGCACCGGGCACGAGGCCTTGCTCGACGCCGCCTTGTCGATGGAGAGCAATATCGAGAACCCGCGCTCGCTGGAACATCTGGCGGCGGAGCTGGGCGTGTCGCTGCGCCATCTGGAGCGCTTGTTCAAGCGTTATCTGAGCACCACGCCGGCGCAATACTATCTGGACCTCCGACTGCGCCGGGCGCGCGAACTGCTGCTGCAAACCAATATGAGCGTGATGGAGGTCACCGTGGCCTGCGGCTTCCTGTCTTCCTCGCATTTTTCCAAGTCCTACCGCGGGCTGTTCGGCTATCCGCCCAGCCGCGAGCGGCAGCAATACCTGGTGGCGGCCGGGGCCATCGCCTGAAAGCCTGTTCAAGGTCTGCCGCGCCTTGTCTCGTTCCAGCTCGCGAGACTTTGAACCGGTGCTGGAAACCTATTGGCGGCGCGGCAGCGGCCGCCGGGCGGACTCTCGCCATCATCGCTGCCCGGGAGGAAGGGATGAATCGATTCAAAGCCATATCCGCGGCGCTGCTGCTGGCCATCGCCGGCAGCGCGGCGGCAGGGGAGCCGGCCGCCTGCCGAAATGTGCGTTTCGCCGATGTCGGCTGGACGGACATCGCGGCCACCACCGGCATGGCCAGCGTGGTGTTGGAGGCCCTGGGCTACCGCCCCAGCGTGACCATGGCCTCGGTGCCCATCGCCTTCTCCGGGCTCAAGAGTCGGCAGATCGACGTGTTCCTCGGATATTGGAGCCCGTCGATGACGCCGCTGATAGCGCCCTATTTGAAAGCGGGCCAGATCAAGGTGCTGGCCGAGCCCAATCTGAGCGGCGCCAAGTACACGCTGGCGGTGCCGGACTACGTGGCCACCGCCGGCCTGCGCGATTTCAAGGACATCGCCCGCTTCAAGGCGCAGCTGGACGGCAAGATCTACGGCATCGAAGCCGGCAACGACGGCAACCGGCTGATCGACGGCATGATCCGCAAGCAACAGTACGGGCTGGGCGGCTTCAAACTGGTGGAATCCAGCGAGGCCGGCATGCTGGCCGAACTGGAACGCGCGGAGCGGCGGAAGAAATGGATGGTGTTCCTGGCCTGGGAGCCGCACCCGATGAATGTCAGGCACAAGCTGCGTTATCTGTCCGGCGGCGACGCGGTGTTCGGCCCCAATTTCGGTGCGGCCAGGGTATTCACCGCGCTGCCGCCGGATTATGAGGCCCGCTGTCCCAATGTTGGCCGGCTGTTGCGCAATCTGCGCTTCAGCACCGATATGGAAAATCGGGTGATGGGGCCGATCATGGACAAGGTCAGGCCGGAGACCGCGGCGCGGGAATATCTGAAACAGAGCCCGGCGGTGCTGACGAGCTGGCTGGAGGGGGTGAATACCTTCGACGGCCGGCCGGGGCTGAGCGTCGTCGGCCAGGCGCTGGCGCGCTGAGAACCTGTTTACGATCGACTGCGCGTCGTGAGACGCGGCACGGTGAGTACCGCTTCGAAATGCTTATGTACCGCTTGACCATTCCGCTTTCTCAGCGGTTTTCGCCTTGTCTCGCTCTTGCTCGCGAGACTTGGTACAGCTTCCTAGCCGGCATGGCGCATTTGATCGCAAAGGGGTCGCTTTGACTCAAGGCCGGCGTCGCTTTCTTTCCTAGCATCGGGAGCAGATGCCGCCGGATAACCCGCCGGCGTGGCTGCGAGGAGACGATGATGACAGGCAATCGCGGAGTGGTGTACTTGGCGCCGGGCCAGGTGGAAGTGCGGCCCATCCCTTTTCCGGAACTGGCGTCCCCGGCCGGGCGTAAGCTCGGCCATGGCGTCATTCTCAAGGTGCTGAGCACCAATATCTGCGGCTCGGACCAGCATATGGTGCGCGGCCGCACCACGGCGCCTGCCGGTTTGGTGCTGGGGCATGAAATCACCGGCGAGGTGATAGAGACGGGCGGCGATGTGGAAACGCTGCGCATCGGCGATCTGGTGTCGGTGCCGTTCAACGTGGCTTGCGGTCGCTGTCGCTGCTGCAAGGAGCAGGATACCGGAGTATGCCTGTCGGTGAACCCGGCGCGGGCCGGCGGCGCTTACGGCTACGTCGACATGGGAGGCTGGGTGGGCGGCCAGGCGGAATACGTGATGGTGCCTTACGCCGATTTCAACCTGCTGAAGTTTCCGGACCGGGATCAGGCGCTGGCCAAGATTCGAGACCTGACCTGCTTGTCCGACATCCTGCCCACCGGCTATCACGGCGCGGTATCGGCCGGCGTGGGGCCGGGTAGCACGGTCTATGTGGCCGGCGCGGGCCCGGTGGGCTTGGCGGCGGCGGCTTCCGCGCGCCTGCTGGGCGCGGCGGTGGTCATCGTCGGCGACGTCAATCCGGCGCGGCTGGCCCATGCCCGCGCCGTCGGCTTTGAAACCGCGGATCTATTGCAGGACGCGACGCTGGGCGAACAGATCGCCGCCATCCTGGGGGGGCCGGAGGTGGATTGCGCGATCGACGCCGTTGGTTTCGAGGCGCGCGGCCACGGCCACGCCGCCTCGCGGCAGGAGGCCCCGGCCACCGTGCTCAACGCCTTGATGGAAGTGACGCGCGAGGCCGGGCGCATCGGCATTCCCGGGCTCTACGTGACCGACGACCCCGGCGCGGTGGACGCGGCGGCCAAGCAGGGCAGCCTGTCGGTGCGCTTTGGCCTGGGCTGGGCCAAGTCGCACAGCTTCTTCACCGGCCAGACTCCGGTGATGAAATACAACCGCGCGCTGATGCAGGCGATTCTGTGGGACCGCATCCCCATCGCCGAAGTGGTGGGCGTGGAGATCATCAGCCTGGACAACGCGCCCAGGGGCTACGCCGAGTTCGACGGCGGCGCGCCGAAGAAATTCGTCATCGATCCGCATGGGCAGTTGCATTAGCCATCATTCTTGCTTTTGAATTGGGTGTGGTTTGGATAGATAGGGAGGTGGTAGCGTGGGAAGTGTTAGTGCATTTCGTACACTGATATATGGGAAGAAGTTTGGGAATTGAATTTTGAAGGAGATTGATATGGAACTGAAAAGTTGGAATGGCAGTCTGGTTTGTGGGGTCTTTTTGTTGGTGTTTAGTATTAATGTGGAGGCTCTTGGAATTGTTAGTAGATCTTGCGCACCGTTTGGTGCACAAGAGAGTATTAGTGTCGACTGGAGTGGTAGATCATATAGTTTATGGACGGCGTCCTCTCACTATAGAAATGGAACATGGATTCATAATACTAATACGCGGGTGTACGGTGGGGATGGTTGGCAGGATACTTGGCGGTCATATGCTGGGCACTTTGGCTCTGAGTTCTGGTATGGTAGTGTTGTTGGTCATCATTATCGTAATCAAAGCAGTTATATTTCATTTTTGGGAAATAGTTCTGCTGTGGATTGTAACCTTTCACAGTGGGGAACGGAATGAGTTGGCTTAATTTTTAAGAGAAAATTGACATGTTAATTAATTTTAAGGCTGTTCTGACTGGGCTGGTGCTATTTGGGTGTGCTTCTTTAATTAGTGCTAATGATAGTACTGCCTTTAGCCCGGTCTCAGGCATGGAGCCAGGGAAGCTAAAGGTCATATCCATTGATAAATTACCAGCGGCGCTCAAGCAAACTTCAGAGGAGGATCTAAAGCGAGATGTTAGAAACAAATCGGTGGTTGATGGAAGGGTGGATTATGAGAGGATTTCGGATGAAGCTGTTCTGTACGCCACAACTTATCAAAATAGATTGAGGACTTTGCAGGATGTATCTGTCAATGCCAAATCCAAACTTGCTGATATTGGTGCTAGTAAGCTAAATACTTATCGTTTTGAGGGAGTCGTGCCGCAAGGGCCTAGTCTACGTGGACCATGGAGCAGTTTTGACCGGATATTCCGGCGTCCCGATGGCGTCTTGATCATTTTGCACGAATGGGATTTCGTTGCGGATGGAGGTGGAGTGATGGCGGTTAAGGAGCTCATGAACCTTAAAATTCAGGGGCTGCCTGCTCGGTTTGTTGTTAAAAAGTCGCCATCAGGTAAAAAAGTATCGGAATTGACTTGGGTCAGCTCCAAAAAATATTACACCATTGCAGTGTGGGATGAGATCGGCAGCAGTCCACAACAGGCCTACAATTTAGCGTGGCTGATGGCCTTGGCCGAACCGATCAAATAAGACCCCTCGGATGAGGGAGCCAGATTTGCCGATTGACACGGAGTACGTCGATTGAGGAGTCGCCATGCCCTTGACTGCAGAACAACAGATACGTATCGCCGCGCTGATTGCCAGCCACCAAGCGCAGCCGGGCGGTTTGCTGCCCTTGTTGCGCGCCTTGCAGGATGAGCTGGGCTATGTGCCGGACGCGGCGACGCCGGACATCGCCCGCGCTTTTCGTCTGAGCCAGGCCGAGGTGCGCGGCGTGCTCAGCTTCTACCACGATTTCCGCAGTGAGCCGCCTGCGCGCCACCAACTGCGGCTATGCCGAGCGGAAGCCTGTCAGAGCATGGGGTCGGAGGCGCTGGCGCAAAGGCTGCGCGCGCGCACCGGCCTGGACGACGCCGGCCGCAGCGCCGACGGCGGCTTGGAATTGCGGCCGGTGTACTGTCTGGGCGCTTGCGCCTGCGCGCCGGCTCTGCTGCTGGACGGCGAATTGCACGCGCGCGTCGACGCCGCCGCGTTGGACGCCTTGCTGGCCGGCTGTCTGGAGGAGGGCGGCGCATGCTGACCTTCCATCTATCCTGTGATTCCGCGGCGCGGGCGCTGGGAACTGACCAGACCGCACGGGCGTTGGCCGAGGCGGCGGCGCGACGCGGCCTAGAAGTGGAAATCCGGCGCAATAGCTCGCGCGGGCTGTACTGGCTGGAGCCCTTGTTGGAAATGGATACGCCGCAAGGCCGCTCTGGTTTTGGACCATTACCGGCGGAGCAGGCGGACAGCGTGCTGAGCGCCGTGCTGGAGGCGGACGGCAAGCATCCGCTGGCGTTGGGCCCGCTGGAACGGCTGCCCTATCTGGCCGGCCAGCAGCGGCTGTTGTTCGCGCGCGCCGGGCTGACCCGGCCCTTGTCGCTGGACGATTACTTGGCCCACGGCGGCTATCGCGGCCTGACCCACGCGCTGGAACTGGGCGGCCAGGGCACGCTGGACTGCGTGCTGGAGTCCGGCCTGCGCGGCCGAGGCGGCGCGGCCTTTCCCGCCGGCGTCAAATGGCGCACGGTCCGCGAGACGGCGGCGGATGGCAAATACGTGGTGTGCAACGCAGACGAGGGCGATTCAGGTAGCTTCGCCGACCGCATGCTGATGGAGGGCGATCCCTTTTTGTTGATTGAGGGCATGAGCATCGCGGCGCTGGCGGTGGGGGCGAATCGCGGTTACCTCTATGTCCGCTCCGAATACGCGGCGGCGGCGGAGACGCTGCGGCGGGCGTTGGAGATCGCCCGTCAGCGGGGTTACCTGGGCCCCAATCTGCAAGGCAGCGGCCTTGAACTGGAGTTGGAGCTCCGCCTGGGCGCGGGCGCGTATATCTGCGGCGAGGAAACGTCCATGCTGGAGTCGCTGGAGGGCCGGCGTGGAGAGGTCAGGGCCAAGCCGCCCTTGCCCGCGATCAGCGGCTTGTTTGGGCGTCCCACCTTGGTGCACAACGTGCTGACGCTGGCGTCGGTGCCCACCATCCTGGCCCGCGGCGCGCCGTATTACCGCGATTTCGGGGTTGGCCGCTCGCGCGGCACCATGGCGTTTCAGCTAGCCGGCAATGTGCGGCGCGGCGGCCTGGTGGAGCGCGGATTTGGCTTGAGCCTGCGCGAGTTGATCGAGGACTACGGCGGCGGCTGCGCCAGCGGCCGGCCGGTGAAGGCCGCGCAGGTGGGCGGGCCGCTGGGCGCCTGGCTGAGGCCGGAACAGTTCGACACCGTCTTGGACTACGAAGCTTTCGCCGCCGTCGGCGCCATGTTGGGCCACGGCGGGGTGGTGGTGTGCGACGATAGTACCGATATGGCGCGCATGGCGCGTTTCGCCATGCAGTTCTGCGCCGCCGAATCCTGCGGGAAGTGCACGCCCTGTCGCATCGGCTCCACCCGCGGGGTCGAGGTGATAGACCGGCTGCTGGCGGCCGGCGACGCGGCGGAGCGGCGCCGGCATTGGACCCTGCTGCGGGATTTGTGCGAGACCATGCGGCACGGTTCGCTGTGCGCGCTGGGCGGTTTGACACCCTCGCCGGTGCTGAGCGCGGCGCGGGGTTTTCCCGCGGATTTCGGCCTGGACCCGGCCATCGTCGAGGAGGATACGCCATGAGCTGCCAGTTTGACCCCAAGCTTGCCCCCACGGTGGACCTGGGCACGCCAATGCGTACCGGTGCGCCGGTGAGTCTGAGCATAGACGGCGTCGAGATCACCGTGCCGGCCGGCACCTCGGTGTTGCGCGCGGCCGCGCTGCAGGGCGTGCGCCTGCCCCGGCTGTGCGCCACCGACAGCCTGGAGCCGTTTGGCTCCTGTCGTATGTGCATGGTGGAGATCGATGGTCATCGCGGCTACCCGGCCGCCTGCACCACGCCGGTGAGCGCGGGCATGGCGGTGCGCACCCAGAGCGAGACGCTGGCCAGGCTGCGGCGCGGGGTGATGGAACTGTATGTGTCCGACCACCCGCTGGATTGCCTGACTTGCGCGTCTAACGGCGCTTGCGAATTGCAGACCGTTGCCGGCCAGGTGGGACTGCGCGAGGTGCGTTACGGCCTGGCCGGCGCCAGTCATCTGGCTGATGCCAAGGATGAGTCCAACCCTTATTTCGATTACGACCCGGCCAAATGCATCGTCTGCAACCGCTGCGTGCGCGCCTGCGAGGAAACCCAGGGGACGTTCGCGCTGAGCATCGTCGGCCGGGGGTTCGATTCCCGCGTCCGCGCCGCAGGCGGCGAGGACTTCCTCGGCTCGGAATGCGTGTCCTGCGGCGCTTGCGTGCAAGCCTGTCCCACCGCCACGCTGGTGGAGAAAAGCGTGGTTGAGCTGGGGCAGCCGGAGCGCAGCGTGACGACCACCTGCGCCTATTGCGGCGTGGGTTGCGGCTTCCGCGCCGAACTCAAGGGCGAGCGGGTGGTGAGAATGACGCCGGACCGGGACGGCCGCGCCAATCACGGCCATTCCTGCGTCAAGGGCCGCTTCGCCTGGGGCTACGCCACCCATCCGGACCGCATCGTCAAACCCATGTTGCGCGCCGGCATCCACGAAGCTTGGCGGGAGGTGAGTTGGGAACAGGCGCTGGGACATGTGGCCGGCGAGTTCCGCCGCCTGCAGACACGCTACGGCCGCGACGCCGTCGGCGGCATCAGCTCCAGCCGCTGCACCAATGAGGAAACCTATCTGGTGCAGAAGCTGGTGCGCGCCGCCTTCGGCAACAACAATATCGACACCTGCGCCCGCGTCTGCCACTCGCCCACCGGCTACGGCCTCAAGCAGACGCTGGGCGAGTCCGCCGGCACCCAGGATTTCGATTCGGTGCTGAGCGCCGACGTGATTCTGGTGATGGGCGCCAATCCCAGCGACGCCCACCCGGTGTTCGGCTCCTTGCTGCGGCGGAGGCTGCGCGAGGGCGCGCGGCTGATCGTCATCGACCCGCGCCGCATCGACCTGGCCGATTCGCCGCACGCGGCGCCGGCGCTGCATCTGGCCTTGCGGCCCGGCAGCAACGTGGCCGTGCTCAACGCGCTGGCCCATGTGCTGGTGAGCGAAAACCTGCTGGATCAAGATTTCATCGCCCAGCGCTGTGAGGATGAAGCCTTCCGGCGCTGGCGCGATTTCGCCGCCGAGCCGGACAATGCGCCGGAGCGCGTCGCCGAGGTCTGCGGCGTGCCGGCGGCGCTGATCCGCGAGGCGGCGCGGCTGTACGCGAGCGGCGGCAACGCCGCCATCTACTACGGCCTGGGTGTCACTGAACACAGCCAGGGCAGCACCGCGGTGATGGCCATCGCCAACCTGGCCATGGCCACCGGCAATCTTGGCCGCGCCGGCGTCGGCGTCAACCCCTTGCGCGGTCAGAACAATGTGCAGGGCTCTTGCGACATGGGCTCTTTCCCGCACGAGCTGCCCGGCTACCGCCATGTGTCCGACGACGCGGTGCGCGCGAGCTTCGAGGCGGACTGGGGCGTCATTCTGCAGCCGGAACCAGGATTGCGGATTCCCAATATGCTGGACGCGGCGCTGGACGGCGGTTTCAAGGGCCTGTACTGCCAGGGCGAGGATATTGTGCAGAGCGACCCCAATACCCAGCACGTGGCCGCCGCGCTGCTGGCGATGGAGTGCGTGGTGGTGCAGGACCTGTTCCTGAACGAAACCGCCAAATACGCCCATGTCTTCCTGCCCGGCAGCTCCTTCCTGGAAAAGGACGGCACCTTCACCAATGCCGAGCGGCGCATCTCGAGGGTGCGCCGGGCGATGCGTCCGCTGGCCGGCATGGCGGACTGGGAGGTGACCGCGGCGCTGGCGGCGGCCCTGGGCTACCCGATGGCTTACAAGCACCCGTCGGAGATCATGGACGAGATCGCGCGACTGACGCCCAGCTTCGCCGGGGTCAGCTACGCCAAGCTGGACCGGCTGGGCGGCCTGCAATGGCCGTGCAACGAGGCGGCGCCCGAGGGTACGCCGGTGATGCATGTCGACGCCTTCTCCCGCGGCTTGGGACGCTTCATCGTTACCCGCTATGTGGCCACCTCGGAGCGGGCGGGCAAGCGCTTCCCGCTGCTGCTGACCACTGGGCGTATTCTCAGCCAGTACAATGTCGGCGCGCAGACGCGACGCACCGAGAATCGGGTTTGGCACGCCGAGGACAGGCTGGAAATCCATCCGACCGACGCCGAAGCGCGAGGCATCGTCGATGGCGACTGGGTGGCGGTGCGCAGCCGCGCCGGCGACACCGCCTTGCGCGCCAAGGTGACGGAGCGGGTAGCGCCGGGCGTGGTGTACACCACCTTCCACCACCCGGAGTCCGGCGCTAATGTGGTGACCACCGACAATTCGGATTGGGCCACCAACTGTCCGGAGTACAAGGTGACTGCGGTGGAGGTGAGGAAGACCGCTAGGCCATCGGACTGGCAGCGCCGTTTCCAGGGCTTCGGCGACGAGCAGCAAAGACTGTTGGCCGCCGGGCGGCGGACGGGGAGCCCGACGGAATGAGGCCGGAACCGCTGGTGAAGATGCTTAATGAGATTGCGCGTTTTTTCGAGGACGCCCAGGGTGGCGACGCAGAGTTCGAGATTGCTCAGCATCTGCGGCGTTTCTGGACGCCGGCCATGCGGGAAGGCCTGCTGACGCATTGGCGCGCGGCCGGCGCGGCAAGCGGACTGACCCCGCTGGCTGCTCGGGCTTTGGCGTGTCTGGAGAACATGCCCGGCAAGGTGCGCTAAGAACCTGTTCACGATGGTTTGCACGGCCTACTGGGCTGCGCAACGACAAAGAAAACAACGCGGCGCAGGCCGCGCATCGCCGCGGCGTCAGCGCCGCCGGCGCGGGGATGGGCCACAGTCGGCGGCAGCCGGTTGCGGACTTTCGCAAGCGGGACCCGCGTGGTCCCGATCGTGCTGGAGCACAAGCCATGGCGACCACCCTGATCAAGATCGACCTCGATCAATCCCCGTATGACAATCCGCAGATCCACAACCGCTGGCATCCGGACATTCCAATGGCCTGCTGGGTGCGGCCCGGCGACGACTTCGTGCTGGAATGTTACGACTGGACTGGCGGCTGTGTGCGCAACGACGATTGCGCCGACGACATCCGCGATCTGGACTTGAGTATTGTGCACTTCTTGTCCGGCCCGGTGGGGGTGGCCGGCGCACGGCCCGGCGATCTACTTGTGGTGGATCTGCTGGACATTGGCGCTTTGCCGGAGCGCCAATGGGGCTTTAACGGCATTTTCTCGCGCAGCAATGGCGGCGGCTTTCTCAGCGAGCATTTTCAGCATGCGCAAAAGACGGTGTGGGATTTCCAGGGGCTTTACGCCCGCAGCCGTCACATTCCCGGCGTACGTTTCGCCGGGCTGATCCATCCCGGCCTGATAGGTTGTCTGCCCAGTCGGCCGTTGCTGGAGGAGTGGAACCGGCGCGAGGCCGAGTTGTTGCGGGACAATCCGCGCGCGGTGGCGCACTTGCCTTTCGCTCCCAGCGCCCATATGGGGCAGTTGGGCGGGGAGACGGCGTGGCGCGCGGCGGAAGAGGCGGCGCGCACGGTGCCGCCGCGTGAGCATGGCGGCAATTGCGACATCAAGGACCTGTCGCGGGGCGCCCGCGTGTTCCTGCCGGTTTATATCGACGGTGCCGGCCTGTCGGTTGGCGATTTGCATTTCAGCCAGGGGGATGGGGAAATCACCTTCTGCGGCGCTATTGAAATGGCGGGCTGGGCCCATCTGAAGGTGGGCCTGATCAAGGGCGGCATGGCGGCCTACGGTATCCGCAATCCGGTGTTCCAGCCCAGCCCATTGGCGCCGAGGCACGGCGACTACCTGATTTTCGAGGGCGTCTCGGTGGACGAGCACGGCGGCCAACACTATCTGGATGTGCAAGTGGCTTATCGCCAGGCCTGCCTGAACGCTATCGAGTACCTGGGCAAGTTCGGCTATTCGCGCGCCCAGGCCTATAGCATTCTTGGCTGCGCGCCGGTGCAGGGGCATATCAGCGGGGTGGTGGACGTGCCCAATGCCTGCGCCACGCTGTGGCTGCCGACGGACATCTTCGATTTCGATATCCGGCCACAGGCCGGCGGGCCGATGCGGCAGCCGCTGGATGGCGTGCCCTTGCCGCTATCCTACGATCTGGAATGAGGATGCCATGATGCCAGTTTATGAGTATCGCTGTTCCTCTTGCGGCCCGTTCTCCCTGCTGCGCGCGCTGGCGGCGCGTGCCGAGCCGGCCGCCTGTCCCGGTTGCGGCCAGCTCAGCCGGGAGCGCTTGCTGTCGGCTCCGGCGCTGTGCTTGCCGAGCGCGGCAAGTCAAGCCGCGGCGCACAATGAGAGCGCTTGTCACCAACCCGTGTGCGCTAGGTCCGTCGCGGCACCCGCGCCGGAGAGGCGGGTCGCGGGGCGGCGGCCGTGGATGTTGGGCTAAGAGCCTGTTCACGATCTCGCTCTAGCTCGCGAGACTTTGAGCAGACCTTAAGGCGCCAGCTGATAAACCGGGTGATCCGGCGGAATCAGTTCGGTGGCGAGGAAGTCGATGAAGACGCGCACCGCCGGCAACAGGCCGCGGCGGGTGGGGAAGGCGGCGTGCAGGATGCCCCAAGGGATGTCGTAGTCAGGCAGCAGCCGCACCAGTTGGCCTGTCTGCAGCGCCTCGTGGCAGACCAGTTCCGGCAGCGCGGCCACGCCCAGGCCGGCAATGGCGGCGTCGCGCAGGACGATCAGGTCGTCGGTCATCAGCCTCGGGCTGTCTATCTGTACGGTGTAGGCGTGGCCGGCCTGGTCCAGCAAGGCCCATTGGCCGCGGCCGTCGGGCCGGCTCATGGTCAAGGCCGGCCAGCCGGCCATGTCGGCCGGATGCTTGGGGGCGGGGCGTTCGGCCAGCAAGGCCGGGCTGGCCACCAGGGATGTCAGGGCGGTGGCCAGCCGGCGCACCACCAGGTTGGCGCTGTCTTCTATCAAGTTGCGCACGCGGATGGCGACGTCCACGCCTTCTTCTATCAGGTCCACGCGCCGGTTGCTGGAGTCCAGTTGCACCCGCAGCAGCGGGTGACGGGCCATGAAGCGGGGCAGCGCCGGGGCCAGCAGCGTCTTGGACAGCAGTTCCGGGCAACTGACCTTGATCAGGCCGCGCGGCTCGGCGCTGCTGCGGGCGATGGCCTCGTCGGCGGCTTCGGCTTCTTCCAGCATCGCCCGGCAGTGTTGGTAGTACTGTTGGCCGATTTCGGTCAAGGAAAGGCGGCGGGTGGTCCTTTGCAGTAGACGCACTCCCAGCCGCTGTTCCAGTTCCGCCACGCGGCGGGAAAGCCGGGACTTGGGGATGCCTAGCACGCGGCCGGCGGCCATGAAGCCGCCGTGCTCAACCACTTTGGCGAAGTAGAGCAGATCGTTCAGGTCCTGCATGATTGCCTCACTGATGGAACAATGTTTCCGATTTTTGCAGTCTAGTGCGGATTGGTGCGGAAAACTATCATGCAATCACTTTCTCTACCAAGACACGAAGGACCCGACCATGAAACTGTTGCATCTCGACTCCAGCATCCTCGCCGCCAACTCGGTTTCCCGCCAACTGACCGCCGTTGTCGCCGACACCCTGCGCCAGCGCCACGCCAATGTGGAAACCTCCTACCGCGATCTGGCCAGCCAGCCCATCGCCCACCTGTCCGGCGAAATCATCGGCGCTAATTTCACTGCAGAGGCGGACTGGACCGCCACCCAGCGCAGCGAAGCCGCGCTGAGCAATGAGTTGATTGAAGAATTCCTGGCCGCGGACGTGGTGGTGATCGGCGCGCCGATGTACAACTTCTCGATTCCGTCGCAGCTGAAAGCCTGGGTGGACCGCGTGGCCGCGTCCGGCCGCACGTTCAAATACACCGAAAACGGCCCGGTGGGGCTGGCCGGCGGCAAGAAGGTGATCGTGGTGTCCTCGCGCGGTGGCGTCTACAGCACCGAGCAAGGCCAGCTGATGGACTTCCAGGAAGACTACCTGAAGACGGTGGTGGGGTTCCTGGGCGTGAACGACGTGGCCTTTATCCGCGCCGAAGCGGTGAATATGGGCGAAGACAAGCGCGCCACCGCCATCCACGCGGCCAAGGACGCCATCGCCAAGCTGGCGCTGTAATCCTCCGCAGCATCAATGGCGACAGCCGGCTCCCTGTGGGGCCGGCTGTTTTGCATGGGTGGGCGGAGTATGGGGCGCGATTAGGGCAGCCAGCAGGTGGACGACAATTGATCCAGTCCTTGCTGCTCACGGCGGAACTTCGCCTTGGGCGGGGTGTGGCTGTAGTCTAGGGTGACGATGAAGAGACCATCGAAGTCGTTCTTGTCCCACTTGGGCACCTGGTCCGCGCCGTTCTTGCCGCCGTACTGGCGCATGATATTGCTGGTCAGCACTTGCAGCAGCTTGTGTTCCCAGGCGATGAAGACCAGCTTGCCGTGGTGCAGCGGATCTATCAATTGCTGCTGCAGGCCGTCTATGGCCGCGGTTTCGAAATTGGTGTTGACCGGCAGGCCCTGGGAGATGGCGGTGGGCTCGATGGTGGCCAGCGGCCGGATGTAGTTGAAGGTGCCGGCCGGGTCGCTGGCCTGGCTGGCGGTGGACGGCGCGTAGATCTGGTCCGGCTTGCCGAAGCGCTGCGGCAGCACCTTGGCCAGCGCCAGCGAACGGTTGAAGCCCTTGCAGTCGAGCTGGCCGTAGCCGCCTTCCGGTTTTTCGCCGTGGCGCATCATGACCAGGGTTTGCAGGGTGTCGGCGTTGTCGGCGGCATGGGCGGGGAAGGCGGCCAGCAAGGGCAGCAGCAGGGCGAGGCGGCTCAGGGTTTTCATCGGTCAACTCCGGGAAGTGAAGACAGCGCAGTGTCGCGCGCGTTTGCGTCCGGCGGCAAGCTGGACCTAGGGTCAGGGCTGCATGCGGGCCACGCTGTCGGGGCTGAGGTATTTGCCAAGGATTTTGCGCAGGCTGCCGTCCTTGATCATTTGCTGCAACTGGGCCTGCCATTGCTCTGCCTGCTGCGGGTTGAAGTCGCTGCGGGCCAGCACTAGCCCGCCCGCCACGCGTTCCGAGGCGGGAAACAGGTCCAGCACCTCCACCTGTCCGGACAGGGCCGGGGAGTTGAGCCAGCGGTCGTAGCTGTGCGGATGGGCGAAGGCGGCGGTGATGATGTGCTGGGACAGCATGACGTAGAGGTCGTGTTCGTCGTTGGCCATCACCACCTTGCCGCGCTTGGCCAGCTGTTCGATGAAGGCGTCCTGTTCCGGGCTGTGGCGGTAGCCGCGGATGGTGCCCCATTTGACGGCGGGATCGGCCAGCAACTGGTCCAGCGTGCGCGCGGCGACACGGCTGGACAGCAGAATCATGTTCTTGCTGTAAAAGTAGGGGTAGATCCAGGCGTATTTCTGGCGGTCGGCGGTGGGGATGGTGGAAGTGCCCAGGTTCAATTGGCCGTGCTCCAGCATTTTCAGTACGCGGATGCGCGGGTAGGCTTCTTCCTGGGCGATCTTGCAGCCCAGCCGGCGGGCCAGTTCGTGTACCAGGTCGACATCGTAGCCGCGCCCTTCTTCATAAGCTCCGCCCATCAGGTAGTAACCCACTTTCAGGCCCTCGGCAGGGCAGGGCGAATCGCCCAGCGCCGCCGTTGATGCCAGCGCGCCGCAAAGCAGCGCCATCCAGTATGCCTTCATGCCGTTCTCCCGTACGCGTTCCGTTTAGCTATAGCCGGATTCGATGGGTCTTGCCGCATGCGAGCGATTGTTACTCCAGCATGCCGCGTACGCTGTCTTCGCTCAGGTATTTGCGCAGAATGCGCTGCAGGCTGCCGTCCGCGCGCATTTTGTCCAGTTCCGTCCGCCAGAGCCGCATCTGGGGCTCGCTGAAGCTGCGGTGGGACAGCACCAGGCCGTTTTCCAGACTGCTGTCGCGGAAGGGGTCCATGACTTTGACTTGCAGCCGTCCGCGTGGCTGGCCGTTGATCCAGTGATCGTAAATCTGGGGTTGGGAGAAGGCGGCGGAGATGGCGCCGCTGCGCAGCATATCCAGCAGGTCTTCTTCGTTGGCGGCGCAGATCAGCTTGTCTCGCTTGGCCATCTGCTGCAGGAAATAGTCCTGCAGCGGGCTGTTGCGGTAGCCGATGACGGCGCCCCATTTTAGCTTGGGGTCGTTCAGCCATTGTTCCGGCGTCTTGCCTTGCACCGCCGGGTTAAGCAGGGTCATGTTGCGGTCGCGGGTATAGGGAAGCACCCAGGCGTAGCGCAGCCGCTTTTGCAACGGGATGGTGGAGGTGGCCAGGTTGAGCTTGCCGTGCTGCACCAGCAGCAGCACACGCAAGCGCGGGTATTCGCGCTCTTCGCGGATGTTGCAGCCCAGCCGGCGCGCCAGTTCGTGGACCAGGTCCACGTCGTAGCCCTTGCCGCCTTCATAGGCGGTGGTCGTTGGGTAGTACCCAATCTTCAGTCCTTCCGCCGGGCAGGCGGGCGCTGCGGAACCGGCCTCCGCCATGGCGGCGTAAAGGCAGAGGAGGGCGGTCAGGCACTTGATCATGGCGCATCCTTTGCCGAGGGTGGATGAAAACAAGACAGGCTGCCGGAGGGCAGCCTGTCGGTGGCGCTGTAAACGCGGTTTACAGCTTGATCAGCGTGCTCTTCAGCTCAGTGTATTTTTCCAGCGCGTGCAGCGACTTGTCGCGGCCGTTGCCGGATTGCTTGAAGCCGCCGAAGGGGAAGTTCATGTCCCCGCCTTCATCATAGCAATTCACCCACACCGTGCCGGCGCGCAGGCGGCGCGCCACCTGGTGCGCGGTGCTGACGTTGGAGGTCCACACTGCGGCCGCCAGGCCGTATTCTGTGTCGTTGGCGATGCGAATGGCGTCTTCCACGTCGTCGAAGGTAATGACGGACAGCACCGGGCCGAAGATTTCCTCGCGGCAGATGGTCAGGTCGGCGCTGGGGCAGTCAAACGCCGTCGGTTCGATGAACAGGCCGGTATCCGCGTGGGCCGGTTTGCCGCCGAACAGCTTCTTGGCGCCTTCGCTGTCGCCCTTGCCGATATAGGACAGCACCTTGTCGTACTGGATGCGGTCCACGATGGCGCCCATATTGGTGGCCGGGTCCAGCGGGTCTTGCGGGTAGTAGCGGGCCGCGGCCGCTTCCAGCTCCTGCAGGAAGCGCGCCTTGATGTCGCGGTGAACCAGCACGCGGGAACCGGCGGTGCAGACTTCGCCCATATTGTAGAAGATGCCGCCGGCGGCGGCGCGCGCCGCCTGGGCGACGTCCGGGCAGTCCGGCAGAATGATGTTGGGCGATTTGCCGCCCAGTTCCAGCCAGACGCGCTTGAGGTTGGATTGCGCGGCGTAGCCGGCGATCAGCTTGCCCACGCCGGTGGAGCCGGTGAAGGCGACGCAGTCCACGTCCATGTGCAGCGCCAGCAGCTTGCCCACGTCGCCTGCGCCGGGCAGGACTTGGAACACGCCGTTGGGGATGCCGGCTTCTTTAGCCAGCGCCGCCAGGCGGATGGCGGTGAGCGGGGATTTTTCCGAGGGCTTGATGATCACCGGGTTGCCGGCGGCCAGCGCCGGGCCAAATTTCCAGCTGGCCATCATGATGGGGTAGTTCCACGGCACGATGGCGGCCACCACGCCGATGGCTTCGCGGGTGACCAGGCCCACTACCTTGGGATCCACCGGCGCTACTTCGCCGCCTATCTTGTCGATGGCTTCGGCGAACCATTCCACGCAGTAGGCGCTGCCGGGCAGGTCCACGCTGAGGGTGTCGCTGATGGGTTTGCCCACGTCCAGGGTTTCCAGCAGCGCCAACTCATCGCCGTGCTCGTAGATCAGCGCGGCGAAGCGCTTGAGGATGCGGCCGCGCTCGCGCGGCGGCAGGCCGGACCAGGCGCCGGAGTCGAAGGCTTGACGCGCGGCGCGTACCGCGCGCTCCACGTCGGCCTCGCCGCACCAGGCCACGTCGGCCAGCTTCTCGCCGTTGGCGGGGTTGTTGCAGGCAAAGCTTTTGCCGTCTTGCGCCGCGCAGTACTCGCCGGCGATGAAGGCGCGCCCTTCGATCTTCAGTTGAGCGGCGAATTGCTTCCATTCGGCATGCGTTCTAGCCATTTACTCTCTCCTTTGATTGATCCTGCGCCGTTCGTTGGCGGCGCCGGTATCGCTTGACGCGGGTTTGACTGCTTTGTTGTCTGTCGTGGGCTTGGAGCCGGCGCGGCGGGCAAAGCTCCCCGGCCTGGCCTTATGGCCTGCTGGTCGCCGGATACGGTCTTGCCGGCGCTTCTTGTTCTCAATGGTTCTCAGAACTACGATCTCTCTAGCTAAGGTGAGACAAGGCGAAAACAGCTGAGAAAGCGGAGTGTACATACGGTACATGAGCATTTCGAAGTTGGTTTCAACGCCGTATCGCCGACGCGCAGTAGATCGTAAACAGGTTCTCAGAATGTGGGCGGCGAACTGGCGCTCACCACTTCGCAGGTTTCAGTCCCGGCATTGCGAAAGCGATGCGGCAGCCGGCTGTCGAAGTAATACGCGTCCCCCGGCCCCAGGACGCGGCTCTCGTTGTTCACGGTCACTTCTATACTGCCTTTAATGATGACGCCGCCCTCTTGGCCGTCGTGCGTCAACATGTCCGGCCCGGTGTCTGCGCCGGTTTCGTAGACTTCGCGCAGGATGGCGATGTCGCGTTTGTCGTGGGCGGTGCCCACCAGCAGCAGTTGGATCTGCTCATTGCCCAGGTTGGGTAATTCGTGGGCCTGGTAGAACACTCTGGCTTGTTCCGGGTCGGAATCGAAGGTGAAAAAGTCCGCCAGCGTCATCGGCAGGCCTTCCAGCACTTTTTTCAGCGAGCTGATCGAAGGGCTGACCCGATTCTGCTCTATCAGCGAAATGGTGCCGTTGGTGACTCCGGCTCGCTTGGCCAGCTCCCGCTGAGACAGCCCGAAACGATCCCTGACCATGCGTAATCTCGCGCCAACGTCCATGGATTCCTGCTCCGTCAGTATGTTAATAATTTTAGACGCTTTATGATAATTATTTTGTACGGACTCTGCACTACTTGCTGCGACGCAAAATCGAATATCTTTGCATCGTTGGGGGTTTATAGTCAGAATCAGAAACAAGGGGCAAGCGTGTTGTGAATTTTCTTAAACGCTTGCGCGGCACTTCCGCAACAAATCTAAGTGAGGAGAGCGACATGCTGATCGGTGTTCCCAAGGAGATCAAGAACCACGAGTACCGTGTTGGCCTAACCCCGTCTGGAGTCCGGGAGTTAGTCGCCAACGGTCACAAGGTTTTGGTCCAGACCCAGGCTGGCCTCGCCATCGGATTCACCGATGAACAGTATATCCAGGCCGGCGCTTCCATTGCTTCCAGCGCCGAAGAAACCTTCGAACGCAGCGACATGATCGTCAAGGTGAAAGAGCCGCAGCCGGTGGAGTGCCGGATGCTGCGCCGGGATCAGATCCTGTTCACCTATCTGCATTTGGCGCCGGATCCGGAACAGACCAAATTATTGCTGGAATCGGATGCGATTGCCATTGCTTACGAAACCGTCACCGATGAGCGAGGCGGCCTGCCGCTGCTGGCGCCGATGTCGGAAGTGGCAGGACGCATGGCGATACAGGCCGGCGCGCACGCGCTGGAAAAAGCCCAGGGCGGCCGCGGCGTGCTGCTGGGCGGCGTGCCGGGCGTGGCCCCGGCGCGAGTGGTGGTGATAGGCGGCGGCGTGGTGGGGCTGAACGCCGCGCGCATGGCCATGGGTGCCGGCGCCGAGGTCACCATCCTGGATAAGTCGCTGCCGCGCTTGAAAGAAATCGACATGGTGTTCGGCGGCCGCATCAAGACGCTGGTGTCCAACTCCGCCAACATCGAAGACTGTCTGCGCGAGGCCGACCTGGTGATCGGCGCGGTGCTGATTCCGGGAGCTGCGGCACCCAAGCTGGTGACGCGGCCGATGCTGAAAATCATGAAGCCCGGCGCGGTGCTGGTGGACGTGGCGATAGATCAGGGCGGTTGCTTCGAGACCAGCCGGCCCACCACGCACCAAGACCCTATTTACGTGGTGGACGGCATCGTCCATTACTGCGTGGCCAATATGCCCGGCGGCGTGGCGCGCACCTCCACCCAGGCGCTGACCAACGCCACGCTGCCGTACACGCTGGAGCTGGCCAATAAGGGCTGGCGCCAAGCTTTACTGGATAACGCTCATTTGCGCAACGGCCTCAACGTCTGCCGCGGCCGGCTCACTTATCAGGCGGTGGCTCAGGCGCTGAGTCACCCGTTCATCGACCCGATAGAAGCCATCAAGGCGGCTTCCTAACCCGTATCAAGGATTCGAAATGTTGCAAGCTATCATCGGCATACCCTGTGACATCAAGATGGTAGGCCCGTTGCCGTTCCACGCCGCAGGTGAAAAATACATCGCCGCGGCGGCCGGCGGCGCCGGCGGCGTGCCGGTGCTGCTGCCGGCGTTGGGCGACAAGACCGCGCTGAAGGACGTGCTGGAACTGGTGGACGGTGTGTTGCTGCCAGGCTCGCTGTCCAATGTCGAGCCGCACCGCTACGGCGGCGCGCCCAGCCGGCCCGGCACCATGCACGACCCGATGCGCGACGCCACCACCTTGCCGTTGATCCAGCAAGTGCTGGAGCAGGGCATCCCCCTGCTGGGCATCTGCCGCGGCTTTCAGGAAATCAACGTGGCGATGGGCGGGGAACTGTACCAGCACGTGCAGGAAGAAGAGGGCAAGCGGGACCACCGCGAGCCGGACACGCCGGACGTGGACGCGATGTACGCCTTGTCCCACTCGGTGCGTTTCGCCGAAGACAGCCTGCTGCGGCAATGGACCGGCCAAGACTCCGCCATGGTCAATTCCCTGCACCAGCAGGGCATCAAGCGGCTGTCCGATCGTTTGATCTGCGAGGCGGTGGCCGACGACGGCCTGGTGGAGGCCTACCGCGTGCGCGACGCCAAGGGCTTCGCCTTCGCCGCGCAATGGCATCCGGAATGGAAGTATTGGGAGAACCCGCTGTCCATGGCCATCTTCAAAGCATTTGGCGACGCCTGCCGCCAACGCCGCAACCAGCGGCAACGCGGGCCGCAATTAACCGAGACCTTGTGTCACCACTCGGAATAACACACACAGAGGAAGAACATCATGACCCATCAGATCAATGAATGGCTGCGAGAGCACCGGATCACTGAAGTCGAGTGTATCGTCCCCGACATGACCGGCGTGGCGCGCGGCAAGATCGTGCCCAAGGACAAGTTCGTGTCCGACCCGGAAATGCGCCTGCCCGAAGTCGTGCTGATCCAGACCGTGACCGGGGACTACCCCGACGACAGCATGCTGGACCTGACCGACCCGGACATGGTGCTGGCCCCGGACCCGAACACCCTGCGCTTCGTGCCCTGGGCCGTCGATCCCACCGCGCAATTGATCTATGACTGTCTGCGCGCCGATGGCAGCCCGGTGGACGTGGCGCCGCGCAATGTGCTCAAACGCGTGATCGGCCTGTTTGACGAGATGGGGCTGGAGCCGGTGCTGGCTCCGGAAATGGAGTTCTACCTGCTGTCCCCCAACCCGGACCCGGACATTCCGCTGTCCGCGCCGGTGGGGAGAACCGGCCGCGCCGAGTTCGGCCGCCGCTCTTATTCCATCGACGCGGTCAACGAGTTCGATCCGTTGTTCGAGGACATCTACGATTATTGCCACGCGCAGAACCTGGAAGTGGACACCCTGATTCACGAAGTGGGCACCGCGCAGATGGAAATCAACTTCCTGCACGGCAACCCGCTGGAACTGGCGGACCAGGTGTTCCTGTTCAAGCGCACCGTGCGCGAGGCGGCGTTCCGCCACAATATGTACGCCACCTTCATGGCCAAGCCGATGGAAAACGAGCCGGGCTCCGCCATGCACATGCACCAGAGCTTGGTGGACAAGAACACCGGCCGCAATGTGTTCACCAATGAAGACGGCAGCCCGTCCGATTTGTTCTTCCACTACATCGCCGGCCTGCAGAAATACGTGCCCCAGTCCATGCCGTTGTTTGCGCCGTATGTGAACTCATTCCGCCGTTTGTCTCGCTATACCGCGGCGCCGACCAACGTCGAATGGGGTTACGACAACCGTACCGTGGGGCTGCGCGTGCCGCACTCCTCGCCGGCGGCGCGCCGCATTGAAAACCGCGTGCCCGGCGTGGACGTCAACCCTTATATCGCCATGGCCGCGACGCTGGCCTGCGGCTACCTGGGCATCATCAACAAGCTGCAACCCAGCGAGCCGCGCCAGACGGACGCGTATGAGCTGCCTTACCAGTTCCCCAACTCCTCGGAGGAGTCCCTGGAGCAACTGGCTTCCTGCAAGGAAATGGCCGAGGTGCTGGGCGAACGCTTCGTCAGCATGTACGTGGGAATGAAGGAGAAGGAGTTCTCCGAATACTTCCGCGTGATCAGCCCGTGGGAGCGCAAGTTCCTGCTGCTGCACGTGTGATTTAGCTATGACATTGGGCTGATTTGTCCGTTAGAATCAGCCCGGACAGCCAGGATAAGCACTGAAAATACGCCAATGGCGAAGGAGGGGCGGCAGAGAACATCTACGCCCCGTTGGAGAATACTGGAAGGAAGTCCTATGCAGAATCAACAACGCACGACCGAACAATGGCGCCAACTGGATGCCGCGCATCATCTGCATCCGTTTACCGATACCCAATCGTTGAACCAGCAGGGCGCGCGGGTGATGACTCGCAGCGAGGGGATTTACCTGTGGGATTCCGAGGGCAATAAGATCATCGACGGCATGGCCGGCCTGTGGTGCGTCAATATCGGCTACGGCCGCAAGGAACTGTCCGACGTGGCCAAGAGCCAGATGGACGAACTGCCCTTCTACAACACCTTCTTCAAGACCACCCACCCGGCCGTGGTGGAGCTGTCCCACCTGCTGGCGCAAGTGACGCCGGCCGGCTACGAGCATGTGTTCTACACCAACTCCGGCTCCGAGGCGGTGGATACCATGATACGCATGGTGCGTCATTACTGGGACGTGCAAGGCAAGAAGGACAAGAAGACCCTGATCGGCCGCTGGAACGGCTATCACGGCTCCACCATCGGCGGCTCCAGCCTGGGCGGCATGAAGTATATGCACGAGCAGGGCGACTTGCCGATTCCGGGCATGGCCCACGTTGAGCAGCCGTGGTGGTACAAATACGGCAAGGATCTGAGCCCGGACGAGTTCGGCGTGGTGGCCGCGCGCTGGGTGGAAGAGAAAATCCTGGAAATCGGCCCGGAAAAAGTGGCGGCCTTCGTGGGCGAACCCATCCAGGGCGCCGGCGGCGTGATTATCCCGCCGGCCACTTACTGGCCGGAAGTGGAACGCATCTGCCGCAAATACGATGTGCTGCTGGTGGCCGATGAAGTGATCTGCGGCTTTGGCCGCACCGGCGAGTGGTTCGGCTTCGAGCACTTCGGCTTCCGTCCGGACATCTTCACCACCGCCAAAGGCCTGTCCTCCGGCTATCTGCCCATCGGCGCGGTCTTTGTGGGCGAACGCGTGGCCCAGGGCCTGATCGCCGGCGGCGATTTCAACCACGGCTTCACCTACTCCGGCCACCCGGTGGCCAGCGCGGTGGCGCGCGTCAATATCGAACTCCTGCGCGACGAAGGCATCATCGACCGCGTCAAGAACGAAACCGGTCCCTATATGCAGAAGCGCTGGCGCGAGACCTTCAGCCAGTTCGAGCACGTGGACGATGTGCGCGGCGTCGGCCTGATCCAGGCGTTCACCCTGGTCAAGGACAAGAGCAAGCGCGAGCTGTTCCCGGAGTTCGGCGACGTCGGCCTGATGTGCCGCGACATCTTCTTCAGCAACAACCTGATCATGCGCGCCTGCGGCGACCACATCGTGTCCGCGCCGCCGCTGGTGATCAGCAAGGCTGAAATCGATGAAATGCTGGGCGTGGCCGCGCGTTGCATGGAGACGTTCGAGCGCAAATTGAAGGACAGCGGCCTTGTCTGAGCCGGGGTCGCGCATGCGCTGGGATCAAGCCGGAGCGGTAAGCTCCGGCTTTTTTCTTGCGGCGCTTGGCGGGCGCTTGCCTGAAAATGACTTTGTCTTAGTGGTTTAAAGGCGGTGTCTCGACTTGGTTTCGTCATTTTTCAGCGCTAGTGAATATCACCTTCCATGTTTTTTGCAGCTGGGAAAGCGGGTTGATACAATTCAATCCGCTTTTTCTATTATGAATAGAATAAAAGTCGTGCTGTAATGGAAATCGCAGCGATCCGAAAAATCACAAAGACAGGACTTGACGCATGTTCGTCGGAATCGGGTACCTCATAATTCTTGGCTCCGTGCTGGGGGGATTCGTCGCTGCGGGGGGCCATCTCGCCGCGTTGATGCAGCCGCTGGAGGTGGTGATGATCGCGGGCGCCGCGCTCGGCGCTTTCGTGGTGGCCAACGGCGGCGCGCCGCTGAAGGCGACGATGAAGGCCTTCCCCACCGTGTTCAAGGGCACGCCTTATGGCAAGGCCTTCTACATGGAACTGTTCTCGCTGCTGTTCGAGATTCTGACCAAGGTGCGCAAGGAAGGCCTGATGTCCATCGAGGCCGACGTCGAGAATCCGGAAGCTAGTCCTGTCTTTTCCAAATACACCACTGTTCTGCACGACCACCATGTCGTGGAGTTCATCTGCGATTACCTGCGCCTGATGGTGGGCGGCAACCTCAACGCCTTCGAAATCGAGAACCTGATGGATGTGGAGATCGAAACCCACCATCACGAAGGCGAAGTGCCCGTCAACGCGGTTAAAGGCCTGGCCGACGGCCTGCCGGCCTTTGGTATCGTGGCGGCGGTCATGGGGGTGGTGCACACTATGGAGTCTGTGGGCGCGCCGCCGTCCGAACTGGGGATGCTGATCGCCCACGCGCTGGTGGGCACCTTCCTCGGTATCTTGCTGGCTTACGGCTTTGTCGGCCCGCTGGCCACCATTCTGGAGCACAAGCTGGGTGACGGCACCCGGGTGTACCAGACCATCAAGGTCACCATTCTGGCCAGCCTCAACGGCTATGCGCCGCAAGTGGCGGTGGAGTTTGGCCGCAAAGTCTTGGCTTCGCATGATCGTCCGTCCTTCAAGGAACTGGAAGATCACGTGAAACAGGCGAAGAAATAAGCGGGGGGAGCGATCATGGCTGACGAATCGCAACGGCCCATTATCGTCAAACGCATCAAGAAGGGCGGCCACGGCCACCATGGCGGGGCCTGGAAGATTGCCTACGCCGACTTCGTGACCGCGATGATGGCCTTCTTCCTGCTGATGTGGCTGCTGGGTTCTGCCTCGCAGGGCACGCTGAACGGCATCGCCGAATACTTCAAGACGCCGCTGAAAGTGGCGCTGTCCGGCGGCGCAGGCGCCGGCGACGCCACCTCCGTGATCAAGGGCGGCGGCAACGATTTGACCAAGCAGACCGGCCAGGTCAACAAGTCGGGCTCGCCGCAGGACGAGATCATGCGCAAGCAGCAGGAAAAAGTGGCGATGGAGCAGTTGCAGAACAAGATCCAGAGCACGGTGGATCACAGCGAACTGCTCAAGGAGTACAAGAATCAACTCAAGCTGGAGATCACACCGGACGGGTTGAAGATCCAGATCGTCGATGAGCAGAACCGCTCGATGTTCGACTCTGGCAGCTCGCGCATGCTGCCGCATACTCGCGTGTTGCTGCAGCAACTGGCTAAAGAGTTGAACATGATGCCGAACAAGATCAGCATCTCCGGCCATACCGACGCCAAGCCCTTTGGCAGCGGCCAGGGCGGTTACAGCAACTGGGAGCTGTCCGCGGACCGGGCCAACGCGGCGCGGCGCGAACTGGTGGCCGGCGGCCTGCAGGACAACAAAGTGTTGCGCGTGGTGGGCCTGTCTTCGGCCAACCCGCTGGTCAAGACCAATGTGTTCAGCCCGGAAAACCGGCGCATCGCCATTGTGGTGCTGAACAAGGAAGCGGAGAGCAATATCCTCAACGACGGCTACAAGCCGCAGATGAACCAGGAAGTGATCGGCGGGCCCGCGGAAAGCGGGGCCGAGCCAGCCGCCGCGCCGGCGGAAACGCCGGCCAAATAATCCTGATGCGAGCGTTGCCTTGTTGAGCCGCTTGCGTCATCTTGGCCTGCAACTGCTGGCTGCGTTGGCGGCGATGTTTTTTGTCGCGCCCGCCGCCCAGCCCCTGGGTTGGGCGATCCTGCAAGGCCTGTGCGCGGCGGCCTTGGCCATTTTCATGCGTTTGCCCGGCTGGCAGCGCTTGCTGCACGGCTTGTTTGTGCCCGCGCTGGCCTTGATGCATCAGGCGGCCTTGCCGTCCTGGGTGTATTTGCTGGGGTTGGCGCTGACTTTCGCGCTGGGCCGCAACGCCGTGCTGGAGCGTGTGCCCTTGTATCGCTCCTCGGCCCAGGCGGCGGAGCGCCTGGCCGAGCTCCTGCCGGGGCGGGCCGCCTTGCTGGAAGCCGGCTGCGGCGATGGCAGGCTGGCGGTCTGGCTGTGCCGGTTGCGGCCGGATCTCCGGGTGAGGGCGCTGGAAAGCGCCTGGGGCAGTTGGCTGTTGGCCCGCGCGCGCTGGTGGTTGGCCCGGCGGCCGCGGCGGTTGGAGTTCTCCTGCCGCAGTTTTTGGCGGGAGCCGTGGGGAGAGTACGATGCGGTCTATGTGTTTCTGTCCCCGGAGCCGATGGCGCGCGTCTGGCGCAAGTTTGTGGCTGAGGGACGGCCCGGCAGCCTGCTGGTCAGCAATACTTTCGCCGTTCCCGATGTCGAACCCGATGAACGCATCCCGCTGGGAGGCGCTTTGCAAACCGAACTACTGATCTGGCGCCACCCTCATGGAGCTTGCTAACTGGATCAAGTCCATCGCCGAACGGCGCTGGCCGATTCTGCCCAATACGCTGGGCGAGCTGAAGGACATCTGCGCTCGCCACAGCGATCTGATCAATTTCACCGACCTCGCCAATCTCTGTTTGTCCGATCCCTTCCTGCTGTTGGACTTGGTTCGGGTGGTGGGCGGTTCGCGCGCCTTGCAACGCAATGAGAGCATCCCCTCGGTGGAGCAGACGCTGCTGCTGATGGGGCTGGAGGCGGTCACCAACCGCTTTGGCCGTGTCGCGGCGCTGGAAGCGGTGCCGGACAAGCTGGACGTGGAGGTGTTGGAGGCCGTGGAGGATTGGCTGGGCCGCTCCCGGGTGGCGGCCTTGCTGATCAAGGAGTGGCTCTCTTTGCAGGGCGATCACAAGGTGGAGGACTGTTTCGTGGCCGCCTTGCTGTACAATCTGCCCGCCTGCTTGTTCATGATGCAGCGCAATCAGTTGCCGGACCGCCCGCTGCTGCAGGAAATGTCCAACGCCTTCGATTGCGATTACGCTCAGGTGCTGGAGCAATTCATCAAGCTGATGCCTTTGCCGACCGGCCTGAACGCCTTGCTGGGGCCGGGCAGCCCGACCAAGCGCCGCCAGTTGCTGCGCCTGGCGATGGCCACCGCCAACTCTTTGGAGCAGGGCACTTGGCGCAGCACCTGGCAGGTGGGGGTGGAGGCCGCGGCCAAGCTGATAGGCTGCGCGCCGTATCTGGCGCATCAGGCGGTGGTGCACGCGGCTTTGTCGGTGGCGCGCCACCCCAGGGCGGTGGGTTATACGTACCCGGTGCGCAGCCTGTTGATGCTGGAAGGCGAGTATAAGCGCCCGAGTTTGCAGAAAACCGCCGCTTTGAGCGATGTCGAGCAGATGGAGAAGGCGATACGCGAATCCATCCGCCACCTGGCCAACGACCTCAAGTTCGAGCGGGTACTGTATTACCGCTATGATCAGGACGCGCATGCGTTGAAACTGCGTTATCAGTTGGGCTTGGGCGATAGCCACCCGTTGCGCAAGCTGTCCTTGGGGCTGGAGCCGGGCTCCTTCTTCGCGGTGTTGACCAGCAAGCCGCAAAGTTTTCACGCGCCGGCCTCGGTACGCCAGCAGTTGGAGCGGCGCTACGAAGATCTGTTTTTCGAGCATGTCGGGGACAATGAATTCGCCCTGATCACCCTGTTTGTCGGGCACGCGCTGTCCGGCGTGTTCTATGTCGACAACGGCCATAGCGGCCAAGCGATCGACGAGGACAGTTATCACCGATTCAAGGATTTAGTGGCGCGCCTGACCCTGCTGCCGCAATAGGACACATGTCGTACATCAGCAAAACCATCACCTCCGCCCATAACGACGAAATCAAGCAATTGGCGCGCTTGGCGCAGAGCCCGCGCGAACGCCGCAAGCAACAAGCGATGTTGCTGGAGGGCATTCATCTGACCGAGTCCTGTCTGGACGCCGGCATCGTGCCCGAGCGGGTGTATCTCAACGAGGCGGCGGCAGCGCATCCGGAGGTGCAAGCCTTGTTGCGGCGCCTGAGCGCGCCGACTGTCGTGATCACGGTGCCGGAAACCGTGCTCGCCAAGGCCACGGCACTGGCTAGCGCCGGGGAATTGCTGGCCTTGTGCCCACGGCCGCAGCCGCGCCCCAGCCCGGCGGGCGCGTCCCGGGTGATGCTGGAGGATATACAGGATCCGGGCAATCTGGGCACCATCTTGCGCTGCGCGGCCGCGGCGGGGGTCCGCGATGTGGCGCTCTCCAAGGGCTGCGTCGATGTGTATTCGCCCAAGGTGCTTCGCGCCGGCATGGGCGCGCACTTCGTGTTGAACATCCATGAACAAGTCGATTTGTGCGCGGAGCTGGCGAGCTACGACGGCCGCAAGCTAGTGACTCATCTGGAGGGCTCCACCTCGCTGTACGCGCAGGATTTGCGCGGGCCGGTGGCTTTCGTGTTTGGCAACGAGGGCGCCGGCGTCAGCGCCGAGGCGCTGGCCCTGGCCGATGCGCGGGTGAGGATTCCGATGCCGGGCCATGCGGAATCGCTGAATGTGGCGATGGCGGCGACGGTGTGTTTGTTCGAGCGGGTGAGGCAGCTGGAGGCGGCGGCCGGTTGAGTCGCGCCGCCCGCCGCCAGAGACGGAGAGGAACGAATGGAGCGCTTTGCGTTGGCGGAACGTATTCTGCCCAGCTATCAGTTTGTCGAGACGCATTCCCGCATTCTGGCCGCGGATGCGGCCTCGGCGCTGGACGCGGTGCAGCGCATCGCGCCGGCGGACGATCCCTGGGCGCGGCGTTTCATGGCGCTGCGTGAACTGCCCGGCCGTCTGAGCGGCGCTTTGCCCGGCAATCGCCCGCCGTTCGGCATGCACAGTTTCACGCCGCTGGCGCGCGACGGCGATAGCGAATTGACCTTGGGCCTGGCGGGCGCTTTCTGGCGCGCGGACTTCGGCCTGCGCGAGATCGGCGGCCTTGAGGATTTCATGGCTTTGCATGAGCCGGGCGTGGCCCGGCTGCTGTTGAGTTTCCATTGCGAAACCGTCGCCGAGGGCGTTCGCCTATCGACTCAGACCCGCGTGCATTGTCCCGATGCGGCAACCCGTTGGCGTTTCGCCCCGTACTGGTATCTGATTCGTCCGGTCAGCGGCCTGATCCGCCGACGCATGCTGCGGCAGGTAGAGCGGGAGTTGCTGCGCGGCGAGGCAATGGCTTGAGTCTTTGAGTATGAATATTGAGTAGCGATTGGTTTTTATTTTGGCTGGTTTGCTTTATCATGCGCCGGAGATATTTAGACGGCAAATTGAAGCAAAGGAAGCCAGACCATATGAATGAAGCCGCGCTCGACTCTCCCTCCTCCCGCTTCGGCGGGCTTTCTTCTTTTCTGTGGCAGCAGTGGGCCACCATCGGTCTGGTGCTCGCCAATCTGATTGTTTATGTCTGGATGGGCGCCTCGGGCGTTTCTTGGACCGAGCCCGATCCCGAGCAGCTGGTGAGTTGGGGCGCCAATCTGGCGCCGTTCACCCTGGGCGGCGACAGCTGGCGGCTGTTGAGCAGCATGTTCGTGCATGGCGGCGCCATGCATTTGCTGCTCAATATGTATATGTTGCTGCTGATCGGACCCTTGGCGCAAAAGCGCTTTGGCGGCGTCGGTTTCCTGGCCATTTATCTCTCCGCCGGCCTGGTGGCGGGCCTGGTCAGCGCTTGGTGGTACGGCACGCATCCGGTGACCAATCTGCTGATGCAGAGCAGCATCCGCCTGGTGGCCAGCGTGGGCGCGTCCGGGCCGGAGCGCTGTGCGTGGCCGGCCTCAGCGACGCCGACATGGGCGGTTCGCAGGGCAAGGCCCTGGCGCAAGTGGTGTTGTTGAACCTGGGCATGGGCTTCATGGTGTCCGGCGTTGACCAGGCTTGCCATGTCGGTGGCCTCCTGGCCGGTCTGCCGCTGGGCGCGCTGGGCTGGTCGGAGCGCTTGAAGCGGCGTCCGCTGCAACGGTTGTTGGTGTTCGTCGCTCTGGCGGGCGCGGCGGCCCTGGGCGTGCATCAGGCGAGCCAGGCGCTGGGTTCCGAAGATTTGAACGAGCTGGCGGCGCAGTTGCGTCAACAGCAGGCCGCGCAGCCCACGTTGCCTTGACGCCGCAAGCCGCTAGTCTATTGGGATGTAAACTTCGCCGCGCATCAGCGGCCTGGCGGTGCGGGTCATCACCACTTCGCTGATGGTCCAACCGTATTCGGCGGAATGGCCCAGCACCGCTTCCACGGTTTGCTTGCCGCTGGCGTGGCTGAAGGTCAGCGGCATGCCGCGCACCGGCGCGCCGGCCACTTGCTGCGGCAGCGTGCCCTCGGTGGCGCAGGCGCAAGCCAGCGCGATGGCGCCGGTGCCGGTGAAGGCGTGGTGCAGCGAGCGGCCGGAGGTCAGGATGCGGGCGTTGATCTGGCAATCCTCGTCCCGGCTTTCCGACAGCAGGCTGATTCGGGGCGAGCCCGGCCGTTCGCGTCGGGCGGCGAAGATGTCGGGCGCCAAGCCCATGACCACGGCGGCGATTTCCCGCGCCCATTCCAGCCGGTGGCGCGCGGTTTCCTGCAGGGCCGCCATTTCCTCGTCGCCCTTGAGACCGAAATCCCGGGCCCGGACGAATACTGTGGGGTTGCCGGCGTCCACCAGGGTGGCTTCCACTCGGCTGCCGTCCGGCAGCGCCAGTTCGTCCACCAGCTTGCCGGTGGGGTAGAGTTCGCCGGAACTGCCGCCGGCCGGGTCCAGGAAGCGCAGCCGGATCGGCGCGCCGGGAAAGGCGACGCCGTCGATGCGGTAGTCGCCCTGCCAGACGGGCTGACCATGCATGATTTCCAGTTCCGCGATGATGCGCTTGCCGACATTGGCCTGCCAGATGCCGATGGAGGCCACGCCGTCGCGCGGCTCCACCAGTTTTTCCATCACCGCGAACAGCGGCACCGCGGCGCTGAGGTTGCCGCAGTTGCCGGACCAGTCTATCAAGGCGTGCTCTATCGACACATGGCCGAACAGGCAATCGACGTCGCAGTCTTCGCGCCGCGACGGGCTGAGGATCATCACCTTGCTGGTGCTGGCCCGTCCGGTGCCCAGGCCGTCTATCTGCTTGCCGTGCGGGTCCGGGCTGCCGATGGCGCGCAACAACATGCGTTCCCAAGAGGAGGTGTCCTCGGGCAGCGCGTCGGCGCGGATGAACAGACCCTTGCTGGTGCCGCCGCGCATCAGCGTGGACGGCAGGCGATAGATCGCAGCCATGTCAGTGCGTCTCCAGTTGCTCCTTGCGGACGGCGATGGCGCGGGTCCGGGCGCGGTCTATCGCTTCCGGAAGGGTGCGCTTGTCTTCCCACTGGCTGGCAATGCCGCCGGCGTCCACCGCCAGCGCCGCGTCCAGCAGCGCGGACAGGTAGTCCGCCTGCGGATAGGGCCGGTCGTGAAAACCCAAGCGACCGCGCGCATCCGCGCGGCAGGCGTCCAGCATCAGCAAGAAGCGCTCCGGCCGCCGCAAGGCGTCGGTTTGCTTGAACAATCGCAATATTGTGCTTGGCTTTAATTCGAAAGCACAGTGTACTTTGGTATGGCTCAATAGCGTGATGCGCGCCAGGTCGCGGCAGTCCGCCGGTACGCGCAAGCGCTGGCATAAGGCCAGCAGCGGCGCTTCGCCGGCGGTTTCATGGCCGATGTGGCGCGGCAGCACCTCCGTCGGCGTCAGCGCCTTGCCCAGGTCGTGGGTTAGTGCCGCGAAGCGCGCCGCCAGCGGCAGGCCCTCGGCGGAGGCGTAGTCCAGCACCCGCATCACGTGGTCGCCGGTGTCGATTTCCGGGTGATGGTCGGCGCGCTGCGGCACGCCGAACAGCGCGTCCAGCTCCGGCAGCACGCGGGCGAGGGCGCCGCAGGCGCGCAGGGTCAGGAACATGCGCGACGGCCGCTCCTCCATCAAACCCTTAGCCAATTCCTGCCATACCCGCTCCGCCACCAGCGCATCGGCTTCGCCGTCCGCTACCATTTGCCGCATCAGCGCCATGGTGTCGTCGGCCACGGCGAAGCCGAAACGGGCGGCGAAGCGCGCCAGCCGTAAAATGCGCACCGGGTCTTCGGCGAAGGCGGGGCTGACATGGCGCAGGACGCCGGCCTCGAGGTCGCGCCGGCCGTGGTAGGGGTCGATCAGGCTGCCGTCAGCCGCCTCGGCGATGGCGTTGATGGTCAGGTCGCGCCGCGCCAGGTCCTGCTCCAGCGTCACGTCCGGCGCGGCGTAGACGGCGAAGCCGTGGTAGCCCTTGCCGGTTTTGCGCTCGGTGCGCGCCAACGCGTATTCCTCATGGGTGTCCGGGTGCAGAAACACCGGGAAGTCCTTGCCCACCGGTTTGTAGCCCTGCGCCAGCATCTCTTGCGGACTGGCGCCCACCACCACCCAATCGCGGTCTTTTACCGGCAGTTTCAGCAGGCGGTCGCGCACGGCGCCGCCGACGATATAGCATTGCATCGATTCTTTCCGTTCAGCGCGCAATCTGGCGGCGGTAGGCGGACATCTGCAGATTGAATTCGTCGCTGCCCAGCAAGCCCGGCGCCAAAGCTTCCAGCGCGGTGGGGCTGAAGCCCAGCAACGCGGAGGGGAAGGGTTGGTCGCTGATGTTGTCCACGCTTAGCGAACGCACATTGTCGCGGCTGATCAGCGTAGGTCCGGGCAGGCATTCCATTAACGCGGCCTGCAGCATGGCCAGGCTTTGCGGCAGCGCGATCACCGGCCGCGGCTTGCCGATGCGGCGGCCCACCAGGCTCACCAGTTCGGCCAGCGTGTAGACGCCGGGGCCGGCCAAGTCCAGGCTCTGGCCAATGGCGGCGCGGCGCGACAGGCTGGCCGCCACCGCGCGGGCCACGTCGCCGGCCCAGATCGGCGCGAAGCGCGTATGCGCGCCGGCCAGCGGCAGCAAGGGGGCTTTGCGCAGCAGGCTGGCGAACATATTGAGGAAGCTGTCGCCGTGGCCGAATACCACCGACGGCCGCAGTATGGTCCATTCCAGGCCGCTCTCGCGCACGCGCGCTTCGGCGCGGCCCTTGCTTTGCTGGTACAGGCTGGGGCCGCGTTCGTCGGCGCCCAGCGCGCTGATGTGGATCAGCCGGCGCACGCCCAGGCTTTGGCAGGCCGCGATGACTTTTTCGCTCAACTGCACGTGGGCCTTGTCGAACTGCGCGGCGTTGCCGTGCAGGATGCCCACCATATTGATTACCGCGTCGTGGCCGGAAATCAATTGTTTCAGCGCCTCCGGGCGGTGAATGTCCGCTTCCACCAGCTGCGCGCCGGGCAGCACCAGCAGCGAGGCCTTGGCGCGTTCGCGCCGTCGGGTGGCGATAGTCAGTTGGCAGCCTTGTTCGGTCAGGCGTTCCGCGATGTAGCTGCCGATGAAACCGCTGCCGCCGATGACGCAGATGCGTTGATAAGTCATGAGTGAGGTCCCTTTCTTATGGTACTTGTGGGAGAGGGCTTGGTCCGCCGTAGGGGGACCAAGCGGAGGTTCAGCGCGCCGGCACCACGCCCATGCGGTTCTTCAAGGAGATGTTGGCGTGGCCGAAGGTGCTGGAGTAGTAAGCGGCGTTGGCCATCACTTTCTGCACGTAGTCGCGGGTCTCGGTGAAGGGGATGGTTTCCGCGTAGATGGTGCCGTCCAGCGTGCGGTCGGCTTGCCAGGTGCGCGCGCGGCCGGGGCCGGCGTTGTAGGCGGCGGTGGCCATCACTTCGTTGCTGGACAGGCTGTCCAGCACATAGCGCAGATACCAGGTGCCCAGCTGCACATTGGTCTCGATGTCGTTGACGGCGTACTGGCCCAGGCCGATTTTCTTGGCCACCCATTTGGCGGTGGCCGGCATCAGCTGCATCAGGCCGGAAGCGCCGACGCCGGAGCGCGCCATGGTGATGAAGCGGCTTTCCTGGCGGATCAGGCCGTAGACCCAGGCGTCGTCGATGTCCAGTTGCTTGGCGTAGCGCTGGGTGACGTCGCGGTAGGGCGTCAGGTAGCGCAAGGAGTAATCGTGTTCTTCCTTGGTGCGTTCGGCGCTGTAGATGGCCATGTCGTAGAAGCTGGCGCGGCGGCCCACTTCGGCGGCGGCCAGCAGTTCGATGTCGCTGCGGTTGCGCATCGCCCAGCGCCATTCGCGCTGCGCGTCGGCGCGGAACTCGGGCTTGACGTGGCGTTCGGCCAGCTCCAGCAGCGCCAGCGCGCGTTTGACCGCCGGCTCCTCGCTCATCTGTTTGATGTCGTCCTTGCTGGGGCCGCTCTTGCTGGCCGGGGTGGACAGGCTGTTGCCCAGTTCTTCCAGCGACAACAGCGCGTAGTAGTTGTGGCCGATGCTGGCCTGGCTGAACAGCGGCGTCGCCTCGTTCTGCCGGCCCAGCTGTTGCAGCGAGCGGCCGCGCCAGTAGCGCCAGGCCGGTTTGGCGCTGACGGTGACAGGCATGGTGCGGATGATTTTCTCCAGCTGGGTCCATTGCTCCAGGCGCAGCGCCGAGCGCGCCCACCATTCCCATTGCTCGGCGGTCAGCTGGTCGGCGTCGGCCTTGTCGAACCACTGCAGCGCTTGCGTCGCCTGCTGTTTGCGTGCGGACAGCAGCGCCAACTGGCCCCAGGCGAAGCCGGCGCGCTCCTTGCTTAAGGTTTTTTCGTGTTCGAGCAGCTTGCCCAGGCCGTTGCTGATATTGGTCTTGCCCTTGATCACGATGTCGTAGACGGCCGCTTCCTGGCCGCCCGGGGTGGACAGATCGGCGTTGGCCGGCTTGCTGAGCGCGGCGTTGTCCAGCGGCAGGCCGGTGTTGGCGGCCAGTTGGCGCGCCTGGCTCAGGTAGTTGCCGGCCAGGAGCAGGCGGGCGCGTTGCCACAGCCAGTTGTGTTTCAGGACGCCGCGCCGCGCGGCCTCGGCGATCAAGCGGTTGCAGCCCTCCGGCAGCGGCCGGCTTTCCAGGAAGCGGTCCAGATCGGCGGGCGCCTTGCCCTGATTGAGTTCGTTGAGCTGGCCGTAACAGCTGGATTCTTCGTCGCGGCCTTCTGGCGGCAGTTTTTTCCATTCCGCGGCGAAGCGGCTCCAGCTTTCGCGTGCCGCCAGTTTTTTCAGCCATTCGTTGCGCACGCGCTCTGGCATCAGGCCTTCGTCCACGCGGGCCAGAAAGTTTTGGGCCGGGCCGTCGTCGTCGCCGTCCAGCGCCTTGAGCGCCAGCCAGTAGGCCGGGTAGTCCTTCAGCGGGTAGTTGGACGGCATGCCGCCCGCCAGGCTGGCCAGCTGTCCCAGCTTGTTGCCGCGAAAGGCGTCGCGGGCGGCGATCAGTTCATCGTCTGCGCCGGCGAAGGCGGGCAGGGCGGCCGTCAGCGCCAGGCTGAGGGCGAGCATGCGGCTTGGGGCGGTGAATGTCATAGGGTTCATGATCCGGTTTCGTCTTTATTATCCGGCGCTGGGCGCCGCTTTGGTTCAGACCCGCGCGCGGCGGGTAAATTCTTCGCGTCCTATTTGCGCCAGAAGGCCGGCGTGAACAGGATCAGCAGGGTAAATACTTCCAGCCGGCCCAAGAGCATGGCCAGGCTGCAAATCCATATTTGAAAGTCGGACAGCGACGCATAGTTCGACGCCGGGCCGACCACGCCGAGCCCGGGGCCGGCGTTGTTGATCGAGGCGATCACCGCGGTGAAGGCGCTGAGAAAATCCAGGCCGCTGGCGATCAGCGCGAAGCTTAATATCACTATGCACATGCAGTAGACAAATATGAAGCCCATTACCGACAGCATGACGTCTTGCGGCACCACTTTGCCGCCGATTTTCACCGGTCGCACCGCCGCCGGGTGCAGTAGCCGCGTCATCTCGTTGACGCTCTGCTTGCTCAGCATCAGGGTGCGCACCATCTTGATGCCGCCCCCGGTGGAGCCGGAGCAGGCGGTGATGCTAGACAGGAACAGCATCCACAAGGGTACGAAGATGGGCCAGCGCGCGTAGTCCACGCTGGCGAAGCCGCTATCAGTGGCGATGGAGATCAGATTGAAGCTGACGTGGCGCAGCGCGGTGGGGAAGTCGTAGACGTGGTGGGCCCACAGATAGGCGCTCATCGCCAGAATGCTGCCCAGCAGCAGCCACAACATGGCCTTAGCTTCCGGGTCGCGCAGATAGGCGCGCAGCGAGCGCTGGCGCAGCGCCAGGAAGTGGGTGGCGAAGTTCATCGCGCCGACGATCATGCCGAAGCTCAGGATCAGTTCCACCGGCAGCGAATCGAAGGCGCCCACGCTGTTGTCGTGGGTGGAAAAGCCGCCCAAGGACAGCGCGGCGAAGGCGTGGCACACCGCGTCCAGCCAACTCAGGCCGGCGGCCTTCAGCGCCAGCGCCACCGCCAGCGTCCAGCCGCTGTAGACCAGCCACAGGTTCTTGGCAGTTTCGGTGATGCGCGGCGCCAGCTTGCTGTCCTTCATCGGCCCCGGCGTTTCCGCCTTGTACAACTGCATGCCGCCGATGCCGAGGATGGGCAGTATCGCCACCGCCAGCACGATGATGCCCATGCCGCCCATCCAGTTGAGGAAATGGCGCCAGAAGTTGAGCGAGGCCGGCAGGGTGTCCAGTCCGCTGATTACCGTGGAGCCGGTGGTGGTGAGGCCGGACATCGCCTCGAAGAAGGCGTGGCTGAAGGGCATGTCCGGCCGCGCCAGCATGAAGGGGAAGGAGGCGGTGATGGCGAAGCCCACCCACAGAGTGGTGACCAGGATGAAGCCGTCACGCGGCTTCAGTTCGCGCTGGTAGCGCCGGGTGGCGGACCACAGCGAGAGGCCGATGGCCAGCCCGGCGATGGCCGCGGTGACGAAGGTGTCCAGCGCGCCGTCGCGGTACAGGATGGAGACTAGCGCCGGCGCGAGGAAGGTGCAGGAAAACAGCATGATCAGCTTGGACAGCACGTAGAGGATGGCGAGTATCTTGCGCATGTCTCAGTTCCGCGGCTGGTAAAACTCGAGCGGCAAGCCGTCCGGATCGGCGCAGAAGAAAAAGCGAGCGCCGGTGTATTCGTCCACGCGGATGTCCTCCACCGCCACCCCTTCGGCCAAGAGATTTTGGCGGCAGGAGGCGATGTCGGAGCAGGCGAAGGCCAGGTGGCGCAGGCCGCAGGCTTCGGGCCGCGTGGGGCGCGGCGGCGGAGACGGAAAGCTGAAAAGCTCCAGCTGGCCGCCGCCCGGGATCGCCAGGTCCAGCTTCCAGGATTGGCGCTCCGCGCGCCAGTGCTCGGCCAGCACCGGCAGGCCCAGGATGCGGTGGTAGAAGTCGCGCGAGCGGGCGTAGTCTGAGGCGATGATCGCCACGTGGTGCAAGCCGGTGAGGTGCATGGTCACAGAAAGCCCAGTTTGACCTGAATGAGTTTTTCCACCTGGCGGATCACCCGGCGGCGCGACAGGAAGATGATCAGATGGTCGCCGTTTTCCACCGTCATATCGTGATGCGCCATCAGCACCTGTTCGCCGCGGATGGCCGCGACGATGTGGCTGCCGTGGGGCATGTCGATTTGATCGATGCGGCGGCCGGTCAGCCTTGATTGTTGCGCGTCGCCGTGGATGATGACCTCCATCGCCTCGGACGCGCCGCGGCGCAGCGGGTGCACCGCCTCCACGTCGCCCTGGCGGATATGGGCCAGGATGGAGCCTATGGTGGACAGGTGGGGCGAAATCACGATGTCGATGCGGTGGCCTTCCAGCAGGTCCACATAGCTGGTGCGGTTGACCAGGGCCACCACCCGGCGCGCGCCCATGCGCTTGGCCAGCAGGGTGGACATGATGTTGTCTTCGTCGTCGTTGGTCAGCGCGCAGAACACGTCCATCTCGTCCACGTTCTCGGCGTCCAGCAGCTCTTCGTCGGTGGCCTCGCCGCGCAGCACCAGCGCGTGTTCCAGCCGTTCCGCCAGCCATTGCGCGCGTTCCGGCCGCGCTTCTATCACTTTGACGCTGAAATCGTTCTCCAGCAGCTTGGCCAGCCGGTAGCCGATGTTGCCGCCGCCGGCGATCATGATGCGTCGCAAGGGTCGCTCGCTGAAGCGCAGTTCCTTCAGCATGGCTTGCACGTGCTCGCGCGCGGCGACGAAGAAGACCTCGTCGCCTTCCTCCAGCACGGTGTCGCCGTCCGGTACCAGCAGCTTGTCCCGGCGGTGGACGGCGCAAACGCGGCAATCCGCGTCCGGCATGTGCTCGCGGATATGGCGCAGCGGCATGCCCAGCAGCTGGCCGCCGGAATGGGCGCGGGACACCACCAGCTGTAGTTTGCCGTCGGCGAAGTCCAATACTTGCAGCGCGCCGGGGTAGGCGAACAGCTGATAGATGTGGTCGGTGACGATCTGTTCCGGACAGATGGCGGATTCGATGCCGAAGTGGGCGAGCGGATCGCCGTGCTTGGACGCCAGATAGTCGCTGGAGCGGATGCGGGCGATGCGGGTGGGGATGTTGAAACAGGCCTCGGCCATTTTGCAGGCCACCAGATTGGTTTCGTCGTCGCGGGTCAGCGCCAGCACCATGTCGCTGTCCGCCGCGCCGGCCTCGGCCAGCACCTGAGGGTGTGCGGCGTTGCCGGTCACGGTGCGGATGTCCAGCCTGTCCTGCAGCTGTTTGAGCCGCGCGGCATTTTGATCCACTACCGTGATGTCGTTGTTTTCCGAAAGCAGGTTCTCCGCCACATTGGCGCCGACCTGTCCGCCGCCGAGAATCAGAATCTTCACCGCGTTGGCCTGATTGTTGGTTTGTTTATGCAATTTTAACGGTTAGTGCGGCCGCTTGCTTGTCGATTAAAAAAGCAAATCATCAGCCTTGCCACAATCAATTAGACGAATTTGCTCTCAGCTATCAAAATGCACCCATCGATTTATTAAACCTGTCAGCCAATCCAAACAAGGAGTCTCGCCATGTTGCAAAACCGTGAAGGCCAACGCGTACCGAATGTCACTTTCCGTGTTCGTGACAATAACGAGTGGAAAGATGTCAGCACCGCCGAACTGTTCGATGGCAAAACCGTAGCGGTGTTCTCGCTGCCGGGCGCGTTCACCCCCACATGTTCTTCCACCCACCTGCCGCGCTTCAACGAGCTGGCGCCGGCCTTCTTCGCCAACGGCGTGGACGCCATCCTCTGCGTATCGGTCAACGACACCTTCGTGATGAACGAATGGGCCAAGGATCAGGAAGCACAGAACCTAGTGATGATCCCGGACGGCAACGGCGATTTCACCGCGGGCATGGGCATGCTGGTGGACAAGCAGGACCTGGGTTTTGGCAAGCGCAGCTGGCGCTACTCCATGTTGGTGAAGGACGGCGTGGTGGACAAAATGTTCATCGAGCCGCAAGAGCCGGGCGATCCGTTCAAGGTGTCCGACGCCGACACCCTGCTGGGCTACGTCAATCCCAGCGCCAAGAAGCCGGACCAAGTGGTGGTGTTCTCCAAGACGGGTTGCCCGCACTGCGCGCGCGCCAAGGCGGTGCTGAGCGAAAACGGCTACGACTTCGTCGAAGTGCCGCTGGACAACAAGGTGCGCGGCAAGGTGCTGGGCGCCGTGGCCGGCAAGATGACCGCGCCGCAGGTGTTCATCAACGGCCAACTGATCGGCTCCGCCGACGAAGTGGAAAAGTACTTCTCCAAGTAAGCCTCAACCGTGTTCGTCCCCGGTGGCTCGGGCCCTGACGCCACCGGAGTTGTTGCGGGCCGGATGCTCCGTCCGGCCCTTTTTTTACCGGGATACGAGACGGCATGCGCAGCGTGCCGTGCCGTATCCCGATACCGAAAGGAATGAAATGCATACCTTGAACATCGATGTCGCCGTGATCGGCGCCGGCACCGCCGGCCTCGCAGCCTACCGCGCCGCCAAGGCTCGCGGCGCCAGCGCCGTGGTGATTGAAGGCGGTCCTTACGGCACCACTTGCGCCCGCGTCGGCTGCATGCCGTCCAAGCTGCTGATCGCCGCCGCCGAGGCCGCGCACCAGCCGCGCCACAGCGCGCCCTTCGGCGTGCATATCGATGGCGAAGTGCGCATCGACGGCCGCGAGGTGATGGAGCGCGTCAAGCGGGAGCGCGACCGTTTCGTCGGCTTCGTGCTCAATGGCGTGGAAAGCATTCTGCCGCAAGACCGCTTGCGCGGTTACGCGTGCTTCATCGACAACACCACTTTGCAGGTAGACGAGCACACGCTGGTGCAAGCGCGCCGCGTGGTGATCGCCACCGGTTCTTCACCCTTGATCCCGCCGCCGTTTCAGGTCTTTGGCGACAAGCTGATCATCAACGACGATGTGTTCGACTGGGAAACGCTGCCGGAAAGCGTGGCGGTGTTCGGCCCCGGCGTCATTGGCCTGGAACTGGGGCAGGCGCTGTCCCGGCTGGGCGTCAAAGTGCGCGTGTTCGGCCGCGGCGGCGGCGTCGGCCCGCTGTCCGATCCGGCGGTGCGCAACTACGCCAGCCAGGCGCTGGGCCGGGAGTTCTACCTGGACCCGGACGCCAAGGTGCTGGAAATGGGCTTGGCCGACGGCAAGGCGCAGATCCGCTATGTCAATCTGGACGGCGAGGAGGTCTGCGAGCGTTTCGATTATGTGCTGGCCGCCACCGGCCGCGCTCCCAATGTGCGCGGTCTGGCTTTGGAAAACGCCGGCCTGGAGCTGGATGCCGGCGGCGTGCCCAAGTTCGATCCGCGGACGCTGCAGTGCGGGAACTCGCCGGTGTTCATCGCCGGCGACGCCAACAATATCCTGCCGCTGCTGCACGAGGCCGCCGACGAAGGCAAGATTGCCGGCGACAATGCCGGGCTGTATCCGGCGGTACAGCCCGGCCTGCGCCGCTCCAGCATCGCCGTGGTGTTTTCCGACCCGCAAATGATGATGGTGGGCAGCCGCTTCGCCGATTTGCCGGAGGGCGAATTCGTGGTGGGCGAAGTCAGCTTCGAAGATCAGGGCCGCAGCCGGGTAATGGGCGTTAACCAAGGCTTGCTGCATGTTTACGCCGATCGCGCCAGCGGCCGCTTCCTGGGGGCGGAAATGATAGGCCCGCGCGCCGAGAACCTGGCCCATTTGCTGGCCTGGAGTCATCAGCAAGGCTTGACGATCGCTCAGATGCTGGACATGCCGTTCTACCACCCGGTGATAGAGGAAGGGCTGCGCACCGCGCTGCGCGACGCCGCGGCGAAGCTGGCGCGGGACTGAGGCCCGCTTAAAACTTGCCGCGCTGGATGCTCCGGCTTTGGTCCGCATCCAGTATCGCGAGCCCGCTCATGGTCCCCGCCATGGCGGGTTTTTTATTGGGCCATCGTTATAGTGGTGGGGCAACGTCCGCTGCGCTTCGAAGCCGGTCAGTGGATTATCTCTGCTTGTTCTGCATCTCCCCAAGCCAGGCAAGATCGCCGGTGACTATTTGGAGAAATGCATGAACCATGAACGTATGGCGCTGTGCGTGGCGGGAATCGGGTTGATGGTGCTGGGATGGGCGTTGTCTTCCTCGCTCTTATTGTCCCGCGGAGCCGACTTACTGTGCGCCGCAATGAAAGCCTAGCGTATTGTGAAACCGCCCCGAGGCATCGGGGCGGTTTTTTCATGGGACCAACGAGGCTGAGCGAGAGGGGGCAGAGGCGCGTGGTTTTCTCTAATCAGCCGCGCAGCGCCCGCAGCCAGTCCAGCCGCTGCCGCCAAATCACCGGGGCGGCGCTCAGCAGATGCAGCGTGGCCAGGATGTTGAGCGCGGCGGTGGCCAGCAGCAGGATGGCGATGCTGTCGTACAGCTTCAGCGCCAGCGCGCTGCCGATGGCGGCGGCCACCATGTAGAAGCCGTTGGCGATATTGTTGGCGGCCACGGCCTGAGAGCGGAAATCGTCAGGGCTGGCGGTTTGCAGCCAGGTGTACAGCGGCACGGTGAAGAAACCGCCGAAGAAGCCCAGCAGCGCCACGTCGACCATATTGCGCCAACTGCCGGCGCGAGCCAGGAAATCGGCGAGGCCGATCAGCTCGCCCCGATAGTGAGGCAAGGCCGACAGCGCTAGATCGCCGCCGAACAGTGTCATGCCGACGCTGCCCACTAGCACTATGCCCAGTTGCAGCTTGCCCTGCGACAACTTGGCGCAGACCACCGAGCCCAGGCCGATGCCGATGGAGAACAGCGCCAGCAGCAGCGTGTAGACGCCGGCGTCCCCGCCCAGATGCAGGCGGGTGAAGGTGGGCAGCTGGGTGGTGTAGACCGCGCCCATCAACCAGAACCAGGAAATGCCGAGGATGGCGCAGCGCACGTCGCGGATGCGCCAGGCGTCGCGCATCAGCAGCACGGAATCCTTGAGGAAATTGAAGGAAAGCTTAAGCTTCGGCGCGCCGGGCTGGGCCGGCGGCATAGCGCGGCTGGCGCCGTAACCGAGCATGGCGGTGGCCAGCAAGGTGGCGGTGATCAGGTAGGGTCCGCCGGTGGTGAGCATGCTGCCGCCGATCTGGCCGATCAGGATGGCGAGAAAAGTGCCCATCTCGATCAGGCCGTTGCCGCCCACCAATTCGTGTTCTTTCAGATATTGCGGCAGCACCGAATATTTGAGCGGGCCGAAAAAAGCGGAGTGGGCGCCCATCAGGAACAGCGCGCCGAGCAACAGGCCGGCGGAGTGCAGGAAGAAGCCGACGCCGGCCAACAGCATGATGGCGATTTCGGCCAGCTTGATCCAACGGGCGATGACGGCTTTGTCGTAGCGTTCGGATAACTTGCCGGCGGTGGCGGAAAACAGGAAGAAGGGCAGGATGAACACGCCGGCAGCTAAGTTGACCAGCTGTTCCGGCGGCAGGCCGGCCAGGCTGAGGCCGTGAAAGCTGATCAGCACCACGATGGCGGTTTTCAGCAGGTTGTCGTTGAACGCGCCTAGGAACTGGGTGCCGAACAGCGGAAAGAAGCGCCGGGTGGCGAAGAAGGAAAAGCCTGCTTTCACGGGGATGCCGATCTTGTGTCATGAGCCGGAAACGCATGCTAGCGGATTCGCGGCGAGCTGTCAGCCGAGCGGCGGCGGGTTTTCCGTATAATGCGGCGCATGATGCTACGTCTGTGTTGTTGTCTGCTGATCTGCCACGCGGCTTGGGCCGGGGACTTGTCGTCACGGCTGGACGCCGTCTTGGCGGCGTCCGGGCCGGCGCGGTCTTTGGCGCTGGCTCGGATCCAGTCGCTGGACGAGGGCCTGATCGATCCGGCGTCGTTGCAGCCGGCTTGGTCCCGCTACGGCCTGCGCGCCTTGCGGCAGTTGGCGGCGCATGAACGCGGTTGCGAGGGGGATTTGTCTTCCGTGCCGGCGCTATGGCGTGATTTTGAACGCAGACGCTGTACGGGCGGGCGTTTGCCTGATGATTGGCTGCGTCTGCATCCGGTCCACCCTTTGGGCGGCAGCAGCGCCGGGCATTGGCGGCAGGGCCGGTCGAGGGCGGAGGTGGCGGACTGGCTGCATGTGCGCGAGCGCGACGACGAGCTGGGGCGCTTGGGCGCTTTGTCCGACGATAACCTGGACGCTTTGCTGGCCGGCTCGCGTTGGCTGTGGCAGGACGGCGCCTTGTGGCGGCTGCGCGACGGCTACTGGCGGGTTTACCCGGCCGCTGTCTGGCGGGAGCGAGCGGAAGCGGCCGGGGTGAGGGTGTCTGCGGGCGAGGGCGCCTGCGCGGAGCGTCTGGACGGCTTGTGTCTGAATCCTACGCCGGCGTCGGCCATGCCTTGGCGGGCTTTGTGGGCGGGGTTGGCCGGGCTGGCGCTGGCCGGCGCCGGCTGGCTGGCTTGGCAGCGGCGGCGTCTGGAGCGGGAGCGGCGTTTCGCCTTGCAGATGCTGACCCATGAGCTGCGAACGCCTATCGCCGGCCTGGCCGGCGTGGTGGAGGGACTGCGCCGGGACTTCGACCGTTTGCCGGATTCCGCTCAAGACCATTTTGGACATTTGGCCGGCGGCGTCAGCCGCCTGCGCCAGTTGGCCGAAGCCAGCCGTCATTATCTGTCCGCAGACAGGCTGGACGAACGGCGGCAAGCGGTGCGGCTGGCGGAATGGCTGGACGCAATCGCGGAGCGGCATCAGGCCGCTTTTTGCCTGAACGAGGACGCGATGCTGCTGCTGCCGGCGTATTGGCTGGGTTTGTGCCTGAACAATTTGTTGGTCAACGCGCGTCGGCATGGCCGGCCGCCCTGGCGATTGCTGGCGGATTGGGACGGCCGCAGCTTGACGCTGACGGTGTGCGACGGCGGCCGTTTGGCGGATTACCGGCTGCGCCGGCTGACGCGGCGGGGCAGCGGCGGCGAGGGCATGGGCTTGGGTCTGGCCATTGTCAGGCGGGTGCTGGCGCGGTTGGGCGGGCGGCTGCGCCTGTCGGGGCCGCCCACGAGGTTTAGCTTGCAACTGCCCGCCAAACGGGCGTCGCAACAGGATTTCCCTCTATGAACACCTTGCTGCTGATTGAAGACGACGCCACGCTGGGAGATGGCCTGAGCCGTTTTTTGGAAGACGCCGGCTATCGCTGCCTGTGGCTGGGGCGGGCGGAAGAGGTGGCCGCGCAGTGGCTGCGCGCCGATCTGGTTATTCTGGACCGCAGCTTGCCGGACGGCGACAGCCTGCGGCATTTGCCCGGCTGGCTGGCGCAGAAAGCCTTGCCTGTGATCGTCCTGACGGCGCGGGTGGAGGTGGGCGACCGGGTGGCCGGGCTGGAGGCGGGGGCGCGGGACTATCTGAGCAAGCCCTTCGCTCATGCGGAATTGCTGGCGCGGATTCGCGCCCAGTTGCGGCCTTTGGGCGACGGCAGCCTGAGCCTGGGAGCATTGAGTTTGCAACCTGCCCGGCAGTCGGCGAACTGGCAGGGAAGGGAAGTGGCCTTGACGCGCACCGAGTTTGAACTGCTGGCGCTGTTGGCGCGCATGGCCGGGCGGGTGATGAGCCGCGACGAATTGCTGAACCAGGTTTGGGGCTATGAGCACTTCCCATCCACTCGCACCGTGGACACTCATATCCTGCAACTGCGGCAGAAACTGCCCGGCCTCGCCATCGAAACCGTGCGCGGCGTCGGCTATCGGTTGGAGAAGTCCTGATGCGGCGCGCATTGTGCTTGTGGCTGGCGCTGGCCGCGCCGGCCTGCGCCGATCCGCTGGCGGTTTTGAACCGAGCCTTGTTGGGGGCGGACGATGACGCCGCCTGGCGCGCGCTGTCCGAGAGCTGGCCGGCGCTGCGCAGCCAGGCGCAGCGGCAAGCCTGGACACAGGCTTTGGCGGCGCTGAGCGCCGAGCATTGCGGCAAGGACGCGCCGTTGACGCTGCCGGCTTGGCTGCCGCGTTTGACGCTGGAGCTGGCGCAGCGCGACATGCCGCTGGCGCGCGCCTACCGGGTAGTGTTGAGCGGGCGCGGCGCGCTGGAGGACGCGCGGCTATTGGACGCGCGCGGGCATGATCTGTTGCGCGGTGGTTTGCTGGAGCGGGAGGACGGCCAAGGTTTTCGATTGGAAAGCGCGGATTTGAGCCGGCCGCTGGCGGCGGGAGCCTACCGCTTGCAGCTTAGCGCCGGCGGCCGGCAATGGCAGGCCGAGCTGGCTTTGCCGGAGGTGGCCAATCTGGACTGGCTGTCGCGCAGCCCGCTGGCGGTATCGCGTTTGCCGCCGCCGCGCGCGGCCTGCGCGCAGCCGTGGCTGGAGCAATCGCTACTGCGGCGCAGCGATTACGGTTTTGTCTGGTGGCGGCGGCGCGAACTGGGCGAGGCGCTGCGCTGGCCGCCCGGCCGGGGCGAGCTATGGCAGAGCGTGGCCTTGGTACGCGTCGAGGCGCGCGGTCAATTGGTGCTGAGGGTGGCGCACCGTCAGGTCGGGCCGCGTTGAAATCCTGACATTGGCCTGACAATCGCGAGGGCCTTTGCCTTTCTAATCTCTTCATCTTGATTCGAATATGGAGAGTGCCCGCGATGCCGATATCCCCTCGTTCCCTTGTTCTGGCGCTGGCGGCGATGAGCCTGCCCTTGAGCGCTTGGGCGCAGATCCGCTTGGAAAACGCCCAGTGGCGGGTGGCGCTGGACCCGGCCACCCTGGCAGTGACCGCGACGCCGGCCGGACAGCCGCCGCTGGCGGTGTCAACGGGCGGCCCTGCGCGGGCGGTGGAGAACCTGAGCGCGGACGCGGCCGGCGCCGTCTGGTCCTGGGAGCGCGATCGTTATCGTTTGAACGCGCGCTTGGACGGGCCGGACCTGACGTTGACGGTTCAAGCCGGGACCGGCGCAGCGGAAACCGTGCCGCTGCTGAGGCAGCCGGCGGCGGCGATGGGGCGCGGCTTGTTGCTGCCCTTGGCCGAAGGCAGCTATGCGCCGGCCGGCGATCCGTTGTGGCTGGATTTCCTGCCGCGCTTCGCCGGCGACGGGCTAAACACTTCGGAAAACCTCAGCCTGCCTCTGTGGGGCATGGATTACGGCGCAAGCAGCTTGCATTGGCTGCTGTTGAATCCCTTTAACAATCGTTTGAAGGTTAGCCGGGACGGCGCCGGTCTGGGGCTGGCGCTGAGTCATGATTTCAACGTCTTGAACCGACAGGAGCCGATGACGCTGCTGCTGCATCTGGCGGACGGCGACCCCTTGGCAGGAGCCAAACGTTATCGGCAATGGTTGATCGGGGAGGGGCGTTTCGAAAGTCTGGTGGACAAGATGCGCGCGCAGCCGGAAACCGCCAAGCTGGTGGGCGCCAGCCATGTCTATCTATGGGGCAATGATTTACTGGGCGCGGCCGATGTACGCGACTGGGGGCGCTGGGTGAGCCTGTTGCGAGGCGACAGCGCGCTGGCGCGGCGCTTGAGAGGGCGCTTCGACGCGGAAGCCGCCGCCACGCTGCGGACGGCTTCGCCCCAGCCGGACGCCTACCAGCGCCGGGTCTTGTTGGCGGCTTTCAACCAGGCGGCCACGGCGGAGGCGCGCGCCGCTTGGCTGAGCGCCGCGCCGGAGTGGAGCAAGCTGGCCGCGCCTTACCGCCGCTTGCGACGCGAGGTGAGAGCGGTGTTCGGCGCGGCCTTGGCCAAGCCGGATGATTGGGGCGGCGGCTTATCGCTCCGCACGCTCCGGGCATTGCGCGCGGCCGGTCTGGAGCGGCTGTGGCTGGGCGTGGACAATTGGGAAGGGGGCTTGTGGCAGCCGCAAGCGATGAAGGAAGGCGTGCGCGCCGGCTATCTGATGGCGTCCTACGACTCCTACGAAACCGCCTTGCCGCCAGGGAAGCGCGAAGACTGGCTGACGGCGCAGCAGGGCACCGCCGCGTATCGAGACTGCGGCATTACCTTGGCCAGCGGCCGGCGCAAGAGCGGTTTCCAGCAGTCCGGTTATTACACCAATCCGGAGTGCGTGCGGCCTGTGTTGCGTCAGCGCAGCCAGGCGCTGCATCGGGCGTTGGGCTTTAACAGCTGGTTTCTTGACGCTTACGCCACCGGCATGGTGTTTGACGATTACACGCCGGGCCGGCGCATGAGCCAGGCCGGAGTGGCGGCCGGCAACGAACGCAGCATGGCTTGGGTGCGGGATCGTTTCGGCGTGCCGGTGGGTTCGGAGAACGGCAACGCGGCCACCTCGCGAGGAATCGCCTTCGCGCACGGCATGCAGGTGCCGGTGCTGGGCTGGGGCGATCCCGATCTGCAGAAAAACCCCAAGTCGCCGTACTTCCTGGGTCGCTGGTTTCCGGCGGATCAGCCCGAGGTGTTTTTCCGCTCGGTACCCTTGAAGCAACCCTATCTGAATATTTACTACCAGCCGCGTTACCGGCTGCCGCTCTACCAAGCGGTGTTCCACGACTCCATCGTCACCACCAATCACTGGCTGTACGACAACCTGAAGTTCAGCAACGCCTATGCCGATAATCTGTTGGCGCAATGGTTGTACAACACACCGCCGCTTTGGCATGTGAGCGCGGAGAGCCTGGAGAAGCGGCTGCCGCTGATGCGTTGCGCCGATCAGGTGTTCCGACCGCTGCACCGGCAACTGGCGACCCAGGCCATGACCGGCTTTGCCTGGCTGACGCCGGATCGCCTATCTCAACAAACCCGTTTTGCCGACGGCAGCCGGCTGACGGTGAATTTCAGCGCGGAGCCGCGCGTTCTTGAAGGGCGCGAGTTGGCCGGCCAGGCGATGCGGGCGCAGTTGGCCGGACAGCCGGAACGCACGGTTACTTTAAAGGCTTGCGGACAGGGTCTTGCGTTATGAGCCGGCGCTTGGCCCTGCGCTCCACAGGCATGAGTTAAACGCATTGATTTAATCGTCTTGCTGATTTTTACACATGTCATGAAAATGTTGCGCAGCGCAGCACATTGGCAAAAAGGCAACGCGCCGCCGCGCTGGCCACCGCGACGGTCCGTACTTGCTCATGGAGTGGAATCCTTTGTCGGCGGTCCTTTCGTGGGGAGTAGGCGCCTCGCTTCCGCTTTGGAAGCCGCCATGAGCGGAAGAGCCGTATGTGACAAATCATGATGTTGATTGACCGTCTGTAATAAATGCTCCAAGCATCGTGTCAGGCCATATGACAAATAGTCTGTGGCTGGATGATCTGCTGAAAGCGTGTCTAGAGAAGCGCGCTAAGCAGGTTAGACACATGACTGGAGAAATCATGAGAACTAGCAAGAAGAAGTTGGTGCTAGCCTTGGCCCTGGCAGGCCTGGGCGGCCAAGCCGGCAGCGTTTGGGCGGCGGAGTCCAGCAGCGGCACCCTGGATCGGGTGGAAATCACCGGCTCCAACATCAAACGCAGCATCAAGCAAGAAAAGGCGCTGCCGGTGACGGTGGTCCGCACTGAGGAAATGAGCAAGCAGGGCTTCACCACGGTGGAGCAGGTGGTGAATTCGCTGGCCAGCAACCAGTCCAGCATGGTGGGCGCTTCGTCGGTGCAGACGGTGTCGGGCGGCGCTTCCTACGCCAGCCTGCGCGGTCTGGGCTCGCAGTACACGCTGGTGCTGCTGGACGGCCGCCGTGTCGCCAGCCAGGCGATTGGCGGCTACGCCACGGATTTGAACGCCATCCCGCTGTCGGCGATCGAGCGCATCGAGGTGCTGCGCGACGGCGCCTCCGCCATCTACGGCACCGACGCCATCGGCGGCGTGATCAACTTCATCACCAAGAAGAGTTACCAAGGCGTGACGGTGGCGGGCGAACTGGTGTCCACCGACCACAAGGGCGGCAATACCGGCAGCGCCAGCATCACCGCCGGCATCGGCGATTTGAGCAAGGACGGTTACAACGTTTACGGCTCCCTGAGTTATCAGAAGCTGGACGCCATCACCACGCTGAACCGTTCCTTCGCCAATAAATACCTGACCGCGGACAACCTGAGCGGCCGGGTCTTCCCGTCCAACTTCACTTACAAGGGCAACGCCTACAACCCGGCGGCGCCGAATTGCAAACCGCCGTACGCCAAGCCGATAGACGCCAACTCCTGTGGCGAGAACGCCAACCTCTACATGGACTTGACGCCGGAGGTGGAGCAGCTGACCGCCTTCGTCAAGGGCACCAAGCAGATTGGGGATCACACCCTGTCGCTGCAGTACATGGGCGCGCGCAACCTCAGCACCACCCATATCTCGCCGGCGCCGCTGGCCAAGATCGCCACCCTGAAGGCGGGCGACAAGTATTACCCGACCCATTTGCCGGACGGCACGCCCACCGACGGCAGCGATGTGGTGATCAACTCGCGCTCGGTGCCGTTGGGGCCGCGCGTGACCGAGAGCCTGTCCACCACGCAGCGGCTGGCCTTCAACGCCGAAGGCTTGCTGGCGGGCTGGGATTACCGTGGCGGGGTGGCCTACTCCGAGAACAAGACCACCATCAATTACAAGTCCGGCTATGTGCACGGCGACAAGATCGCCGCCGCCTTCCAGGACGGCACCATCAACCCCTTCGGCGATTCGGCGCCCGGCGCCTGGCAGAGCACCGAGCTGAAGGGCGACGGCTGGATCGCCAAGTATCAGACGGTGATGGCGGACTTCAAAGTCAGCAAGGAGGTGTTGCAGCTGCCGGCCGGCATGATGGCGACGGCTTTCGGCGTGGAAACCCGGCGCGAGAAGTTGGACAGCCAGATCCAGGATATCGCCCAGTTCGCGCTGGGTTCCGGCATTGCCGACTCCAAGTCCACCAGCGGCAGCCGCGGCGTGACCGCGGCCTATGTCGAAGCGGATATTCCGATTTTCAAAAACTTCGACGCCCAATTGGCTGCGCGCTACGACCGCTACACCGACTTCGGCAGTTCCTTCAACCCGAAGATCGCCGTCAAGTACCAGCCTATCCCGCAGGTCTTGTTCCGCTCCTCGGCCAGCAAGGGCTTCCGCGCGCCGACGCTGTACGACGTGTTCACGCCCAACAGCAAGACCTACACCGCCAACAAGTTCAACGACCCCTTGCGCTGCCCGGGCGGCACGCCGGCCAACGGCGGCAACAAGGTGGACGATTGCAACACCCAGTTCGAAGCCTTGCAGGGCGGCAATAACAACTTGTCGCCGGAGAAGGCCAGTTCGCTGACCTTCGGCATCGTGATCGAGCCGATCAAGGAAATCACCGCCAGCGCGGACTTCTGGTGGACCACGGTGAAGGACACCATAGGCGCGCTGGATCCGGGCGTGATTTTCGCCGATCCGGGCAAGTATGCAGACAAGTTCGTGCGCAACGCGGACGGATCGCTCAACCACGTGATCACCACCACCCAGAACCTGGGTACCCTGAGCGCGGCCGGCGTGGACATCAGCCTGGCCTTCCGTCTGCCCAAGATGGCCTGGGGCAATTTCAGCGTTAACCTGGACGGCACCTACACCTCCAAATATCAGCAGCAGATGGAGCCCAAGGGTCCGTATCTGAGCTCGCTGGGCGGCTGGTATCAGAATATTCTGCAGCCGACCTTGCGCTGGAAGCACAGCCTGGCGTTCAACTGGGCACAGGGGCCGTGGAGCGGAGTGTTAGTGCAAAACTACTCGTCCGGCTACACCGACCTGAATCCCAACGATGAAGGCCATAATGTGCGCCCGTACTCCAACTGGAACCTGTCCGGCAGCTATGTGTGGGACAAGAAGCTCACCATTACCGCCGGCATTCGCAACCTGTTTGACCAGGAGCCGCCGTTCAGCAACCAGACCAAGACCTTCCAGTACGGCTTTGACCCGGTGGTGGCGGATCCGGTGGGACGCGCTTATTTCCTGAAAGCCAACTACAAGTTCTAAGCCTCACCAAAGCGGTTTGATCAAGCCCCGTCGCGCCGTTTGGCGCGGCGGGGCTTTATGTTTTTGGAATAATTTTGCTTGTATGGAAGGGAGTAGACGGGCGTGGCTTTGATTATGGGATGGCGAATTTTTTCATACCAGCCATTAAAAAAACGAATGCATAAGTTTTTGCAAAATTTGCCTAGTCTGAAATTCTTGTACAAATTTGTCGTGAAAATGCAAAAAAGCAACAATGGCAAGTTGTGTCCACCATAAAAAATGACATGGAATTAGCAGGGTCTCGTAAAAGCTGCTGGCAAAAATCAGGGGCATAGTCTATTGATTTTCAAGCGCTAACATGATTTTTACGCATTTCTCCGTCAAACGGGGCGTTGGAAAGAGCCGCCGGACACCACGGATCGTCCCTCAACAAATATTGACGAGAAGCAACAATCCTTAACACACTCGAAACACGGTCATGACGTTCGATTGTCGACGACCTGCAGTATCCAGCAAACGTTCGACAGAAGCGCTGCTGGTTTCCGTGTGCAGTTAAGGAGAAATCAAGTTGAGAAGTCAAAAGAAGCAGCTAGTGCTTGCCCTGGCCTTGGCCGGCATGGCGAGCCATGCGCCGTTCGCATTCGCCGCTGAGGCGAACTCAGGTCAACTGGACCGGGTGGAGATCACCGGTTCCAACATCAAGCGCAGCATCAAGCAGGAAAAGGCGCTGCCGGTCACCATTCTAAAGACTGAAGATCTGGCCAAACAGGGCCTGACCACGGTGGAGCAGGTGGTCAACAGCATCGCCGCCAACCAATCGTCGCAAGGCGCCAGCGCCTCGGTTGGCGCGTCCTCCGGCGGCGGCTCTTTCGCCAGCTTGCGCGGCCTGGGCAATCAATACACGTTGGTGCTACTGGACGGCCGCCGCATGGCCAATCAGGCGATCGACGGCACCTCCGCCGACCTGAACGCCATTCCGCTGTCCGCCATCGAGCGCGTGGAAGTGTTGCTGGACGGCGCCTCCGCCATCTACGGCACCGACGCCATCGGCGGCGTGATGAACTTCATCACCAAGAAGAGCTTGAAGGGCTTCAGCATCGGCGGCAGCCTGGCCAATCCGCAGCACGGCGGCGGCGATGAAAAGCGCGTCAACGCCTCCTACGGCATTGGCGATCTGAACCAGGATGGTTTCAACGTTTACGGTGCCATCGACTATCTGAAGCAGGATATGGTGATGGCGGGGCAGCGTGATTTCGCCAAGCAAATCACTCCCTATACCAGCACCAGCCCCAATGCATGGCCCGGCAACTATCTGGACGGCAGAACCAACAAGTGGGTGACGCCTTCCGCGCCGAAATGCGCGCCGCCCTTTTCGCAGTACGTAGGCGGGCGTTGCGTTGAGTATTTCTCTTTGTACCCCAGCATCATCCCGCAGGTGGAGCAGATTTCCGGCCTGATCAAGGCCACCAAGCGCATTGGCGACAACCACGAGCTGTCGCTGCAATACACCCGCACCGAAACCATCACCACTGCGCAGAACGCGCCGCTGCCTACCGCCGGCGACATCACCCGCGCCAACGCGGTGGACCCGAGCAAGCGCGACAAACTGTATGTGCGCACCATTCCGCTGGGCAATCGCGAGACCGAGGCCAACTCGGTCACCCAGCGCCTGATGCTGAATATGGAAGGCCTGATCGCCGGTTGGGATTACCGCGCCGGCATTGGCCGTTCGGAAAACCTGATCAAGGAAAACCTGACCTCCGGCTACGTCAGCAAGAGCAAGATGCAGTCCGCGGTCGATAGCGGCGCATTGGATCCGTTCGATCTGTCCGGCAACAATCTGGCTGCCTGGCGCTCGGTGGGCATGACCGGCCAGACCAAAGAAGCCAAGTCCACCATCGACATGGCGGACATCAAGGCCAGCCGCGAAGTGCTCCAGTTGCCGGCCGGCATGATGGCGATCGCACTGGGCGCGGAAGTGCGCCGCGAGTCCTTGAGCACCATCTATAACAAGGCGGTGACTCGCGAGGCCTTGAGCACGGGACAGGACAAGACCGAAGACTCCAGCGGCAGCCGTTCCGCCTACGCTTTCTACGGCGAAGCGGACATTCCGGTGTTGAAGAACCTGGACGTACAACTGGCTGCGCGCTACGACCATTACAGCGATACCGACAGCTCTATCAATCCAAAGGTCGCCTTCAAGTTCCAGCCCAGTTCGCAAGTCATGTTCCGCGGCTCGGCCAGTACCGGCTTCCGCGCGCCGTCGCTGTACAACATCTATCGTCCCAACCAGTTGCAGCTGACCAGTAGCAGCTACGTTGATTACGGCGCTTGTCCGGACGGCGTGAATCCGGCACCGGGCGCAGACGGTACCGCTTGTACCAAGATGCAGCGCAATAAACGTATTGCCGGCAACAAGAAGCTGGAACCGGAAAAGTCGTCCTCCTTGTCCTTTGGCATGGTGATCGAACCGGTCAAGGATTTCACTGCCAGCGCCGACTTCTGGTGGACCATGATTAAGGGCCAGATCAGCGTTCTGGATGAAACCGCCATCTTCGCGGATCCGGTCAAGTATTCTAAAAACTTTGTCCGCGATGCCAACGGCAACCTGTCCTACATCATCGACGACTACGACAACCTGGGCAATCTGAGCGCCGCCGGCGTCGACCTCAAGCTGAACTGGGTATTGCCCAAGACCGCCGCTGGTACTTTCACTGCGACGCTGGACGGCACTTATCTGTCCAAGTACTCCTACCAGAACGAGAAAAACGGCCCGTATTACAGTAGCTTGGGCTCGTATATCGATGGCGGGCCGACTTTCCGTTGGCAACACAATCTGACTTTCGGCTGGGCCTACGGCGCGTGGGGCGCGATGCTGGCTCAGAACTACAAGTCCGGTTACACCGATGCCAACCCGGCAGGTCAGAATCACAACGTCAGACCTTACTCCACCTGGAATATGTCTGGTTCCTATACCTGGAACAAAAAGCTGACGGTAACCGCCGGCATCAAGAATCTGTTCGATCAAGAGCCGCCTTACTCCAATCAGTTAACGCGTTCGACTCAACAGAACTACGATCCGCGCTTTACCGATCCGATGGGACGTTCCTTCTTCCTCAAGGCTAATTACAAGCTCTAAGGCGGCGGGAAACTGGATGGGGCGGACTGGGGTCCGTCCCGTTCTCGGGCCCGGCGGCGCGCCGCCGCCGGGCGAATCAGAAGACAGTGGATATAAACATGACGAGCATCACAGCCAGAGGAATCGGCGGTCCCCCGCCCAAGCGCCGCATCGCGGGCTTGGTCGGCGTGATCGTCTTCCATGCACTGTTGATCTACGCGCTGGTGTCGGGCCTGGCCCAG
>NZ_MUKU01000018.1 GCF_002081825.1 Chromobacterium haemolyticum | reverse complement strand
ATACCACCAGCAGTGTTTGCGGCACGCTATCGCCAGCAGCGGACCACCGAACTATCAAGCAGTACCACTACCATGCAAACCTAGGACTTCTCTCCTTATCGCTGGTATGGCTGGAGGGGGAAGATCAAACCGTCACCACGACTACATAGCAAAGGGTGACGAGAAACGCCACAAAGCATCTCAACAGTTCTTTGAGAAGTTGGGCATGCTTGCACTGCTTGGAGACCATGAAGTGCACTCGTTGCTTTCAAATGCCTGCAAGCGTCTTATGTCAGTTCATCAGTCTTACGACAATTTCTACAACGAACCGCCGTTTGCCGAGAGGTTATTGCAACTCTCTGGGCAGGTTGCCACACCTGACACCGTGAAAGAGGAACTGGTGGAAGCGGTCGTTACCTGCGCCTCTGGAAATCCTTATGGCGTATCTACTGCTGCAGTATCCTACCTTCACAAGATGATTAAGAACTTCTCACCCAGCGAGGTTGAAATCATGCTTAGCCTGCCGGCGAAGAAATGCGTATTGGGAGAACGACTTAAGGCCTCTGCATCATGCCGTGCCAGGTACAAGGCGCTTGTGCAACTTATTGATGCCTCGTCAGTCCCCGCAAAGGCGGGGACTGCATACGCGCACTGGATCAAGTAGCCACTACTTTTGACTGCTAGCAGCCCCCTGCTCTATTCACCTCCTCCTCATCTCAGCAACCAATCACCACCCAAACCGCCAGACTCCAGACAAAACAAAGCCCTCCCAAATGGGGAGGGCTTTGTCTGAATGAAGCGGGGGAAATCAGTGCTGATGCCCGTGCTCGCCATGCACATGCTGGTGAGCGATTTCCTCGGCCGTTGCCGCGCGCACATCCACCACTTTGACGACAAAGCGCAGGGTTTTGCCGCACAGCGGGTGGTTGCCATCCAACAATACCGTGGGGCCTTTGATCTTGGTGACGAAGTAGTAACGCGGCTCGCCGTCCGGGCCGATGCGCTGGATTTGGCCGCCTACCTTGACGCCGGGCGGGAAGTCCGACTTGGGCATGGTGGTGACCAGGGCTTCGTCGCGTTCACCGAAGGTGTCTTCGGTAGCCAGTTCCAGCGTGGTTTGAAAACCCGATTCCTGGCCTTCCAGCGCAGCTTCCAGCTTGGCGAACAGGTTGTCGTAATCGCCGTGCAGGTAGGAGACAGGCTTCTTGCCATCGTCGTAAACCAGGCCCTGGCTGTCGGTGACTTTCATGCGCAGGGTAACGGCGGTGTTGGCGGTGATTTTCATGGCGGGCAATAACAAAAAAATGGAAGCGGGAAGGTTCTCAGTTCAGCGAGGGAGTGTCAACCGAAACGCCCCGGTTTGCTGGATATGGATGCAGCTATTTTCTGGCGAAGCCCTCCCCGGCTCCCCCTTCATTGCGCGGCGCGCCTCCATGGTAAGGCTTCCAATGCGCCGGCATCACAGCACACGGCCTCTCAGATAGCTGCCTGATCATCAGGGGAGCGACAATGACTCAATAAAATCAATACCTCACAGCATTGATAAAGTACGTTCCAACAAAATGTAGCATCGGCATGAACAGCAAGCACCCCATTGCCAGCCAGACATGCTGCTTGGACTCCCGCACCCTTCGGGAAAGACCACACAAGAAAACGCTCAAGCAGATCAAAGCCAATGTGCCAAATAGATCACTATCGGCTAATACCGCCAGATAAGAGGAGAGATCGTCCATCACTTTCCATTCTCAATCCAGCCAATACCTTTCTCCGGGCAGATGACAATCAACTTTTTATACCATGCCATATCCGCCGTTACTTCACCAAAAGAAAAGCTGCCTTCTTTTATATAGAAACATTGATCTCCTTTTTTTACTTCAAAGCTTGCCTTGTTTAGTTCCGAAGATTCATAAACCTTGGTCGGCGTAGCGCTCATGATCTCAAATTTTTGTAGTTCCAGATGCTCTCCCCAAAAGCTGGGATCCTGACGCATAAAATAGAATGAGGTAGCAGCAACAGCAACAGCAGCTACAATCAAGTTAATAATCAAGGTTTTTTTCATTTCTTTGGATATAACTCTTTCTTTACGGTTCGATTGGATTTTTCGATAATAACGAGCAACTCGGCTGGAGCCACTGGAAAGGGTATCCAGCGCGGGTCATGAGCCAAGATGTTGATTAACTCCAAAACATCGGCCACATTGGATGAGCAACTGTTGCTGAACAGGCTATAAGAAGTTTCGTTCGGATGCTTGCGTTTGAACTCTCTATCAACTTTAACCCGCCGCTCCAATTCATTCTTTACAATATCTTTCTCTCTTTCGGAAACGGAGAGATAGACACCCACATTGTCACGCCAGCGGTTGCCGCCGACATTGATAGAGTCATTTGCCCGCTGAATTACACCGCCGTTAAGATAGGTGTTCTTATCCGTTTTCACATACTCTTCATGTGCTCGGCTATAAACTTGACCATCAATGACGACAGCGGCATGCCCCCACTGAGAACCCATGCTGCGCATCCTTGAGTCACTGATGATAACCTCGATCAGCTCCCGCTTTAACAGCACCTTTTTGATTTCATCGTTCGTAGTCGGCGTTGAACTGCGTTTGCTTACCAGAAATAAGTCCTTGCCGCTCGGCGACTTGATGGTTTGACTCGGTCCCACCACAATCAGCCCTCCAGAAAAATGCTGAGTTCTTCCGACTCAACCGTAGCTTTTGTAAGATGAGTATGCCCTTCATCGTCGGTAACGCCATGCTCGACTTTTCCATCCGCTCGCACAATGGCGTATTGATGATTAGCCAGAGGCAAGCCGGACACCTCATCCATAATCTGAAACTTTTCATTGAACATCTGAAGTAAAGTAGCGCCAGTAGCTGCCAAAGCTGCGCCAACTCCGACACCTGACACGGAGGAGTCGCTGCTTTCATACGAGCGACCCACTTCTGGCATGGTGGAAATCAATGTCGCTCCGCAGCTGACCTTGTGTCCCTCCAACGCTACCCCCTTACCGTTTACGATCCAAGTTAGGTCCCCTTCGACAATGACACAGTTCACATGCCCCTGCTGCGGACAGCTGACGGAGTCGCCGTACAAAGCAACCGGCTTACCAAACAAAACCGTAGTTGACGCAGCGCTGGTGACAAAGCCGCCGTGATCGGTTGGATCCCCCAGCCTGATAACTCGCTTCATTGATCTGCCTTACGGAAAAGTAAATCTGTCACTTTAGATTGCATTCGCTTTCAAAAGAACTGTCCTTTGGTCCATCACCAAGGGAAACTCTTCAACGCTTCGAGAAAAAGCGGAGTACGGAGGGAGCCCCTGTCGACCCCATTAGGAGCTCCCCCACTTTTACACCAGAAGAATTAGCTCTTCTTCTTCCGCCCCAGCCTCCGCGGCAAGGCTTCCAACTCATCCAGGCTGAGATGGAGGCGGTTCACCGCCTCCACATGCCTCGGCAGGTCCACCTGCTCCACTCCCAGGTTCAACAACAACTCCAGATAGTTGAAGAAGCTCTTGCACATGCGGCGGCGGTGGCCACGTTGGCTGAAATCCATATCGCTGGCGATGCGGAACAGCAGGCCGCGCGCGGAGTGCTGGCGGTTGATTTTCAGCATCTGCGCCAAGTGAGCCGCGTACTGATGGCCCAAGGCGCGGGCTTCACATTCATCCTTGGCTTCGGCCGGCTGCCAGTAATGCGGATAGGTGCGGCCTTTGATGCGGCGGATGAAGGGCAGGCTGAGGTCTTTGGCGTGGGGGCCGGCAAACCGGTAGCGGGAACGCGGGCCTAGCGGCGGGAGTGGAGAGGCGTCCTGATGGACGTCTTGAGTTTCAGTAGCGGACGAAGTGAGTTCGATGCCTAGCACCGGACGGACTGGCTTTACCATTTGCAACCTCCTGAGCAGAAGGGCCCGGCCGCAAGGCGGCAGGGCGGGCACATGACAAGAGTTAGCCTACCGGTGAGTTCTTACGAAAGCCGGCGCGCCCGCGAGGGCGCCACTTGCCATGGCCCGCCCGAATAGGCAAAGCAATGGCAGCGGATACGCTGTGGAAACAGCGCATCCGCAGTAAGAACTCATAAGCGGGAGGCTAATCCCGAGCGCCGCGATTGTTGCGGCGCGGGGGCTATTGTTGGGGAGGAGCGGGAGGGCGTCAAGCCGGCGGGGTCCGACAAGACAAGAGTAGCCGTGCATCGAGTGCAGTCGGTGGCAAGCCATGTACCCTAAACATCATCCGCGTAGCGGATTCAATGTCTTGAACAATATTTCCGATCAGAAAAGGTCGTAAACAGGTTCTTAAGAGAGAGGCACCGCATCCGCCGCCGACCCCGCCTGAGCATTAACCAGGGTAACAATGAAGTCCCGCATCCAGCGATGGCCGGGGTGCTGCTGGGTGCGGTCATGCCAGACCATGCCCACTTCAAAGCTTTCCGTGGGCAGCGGAAACTCCACTTGCTTCAGCGCGTCGCCGCGGTCTTGCACCAGGCGCTGCGGCACCAGCGCGACAAAGTCGGACTGCGCCACCATTTCCGGCACAAACAGGAAGGACGCGGCGGACAAGACCACGTTGCGGCGCAGGCCCAGCGCCGCTAGCGTGCGGTCCACCGGGGTGAAGAAGCCGTTGCCGTCCAAGGACACGATGACGTGGTCCAGCGCCGCGTATTCTTCCACGCTCAGCCCCTCCTTCAGGGCGGGGTGGTCGCGGCGGCCAATCAGCACATAGTGTTCGTCAAACAGCCGGCAGCTGTTCAGTTTGGACGGGGCGGCCGGCGGGGTGAGCAGCGCCAGGTCCAGATCGCCCTGCTCCAGCTGCGCCTCTAGCCGGTGCGGGTCCAGCGTGCGCACCGCCACCCGCACGCCGGGCGCGCTTTTGTGCAGTTCCCGCGCCAGCGGGATCAGCAGCGCGGCTTGCAGGTAATCCGTGCAGGCGATAGCCACGGTGAGGTCCGCGCTGGCCGGTTCAAAGTCCTGGTGTCCGGCCACGGTGGCGCGCACTTCGTTCAGCGCCTTGCGCAAGGGCTCGAACATTTCCAGCGCCTTGGCCGTGGGGTACATGCCGCGGTGGACGGTCACCAGCAGCGGATCGTCAAACAATTCGCGCAGGCGGTTCAATTGCGCGCTCACCGCCGGCTGGCTCAAGCTCAGCCGCGCGGCCGCGCGCGTCACGTTCTGTTCCACCAGCAAGGCTTCCAGCGTTACCAGCAGATTGAGGTCGAGTCGTTTGGTATCCATCTGATGAATAGTAAGCAATAAAAACCGTGATTTCACGAATTGTTGACCACGCGTCAGACTGACGGCTTTCCACCTTTAAACGCTTGGAGGCCGCATGAACCGACACGCCCTGATCATCCACGCCCACCCGGACCCGGCGTCGCTAACCGCCCAATTCGCCGCGCTGGCGCGGCAGACCTTGCAACAGCAGGGCTGCGAGGTCATGGAGTCCGATCTCTACGCAATGGGCTGGAAAGCCGGAGCCGACGCGCAGGATTTCCCGGACCGGCTCAACCCGCGGCGGCTGTTCCTGATCTCCGAATCCCAGCACGCTTACGCCAACGGCCGGCAGAGCGCCGATGTGGCGGCCGAACAGCAAAAACTGCTGGCGGCGGACTTGGTGATCATGCTGTTTCCGCTGTGGTGGTACGGCTTGCCCGCTTTACTCAAGGGTTGGATTGACCGAGTCTACGCTTACGGCTTCGCCTATGGCTATCGCAACGAAGGCAACCGCTGGCGCTACGGCGACGGCGCGCTGAGCGGCAAGCGCGCGATGCTGGCCGCGATGGTGGGCGGGCCGGAGCGGGACTACGGTCCGCGCGGCATCAACGGGCCGCTGGAGCAACTGTTGTTTCCCGTGACACATGGCTGCCTGTTCTACCCCGGCATGGAGGTGCTGCCCACCCATGCGGTGTACGACGCCAACCGTCTTTCCGCCACCGATATGGATGCGGCCAAGGACGCCTGGCGGCGGAGGCTGCTTGGGGTGTGGGATGAAGCACCGATTCCCTTCCGCCGCCAGAACGGCGGCGATTACCCGGACGGCCACACTTTGGGCAAGCAGGTCGCCGCCTGCGCCAGCGGCCTGACGGCGCATATCGCCGGCTGACGGCAGCTACAAACGCCAGCCCAGCCGCATGCCTTCATAGATGGCTTCTTCCGCGGTGCGCGGCGCCAGGCAATCGCCTATGGCGTGCAGTTCGGCGCCGCAGCCGCTCAATTCCTCCAATAAACCATCCTCGGCCTGGTGCCCCTGACACAGCACCAGGCAGTCCACATCGCTTTCCACCATGGCTTCCTCGCTGGCGGTGTGCAGCAGATACACGCTGTCGTCGTCGTGACCGTACAGCCGCGCGTACGGCGTTACCGCCACGCCGGCGCGCTGCAGTTGGCCGGCCAGGTGGTCGCGCACATACATTTGCAGCGCTTCGCCGGCGTGGGTGCCGTTGACCGCCAGCCTCACCTGGTGGCCGGCGGCGGCCAGCCGCAGCGCGATGCCGGGGCCAATCCAGTCGCAGCGCCAATCCGCCACCAACACCTTGCCCCCTCTCACCGCTTCGCCGCGCAGCACTTGCCAGGCGTCCAGCACTTGCATTGCGCCGCCGCCTTCCAGCGCCGGCCAGCGCGGCCGCGCGCCGGTGGCCACCACTACTGCGTCCGGGGCCAGCCGCCGCACTAGTTCGCGGTCCACCCTGACGTTGCGCCTCACTTCCACGCCAGCCAGTTGCAGCTCCCGTTCCAGATTGGTGATCAGGCCGCCGAACTCGGCGCGGCCGGGCAGCAGTTGCGCCAGCAGCGCCTGGCCGCCCAGTTGCGGGCCCGCTTCGTACAGGCTGACCTGATGGCCGCGCTGCGCCGCGATCACCGCCGCCTTCATGCCGGCCGGGCCGCCGCCGGCCACCAGCACTCGCCGCGGCGCGGCGGCTGGCCGCAGTTCGCCGTATTCCAGTTCGCGGCCGCTTTGCGGGTGTTGGATGCAGGAGATGGGCAGGCCGCGGTGGAAGCGGCCGATACAGGCCTGGTTGCAGCCTATGCAGGCGCGGATGTCGTCATGCCGGCCCTGCTCGGCCTTGGCCGGCAGTTCCGGGTCACAGATCAGCGCGCGGGTCATGCCGCAGCCGTCGGCCTGCCCGCCGGCCAATAGTTGTTCTGCTTCCTGCGGCTGATTGATGCGCCCGGCCAGCAACACCGGGATGCTCAGCGCGCGCTTGAAGCGCGCCGCTTGCGCGGCCAGGTAGGCGGCCGGCAACGCCATCGGCGGCGCGATGTGGATGGCCGCGCCCAGGGTGGCGGAGCTGCCGGCCACCAGGCTGACGTAGTCCAGTTCGCTCTCCAGCGCCCGCGTCGCCGCCAGCGCCAGCTCGGCGTCCATCCCCTCGCCTTCTTCCTCGCCGGCGGAAATGCGCAGACCCACCACAAAGCCAGGCCCGCCGCCGGCACGGGCGGCGGCCACCGCTTCGCGCAGGAAGCGCAGCCGGCCGGCGTCGTCGCCGCCATAGCCGTCTTGGCGGCGGTTGACTTGGGGGTTGAGGAATTGCGCCGGCAAATAGCCGTGACTGGCGACGATCTCGGCGCCGTCCACGCCGGCGGCGCGCAGCCGCCGCGCGGCCGCGCCGTAGCCGGCGATGATGTCGTCTATCATTTCGCGGCTCAGCGCGCGCGGCTGCACGTGGAAGCGCTCGCTGGGCGTCGCCGAGGGCGCGTAGGCCACGCTCAGCAGGCCGTCGGCGCTTTCCATGATTTCGCGGCCGGGGTGGAACAGCTGGGCAAACAGCTTGCAGCCTTCGGCGTGCACGGCCTCGGCCAGTTGACGGTAGCCGGGCACGCAGCTGTCGTCGGTGGCCATCAAGGCGCGCGAGGTGTAGCGCGCGGTTTCGTGAACGCCGGAGACTTGCAGCACGATCAGGCCGACGCCGCCGCGCGCCCGCGCCCGGTGGTAGGCCACCAGCGCCGGGCTGACCCGGCCATCCTCCGGCAGCACGGTGTCGTGGCCGGTGGACATGATACGATTCTTCAGCAGCGCCGGGCCGATGCGCAGCGGGGAGAACAGCAAGGGGAACAAGGTGCTCATCGCGTGGACCTTTGATCGGGTTGGCGGACGCCATCGCAGTGGCGCTTTGATTTTGCTTAAATTAAAATTTATTGCAAATTTTTTTAATAAAATACAAGTCAGAACCGCGAACACACGCCGCGGCACAGGATTTCATCGTGAGCAAAAACGCAACATCCGCCGCCGAGGCCCCGCTGCAGCTGGGCGCCCGCATCCGCCAACTGCGCAAGCGCCAGGGCCTGACGCTGAGCCGGCTGGCCGAAACCAGCGGCCTGTCCGTGGGCCACATCAGCCTGATAGAACGCGAGCTGGCCCAGCCGTCCATCAACGCGCTGGTCAATATCGCGCGCAGCCTGGGGGTGACCGTGCAATGGTTTTTCAACGACTCCGCCGAGCAGGCCGAGGATGAGAAGGACTACATCGTGCGCCGCGAGCAGCGGCCGCGGCTGGACTACCAGAGCGGCTTCGTCGACCACTTGCTGACGCCCCGGAACCAGCGCCAGCTGGAGATGATCCATTGCCTGATCCCGCCCGGCGCCAGCTGCGACGAGGGTTACAGCCACAACGGAGAGGAAGCCGGCTTCGTGCTCAAGGGCTCGCTGGAGTTGTTTGTGGGCGAGCGCCAGTTTCATCTGGAACAGGGCGACAGTTTCGCCTATTCCAGCAGCGAGCCGCACCGCTACCGCAACCCGGGCAGCGGCGAGACCATTGTGATCTGGGTGATTACTCCGCCCAGCTTCTGAGAACCAGGCCAAAGTCTGCTGCGCTTCAGCGATACGGCGTTGAAACCATCTTCAGAATGCTCATGTACCATTTGTACATTCCGCTTCCTCAGCCGTTTTCGCCTTGTCTCGCTCTTGCTCGCGAGACTTTGAACAGGCTCTGAGAACTTGTTTACGATCTGCTGCGCGTCGGCGATACGGCGTTGAAAACGAGCTCAAAATGTTCACGTCCCCAGCAAAGCCGCTCCCTCAGCGGCTTTCGTCTTTTCCCGCGCGGGCTTGCGCAGCGCCCGGCCCGCTCAAAGCCTGCCGCTGCCGCAACAATTTTTTAATAAAATCAAAATAAATTTTACAGTTTTTTGATCGCTTCCTAGACTGTCCCGGCCGGCGCGGATAAGCCGGCCACGCAGCATCAGAGGAGACCGATCATGAAATTGACGCATCTGAGCATCGCCGCCAGCCTGCTGGCCGGCGGCGTCGCCTCCGCCAGCGAACTGGTGGTGGTGTCCTACGGCGGCGAGAACCAGGCGGCGCAATCGCGCGCCTATTACGCGCCCTATCAACGCCAAAGCGGCGTGCGCATCGTCGCGGACGCCTGGAACGGCGAGTTCGCCAAGATCAAGGCGATGGCGGCCACTGGCCGCGCGCGCTGGGACGCAGTGGAGGTGGACGCCGCGGCGCAGGGGCGCGGCTGTGAGGAGGGCCTGCTGGAGAGGCTGGATTACAAGCGGATAGGCGACAAGGCGGACTTTGTGCCCGGCGCGGCCCAGCCCTGCGCTATCGGCATGTTCCTGGCCTCCATGGTGCTGGCTTACAACGAGGACAAGCTGAAAACCGCGCCGCAAAGCTGGCGCGATTTCTGGGATGTGAAGCGCTTCCCCGGCAAGCGGGCTTTGCGCCGCGGCGCGCCCTACACGCTGGAGATCGCGCTGCTGGCGGACGGTGTGCTGCCGGCCCAGGTCTACAAGACCTTATCCACGCCGGCCGGGGTGGACCGCGCCTTTCGCAAGCTGGATCAGCTCAAGCCTTATATCCAGTGGTGGGAGAGCGGTGCGCAGCCGCCGCAATACTTGTTGTCCGGCGACGTGGTGATGAGTTCTTCCTACAACGGCCGCATCAGCCTGGCGCGGCGCGAGGGCCGCAAACTGCGGATGGTATGGCTCAACAACATCAGCGAGTTCAGCTATTGGGCGATTCCCAAGGGCTCGCCCAACAAGGACGAGGCGCTGAAGTTCATCGCCTTCGCCAGCCGGCCGGAACAGCAAAAGCTGTATTCGGAGCAGATGCCTTACGGCCCCAGCAATCGCAAGGCGCTTAGCCTGCTGCCAGCCGCGGTCCAGGCCGACTTGCCCAGCCACCCGGCCAATATGGCCGGCTCTCTGGCGATGGACGCCGCGTTCTGGACCGATAACGGCGAGGCGCTGGAGCAGCGCTTCGCTAGTTGGGCGGCCAAGCGGCCGTAAGAAACGCCAGCCTTGATCGGCCCGCCGCCACGACGGCGGGCCGTCAGGCTAGGCTCAGACCAGCCCCCACAGAGTGAAGGCCACATCCGGCGTCCAGCCGGGGTTGGACCGGTGCGCCTGCAGGCAGCGGTAATGCAGGCCCTGATAGCTGACGCTGTCGCCCACTTGGTAGTCGTGTTCGTTCAGCCACTCAGGAAATTCCGGCCCCGGATCGCCGCCGGTGGTGCTGGCGCTCACGCTGTTGCTGGGACCGGAGGCCTGGCCCGCGGCGTCCAGCGCGGTGACAAAGTAACGGTAGGTGGTGCCGGGCCGCAGGCCGCTATCCAGATAGTTGAGCGCGCTGGTCTCCCCAGCCGGCTGGCCGTCGCGGTTCAGCTGGTAATGCGTCACCGGCTGCTCGCCGCCTTGCGAGGCTTCCCAGCTCAGGCTGATGGCAGTGTCGCTGCGGCTGTCCACTTTGAGGTTTTGCGGCGCGCCGGGACGGCCGCCTTCGTCGCCGCCGTGGATCAGTTCGGCGTAGTCGCGGACAAAACCCCAGTCATAGGGCCGGCCTTCGGCGTTATGCCCGGCGTCCCAGTTGACGGACCAGGTCATCAAACCGCGGATGGGGTTGCCGTCGGCGGCCAAGCGGCTGAAGGCGCGGTACACCGCGCCGGGGTCCGCCACGTAGCCGGTGGCGGCGGCGTCGTTGTTGGCCGGCAAGCCGATGGCGAACTTGTCCGCCGGAATGCGCAGGAAGCCGCGGGTGCCGTTGACCAGGCTATCCGTCAGGTAGTAAAGGAAATCTTCCTTTTGTTCCTGGTTGTCCTGGGACAGCCAGGCGTTCAGTTCGTCCACCCAGACGCCGTCGCCGCCCTGGTTGTAGTACTGCGGGGCGATGAAGTCGTAGTAACCGTCCAGCGCGGCAAGATACGGCGCGTATTTGTCGCCCACTTTCAAATAGGGAAATTCCGGCGCCATGCTGATGATGAAATGCCGGCCCTGGGCGGCGTAATGGTCTTTGACCCGCTTGAGCGCCGCGGGGATCACCGCGCTGTTGTCGGCGGCGGCGATGGCGCTTTGCTCCAGGTCGATGTCCAGGCCGTCGAAGCCGTAGGTTTCCACCAGGCGGATGATTTCGTCGGCCAGCGCTTGCTCTTGCCCGGCATGCAGTTCGATGTGGGCGTCCGCGCCGCCCAGCGAGATCAACACCGCCCGCCCCTGGCGATTGAGCTCGCCCACTTGTTCGCGGAAGGCTTGATCGCTCAGATTGTAGGGTTTGAAGGTGGGAATGCCGGCGCCCTTCATGAAGGCCACCGCCACAATGTTGTAGTCGGCCGGCGCTTCCGCCAGCGGCAGGTCCGCGGATTGGCCGCCCTGATAGCCGTTGCCCGGCTCCGACGGCCAGTTGTGCCAGAAGCCCATCAAAAAGTTGCCTTCAATCTCCGGCATCAATGCGGCGTCGTCGCTCAGCGCGCGCTGTTCCGGCTTGGCGAATTGGTTCATCTGCCCTTCCTTTCATGGTGGCGACGGCGGCGGCCCAGGCCGCCGCGCGTTGCCAGAAGCGCCTTGATTAGCTGAAGTCGAAGTCGATCACTTGATAGAAGGCGTTGCCGGTGTCCGCCACTTCCCACACCGCCAGCACCACGTGGTAGCCCTGGCGTTCCGGCAGCCTGACATTGTGGATGGTGGGGTCCGGCGGCATCAGTTCGGCGCCGTGGGACCAGTACGGCTGGGCGGTCAGTTCCACTTTGTAGAAGGGCTCGGATTCGAACTGGGCGCGGCTCAGCGGCTGGTTGGGATTCCAGCCGGGCTTGGTGATGAAGTAGTTCCAGCGCCGGGTCAGATGGACGGCGTGGTAGCTCCAGTGGAATTCCTGAGTCTGGCCGGGTTTGACCGGGTGCTTGTGCCAACGCTCGGCGCTCTGCTCGTCCAGCACCGCGGCGAAGGCCTGGCCTGCGCTGGCGATCTTGCCGTCCGCCGGCGGGGCCACATTGGCCACGTCGTCCGGCGCCAGCGGGTCGCGCAGGCCGCCCGCGCCAGCGGGGAAGAATTTGCCGCCTTCCAGGCCGTTGACCTGCCAGCTTTGCAGCGAGCATTGGGCGTTGACGCCGTCCACGCAGAACTGGCCGCGCGATTCCGGCTTGAACACTTGGCCATGGCGCGGCTGTTGGCCAGGCCTGGATTCGACATTGGTGTAGCTCATCAGGATACCCCCGGGTTGATGTCAGGACGGCGGCGTCCGGCGCAAGCCGGACCGCCCGCCGCCCACATCTTATTATCCCGATGGAATGCGCAATGCTGTCCTTTCAGCTGGACACCAATTTCAGTTCATGGTCTAGCGGCCTGGCCAGACGCCACAGCGCCTGATCCAGCCTCGCGTTGTCGCCGCGGGGCTTTGGCAGTGCCGGCGCCGGTTCCGCCGCCGCTAGTGCTTGTTCAATAAAGGCGTGGATCCGCGGGCGGCGCGGTCCGCGCATGGACTCGCCGCAGGCTATCTTCACCGCCAACAGGCGGTTGATCTCAACAGCCAGTTCGGCGTCGTCCACAACGCCGGCAGCCAGTTGGGCGAAGCGCGTCGGCGGCATGCCGCGCCCGGTATCCAGCCAGCGCACCGCCAGCAAAGCCCTCAGCACGTACAGGTATTTTTTCAAGCACACGCTGTCGCCCTGCAAATGGGCGTTGAAGTTCTTGCGCGCCATCGCCAGGTAGTGCCAACGGCACTTGAGGTCCGAACGGAAGTCCGGCGCCAAACCGCGCAACAGGCGCAGGGCCTGCGGGTCCGCCCGGTACACCAGCGGCGATTGCAACCATTCGCACAGCGTGGGGTTGGAGCCTTGCAGCAGGCGCAGCGCTTTGCGCAGCTCCCAGCCGCTGATGTCCAGCTCATCGTTGATCGGCAGTTCGATCACGTCGCGCTGCGGCATCACGCGCAGATACCATTCCGGCTCGTGCACGTAGATGAAGCGCACGTCGTAGTCGCTGTCCGGCGATGGAAAGCCCCAGGCGCGGCTGCCGGATTCGCAGGCGTAGAGCACCCGCACCCGATTCCGCCGTTCCAGCGCGTCCAGTTCACGCCCCACCCGCTCGCGCATCGCGTCTTCCAGCGGGTGTTGAAATAAAAATTTTCGCATTGTCTCTGTCTCCAGGCCGCCGCAGAGCCTCCAGCTCTGTCGGCGCCTTTCTTTAGCGCGGCTAACATGGTTCGTTTCACGCCTGAGGCAAATCGGCACAACGCCGCTTCAGGGGTTTGTTAGCCGCTACTAGAACCTATTTCCGATCCGCTTCGCGTAGAGAGACCTCACACGGCGAATGCCGCCGCGAAATGCTCTTGCACCGTACGCGTCTTCGGGCGCAACGCCTGGTTTCGCCCTTGCTCGCAAGATCGCAAACACGCTCTTTGAACCTGTTCAATGTCCGCCGCGCGCCAGCCAAACGGCTAGCAAAGGGCGTTAAAAAACGCGCGCGCCGGACCGGGAACGGGCCTTCACCCTTTCACGCACACCACCTGGCGCAAGGTATGCACCACTTCCACCAGGCTGGACTGCGCCGCCATCACCGCGTCGATGTCTTTGTAAGCCATCGGGATTTCGTCGATCACGTCGGCGTCCTTGCGGCATTCCACATGGGCGGTGGCGCGCCGCTGGTCTTCCAGATCGAAACGGCGCTTGGCTTCGGTGCGGCTCATCGCGCGGCCGGCCCCGTGGCTACAGGAGCAGAAGGCCTCCTTATTGCCCAGGCCGCGCACGATGAAGCTCTTGGCGCCCATGGAGCCGGGGATGATGCCCAGCTGGCCCTTGTGGGCGGCCACCGCGCCCTTGCGCGTGACTAGCACGTCTCGGCCAAAGTGGGTCTCGCGCTGCACGTAGTTGTGGTGGCAGTTCACCGCTTCCACCTCGGCGTCGAAGGACTTGGCGATCACGCCGCGCGCGGCGTCCACCACGTGGCGCATCATCAGTTGGCGGTTTTGACGCGCATAGTCCTGAGCCCAACCCACGGCTTCCACGTAGTCGTTGAAATGAGGGCTGCCCTCTTCGAAGTAGGCCAGTTCGCGGTGCGGCAAGTTGGCGATGTGCCGGCGCATATCCGCCTGGGCCAGTTCAATGAACAGGTTGCCGATGGCGTTGCCCACGCCGCGCGAACCGGAGTGCAGCATGAACCAGACCCGGTCCGCCTCGTCCAGACACACTTCGACGAAGTGATTGCCGGTGCCCAGCGTGCCCAGGTGGAGGTGGTTATTGGTTTTCGCCAGCTTGGGATATTTGGCCGCGATGACGTCGAAGCCCGGCAGCAGCCGCGCCCAGGCGGCGTCCACGCCGGCCGGCGGCCGTTGCCAGGCGCCCTTGTCGCGCCCGGAGCGGGGGGGGCTGCGGCCGTGCGGCACCGCGGCTTCGATGGCGCCACGCAAGCCGCCCAGTTGGTCCGGCAAATCCGCGGCGCTCAGCGTGGTGCGCGCCGCCATCATGCCGCAGCCGATGTCCACGCCCACCGCCGCCGGAATGACGGCGCCCACGGTGGGGATCACGCTGCCGATGGTGGAGCCCTTGCCCAGGTGCACGTCCGGCATCACCGCCAGGTGCTGGAAGATAAAAGGCAGCTGCGCGGTTTGCAGCAGTTGCTCGCGCGCGGCGTCCTCCACCGGGACGCCTTGCGTCCACATCTTGATGGGCGCGCCGTTGGGCGCTTGCAGGGTTTGGTAGGGATTCACGGTCATATTCTTGTCTTTCTTTGTGCATATCTGTTTTTGGCGCGCTGCCGGCGCGCTTCGCCCCAAGGCGCGGACAGGCTTGCGCCTCCGCACCCATTTCGCTTATTGCCAGAATCGTGCCAGCTTGATGACAACTCGAAATAAAACCAACAAGCCATTGATTAAACAATAACAAACCTTCCACGAGGGAACGAGCCGTCGTATTTCGCAAAAACACGGGTAAGTCTTTTTTGATAAAATAATCTATTCAATTATCCAAATAGATAAAATATGCGCGAGAGAGTGGCGATTGGTTTCCTGGGCACGGTGCTGGACCGGCGCGGCCACGGCGCCGAGCGCTGGAAAAAATGGCGGCCCTCGGTGGGCATTTGCGCCCAGCCCGACATGCCGCTGCGGCGGCTGGAATTGCTGCACGACAACCATCATTCGCGGCTGGCTCAGCTGACGGCTCAGGATATCGCCGCGGTGTCTCCGGGCACCGAAGTGCGGCTGCATCCGGTCAATCTGCAAGACCCATGGGATTTTGAGGAGATGTACGCGGCGCTGCACGACTTCGCCGCGCGCTACGCTTTCGACACCGAACGCGAGGACTACCTGGTCCACATCACCACCGGCACCCACGTGGCGCAGATTTGCTGGTTTCTGCTCACCGAATCCCGCCACCTGCCGGCGCGGCTGCTGCAAAGCTCGCCGGCGCGCCAGGGCCAGCGCCTGGCCGGCGAGGTCAGCCTCATCGACCTGGATCTGTCGCGCTACGATCAGATCGCGCAACGTTTCCGCCAGGAGAGCGACGACACCGTGTCCTTTCTCAAGTCCGGCATCGCCACCCGCAACTCGCGCTTCAACCGCATGATCGAGCAGATCGAGCGAGTGGCGGTGCGCTCCGACGCCCCCATCCTGCTCAGCGGCCCCACCGGCGCGGGCAAGAGCCAGCTGGCGCGCCGGCTCTACCAGCTGAAAAAGACGCGCCATCGGCTGGACGGCCGCTTTGTCGAGGTCAATTGCGCCACCCTGCGCGGCGACAGCGCGATGTCGGCTCTGTTCGGCCATGTGAAGGGCGCGTTCACCGGCGCGCACGGCGAGCGCGCCGGCCTGTTGCGCAGCGCGGACGGCGGCATGTTGTTTCTGGACGAGATAGGCGAACTGGGCCTGGACGAGCAGGCGATGCTGCTCAAGGCCATCGAGGAGAAACGCTTCTTCCCTTTTGGCGGCGATTGCGAGGTGCACAGCAATTTCCAATTGATCTGCGGCACGGTGCGGGACTTGCGCCAATGGGTGCGCGCCGGCCGTTTCCGCGAGGATTTGTACGCGCGCATCAATCTATGGAGCTTCGACTTGCCCGGCCTGGCCGAACGCCGCGAGGACATCGAACCCAATCTGGAGTTTGAACTGGCACGCCACGCCGAGCAGCACGGCCTGCGCGCCCGCTTCAACGCCGAGGCGCGCCGCGCCTACCTCGCCTTCGCCGCGTCTCCGCAAGCGCGCTGGCAAGGCAATTTCCGCGAGCTGTCCGCCTCGGTCACGCGAATGGCCACGCTGGCCGACGCCGGCCGCATTGACGAGGAAGGCGTCAGCGAGGAGATCGCGCGGCTGCGTCACGGCTGGCAAGAGCCAGCGCCGGACGAAGCCTTGGCGGCGTTGGACCCGGAGCGTCTGACGCAGCTGGACCTGTTCGACCGCATGCAATTGGAGGGCGTGCTGCGCGTCTGCCGCGACGCCGCCTCGCTGTCCGAGGCCGGCCGCCGGCTGTTCGCCGCCTCGCGTCAGTTCAAGGCCCAGCCCAACGACGCGGACCGGCTGCGCAAATATCTGGCGCGCTTCGGCCTGGATTGGGAGCAGGTGCGCCGCAGTGATTTAGGCTGAACGGCCTATTGCCCGGGCGCGGTCGGCGGCGTAGCATCCATAAGGTGTAAATTATATATATCTTAAAAGGCGGCCACCATGTCCGACTCGCTTTCATCCGAACAGCAACAGGAAGTGGACTTGGCGCGCAGCTTGCTGCGCCAGGTCATAGACCCGGAAATCGGCGTCAACATCATCGACCTGGGCCTGGTCTATCGCATTGACCCGCAAGCGGAGCAATTATTGATCGAGATGACCATGACCTCGCCCGCCTGCCCCATGGGCGAAATGATCATGGACGAAGTGGAATTCGCGCTCACCCACGGCCTGCCGCCGCAGCGCCGCATTCATGTCAATCTGGTTTGGGAGCCGGCCTGGTCGCCGGAAAGAATGAGCGAGGACAGCCGCCGCCATTTCGGCTGGCAGGCATGAGCGCCCGGCTGCCCTGGCTGGGCCTGGCCGCGCTGTCCCTGCTCTGCGGCGCGCTGGCCGGCCTGGCGCGCCTGGGCTGGGCCGTCCCGGCCGCCACCGCGGCGCTGGCCGGCTGGCACGGCGCGTTGATGATAGGCGCCTTCTTCGGCGGGGTAATCAGCCTGGAACGGGCGGTGGCCTTGAATCGCCGCTGGGCCTTGCTGGCGCCGGCGGCCGCGGGCCTGTCCGGCCTGAGCCTGATCGCCGGCCTGCCGCCGCCGACGGCGCAGTGGCTGCAGACGCTGGCCTCCGTCGTCTTGCTGGCCGGCGGCGTCCAGGTGCTGCGGCGTCAGCCCGCCGCCTTCACCCTGACCCTGGCCGCCGCGGCGCTGTGCTGGCTGATCGGCAGCCTGGCCTGGCTGCTGGGCGGCGATTTGCAAGCGGCCATCCCCTGGTGGCTGGCCTTCCTGATTTTGACCATTGCCGGCGAACGGCTGGAGCTGACCCGCTTGCTGCCGCTTGCGCCCTCGGCCCGGCGCGGCTTCGCGCTGGCGGCCCTGGCGCTGTGCGGCGGCGCGGCGCTGTCCCTGTGGTGGCCGGACGCCGGTCTGCGGCTGTACGCGGCTGCCTTGTTGGCGCTGGCCGTCTGGTTGCTGCGCCACGACATCGCTCGGCGCAACGCGCGCCAGCGCGGGCTGACCCGCTACATCGCCGTCGCCCTGCTCTGCGGCTACGGCTGGCTGGCGGTGACCGGCGCCTTGGGCCTGGCCGGCGCGCTGCTGCCCGGCCACCCCTGGCGCGACGCGGCTTTGCACGCGGCGGGCCTGGGCTTTGTGTTTTCCATGGTGTTCGGCCATGCGCCCATCATCATTCCCGCGCTGACGCGGCTGAAGCTGCCTTACCACCCGCTGTTCTACGCGCCCTTGGCGGCTCTGCACCTGTCCTTGCTGCTGCGGCTGTACGGCATGCTGGACGGCGCTTTCGCCTGGCGACGCGCGGCCGGCCTGCTCAATGCGCTGACCCTGCTGTTTTTCGTCGTCCTGCTGCTAAGCAGCCTGCGGCGCGGCCGCGCCCCGGCGGATAGACCCCGGAAAGAAACCTCATCATGAAGCGACACCCCGCCTTGCAAGAATTGTCCCGCGAACACCACCACGCCTTGAAAATGGCGCGCCAGGCCCGGCTGGCCGCCGAGTCCGGCGACCCGGAACGGCAAGCGCAACAGGCCGCCGCGCTGCGCGCCTGGAGCGCCGACGCGCTGGAACGACATTTCGCGGAAGAAGAAACCACGTTGTTGCCGCGGCTGGCGCAGACCGAGCACGCGGCGTTGGCCGCGCGCGCGCTGGACGAACACCGCCGCCTGCGCGAGCTGATCGCGGAATTGGCCACGCCGCAAGCGGCCGCGCTGACGCGCTTCGCCCAGTTGATGGAAGCCCACGTGCGCTTTGAGGAGCGCGAGCTGTTCGAACGTTTTCAGGCTGGCCTGCCCGCTGCCGACGGCGCGGCGCTCAGTCCCTAGGCAAATCCAGCGCCATCTGCCGGCGCAGCCACTCCAGCACCGCCCGCCGGCGCGCGTCGCCGTCGAACGGCCTCGACGACAACAGCACATAACCGGAACCGTCCTCGCAAAAGCCGGCCGGCGCCGTCAACTGGCCCAGCCTCAGCGCATCCGCCGCCATATAGAGCGAGGCGATGGCCAGCCCCATGCCCGCTTCGGCCGCCTGCAAGCTGAGGTAAAAATGTTCGAAACGCCCAGCTTCTCCCGCTGCTTCCACGCCCTTCGCCGCCAGCCAGCGGCTCCAGGCCTCCGGCCGGCTGTCCGTGTGCAACAGGGGCAAGGCGCGCCAGTCTCCGCCCGCGGCCAGCAGCCGCGCCGGCGCGCACACCGGCCCCATCCGCTCCCGCGCCACTTCGGCCACGTGATCGCCCAGGCCCCAGCCGCTATCGTCGCGGCGCAGCGCCAGGTCGATTCTCTGTGAGGAAAAATCGACTTTCCCGCCGGCGGCGGACAGCAGCAACTCGATGTCGGGATGTTCGGCCTGGAAAGCCGGCAAACGCGGAATCAACCAGCGCATCGCAATGGTGGGCTCGCAGGACAGCCGCAGCGGCGCGTCCGCCTGTCGTTGCGCGCGGGCCGCGCCCTGCTCCAGCACGCGCAAAGCCTCGGCGCAGCTTTGGCGAAAGCTCTCGCCGGCCGCGGTCAGAAACACCGCCCGGTTGCGTCGTTCGAACAGGGCCACACCCAGCCCCTCCTCCAATTGCTTGACCTGACGGCTGACCGCACCGTGGGTCACGCACAGTTCCGCGGCCGCCTTGACGAAGCTGCCGTGGCGGGCGGCGGCTTCAAAGGCGCGGACGGCGGTCAAGGCCGGAATGCGATAGCTCATCTGTGATTTTTCCTCACGCAATGCAAGGACAATAAATCGATTTTCCCCGCGCGCCAAGCCCGCGACAATCGCGGCGTCTTCTTCTGAAAGCCTTGTCGCGATGAATGAACTCCTGACCGTAGCCCTGCTTACCTTGCTCGCCGTGATCAGCCCCGGCTCCGACTTCGCCGTCATCACCCGCAACAGCCTGCAATACGGGCGCGGCCACGGGCTGCTGGGCGCCTTCGGCATTGCCTTGGGCGTGCAATTCCATGTGCTGTGCGCGCTGCTGGGCGTCAGCCTGCTGCTCAGCCGCACGCCCTGGCTGCTGGCCGGATTCAAGCTGCTGGGCGCCGCCTACTTGCTCTACATCGGCTACCGCACCTTCGTCCAGCCGCCGCTGGCCGCCGGCCCCGCGGATAGGGGCGGCCAGCAGAGCGCCTGGGCCGCGCTGCGCGCCGGCCTGCTGTGCAATGCGCTGAATCCCAAGACTTCGCTGTTCGTGCTCAGCCTGTTCAGCCAGGCGGTGAACGCGGACACGCCGCTGTCGCTGCGCGCGGGCTACGGCTTGTTCATCTCCGCCGCGCATCTGGCCTGGTTCGCGCTAGTGGCTTTGCTGTTCACTCAGCCGCGGCTGCACGCCGGCATGCTGCGCCGCCAACGCGGCTTGAACCGGATCATAGGTTGCGCCTTGATCGGCCTGGGCGCCGCGCTGGCGCTACGCTGAAACCGCCCATTTGTCATCAAGCAGGTCCTTTTGTCTGGCAAACTGCCATGCTGTGAACCATCACGCATAACGGACAAAAAATGGTCATACCGGGGACTCTCATCCGCCTGCTGCTGGCGGCGCTTGGCACATGCTGGGCGCTGTCGGCCGCGGCGGCCGACATCAAGGCCTATACCGAGGACCTGCCACCGCTCAGCTATGTGGAAAACGGCCGGATCAAGGGCTATGCTGCCGAGGCTTTGCGCCTGGTCGCGGCAGAGGCCGGGCTCAGCCTGGAAATTGACGTTCAGCCCTGGCTGCGCGCTTACGCCACGGTGCGGAAGACGCCGAACGCGCTGTTGTTCGCCATGGTGCGCACGCCGGAGCGGGAAACGCAGTTTCAATGGGTGGGGCCGATAGGCCCGCGTCGCGTCTTCCTGTACCGGCTGTCCGCCCGCCGCGACATCCGCCTGGCCGGCGCGGCCGACGCGCGGCGCTATCGGGTAGGCGCGTTGGCCGGCTCCGCCGCCTTCAGCCGGCTGGCGGCGCTGGACCCGCGGCGCGAAGGGCTGGACGCCGGCCAAGACGATGCGGCCAACCTGAACAAACTGCTGCTGGCCCGCGTCGATCTGGTGGCGATGCTGGACTGGGCGATGCGCTGGCATCTGGACAAGCTGAAGTTGCCGCCGCGCACGGCCGCGCCGGCTTATTTGCTGGACGGCGGGGGGCAATACTGGTTCGCGCTCAATCCGGACACGCCGCCCCAGCGCGTCCTCGGTTTGCAGAAGGCCTTGAACCGCGTCGCCGCGGACGGCCGGCTGCGACTGCTGCGCCGGCGCTATCTGGGCGATTAAGAGCCGCTGACAAAACCTCGCAGAGAACCTGAGCCAAGGCGCGTCGACGCAGAAAACAAAGTTTCTGCGAAGCTACAGTACAAGTCGTACGCCAAGGAGGCGCAACGCAGGATCAGGGTTTGGGTCAAAGCTGGGTCTAAGTCGGGTCGAAGCCCGGCGGCGCAAGCTTATCGCGCAGCAGGCGGATTTCGTCGCGGTGCAGCGCGGCCAGCGCCTGCGCCTGGTTGCGGCCGGCCTCGGTCAGATGGATTTCCACCTGCCGCCGGTCCTCGCGGCCGGGCCGTCGCCGCACCAGGCCCAGCTCCTCGCAGCGGCTGGCCAACGCCACCACGCCGTGGTGATGGGATTGCAGACGCTCCGCCAGTTCGCCCACCGTGGCCCAGTCGCGGCCCGGATAGCCTTGCACATGCAAGAGCAGTTGGTATTGCAGCGGGGTCAGGCCGTGGCCGCGGCAGGCGTCTTCGCTGAAACGCAGAAACACGCGCAGTTGATGGCGGAATTCGGATAGGCGTTCAAAATCCGCCTTGCTCAGGACGGGGGAGTCTGAAAAGGGATTCATGCTTGAATTTATATCACATCATGATACATATTGAGAGTAGCTTACCACCCGCCATGCCAGACCGTCCTCAAGGAGCTTTGCCATGAAACTGAGCCATTATCCGAAGATGCTGTTTTCCAGCCACGGCGGCTGGGACGAGTTGCGCGGACGACCGCCGTCGCCGCGCAGCCTGATGCTGAAGCTGGTGCTGCCGTTCTCGCTGCTGCCCGCCTTGATGATTTGCTATGCCGGCCTGGCCCACGGCCAGCTCTACGCGCCCGCAGCCGGCCTGGACCGCTGGCTGGCCGCCGCCGCCTTGTTTTTCGTCGCCGAGCTGGCCACCGTGCCGCTGATGGCCTGGACGCTGCAAACCCTGGCCTCCAGCCACAAACTGGCCGCGGGTTTCGATCAATGCTTCCTGCTGGCGGCCGGCGCGGCGGTGCCGCTGTGGCTGTCCAGCCTGGCCTTGCTGGCGCCGGATTTCGCCTTCAATCTGCTGGGCGCGCTACTGGGCCTGGCCGCGTCCTTCGCCCTGCTCTACCACGGGCTGCCGGCCATATTGGGACTGGAAGAGGAAGTGGAGTCGCAGCACTTCGCCTATAGCGCGTTGTGCGCCGGCGCGGCCGCCTGGGCGTTGTTGCTGGCCTTGGTGCTGCTGCCTTTGTTCGGCGGCTGGTGATTCAAGCGGGCGGCGGCAAGCGCGTCACGGTTTCGATGCGGGCGATGCCGCCCTCGCCGCAATGGTGGACCACCACCACCTTGGCGGCCTGGCCCTTGCGCAGCTCCTTCGGCGGCAAGCCCAGGTCTTCCGCCAATTTCTCCAAAGTGACGTTGGGAATAGGGCTGCGTTTCTGCTTGCCGGTGAAGCGCCAGTAATTCAAGCGCGACCACAGCAGCAGGCATAGCCCGATCAGCGCGATCTCCAAACCGTAGCCGCGCAGCTTGCTCAGGTGTTCCGGCGCGTCCTCCGCGCGGAGCGCCGCCGGCAACACGTCCCGGCCCCAGATCAGGTAGCCTACATAGGCCAGGGCCGGCAGCCACAGATAGAACCACGCCAACCAGCACACCAGAGTCATCAGCCAGGACAGCAGCCGCTGCAAGGCGCTCATATTGTGCGCGGCCTGGATGATCAGGCCGTCTCCCAACCGGCTCATGCCCTCACTCCCCGGTCCGGGCTGACCCACCGCGCGCGCTTGCCCTTTTTGCGGAACACGGCCTGCGGGAAAGCCACGATCGTGGTGCAGACGTTCAGCAGCCAGTAGACCAGCGGATACCACACCATCCAGTAGTAGTTCTTGCCCAGTTTGGCGTCGTACTGGCTATCCATCATCTTGCTGATCATGAACTGCAGCATGCAAGTGCCGCCCAGCACCATGCCGTGCCAGCGCGGGATCAGCGGCGTGCCCATCTGGGGCAGCCAGTCGTCCAACACCAGGCTCAGCAGCCAATAGACGATGATGCCGGCCATGGTGTAGGACCACACCACGCTGAGGAAGTACTCGGAATACACCGGCCACATATGGCGGTGCCGCCAGGTGCGCAGCACCCAGGCGTTGCGCATCAGCGCCTGGGTGCCGCCCTTGGCCCAGCGCAGCCGCTGCTTCCACAGACCGCGCAGGGTTTCCGGCATCAATATCCACACCAGCGCGCGCGGTTCGAAGCGCACGTTCCAGTGCTTGAGCTGGAGTTTCCAGCTGATATCGATATCCTCGGTCAGCATGTCCTCGCTCCAGTAACCCGCCTGGTAAACCGCGGTCTTGCGGAAGGCGGTGATCACGCCGGACACGGTGAACAATCGGCCGTAAGTGCGCTGCGCGCGCTTGATCAGGCCGATGATGGCGGTGAACTCCCCCACTTGCAGCCGCCCCAGCAAGGTGGTGCGGTTGCGGATGCGAGGGTTGCCGGTGACCGCGCCCACGCGCGGCGAGGTCAGGAAATGGCGCATCAGCCATTTGCCCGCGTACGGGTCCAGCAGCGCGTCGCCGTCTATGCACAGCAGGTATTCATGGCGCGCCAGCGCCAGCGCGGTGTTGAGCCCCACCGCCTTGCCCTGGTTGGTGGCCTGGTGCACCACGCGCAGCCGCGGATGCGCGGCGGCCAGTTCGTCCAGGATGGCGCCGGTGGCGTCCCGGCTGCCGTCGTTGACCGCGATCACTTCGAAATCCGGATAATCCAGCGCCAGCGCGTAGGCCAAAGTCTCGCGCACATTGTCTTCCTCGTTGTAGCACGGCACCACCACGCTCAGCGGCGGGTAATCCAGCGTTGGCGGCTGGTTCAGCGGCGGATCTTTTCTTTCGTAGTGGAGGTAGTAATGCACCGCCCCCACCATCCACAAATACGCCATGAACAACGGATAAAAAAAGGCATATGCCAACAGCAGTATCAATGCCAGGTTCACAACGCGTCTCCTCGCCCCTTGATGCGATGAATCATCAATCGTCTATGCGGTCCCCCGCCGCCTGCCTTCATTCTTCCGGCCTCGCCGTCAGCGAGAACACTCGCTTGAACGTCTTCAGCCTGGGCTGGTCATGGAACAAGTCGTCCGGGTAGTAGGCGATATGCCGCGCGCCCAGGGTGTTGAGTTCGCGCACCGTGGCCGCTAGCTCCGCGGTGGGGATAGGCTTGCGGCTGCGCCAGTCCACCGCCTGCAGTTCGAACACGGTTTTTTCCAGCGCGCCCGGCCTGGCCGCCACTTTGTCGAACAGGCGCCGCATCCAGGCCTTGGGATCGGCCGCGTTTTCCATATACGGCATCGCCATCACCGCCACCCGGTCGTAGCGGTTCAGCGCGCTGTCGAAGGACTGGGCGAACCAGGTCTCCGAATCCGGGTTGAGCACCACCTCGGCGTAGAGATTGCGCGCGGTGCGCAAGTCCGGCTGGTATTGGCGCACCACGGCCGCCAGTTCCATGCTGAAGTCGTCCAGCAAGGCGGTTTTGGCGTGGGTCCAGCGCGCCATTTGCTCCGGATCGGCGCGCACTTCGGCCACGCCGGCGGCCAGGCCCTGCCCTTGCCGCGCCTGACGCGCCGCCTGGCCGGCGTCTTCGAAATCGGACAAGGTGGCGTCGTCGTGGAACAACAGGCCGCCGAAACGGGAGCTGCGCGCCAGGTCTTCGTAAATCTCCCGGATCAGTTGGCGCACAGGCGGGGAATACGGGGTCAGCCGCGCATAGCCCTGCGCCTTGGCCTGAGCGCCGCCGGCCTGCTCCGCCAGCACTCGTTCGCCTGCCAGAGGATGGCCGGCCGGCAGGGCGAAGCCCAGGAGCGGCATCCAGGCGTAGACCCTGACGTTGGCCCGGGTCTGCAATTGCCAGGCGGCGCGGTTGAACAGGTCCGCGCGCATCGGTAGGTGACGGTTGGGGAAATACAGCGCCTGCGCCACGCCGTCGCCGTCGGGATCGGCGAAGGCCTGCAGGTAGACGGTGCTCACGCCCATGGCCTTGACCCGGTCCAGCAGCCGGCCCAGGTTTTCGTCCTGCCGTTTGGGGTCGGGGTCGTAGATGTAGTCCAGGTCCACGTGCATGATGCGGCTGGGTTCGGGCCGGACGCCGTCCGGCCAGCCGTTCAGCTGCTTGAATTGGTAAGCCAGATCGGCCAGGTCCATATTGGCGTCCAGCAGCACCCGGCGCAGCGAGGACAGCGGGGTAGCACGGTCGTTGATGCCCGCCCCCAGGCCCATGGTCACCGGCATGCCCTCCTTGGCCGCCACCTTCGCCGCCTGCGGCGAATAGCTGCCGTAAGGCCACACCATCGCTCTGGGCGCCGCGCCCAGCCGCGCCTTGAGCAGCGCGCTGTTGCGGCGCAAATCGTCCTGGATGCGCGCCAGATAAGCCGATTCGCTTTCATAACCGCCAGCGCGGTAGGCGCGGGCAGTCAGGGCCGGCTCAAGATTGCCCTGGGGGTTGGCCTGCACCCCCAGATGAGAGGCATAGCTGTGGCTGGCCACTTCCACCAGGCCGCTGGCCCGCATTTCGCGGATTTGCTCCCAGCTCAGGAATTTGCTCCGCCCCGCCATGCTGTCTCCATAGCTGACTTGGCTACCCTCGGGCGCTTCCAGCCAACTGCCCACCAGCGCAATCACGGCCGGCGCCTGGAACAGCTTCAGCACCGGATAGACATTGGTGTACACGCTGCGATAGCCGTCGTCGAAAGTCAGCAGCACCGCCTTGTCCGGCAAGGGCTTGCCGCCGGCGCGGTCATCCAGCACCTGCTGCAAGCTGACAAAGCTGTAGCCCTGGCCCCGCATCCATTCCATCTGTTTCACCAGCGCGCGGGCGTCCACCGCGAACGGGTCCGACGCGCCGCTATCGGTCTTGTCCACCTCGTGGTAGCACAGGATCACCAGCCGCCCGGCCGCCGCTTGCGCCCAGCCGCTCCACAACAGGCAGGCCGTCATCAGGGCCGCCAGCCATTGTTTCATTTTCATCAGAAGCGCCAATCCAGATTGAGATACACCTTGTTGCCGGTTTCCGCCTTGCCGTCATAGGGATGGCGCACCCGGGTGAAGCCGTAGCGCAGGCTGCCGCGGCTGCCCCAGCGCCACTCTTGTTCCAGCAGCAGACCCCACACGCCGCCGGCGCCGAAATCGCGCTGGGTATAGCTGCCCAGCGTCAAGCCCAGGCGCTGATGCCAGGTGGTTTCGTACTCGCCCCACAGCTTCCATTCCTGCATCGCCGTCACCGAAGCCTCGCCGTCGGCGCGCGGGTTGAAGTAGCGGGCGGACGGCACCACGTCGTTGGCGCTGGCCGCCAGCGTCAGAATGGTGTTGAGCTTGTAGCGCGGGCCGCTGACCCAGCGCTGGTCCCAGTTGGCGGACACGGCGCGGCGCAGATTGCCGTCGGACAAGGACAGAGCCTCGGCTTGCAAGGCGTAGCTGCGATAGTCGTCGGCGCGGTACTGCAAGCTCAGTTGGGTCCGGTTGCCGCGCACATCGTCCAGGCGACCTTTCAACGGCGCTTCGGCACTGTTCAGCTCAAAGCGAGCGCCCAGCGTCCAATAGTCGTCCGGCGTCCAGTCGTAGCCGGCGAAAGCGCCGCCGCGCCGCCCGCCGTCTATCTGGCCGGTAAGGCCGAATTCGCCGCGCCCTTGTTCGCCGCGCCATTCCGCGCCCATGCCCAGCGCCTCGTAACGGGCCGAGGCCGTCTCGTTCACATAGCTGGCGCGTTGCAACTGGTGCAGACCAAACAAGCGCCAGTGGCCGAACGGCGACGAATACAAGCGCGCCGAGCTCTCCCAGGCGTTTTGTTCGCCCGCGCCCTGGCCGCCGCTCAAATCCTTCTTCCCCTCCAGCACCAGTTCCGGCCGCCGTTCCAGCCGGGCGCGTTCCCTCAGCTGGCGCACGCCGGCGTTGTCCACATCCAGCTCGCTCAGCTTCAGCAGCTGGCGGTCCGCCTCGTCCAGCTCCTGCAAATCCAGCGCGGCGCCGGCCAAGCCGGTTGCCGCCGCTTCCGGCTGGTCCGGCTCGTCCACGCCCAGCCGGGTGAACACGCCTCGCGCCCGCCGCGGCCAGCCGCGCATCAGGGCCAGGCTGCCCTGGTTCTGTCGCAATTCGGGATTGAACGACGCCTCGTCCAGCAAAGCCTCCATCTTCTCCCAGCCGCCGCGGGTGTCCTCTTGATAGGCGGTCACCATCGCGTCCAGCAAGGCCACGCGCTGGAAGGCCGGATTAAACACGCGCCTGCCGCTGGCGCGGTCGGTTTTCTGCCGGGGAGCTGCGGCTTGCAACACGGCCAGCTCCCGGCGGCAGGCAGCGTGCTGGCCGGACTCCAACAGGGCGTAAACCAGGCCGATGCGCCAATCCAGCGCCTCGTCCGCCTGCGGCGCGTCGCGCAACGCCGAGCGGTACAGCGCCTCGGCCCGCAGCGGCTGGCGCAGGTTGAGATAGGCGTCGGCCAAGGCCGCGCGGGCGTACGGCGACCACGCCTGGCCGGCCTGCTGCCGGTCCAGGTCTATGGCCTGCGCCGACAAGCCTCGCTGCTGCAGCATTTGCACGCGGTCGTCCGCCGCCAGCGCGGCGAACGGCGGCCGCGCGGCTTCCGGCCGCGCCGCGATGTCCTGATTAAGCTTCAGCGCCGCGTCGGTTTGCGCGTGCCGGCCAGGCCCGCTGTCCTGGCTTTCCTGGATGCGTCCCCAGCGGCTCAAGGTGGCCGCGCGGTCGAAATCGACCTGCAAGGCCAGCCGGGGATCCGCGATGGACGCCTGGCCCGCTTGCCACGGCGCGCCCAGGCGCAGCAAGCAGCCCAGATAACTGCGCTCCAGTTCTGGGTCTCCGGGAAAGCGCGCCCGCGCGCGGATCAGATAGTCCAGCGCCTGGGTCAGGTCCCCGCTTTGCAGCAAGACGTAAGCGCGCGCGCGGGCCAACTCCAGTTCGTCGGCCGGCGAGCCGGGCGGCGCGGCGTCCAGCGTGGCCAGCGCGGCGGCGGCCTGCCCGGCCTCGGCCTGGGCCATCGCCAGCCCGGCGCGGTAGCCCGCCGCCGGCTGACGCGCCAACAACAAGCGGTACAGCCGTTCGGCCTCCACCGCGTCGCGCTGATCGCGCGCTACGCGCGCCAGCCGCGCCAACGTGTCCGCCGACATGTCGGCTTCGTGCCCCGGCAGCAGCCGCAGGGCCTCCACACCGCGCCCGCTCCAGCACAGCAGGGTCAAATAATCGTCCAGCAAGGGCGCGGCCAACGGTCCGCGCGCGCGCTCCCGCTCCAGCAACGCCAGCGCCGGCGCGGTCTGCCCCGCCCTGGCCTGGACGATGGCCGCCGCATACTCCGGCTGTTTCCAGACCGGCGTTTCCGCGCCCGCCGCGGCGCCGGCCAACAACAAACCAGCCGCCAGGCTGGTAAATAGATTTCGCGTCATGCTTGACCCGTCATGGTCTCTATCAATATCAAGTTATAAGTTATTAAACGAATACTAAATTTCACTCAATTAGATAGCAAGTTTTTTTTCTATTTAAATCTATTATTTAAAATAATCCGCATGGAAACCTACCCTACTCGCATGAGGCCAATATAGCCGCTGGCGCGCGGCTTGCTGGCTCGACTAATGATTCCGTTCTTCCCAACAAAAATATGCTTGACGTATAGTACGTATAGCGTACTATATAGCGACAGGCGGCCGCCTTGCCTCATCCACTTAAGGAAGCACACTAATGGCTATCGAAGTATTGGAATTGCACCATCATGGCTTGCGCATGCCGCTGAACCTGCTTGAGGCCATGGGCGCGTTTTACCGCGACGTGCTGGGCCTGGACGCCGACGCCGGCCGCTGGCACATCCCCGGGGTGCCCGGGTTTTTCCTGGACCTGGGCAACGACTGCCAGATCCATCTGCTGGGCAACGACGGCGTGTCCCCGTATGCGCAGGGCGCGGATCAGGATCCGGTGGACAATCACGTGGCGCTGGCGGTGAGGGACATCGCCCAGGCGGAGGCGGAATTGCTGCGGCAAGGCATCGCCCACTGGAAACAGGCCAACGTCGCCGCGCCGGAACTGACGCAATTGTTCCTGCGCGACCCGGCCGGCCACTTGATAGAGCTGCATCAGATCGGCCATTGCCGCTGCAAAGCCAGCGACCGCGCCCGCGCCGACGCGCTGGCGGCGGCGGGCGCTCAGCCCGGCGCGCCGCGCTGAAACGGCTGCTTCAGTCCGTTTTCAATCTGCTCCACACTTTGGCGAGCAAGGACCAAAGCGCCGCGCATTCGCTCTCGTCCAGCGCCTCGGTCAGGCGCTGGCAAGCGCGCCAGAAGCCCGGCAGCGCCTGTCTCAGCAGTTCCCGGCCGGCCTCGGTCAGGCTCAGCTCCAGGCTGCGGCGGTCTTCGTCGCGCAGTTGCCTTTGCAGCAGGCCACGCCGTTCCAGCCAATCCAGCTGGCCGGTGACGGTGGAGCGGGTCACGCCCAGATAATCGGCTATCGCCGACGGGGTTAGCGGCCCGTTCCGCCACCATCCCCGCTCTTGCAGCGAAAACAGCATCAACACGTTCAGCTTGCTTTCAGTCACATCCAAGGCCTGCAAATCCGCGTTCACCGCATCCAGCACGTCGTCGCTCAACCACAGCAACAGCAGGCCGAGCTTGGCGTGGGTCTGGCTCACCTCCTCGCCGGCGCTATGCGCCAGCAATTGTAAATGCGGGGCGATGGCCGGCTCCAGCGCGCGCGCGGCGGCGGAAGCATCGGACGGAGGAACGGAAGTGGCGGCGTCGGCGGACATGGCTTCAAGATAATGAGGAGGAATCAAACCCGCGGCAGGCTTTGCCGGCCGCGGAAACGAGGGCAGCGCGCGGCGCTCCCGCGGCTATCATAGTGGCCGGCCCGGCGCGACGCAAACGCCCGCAGGGCCCGGCCGCTCAGGGCGCCGGCTTCCAGGCAGATTTGCTGGCGGCCTTCTTGAAGATCTCACGGTTGCGGTCTGTGGCCGGCGGTTCGGAATCGCCGAAGATGGCGCGCATCCAGTGACCGTCGGTGGGATTGGGCATCAGGATGAATTTGCGGCCGAACAACTCGCGGTCTTCCTCCATCAGCCGCGCGCGCTCGTCCACATCTTTCACATAGTATTTGCGCTGAAAATCATTGAGATTGTCGCCCAACATCGCCACCACATTGTATTGGGCGGCGATCTCCTTCTGCCGCGGCTCCTTGTTGGAGCTGTCGCGCAGAATGGTCACGTGTTTTTCGTCGACGAAGGGAAAACCGGCGGCCCGCAAATTGCCCAGCGCGTATTCATAGGTCTTGTCGCCCTGGTCGCGGCTGCTAACGTAGAACACTTCCACCCCCTGCGCTTTGGCGTAGTGGAAAAAATCCAGCGCCCCGGGCGTGGCGGTGAGCTTGTTTTCCGGAATCCATTTATCCCAGATCGCGTCGTCGAAGAAATCCCGGTCCTGTTGGATCAGATAGCCCCAGTAATTGACGGCGTTGAGCACGGTGTCGTCGATGTCGGTGATCACGGCCAGCGGTTTGTCGCCGGGCTTGCGCGCCGCCAGCGCCTGATCCAGCCGCATCCGCGCCAGATTGAAAGCCTGGTGGTAGAGCGCGCGGTATTCCGCCGCGGTCTGCTTCCAGGCCGCAGCGGCGATCAGTAGATTATTGCCGCCTTTGCCGGACGGGCCGTTGCGGTTGTCGGCCTCGGCGGCCTGGGCGCCGTGCCCAACGCTAAGCGCGCACAGGGCGGCAATGGCGGCGCGGCTGAATTTGTTCATGGGGATCTCCTTTGTCGTTTGCTCTTGTCCAGGTTCCGGGCGCCCCGGAACCTGGACAATCTACCTTGAGACGACCTAGCTTTGAACCTGCTTATGATCTCGCGAGCTAGAGCGAAACTTTGCACAGGCTCTTAGCGTAAACCCTGCACTTTAATTACAATTGATTATTATTATCAATAAATGACATACCAAAAGCATGAACTGTCCGCCTGATTCGCCGCCCTCGCCCTTGCCGCCAATGCGTCGCCTCCCCCGAGGATTGAAAAATTCCTTGATACTAGACGACCGGTCTAGTAGACTTCAGCCCATGTCACGCTCCAACCAGTTTTCAGACACTCGCGAACACCTGCTGGCCACCGGCGAAGCCATCATCCTAGGCAAGAGCTTCTCCGCCGTGGGCCTGGCGGAAATCCTCGGCGCGGCCGGGGTGCCCAAGGGTTCGTTCTACCATTACTTCCGCAGTAAGGAAGGCTATGGCGTGGAACTGCTGCGTCGTTATTTTGAGAAATACGACGGCAGACTGGTGAGCTTTCTGTCCAAGGACGCCGGCAGCGCCCGCGATTGCCTGCTGCATTATTTCGACGGCTGGCTGGAAACCCACCGTTGCGATCAGCCGCAGCGCTGTTGCCTGGCGGTGAAGCTGGCCGCCGAGGTCTCCGACCTGTCCGAGCCGATGCGCGAGGCGCTGGCCGAAGGCATGAGTTTCGTGGTGCGCAATCTGGCCGCCTGCATCCGCCGCGGTCAACAGGAGGGCTCGCTGGACGCGGACCTGCTGCCGGACGAAACCGCCAGCGCGCTGTACAGCCTGTGGGTGGGCAGCGCGCTGCTGTTCAAGACTCAACATTCACGCGCGCCGCTGTTGGCGGCGATGGCGCACACGCAACAAATTCTGCGCGCGCCCTAGCCAAGGCGAGGCCGCTCACACCCCGCTCCCCGGAGCGGGTTATTTTGAAATTAAAACTAGACGACTGGTCTACTTCAAGGAGCCCAAAGCATGAACTCGACATTGGAACTGATGCAAGAGCACCGCAGCGTGCGCAGCTACCAGGACAAGCCCATTCCCGCCGAGGTACTGGACGCGGTGCTGGACGCCGCCTGGAAAGGCCCCACCTCCATCAACGGCCAGCAGGTGTCGCTAGTCGTGGTGCAGGACGCGGAGCGTCGCCGGAAAATCGCCGAAATCGCCGGCGGCCAGCCATGGATCGCCCAGGCGCCGGTCTTCGTCGCCATTGTTCCCGACTTCTACAAAACTCGGATCGGCGTGGAAAAAGCCGGCGCCGAGCAAGTGATCCACAACAGCGTGGAAGCCTTCGCCGTCGGCGCTGTGGACGCCGGCATCGCCCTGGGCAACCTCATGACCGCGGCCCGTTCCGCCGGCCTGAGCGTGGTGCCCATCGGCGGCATCCGCCGCGACCCGCAAGCCATGGTGGAGCTGCTGGAGCTGCCGGAACTGACCTTCCCGCTGGTGGGAGTGGTGCTGGGCTACGCCGATCAGGACAGCGCGGTCAAGCCGCGGCTGCCGCGCGCCAGCTTTGTGCACCGCGAACGCTACCAGGCGGCGGAACTGCCGGCTATGATCGCGCAGTACGACGCGTCCATCATGGATTACTGGAAGAGCATTCAGCGCACCGACGGCCAGCCCTGGTCCGCCAACACCGCGCAGTACTACCGCAACGTGTATTTCCCGCAGGTCGCGCCGGTGGCGCGCAAACAGGGTTTCGGTTTCGATCTGTGATCGCGCCCGCCCACTTTTCCCCGCTTAAATAGAGCCAAGGACATCGCAATGCAAGCCGACAAACTGTTCACCCCGCTGCGCGTAGGCGCCGTGACCCTGAAAAACCGCGTGGCGATGGCGCCGCTGACCCGGCTGCGCAACACCGAGCCGGGCGACGTGCCCACCGAACTGGCGGAAACCTATTACGCCCAACGCGCCGGCGCCGGCCTGATCGTGGCCGAAGGCACCCACATCTCCCCCACCGCCAAGGGCTACGCCGGCGCGCCGGGCATCTACAACGAAGCGCAAGTGGCGGCCTGGACCAAGGTCAACGCCGCAGTACACGCCAAGGGCGGGCTGACGGCGCTGCAGCTGTGGCACACCGGCCGCATCTCTCATCGCTCGCTGCAACCGGACGGCGAAGCGCCGGTGGCGCCGTCGGCGATCCAGGCCGACAGCCGCACCAATATCCGCGCCGCCGACGGCAGCCTGGTGCGCGAGCAATGCGATACCCCGCGCGCGCTGGAAGTCTCCGAGCTGGCAGACATTCTGGAAGACTACCGCCGCGCCACCGACAACGCGCGCCGCGCCGGCTTCGACCTGGTGGAAATCCACGGCGCCCACGGCTATCTGCTGGACCAATTCCTGTCGCCGCAAGCCAATGTCCGCACCGACGAATACGGCGGCAGCGTGGCCAATCGCGCGCGCTTCCTGCTGGAGGTGGTGGACGCGGTGGTGTCGGAATGGGACGCCGATCACGTGGGCATCCGCATCTCGCCGCTGGGCATCTTCAACGGCGTCTCCAACACCGACCAACTGGACATGGCGCTCTACCTGGCCGAGGAACTCGCCAAGCGCAAACTGGCCTTCCTGCACATTTCCGAGCCGGACTGGGCCGGCGGCCCGGTGCTGGACGAGGGCTTCCGCCAAGCGCTGCGCCAGCGCTACCCGGGGGTGATCATCGGCGCCGGCGCCTATACCGCCGAGAAGGCCGAAACCCTGATCCGCAAAGGCTATATCGACGCCGCCGCCTTCGGCCGCAGCTATATCGCCAACCCGGACCTGGCCGAGCGCCTGCAAAGCGGCGCGCCGCTGAACGAGCCGGACCCGGCGACCTTCTACGGCGGCGACGAGCGCGGTTATACCGATTATCCGTCCATGAACATCTAAGCCTGCCGCTAACCGCCAAACACGCGGCGCGTCTTCCCATCCACGGGAACGCGCCGCTTTTTCATGGCCGCCCCCACCCAGGCTTGCCAGCCGGCTATTTTCCACCCGCAGCCGATACCAGCCGCGTAAGCAAGCATTGACGGGCTTTCTACGCCCGGCCTGCGCCTTGACCCGGCAGCGGGCAACTGTGCACAATCGCTGCCGTGCCGTTCCTCGCGGCACCGGACTTGGCCGTCCGGCGAACTACACTGCGAACAAGCGCTTGAGTCTTGCGTTTGGATCGCTGCACTCGTGCGCGCTCACAATGGCGGGCCGGGTGGGGACACCTTAGCGGGTGTGCCGGAGTCGTGTAGTCCGGTCGGCCAACCCTGTTCGGTCTGCCACCTCCGCTTGGCCGTGGGGGTGGCAATGAAAAACCGCTACACGGAGGTGACCATGTCGATCAAAACCCCATCCCGCCGCCATTACCGTCCGGACCCGGACCCAACATCCCGCGCGGAGTTGCCGTTTGCCGGCAACGCGTCCAACCGACGCGGCATCCATTGCTGGCAAGTTCCGCCCATAGACGACCAACACGCCGCGCATTTGCTGGGCCGCGAATTCGCAGGACATTTCATCAAGTATTTGCAGGACAACCCCGGCGACGGGCTGCGCAATCTGCTCGCTCAAATCGCCGCGGACATCGACTTTAGCGACGATGGCGCCGCCAAAGGCTATTGGGAAGGCTTCTTCAGCCTGCTGGAGCAAGTGCTGGCGCTGACCACCTCTCTCTTGGACGTATTCGACTACATCGACCGGCTCAACGCCCGGGAGGCCGCCGAACGCGCGCTAAAGCCCGCAGCCGCACCCGGTACTTAACAATTTCAGCAAGCGCCGAGGCGCCCCAGCATGAAAAAAGGAAGCCTTACGGCTTCCTTTTTTTGCTCCCGGCGCGGCGCGCGGGAAATCAGTTGCGGCCGCAGCAAGCCTTGTACTTCTTGCCGCTGCCGCAGGGGCAAACATCATTGCGGCCCACTTTGTCGCCTTCGCGGCGCACGGTACTGGGCGCCTGTTCCTTGGCGCGCCAGTAGGTGTAAACCGCGCCCAGCGCCTCCAGCATTTCTTCCTTGTAGCCTTCCACTTCCTCGTCGCTGAAGGTCAGCAGATCTTCGCCGTCCTCTTGCTCGAAAGCGCCGCCCAACACCAGCATAGGCATCATCAGGCTTTCAAAGCCCTCGTCCTCGTCGGCCACTTCGAACCAGTCGGTCTCCACCACGTCCAGCGCGTAGAGGAAGGCGTTGGCCCACGGCCAGTAGTCCGGCTCGTCGCTGTCGCTATCGTCTTCCGCGTACAGGATCAGGTCCAGTTCGTCGCCGGCCGCCAGCGCGGCGGCGGTGGCGTCGTACAACTTCTGCAGCAGGGTTTTCAGTTCCGCCGCGTCGTCCGCGCTCTCAAAGACCGGCGCATCGCCCAGCACTTCTTCCAGCCAGAAATCGGCGTCCACCGCGTCCGGACCGCACGCCAGCGCGGCGAAAAAGCCCTGCACTTCGTCCGGGCGCATGGTGCTGCCGCTGGCGGACAAGGGGGTCAGCAGGTTTTCCAGACGCAGCAGATCGGCGTCGTTGAATACGGTAGTCATGATGGATTCCTCAGCTTAAAGATCAGTCTGGCGGCATTGTAAGCCAAAAAGCCCCGACAAGCCGGGGCTTTTGTCCCCATAGTTTGCGGCGGCTCAGGCGGTTTTGCCGTCCGCCAGCCCCAACTTCTCCTTCATCTTCTCGCGCATCACGAATTTCTGGATCTTGCCGGTGATGGTCATCGGAAAACTATCGACGAATTCGATGTAACGCGGAATCTTGTAATGCGCGATTTGCCCCTGGCAAAAAGCACGGATATCGTCGGCGCTGGCGCTTTCGCCGTCGCGCAACCGGATCCAGGCGCACAACTCCTCGCCGAATCTATCGTCCGGCACCCCAATCACCTGCACCTCCTGAATCTTGGGGTGGCGGTAGAGAAACTCCTCCACCTCGCGCGGGTAAATGTTCTCGCCGCCGCGGATCACCATGTCCTTGACCCGGCCCACAATATTGACGTAACCGTCCGCGTCCATCTCCGCCAGGTCGCCGGTGCGCATCCAGCCGGCGGCGTCTATCGCCTCGGCGGTCTTGGCCGGGTCGCCCCAATAGCCCGGCATCACCGAATAACCGCGCGTGCACAATTCGCCGCTCTGGCCGCGCGGCACGATGCGGCCTTCCACGTCCACGATCTTCACCTCCACGTGCGGATGGATGCGCCCCACCGTGGCCACGCGTTTGTCCAGCGGCGTGTCAGTGGCGCTCTGGAAGCTCAGCGGGCTGGTCTCGGTCATGCCGTAGCCTATGGTCACCTGGCTCATATTGAGCTGACTGGTCACCCGCTTCATCACCTCGATCGGACACGGGCTGCCAGCCATGATGCCGGTGCGCAGCGTGGACACGTCGTAATCGGCAAAGTCCGGCCGGTCCAGCAGCGAGATGAACATCGTCGGCACCCCGTGCAGACCGGTGCAGCCCTCCTCCTGCACCGCGCGCAACACCTCCTGCGCGTCGAAGCTCTCCGCCGGAAACACCATGGTCGCGCCGTGGCTCAGGCACAGCAAGGTGCCCAGCACCATGCCGAAGCAATGGTAGAGCGGCACCGGGATGCACAGCCGGTCGTCCGGGCCGAACGCCATCGCCGCGCCGGCGAAGTAAGCGTTGTTCAGAATATTGTGATGGGTGAGCGTAGCGCCCTTGGGGCTGCCGGTGGTGCCGGAGGTGAACTGGATATTGATCACGTCGTCGAACTGCAGCGTCTCGCCCAAGCGCTGCAACCCGGCTTTCTCCTCCGCCGACGGCGCGGCCATCAGGTCGGCGAAATTGAGCATGCCCGGCGTGTGCTGCTGCCCCAGGCGGATGACGATCTCCAACTGCGGCATGGCCGCGGACTTGAGCCGGCCCGGCTCGCCGACGGCCAGCTCCGGCAGCAGGTCCGCCGCCATCGCCAGGTAATCGCTGCTCTTGAAGCTGGGCGACAGAATCAACGCGCGGCAGCCCACCTTGCCCAGCGCGTATTCCAGCTCGGAGCGGCGGTAGGCCGGATTGATGTTGACCATGATCAGGCCGGCCTTGGCGGTGGCGAACTGGGTCAGCGCCCACTCGGCGTTGTTCTGCGACCAGATGCCGATGCGGTCGCCGGGCTTGAGGCCCAACCGGATCAAGGCGCAGGCCAGCCGGTCCACCTGCTCGCGCAACTCCTCGTAGCTCCAGCGTATCTGCTGATGACGCACCACCAAGGCTTCGCGGCGTGCATGCTCGCGGCAGGTCTGGTCGAACAACTGGCCTATGGTCTGGCCGATCAAGGGCTGGGGGCAGGCGCCATGGACATAGCTGGGCAAGGTCATCCGAATCTCTCTCCTGGTGGACGGTACGTATCGCTGTTGTTTTTTTCATTCATCCCACAAGTTGACGATTACGTAAACGTAAATCATGCTAGGGCTGAGAACGCGTTAAAAAAAAGCTACAATCGCCGCTTGCCTTGGAACACACCATGACCGAACCCGAATTCTTCAGCATCTCCGACCTGGCGCGCGACTTCGACGTCACCCTGCGCACCATCCGCTTCTACGAGGAACAGGGCCTGATAGAACCGCAGCGCGACGGCCGCCAGCGGGTGTTCAACCGCCGCGACCGCGCCCGGCTCAAGCTGATCCTGCGCGGCAAGCGCATCGGTCTGTCCTTGTCCGACATCCGCGACATCCTGGACCTGTACGAACAGGCCCACGACGAGGCCGGCCAGTCGCAAAAACTGCTGGACCTGGTGCTGGAGCGCCGCCGCCAGCTGGAAGAACAACGCCGCGACATCGACGCGGTGCTGGAAGAAATCACCCGCCTGGAACACCACTGCCGCACCGTGCTGGCGCAGCCAGCGGCATGACGCCCGCCTAATCTGCGCCCGCCAGCGGCCAAAGCGCGCCGCATGGCTTAAAATCAGGGCTTGAGGCCGGCCCGACCGGGCGCGGCCGCCCCACTCCCTAAGCCATGATAGAAAACCAAGCCATGCTGCTGGCGGTGTTCGAACGGGCGGCGCTGATGTTGATGGCGCTGTTCTTCCTCACCCGCACCCGCCCGTTTCAACACCTGCTGCGCAAACAAGACCACAGCCCGGCCGAACTGGCGGCGGTGTCGCTGCTGTTCTGCCTGTTCGCCGTGTTCAGCACCTATACCGGCATTCCGGTGGACGGCTCCCTGGTCAATGTGCGCATCATCGCCATCCTGTCCGGCGGCATCCTGTTCGGCCCCTGGGTGGGCATACCGGCCGGCATCGTCTCAGGCCTGCACCGCTACCTGATCGACATCAACGGCTACACCTCGCTGCCCTGCCTGATCTCCAGCGTCTGCGCCGGCCTGCTGGCCACCTGGATACACTTCCGCGCCGGCAGGAGCCGGCTGTGGCTGTACGGCATCCTGGCCGGCATGCTGTGCGAAGGGCTGACCATGGGCCTGATCCTGCTCTTGACCGATCCAGCGGTGGGCGTGCCCATCGTCCGCCACATTGCCTTCCCGATGATCTTCGGCACCGTGTGCGTCGGCCTGATCATCAAGCTGGTGCAAGACGTCAACGACGAAAAAGAGCTGCTGGCCGCGCGACAGGCCAAGCTGGCGCTGACCATTGCCAACCGCACCCTGCCCTATTTCCAGAATCTGGACCGCGACGCCATGGTTCAGGTCTGCACCGTGATCCGGGACCAGCTGGACGCCGACGCGGTGGCCATCACCAACACCTCGGACGTGCTGGCCTATGTGGGCCTGGGCAAGGACTACTACGAGATGGACGAGCACTCCGCCATCGGCGCCATCACTCGCCAGGCCATTGCCGGCGATCAGATCATCATCGAGAACAATCTGCAGCAATACCACCTGGCGGATTTCCACTCCGTCATCATCATCCCGCTGCGCGAAAAAGCCGGCGTCAGCGGCACCCTGAAAATCTTCTACCGCAAGAGCCACGGCATCAGCACGCCGCTGCGCGAAGTGGCGGTGGGCCTGTCCCAGCTGATCTCCACCCAGATGGAAGTGTCGCGGGTCAAACAGCTGGAAGAGATGGCGCGCAAGGCGGAATTCAGCGCGCTGCAAAGCAAGATCAACCCGCACTTCCTGTTCAACGCCCTCAATGCCATCTCCTCGCTGATCCGCATCCAGCCGCAGCAGGCGCGCCAGCTGATCTCCAACCTGGCGGACTACCTGCGCTACAACCTGTCGTTGGGCGACCGGCTGATCGACATTCAGGAAGAACTGCAGCAAGTGCGCGACTACGTGGCGATAGAACAGGCGCGCTTCGGCGCCAAGCTGACGGTGGAGTTCGATATCGACGATGTGCACGTGCGCATCCCCAGCCTGCTCTTGCAGCCGCTGGTGGAAAACGCCATCCTCCACGGCATCCAGCCGCGCAAAGAGCCGGGCCGGGTCAGCATCGCGGTCAAGCGCGACGGCGACAAAGTGCATGTCTGCGTTCGCGACACCGGCTACGGCGTCAGCCAGGAAGTGCTGGACGGCGTGGCCGCTGGCACGCTGTCCAGCCGCAGCATAGGCCTGAGCAACGTCAACCAGCGGCTCAAACTGCTGTACGGCGAGGGCTTGCGGCTGACCCGGCTGGAGCCCGGCACCGCCGTTTGTTTCGACCTGCCCGCCACCGAGGAGCCGGCATGCTGAAAGCCCTGATCGTGGAAGACGAATACCTGGCGCGCGAGGAACTGGCCTATCTGATCCGCGAGCACAGCCGCATCGACATCGTCGCCAGCGTGGAAGACGGGCTGGAAGCGTTCAAATTCCTGCAGGAACACGAAGTGGACGTGGTGTTCCTGGACATCAACATCCCATCCATTGACGGCCTGCTGCTGGCCAAGAACCTGCACAAATCGTCGCGGCCGCCGCGCATCGTCTTCGTCACCGCCTACAAGGAGTTCGCGGTGGAAGCGTTTGAGGTGGAGGCCTTCGACTACATCCTGAAGCCTTACAACGAGGCCCGCATCATCAATCTGCTGGCCAAGCTGGAAGCGCAGACGCCGCCGGCCGCCGCCGCCGCGCCGGCCGAAGCCCCGGCCGCCAGCCGCACCGTCAACCTGGTCAAGGGCGACAGCATCATCGTCACCCCCTGCGAGCAGATCTACTACGCCGAGGCCGACGAGAAAGTCACCCTGGTCTACACCGCGCACGACCGCTACGTGATGTCGATGAGCATCAGCGAGTTCGTCGCCCGCCTGCCGGCCGACAGCTTCTTCCGCTGCCACCGCTCCTACTGCGTCAACATCCACAAAATCCGCGAGATCGCGCCCTGGCTCAACAGCACCTACATCATCAAACTGTACGACCTGAAAGCCGAGATTCCGGTCAGCCGCAGCAATATCAAGGCTTTCCGGCAGTTGATGCATCTTTGAGCGTTGGTCACCCACGCGGCGCATCAAACCGGCTGCCAGCCGGCTCCTGAATAAGAACCTGTTCATAATCTGCTGCGCTGCGGCGATACGGCGTTGAAACCGGCTTCGAAATGCTCATGTACCCTATGTACACTCCGCTTTCTCAGCCGTTTTCGCCTTGTCTCGCTCTGGCTCGCGAGATTTTGAACAGGCTCTAAGGCCAGACATTCCATTGGCAAGCCAGCTTGGCAATGGAAATGCCATCCACTCATGCGCGCCATTTTCCGGGCCTGTAACTGATTCGCCGCCGCCTGCACTTCATTCCGCGCCGCCTGCATCTCATGCCGCCGCCGCGCCCCCTACATAAGCACAGGCTTATAGTCACACCAACAGTAATGACTTTAAGCGAGCAGCACCATGAACGCCTCAAGCAACGCCATCCGCTACCGTACCCTGGCCGGCACCGTCCTCACCCAGTTCGCCCTCGGCTCCGTCTACACCTGGAGCCTGTTCAACGCCCAACTCTCCGCCAAGCTGTCCGAGCCGGTCAGCCAGGTGGCTTTCGCCTTCGGCCTGTTGAGCCTGGCGCTGGCGGTGGCCTCCTCGCTGGCCGGCAAACTGCAAGAACGCTTCGGCGTGCAGCGCGTCACCCTGGGCGCCGGCCTGATGCTGGGCCTGGGCTTCTTCCTCACCGCCCAGGCCAACAACCTGATCATGCTGTATCTGTGCGCCGGCGTGCTGGTGGGCCTGGCCGACGGCGCCGGCTACCTGCTGACGCTGTCCAACTGCGTCAAATGGTTTCCGGAGCGCAAGGGCCTGGTGTCCGCCTGCGCCATCGGCGCTTACGGCCTGGGCAGCCTGGGTTTCAAATACATCAATCTGGCGCTGCTGGCCCGCTTCAGCCTGGAAACCACCTTTGAGCTGTGGGGCCTGATCGCCATGGCCATGGTGGTGGCCGGCAGCCTGCTGATGCGCGACGCGCCGCAGCAGCAAGCCGCCGCGCAACAAACCGCCAGCCATGACTACACCCTGGCCGAGGCGATGCGCCAACCCCAGTACTGGATGCTGGCGCTGATGTTCCTGACCGTGTGCATGAGCGGCCTGTACGTGATCGGCGTGGCCAAGGACATCGGCGAGAGCTATGTGCACCTGCCGGCGCTGACCGCCGCCAACGCCGTCGCGGTCATCGCCGTGGCCAATTTGTCCGGCCGCCTGGTGCTGGGCATCCTCTCCGACAAAATGCCGCGCATCCGGGTCATCACCATTGCTCAGATTGCCGCGCTGGCCGGCATGCTGACCCTGCTGTTCGTGCCCTTGAACGCCACCCTGTTCTTCCTGGCCATCGCCTGCGTCGCCTTCAGCTTCGGCGGCACCATCACCGTGTACCCGTCGCTGGTCAGCGATTTCTTCGGCCTCAACAACCTGACAAAGAACTACGGCGTGATCTATCTGGGCTTCGGCATCGGCAGCATCGTCGGCTCCATCGTCGCCTCGCTGTTTGGCGGCTTCCTGGCCACCTTCCATCTGATCCTGGCGCTGTTGATCGTCGCGCTGTTGTTCTCGCTGACCATACGTCAGCCGGGCACGACCAAGGACGAGGAATTCGAAGCCGAGCCGCATCTGGGCAAAGCCTGATTCCCGCGCCGCTCTCTGCAACGCCCCCGCTTTGGGGGCGTTGTTGTTTGGGGAGTCGGGAAGGGATCGCTGGTGGGTATCGCCTGCGGCTCCTCCCACCCTACGGGCCGCCGCTCGCCTTCGGTAGGGTGGGTGGAGCGTAGCGATACCCACGCGGAACCCCGCTGCGTCACACAAGATGATGGCGGAGATCCACCTTGCCGGACCCCGCCGGCTTGACGCCCTTCCCCTCCTCCCCAACAATAGCCCCCGCGCCGCAACAATCGCGGCGCTCGGGATTGGTCTCCCGATCATGAATACTTGTCGCGGATGCGCTGTTTTCACAGCGTATCCGTTGCCATTGCTTTGCCTATCGGGCGGGCCGTGGCAAGTGGCGCCCTGATGGGCGCGCCGGCTTGTGCAAGTATTCACCGGTAGACCAACTCTTGTCATGTGCCCGCCCTGCCGCTTTGCGGCATGGCCCTTCTGCTCAGGAGGTTGCAAATGGTAAAGCTTGTCCGTCCGGTGCTAGGCATCGAACTCTCTCCGTCCTCTACTGAAACCCAAGACGTCCATCAGGACGCCTCTCTACTCCCGCCGCTAGGGCCGCGCTCCCGTTACCGCTTTGCCGGCCCCCACGCCAAAGACCTCAGCCTGCCCTTCATCCGCCGCATCAAAGGCCGCACCTATCCGCATTACTGGCAGCCGGCCGAGGCCAAGGATGAATGTGAAGCCCGCGCCTTGGGCCATCAGTACGCCGCCCATCTGGCGCAGATGCTGAAACTCAACCGCCAACACTCGGCGCGTGGCTTGCTGTTCCGCATCGCCAGCGATATGGATTTCAGCCAACGCGGCCACCGCCGCCGCCTGTGCAAGAGCTTCTTCAACTATCTGGAGTTGTTGTTGAACCTGGGGGTGGAGCAGGTGGACTTGCCGAGGCATGTGGAGGCGGTGAACCGCCTCCATCTCAGCCTGGATGAGCTGGAAGCCTTGCCGCGGAGGCTGCGTAGAAAGAAGAAAGGCTAAAACTTTTCTGGGAACAGAGCTGGCTGGTGGGTATCGCCTGCGGCTCCTCCCACCCTACGCGCAGTGGCTCGTCATGGGTAGGGTGGGTGGAGCGCAGCGATACCCACGCGGCCCCCTCCTCCATAATCGCTGCCGCCTCAGCCCCGCCGCTTGGCCAGCCAGATATCCAGTTGCCGGGCGAAAGCCTGACGGTCCGACTGGCTCAAAGGCGGCGGGCCTTCGGTCTGCACGCCGCTGGCGCGCAGCGTGTCCATGAAATCCCGCATCGTCAGCTGCGCGGCGATGGTGTCCGGCGAATACACATCGCCGCGCCAATTCAGCGCCTGCGCGCCCTTGCTCAAAGCATCGGACGCCAAGGGGATGTCGCCGGTGATCAAGAGATCGTTCGCCGCGATGCGGCGGACAATCTCGTTGTCGGCCACGTCAAAGCCTTTCGGCACTTGCAAGGCGCGGATATTCGGCGCCTTAGGCACCGTCAATAGCTGATTGGCGACGAACACCAGCTCCACGCCGGTGCGCTGCGCCGCCCGGCACAATGTTTCGCGGATCACCTTGGGACAGGCGTCCGCGTCCACCCATATCGTCATTGTCTGTTCTCTGCATGCAAACCCGGCCATGATAACGGTTTCGCGCCGGTTTCCGTCGTCGCCATGTTGACGCTTACGTAAACGTAAGTAATGATAGAGCATATCACGCGAAATACGCGCGCCCCTCAGAGGAGAGAAACCATGTACAGCAGCCTGCGCTTCGCCTTTGGCGACACCTACGACATGTTGCGTGAAACCGCGCGCGACTTCGCCCAAAGCGAAATCGCCCCGCGCGCAGCCGACATCGACCGCGACAACCTGTTCCCGGCCGACCTGTGGCGCAAGTTCGGCGATCTGGGCCTGCTGGGCATGACGGTGGACGAGCAGTACGGCGGCACCCAGATGGGCTATCTGGCTCATATGATCGCCATGGAGGAAATCAGCCGCGCCTCCGCCTCGGTGGGCCTGTCCTACGGCGCGCACTCCAACCTCTGCGTCAACCAGATCCACAAGAACGGCAACGACGAACAAAAACGCCGGCTACTGCCCAAGCTGGTGTCCGGCGAGCATGTCGGCGCGCTGGCGATGTCCGAGCCCAACGCCGGCTCCGACGTGGTCAGCATGAAGCTGAAGGCCGACAAGGCCGACGGCGGCTACCTGCTCAACGGCAGCAAGATGTGGATCACCAACGGCGGCGACGCGGACGTGATGGTGGTCTACGCCAAGACCGACGTCAGCGCCGGCGCCAAGGGCATCACCGCCTTCATCGTGGAGCGCGGCTTCGCCGGCTTCAGCCACGGCAGCAAGCTGGACAAGCTGGGCATGCGCGGCTCCAACACCTACCCCATGTTCTTCGACAACTGTTTCGTGCCGGACGCCAATGTGCTGGGCGGCGAAGGCAACGGCGTCAAGGTGCTGATGAGCGGCCTGGACTATGAGCGCGCGGTGCTGGCCGCCGGCCCGCTGGGCATCATGCAGGCCTGCATGGACATCACGGTGCCTTACCTGAACGACCGCAAGCAGTTTGGCCAGGCCATCGGCGATTTCCAGCTGATGCAGGGCAAACTGGCGGACATGTACGTCAAGCTGTCCGCCAGCCGCGCCTATGTCTACGCGGTGGGCCAGGCGCTAGACCGCGGCGAAACCGGCCGCCAGACCCGCAAGGACGCCGCCGGCGCCATCCTGTACGCGGCGGAGGGCGCCACCCAGATGGCGCTGGACGCCATCCAGTGCCTGGGCGGCAACGGCTATATCAATGAATACGCGACTGGCCGCCTGCTGCGCGACGCCAAGCTGTACGAGATCGGCGCCGGCACCAGCGAGATTCGCCGCTGGCTGATAGGCCGCGAGCTGATGGCCGAAACCCGGTAATCGCGGCGGAGAAAAGCCTGATGCCGCGTTGCGCTTCAGCCCCACCCGGCAAGCCCAATGCTCACTGACCGCACGCTTCGTCGACGGCGAATGACAAGGTAAAACGATATGCCCATCCTCGAATCCAAACTCTCGCCGCGCGCGGCGGACTTCCAGGCCAACGCCGACAAGATGCGCGCGCTGGTGGCCGATCTGCGCGACAAGGTGGCCAAGGCCGCGCTGGGCGGCGGCGACAAGGCGCGCGCCAAGCACGCCGCCCGCGGCAAGCTGCTGCCGCGCGAGCGCATCGATCTGCTGCTGGACCCCGGCGCGCCCTTTCTGGAGCTGTCCCAGCTGGCCGCCTTCGGCATGTATGACGACGACGCGCCCGGCGCCGGCCTGATCAGCGGCATCGGCCGCGTCGCCGGCGTGGATTGCCTGATCATCGCCAACGACGCCACGGTCAAGGGCGGCACCTATTACCCGATGACGGTGAAGAAGCATTTGCGCGCCCAAGAGATTGCGCGCGACAACCGCCTTCCTTGTGTGTATCTAGTCGATTCCGGCGGCGCCTTCCTGCCCTTGCAAGACGAGGTGTTCCCGGACCGCGAGCACTTCGGCCGCATCTTCTACAACCAGGCCAATCTGTCCGCCGCCGGCATTCCGCAGATCGCGGTGGTGATGGGCAGTTGCACCGCCGGCGGCGCTTATGTGCCGGCGATGTCGGACGAAACCGTCATCGTCAAGGAACAAGGCACCATCTTTCTGGGCGGCCCGCCGCTGGTGAAGGCGGCCACCGGCGAGGTGGTGACGGCGGAGGAGCTGGGCGGCGGCGATGTGCACGCCCGCGTGTCCGGCGTGGCCGACCACCTGGCGCAAAACGACGCCCACGCGCTGTCCATCGCCCGCCGCATCGTGTCCGGTCTCAACTGGCGCAAACAGGGCGAGCTGGACCGCGCCGAACCGCGCCCGCCGCGCTACGCGGCCGAGGAAATCTACGGCGTGATTCCGGCGGACCCGAAAAAGCCCTTCGACGTGCGCGAAATCATCGCCCGGCTGGTGGACGATTCCGAATTCGACGAGTTCAAGCAGAACTACGGCGCCACCCTGGTTACCGGCTTCGCTCGGCTGAACGGCTACCGCGTCGGCGTCATCGCCAACAACGGCATTCTGTTCTCCGAATCCGCGCTCAAGGGCGCGCACTTCGTCGAGCTGTGCTGCCAGCGCGGCATTCCGCTGCTGTTCCTGCAAAACATCACCGGCTTCATGGTGGGCAAGAAGTACGAGAACGGCGGCATCGCCAAGGACGGCGCCAAGCTGGTCACCGCCGTGGCCTGCGCCCGCGTGCCCAAGTTCACCGTGCTGATAGGCGGCAGCTTCGGCGCCGGCAACTACGGCATGTGCGGCCGCGCTTATTCGCCGCGCTTTCTGTGGATGTGGCCCAATAGCCGCATCTCGGTGATGGGCGGCGAGCAGGCGGCCGGCGTGCTGGCCCAGGTGAAGAAGGAACAACTGGGCGACGCCTTCGGGGCTGAACAGGAAGAAGCGCTGAAAGCGCCGGTGCGCGAGCAGTACGAACGTCAGGGCCACCCCTATTACGCCAGCGCGCGCTTGTGGGACGATGGGGTGATAGACCCGGCGCAAACCCGCGAAGTGCTGAGCCTGGCGCTGGAGGCGGCCCTGTCCGCCCCGGTGGAAAGCACGCGCTTCGGCGTGTTCCGGATGTGAGGGATAAAGGCGAAACCCATGAGCTACACCACGCTTGAAATCGAACACAGCGGCAAGACCGCGACGATCTGGATGAACCGGCCGGACGTTCACAATGCAATGAACGAAACGCTGATCGCCGAGCTGACCGCCGCCTTCTCCCACCTGCAATTGCAGGCGGACTGCCGTGTCATCGTGCTGGCCGGCCGCGGCAAGAGCTTTTCCGCCGGCGCGGACCTGGACTGGATGCGCCGCGCCGCCGGTTACAGCGAGGACCAGAACCTCGCCGACGCGCAGCGGCTGGCGGCCATGCTCAAGAGCATCTACCGCAGCAAGAAGCCGGTGATCGCCCGCATTCACGGCGCGGCGCTGGCCGGCGGCACCGGCCTGGCCGCGGTTTGCGACGTGGCCATCGCCACCGAGGCCGCCAAGTTCGGCCTGACCGAGGTGAGGCTGGGCCTGGTGCCGGCCACCATCGGCCCCTATGTGGCCGACGCGATAGGCTGGCGTCAGGCGCGGCGTTATTTCCTGTCCGCCGAGCGCATCGACGCCGCCACGGCGCTGCGCATCGGCCTGGTGCACGAGGTAGTGCCGGCCGAGGCGTTGGACGCGCGCGTGGCCGATGTCGCCGAGGCGATGGCCCAGGGCGCGCCGCAGGCGCTGTCCTCGGCCAAGGACTTGCTGGCCATGCTGCGCGAGGGCTCGCCCTGGGACGATCAATTGCTGGAGGACACCGCCGGCCAGATCGCCAGCGTGCGCGCCGGCGCCGAGGCGCGCGAGGGCTTGGCCGCCTTCTTCGACAAACGGCCGCCCAACTGGTCATGACGCGAACAAGAAACAAGGGACGGACCATGTTCAATAAGATACTCATCGCCAACCGCGGTGACCAACAGCCTTCAGGCTGTGCAGCTGCGCAGCAAAATGGCCTGACGGCGCGGATGCGCCGTGGCGATTTCTCCGCGGGAGACGGACATGTTCAATAAGATACTCATCGCCAACCGCGGGGAAATCGCCTGCCGGGTGATCAAGACCGCGCGCGCGCTCGGCATCGCCACCGTCGCCGTCCATTCCGACGCCGACGCCGACGCCCGCTTCGTCAAACTGGCCGACGAGGCCTACCGGCTGGGCCCGGCCCCGGCGGCGGACTCCTATCTGCGCGGGGACTTGATCCTGGACATCGCCCGCCGCAGCGGCGCGCAAGCCATCCACCCCGGCTACGGTTTCTTGTCCGAGAACGAGGACTTTGCCGCCGCCAGCGAGGCCGCCGGCATCGCCTTCATCGGCCCGCCCGCCTCCGCCATCGCCGCAATGGGCAGCAAATCCGCGGCCAAGGCGCTGATGGAGCAAGCCCAGGTGCCGCTGGTGCCCGGCTACCACGGCGAACGCCAGGAACCGGACTTCCTGCGCGGCCAGGCCGACGCCATCGGCTACCCGGTGCTGATCAAGGCCAGCGCCGGCGGCGGCGGCAAGGGCATGCGCATCGTGGAAGCCTCCGCGGACTTCGAAGCGGCGCTGGCCTCCTGCCAGCGCGAAGCGCGCGCCAGCTTCGGCGACGACAAGGTGCTGGTGGAGAAATACCTGCCGCGCTCGCGCCATGTGGAAATCCAGGTGTTCGCCGACTGCCAGGGCCAATGCGTGTATCTGTTCGAGCGCGATTGCTCGGTGCAGCGCCGCCATCAGAAAGTGCTGGAGGAAGCGCCGGCGCCGGACTTGCCGCCGGCCACCCGCGAAGCGATGGGCGCGGCCGCCTGCGCCGCCGCGCGCGCGGTGGGCTATGTTGGCGCTGGCACTGTGGAATTCATCATGGAAGTGCTGGCCGACGGCAGCCCCGGTCGCTTCTTCTTCATGGAAATGAACACCCGGCTGCAGGTGGAGCATCCGGTCACCGAGATGGTCACCGGGCAAGACCTGGTGGCCTGGCAACTGGCCGTCGCCAGCGGCCAACCGCTGCCCTTGAGCCAAGAGCAGCTGCGCCTCAACGGCCACGCCATCGAAGCGCGCATCTACGCCGAAGACCCGGACAAGGGCTTTCTGCCCGCCACCGGCACCCTCTATCACTTGCGCGCGCCGGCGGAATCCGACGTCGTGCGCATCGACACCGGCGTGACCGCCGGCGACAGCATCTCGCCCTTCTACGACCCGATGATCGCCAAGCTCATCGTCTGGGGTGAGGACCGTCGCCAGGCACTGCAACGGCTGGACGCGGCGTTGGCCGACTATCAGGTGGCCGGCGTCACCACCAATATTCCCTTCCTGCGCCGCATCGTGCAGCACGCCAGTTTCGCCGGCGGCCAGGTGGACACCGGCCTGATTGCCCGCCATCACGACGCGCTGCTACCGCCGCCCGCCGCGCCGGACGCCGAACAACTGGCGCTGCTGGCGCTGGCCGAAGCGCTGGCCGCGCCCGGCGGTTTCCCGGTGGCCGCCGGCTGGCGGCTCAACGGCGCGCTCAACCGCAAGCTCGTTTTCCACATCGACGGCCAAGACTACCCGACGGCGCTGCGCTATCAGGGAGACGGCTTCGAGATCCTAGCCGCCGGCCTCCGCTTCTCCGCCGCCGGCCGCCTGGACGGCGGAACGCTGCGCGCGCGGCTGGACAACAAACAAGTGGAAGCCGTCGTCGCCCGTAACGGCCAACAACGAGTGCTGTTCGCCGCCGGCCAGCGGCTGGAGGCACAGTGGCTGGACCCGCTGGCCGTGGCCGCCGAGGAAGTGCACGGCGAAACCCATTTGAAAGCGCCGATGCCGGGCCGCATCGTCGCCCTATTGGCCGCCACCGGCACTAAACTCAACAAGGGCGACCCGCTGCTGATCCTGGAGGCGATGAAGATGGAGCACACCATCCCCGCGCCGGCGGACGGCGTGGTCAAGGCTTTCTATTTCGGCACCGGCGAGCAGGTCAACGACGGCGACGAGCTGGTCGACTTCGAAGCGGAGTGAAGCTCATGGACCCCATCATCATCAATCACCCCGGCTTGAATCTGGCCGGCTACAGTATCGCCACCCGGATGGAGAACGGCGACAATCTGCGGCAGATCCCCGAGTTCTGGGGCGAATACGCGGACACGCTGCGCCAGCCGCTGCTGGCGGCGCTGGGCCGCGCCGACGCCGCCGAATACGGGCTGATCCACGACTTCGACCCGGACACGGGCCGCTTCGGCTATATGATAGGGATGGAATACCCGCAGCCCTTGCCGCTGCCGCCCGGCTGCGCGCAGCGGCGCACGCCGCCGGCCAAGTACGCGGTGTTCACCACCAAGCCGGCCGGCAGCGACGCCGAGTTCGGCCAGGCCATCCAGGGCGCCTGGCGCTACATCACACAGGACTGGCTGCCGGCGTCCAAGCAATGGGAACAAGCGCCGCTGGGCGCTTTCGAGCGCTACGACGGCCGCTGCGCGCCGGACCAGCCGCAACGCCAGATGGACATCTACATCCCGGTGCAGCCGCGCCGCCGCTGATAAAGAGCCAAACATGCCGCAAGTGAAGATTGTGGAAGTGGGTCCGCGCGACGGGCTTCAAAACGAAAAACAAGCGCTGTCCACCGCGGTCAAGCTGGAGCTGATCCGCCGCCTGGCCGCCAGCGGCCTGCGCAGCATAGAGGCCGGCGCCTTCGTCTCGCCCAAATGGGTGCCGCAGATGGCGGGCAGCGCCGAGGTGCTGGCCGGCCTGGACCTGGCCGGGCCGGCGTCCTACCCGGTACTGGTGCCCAATGAACAGGGGCTGGACGCGGCCTTGGCGGCCGGCGCGCGTGAAATCGCTGTGTTCGGCGCAGCCAGCGAAAGCTTCAGCCGGCGCAATATCAACGCCAGCATCGCCGAAAGCCTGCAGCGCTTCTTGCCGGTGATGGCGCGCGCGCAGGCGGCCGGCGTGCCGGTGCGCGGCTATGTGTCCTGCGTGGTGGGCTGTCCTTACGAAGGCCGCATCGCGCCGGCCAAGGTGGCGGAGGTGGCGGCGAGGCTGCTGGACATGGGCTGTTACGAGATTTCGCTGGGCGACACCATAGGCGTGGGCACGCCGTCCAGCGTGCTGGCGATGCTGGAAGCAGTGAGCAAGACTGTGCCAATGTCGCAGCTGGCCGGCCACTTCCACGACACTTATGGCATGGCGATAAGCAATATTCATGCATGTTTGCGCGCGGGAATGATGACATTCGATTCTTCGGTTGCCGGCCTTGGCGGCTGCCCTTATGCTCAGGGAGCTTCCGGCAACGTCGCCACCGAAGACGTGGTTTACCTGCTGCACGGCGAGGGCTTCGATACCGGCGTCGACCTGGCCGCGCTGGTGGACACGGCCTGGTTCATCGCCGACGCGCTGGGCAAGCCGCCAGCCTCCAAGCTGGCCTACGCCTTTGCCGACAAGCGCGCCGCCAAACCGGAGCAATAACAAGCCGCCGTCCGTCCATGGGCCGGCGCGCGGAGAAAAAAGGAGGCCTCGAAAAACCGTCGCGAGCGGTTCGAGAGCAAGGCGCATCGAGTGCAGCGACCGAGATAGTACAAATAGTACAGCGAGGGAGCGAACCCGAAGCAACGCCGCTATCGGACCGCGCAGCAGGTTTTCGAAGTCCTCAGACACAGGAGAAAGCATGACCCCCGACACGCCCATCTGGACCCCCTCCGCCGGCCGCTTGGCCGGCGCCCACCTGACCGCCTTCGCCAAGCTGGCCGAACTATCCTACGACCGCAAGCTGAACGGCTACGCCGAACTGTGGCGCGCCAGCGTGGCCGATCCGGCCCGCTTCTGGTCCTTGGTCTGGGATTACTGCGGCGTGATCGGCGACAAGGGCGCGACAGCGCTGAGCGACGGCGACAACATGCTGGCCGCCCGCTTCTTTCCGGAAGCGCGGCTGAGCTACGCCGAAAACCTGCTGCGCCGCGACGACGACGGCGACGCGCTGGTGTTCTGGGGCGAGGACAAACTGCAACGGCGCTGGAGCTGGCGCGAGCTGCGCGCCCAGGTGTCGCTGCTGCAACAGGCGATGCGCGACGCCGGCATCCAGGCCGGCGACCGCGTGGCGGGCTTCATGCCCAATATGCCGGAAACCATCGCCGCCATGCTGGCCGCCAATAGCCTGGGCGCGGTGTGGACCAGCTGTTCGCCGGACTTCGGCGTGGACGGCGCGGTGGAGCGCTTCGGCCAGACCGAACCCAAGCTGTTGTTCTGCCCGGACGGCTACTGGTACGCCGGCAAGGCGGTGGACATCCGCGCCAAGATGGCGGCGCTGGCGGAGGCCCTGCCCTCGGTGCGGCAAATCATCGTGGTGCCGTATTTGGGCGAAACCGGCGTGTTCGCGGAAAACGTGCCCAAGGCCATTACCCTGACGGATTTCACCGCCGCGTATCAAGCGCAAGCACTGCACTTTGAACGGCAGCCCTTCCGGCACCCGCTGTTCATTCTGTATTCCAGCGGCACCACCGGCAAACCCAAGTGCATCGTCCACGGCGCCGGCGGCACCCTGCTGCAGCACCTGAAGGAACAGCAGCTGCACGGCGACGTGCATCACGGCGACCGCCTGTTCTATTTCACCACCTGCGGCTGGATGATGTGGAACTGGCTGGCGTCCGGCCTGGCTTCCGGCGCGGCGCTGATGCTGTTCGACGGCTCGCCCTTTGTCGGCGAAGGCCGCACGCTGTGGGACTACGCCGAGCGGCAGCGCTTCACTCACTTCGGCACCTCGGCCAAATACATAGACGGCCTGCGCAAGAGCGGTATCGTGCCGGCCGGGGAATGGAAGCTGGATTCGCTGCGCGCGGTGTTCTCCACCGGCTCGCCGCTGGTGGCGGAAAGCTTTGACTGGGTCTACGCCAACATCAAGGCCGACATCAATCTGGCCTCGGTGTCCGGCGGCACCGACATCGTGTCCTGCTTCGCGCTGGGCTGCGCCAGCCTGCCGGTCTATCGCGGCGAGCTGCAATGCCGCGGCCTGGGCATGGCGGTGGACATCTACAACGAGTACGGCCGGCCGGTGCGCGGCGAAAAAGGCGAATTGGTGTGCACCCGCCCCTTCCCGTCGATGCCGGTGGGCTTCTGGAACGACGCCGACGGCGGCAAGTACCGCCAGGCCTATTTCGGCCGTTTCGACAATATCTGGTGCCACGGCGACTACGCCGAACTCACCGCCCACGACGGCATGATCATCTACGGCCGCTCCGACGCGGTGCTCAACCCCGGCGGCGTGCGCATCGGCACCGCCGAGATCTATCGCCAGGTGGAGGCTTTCGACGAGGTGCTGGAGAGCATCGCCGTCGGCCAGCAATGGCAGGACGACGAGCGCGTATTGCTGTTTGTGCGACTGCGCGCCGGCGCGCGGCTGGACGAAGACCTGCAGCAGCGGATCAAGGCGCGGATCAAAACCGGCGCCAGCCCGCGCCACGTGCCGGCCAAGATCATCGCCGTCGCCGACATACCCAAAACCATCAGCGGCAAGATCGTCGAGCTGGCGGTGAAGAACGTGATTCACGGCCTGCCGGTCAGCAACCTCACCGCGCTGGCCAATCCGGAAGCGCTGAAGCTGTTCGAGAATCTGAACGAACTGCAAAGCTGAACCGGCGCGCGGCTCAAGAAAACCCCCGCTCAGTTCAATTGATGCGGGGGTTTTTCATGGCTAGCGCGAGTGGACCCGCCTCAGCAACGCAAACATCATATTCTGCTCGCGCGGCCGGGAGCCATACCACAACACCTCCCAGCCCGGCTCGGCAATACCCTCGTCCTCAGAGCGCACCACCAGTTGGTAGTCGCAAGGCGAGGCGTTGCCCTCCGGATAGGACACCAGATCCAGGCCGGCGTAATAGCGCCAGCTGATCAACGCCAACTGGTTGCGGCTCTCGGTCGCCACGCAGGCGGCGTCCGCCGGCAACGCCTTCATCATCCGCTCCACCACCGGCCGGTAGCTCTTGGCGGCGTCGAACCAAGGCAGCCACAAGGTCATGCCCAAGCCCCACAGCAGGGTCAGGCCCGCCGCCCAGTTGCTGATGGCCTGACGGCCGCGCAAATGTTTGCGCGTCAAGGCCCATAGCCACACCAGAGTGGCGATCACCGCGCACACCGCCGCCAGGCTGGAGACATGCACTTGGTAATACGGGCTGAAGTACTGGGCGCGCCCGGCCAGGCCTTGCGGCCAGCCAAAGTTCATCGCCGCCCAGCCGGACCACACCAGCAGAGCGAAGAAGCCGAAAGTCATCAGGCCGAACCAGTTGAGAAAGGCCGCCGCGCCGCGCTTGAGGTTGTCCAGCTCCACCGCCGCCAGCAAGGACAGCGGCAGCAGCAGCGGCATCGCATAGGTCATATTGGGCCGGCTGGACAAGGTCAGCAGAATCAACACCACGGCGAAGAACATCAGCGGCAGCTGCAAGCGCGCCTGATCCAGCCGCTCCCGGTTGCGATACAGGGTCCAGCCGGCCAGCGGCCAGGCCGGGAACGCGAACCACAGGGCGTTCAGGCTGTAGTAGCCGAAGTCGTGAAACAACTGCACCCGGCCGAAGCCGTTGAGCTGGCCCAGCGAGTAGTCGTTCCACCAGAGGCTGAACGCGTCCGGATGGCTCTTGGCCAGCGCCAGCGGCCACACCAAGGAGGTGGGCGCGGCGATCAACAAGGCCAGCAGCACGGTAATCGCGTACTGCTTGCTGCGCCAGGCGGAGAATGCCGGCAGCAACAACACCACCATCCACAGCAACATCAGCTCCATCAGGCTGGCGCTGAGGAAGATCGCCGTGCTGGCCGCGCCCAGCAAAGCGCCGGCCAGGCCGGGCGAGCGCAGGGTTAAGGACAAGGCGTAGAAGGCGGCCGCGAAACCGGCGAAACCGGACACCACCGAGGTGAGCTGATGGCCGGTTTCCACCAGGCCTACGCAACCTATCAGCACCATCACCACGCTGCGGCCGTGACGGCGGCCGATCAGATCGCGGCCGGCCATGCCGGCCAGCAGCAAGGCCAAGGCCATGAACAAGGGCGTGGCCAGCCGCGCCGCGTCGTGCGCCGCCAGCAACCAGGGAGACAGCAGCTTGACCATGATGGCCGCCACCCAATAGTACAATGGCGGACTATCCAGGTAGGGCGCGCCTTGCACCGTGGGCAACAGCCAATTGCCGGTGTCCAGCATGCCCTGCACCGCCGCCAGCACAAAGGGCTCGTCAGGCTTCCACGGATCGTGGCCTATGATGCCCGGCCACAGCCAGACGAAACACAGCAGCAGCAGAATCCACGGTTTTTCCGTAGGCTTGGCCAGGGTTTGGGATTGTTCCGAATAAGTGAGCATGAGTCTCGTTCAAACGGTTTCAATCGGCCGACGGCAATGCGCCGCGCAGCCGGGCGATCAGAATGCGCCAATCCACCTTGCGCTTGGAAATGGAATTGCGCAGTTTGTTGCGACGGCGCTGACGCTTATGCTCGGGATCGGCCTGTATCGCCTTCAAGCGCGACTCGTCCCAAGCGAATTCGCCGCAGTACTCGGCCTGACGCGCCACGTCCCATTCCGGCGCCATGCCGGCGAACACCTCCGCCAGGTAGAGCGGCGCCTCGTAACTGTAGTTCCAGTAGTGGTGCAGCGCATCCCCCAGCGCCAGCGGCTCGCGGCCGTCGCAGGCCACCAGCGACCAGGCCAGCTGCTCGGTCCAGTTGCGCGCTTCCACGCGCGGCAGCAGGAAGTCGTTGAGGCGCAAGGCGGTTTCGAAGAAGGGCACCATGCCGGCGGAAGCGCCGACCACGCCGGCGTTCCACATCGCCAGGCCCTGGACGTCGGCCACCCCCATCTTGCGCAACTCGGCGCCGTGCTTGTCCACCGCGGCGAGATAGTCCGGGAAAAAGCCGGGGCCGAACACGCCTTCGTTGACGTGCATGCAACTGGCCTTCCCCTCTTCCAGCCGGGCGAACAACTCGTCTGGCACGCGCAGCCAGCGGGTGTCGCAATCCACGTACAGCACGGCGGTGCCCAGTTCGCGCGCCGCCTTCAACATCACTTCCAATTTGATGCGGTGCACGTAGTCGAACTGGCCGCGATAAGCTTGCAATTGCGCCCGGCTCAAGGTCTCCGTGCGGACCAGCGGGTGCGCGGGCACGCTGTCCGGCGCGTCGGTGTACACCATGATCTTCACGTCCTGCCGCTGCTGCTTTAGCAGCAAGTGCAACAGGCTCAACACGGAAAAGCGGGTCTGGTCGTAGTATTTCTTGCCGCCGTGGGACAGGTAAACGATGTGGATCGCCATGGCCTCAACCTTGCAGATGTGGATACGCGCGCGTCCGGCGGGGATCTGCCAGGACCTGCAACCGGCCGCGCGCCGGAATCATAGAAAAAAGGCAGCCTGGGCTGCCTTTTTCTGGGTGTCCAACTCGCTCCGCGCTTAGCGCTTGAAGAAGCCGCCGAACTTTTGGTTGAACTTGTCAACGCGACCGGCGGTGTCGACGATCTTCTGCTTGCCGGTGTAGAACGGGTGGCAGTTGGAGCAAACTTCAATGCCGAACGCGTCCTTGGACATGGTCGACTTGGTCACGAACTGGCTACCGCAGGAGCAGGTAACAGTCAGATCTTTGTAATTCGGGTGAATATCGGTTTTCATGTGTCTTCCTTTCAAATCGGGTACAGGGGATTTGCCTGTACTGCTTGCGAAACTATCGATTATCCGCGCTTTGCCGCCGCTTGACAAGTGCCAAATCCACTGCCAACCACGGCGGCGACAGCTCAGGCGCGACGCCAGATAGTGCCCTGGGCGCCGTCCTCCAGCACAATGCCCTTGGCGATCAACTCATCGCGGATACGGTCGGATTCCGCCCAGTTCTTGGCCGCGCGCGCGTCCTTGCGCGCCTGGATCAACGCTTCCACGGCTTCGGCCGTCAACTCGCCGGCGCTGACGCCGCCCTTGAGGAAGTCTTCCGGGTCGCGCTGCAACAGACCCAACACGCCGCCCAAGTCCTTCAGCAGGCGCGCCTGACGCGGATCGCGGCTCTTGTTGACTTCGCCGGCCAGTTCGTACAGCACCGCCACCGCCTCAGAGGAATTGAAGTCGTCGTTCATCGCCGCCTGGAAACGAGCGGCGAACGGGTCCTTCCAGTCTATGCCTGTGGAAGCCGGCAGCTCCAAGCCGCGCAAGGCGGTGTAGAGCCGGGTCAGGCCGTGCTTGGCGTCGACGAGAATACTGTCGGTGTAGTTCACCGGGCTGCGGTAATGGCTGCGCACGATGAAGAAGCGGATCACCTCGCCGTCGAAATGGCCCAGCACGTCGCGGATGGTGAAGAAATTGCCCAGCGATTTGGACATTTTCTCGCCGTCGACGTTGATGAAGCCGTTGTGCAGCCAGTAATTGACGTACTGGTGGCCGTGAGCGCCCTCGGACTGGGCGATTTCGTTCTCATGATGCGGGAACTGCAGATCCTCGCCGCCTCCGTGGATGTCGAACTGCTCGCCCAGATGGTGGCAGCTCATCACCGAGCACTCGATGTGCCAACCCGGACGCCCCTGTCCCCATGGGCTGTCCCAGGACGGCTCGCCCGGCTTGGCGGCCTTCCACAGCACGAAGTCCAGCGGGTCGCGCTTGTGCGGGTCCACTTCCACCCGCTCGCCGGCGCGCAGCTTGTCCAGGGTGCGGCCGGACAATTTGCCGTAACCCTCGAACTCGCGCACAGCGTAATATACGTCGCCGTTGTCGGCGGCGTAGGCCTTGCCGTTGACGATCAACTTTTCGATCAAGGCCACCATGCCGGGCACGTGCTGAGTGGCGCGCGGCTCAAAGGTGGGCGGCAACAGGCCCAGCGCCGCCGCGTCCTGATGCATGTCGGCGATGGTCTCTTCCACCAATTGCTGCGGCAGGATGCCGCGCTCGGCGGCGCGCTTGATGATCTTGTCCTCGATATCGGTGATGTTGCGCACGTAATTGACGTCGTAGCCGGAAGCGGCGAACCAGCGGTAGATCAGGTCGAAGGCCGTCAGCATGCGCGCGTGGCCGATATGACAGAGGTCGTACACCGTCATGCCGCACACGTACATACACACCTTGCCGGGCTCGATGGGTTTGAACTCTTCTTTCTGGCGGGTCAGGGTGTTATACACGGTCAACATGATGGAAACCTATTGGAGGTTGGGTCAAAAAAGAACAATTGTAACAGAGCCGTCAAGCCCTCCGCATCGCGATTGTTAAGCGCCGCGCGGCTGGCGATGCGCTCCGCCGCCAGATGGCGGATAATGGGCTTTTCCCCCCTAGCCCTGGTCCGCCATGAGCCATACCCCGCTTTCCGACGCCGACTACCAACGCCTGGCCTCCACCCTGAACCGCTTTCTGCCGCAACATGGCATGAACCTGGAGCGCCTGGACGGCTTTTTCGCCGCCCTGCTCAGCGGTCCGGAGCAGATCAAGCCGACCGAATGCCTGCCCCTCATCATCGGCGACGCCTTCGACGACGATTCCGCCTTTCCCAGCGACAAGGCGCTGGAACAGTTCGCCAAGCTGCTGATGGGGCATTGGCTGGACATCTCCGCCGCGCTGCGCGAGGACGGCGCCTTCCAACCCTGGCTGGAGCCAGACGCCGCCGGCGAGATCCGCGGCAACGACTGGGCCGAAGGCTTTTCCGAAGGCATGCAGTTGCTGAACGAGGACTGGGGCCTGCTGTTCGACGATCCGGAACAGGCACCGCTGCTGGAGCCCATCCTGACCCTGGCTTTCGAGCGCAATCCGGCCCCGGAAGTGCAAGTGCCCGCGCTGACGCCCGAGCGACGCCAACAATGCCTGGCCGAGCTGTCCGAGTCTGTGCACGGCATTCACCGCTTCTTCTCCGCCATTCGCCGGCGTCTGGAAGAGGAGGAACAGGAGCTGGAGCGCAGGCAGCGCAACTGAGCCGGTCAACCGGTCCGCGGCGGCGGCGTTGATAAGCAGGCCGGCGCAAGCCGCCGCCCACCGCCACAGGACCCGCCATGAATCCTATAGAAGCCCTGCTGTTTGCCGTCATCCAAGGCGTCAGCGAACTTTTCCCCATCAGCAGCCTGGGGCACGGTGTGCTGATACCGGACTGGCTGCACTGGTCCATCAACCGCACAAGCCCGGACTTCCTGCCCTTCATGGTGGTGCTGCACTTGGGCACCGCCGCCGCGCTATTGCTGTATTTCCGCCGCGACTGGCTGAGATTGATAGGCGGCTTCCTGAAAGCCCGAGGCAAAGCCGACAACCCGGAAGCTCGGCTAATGTGGCTGTTGATCGCCGGCACCATTCCCGCCGGCCTGCTGGGCCTGCTGCTGGAGAAGCAGCTGCGCGCGCTGTTCGCCAGCGCCACCGCGGTGCTGATCTTCCTCAGCCTGAACGGTCTACTCCTGCTCTGGGGAGATCGCCTGAAAGGGAAACAATCCCATTTGGACCTGGACAAGTTGAGCTTGTCCGGCGCAATCAAGATAGGCGCGGGCCAGGCCCTGGCCCTGCTGCCCGGCTTCTCCCGCTCCGGCGCCACCCTGGTGGCCGGCCTCGCTCACGGCCTGGATTACGCCTCGTCCGCGCGTTTCTCTTTCCTGCTGGCCACCCCCATCATCGCTGCCGCCGGCGTATTGGAAGTGCCCAAGCTGGCGCACAGCCAAGCTTCGGCAGGGCTGCTTCTGGCCTGCGGCCTGCTGTCCGGCGCCTGCGCTTACGCCAGCACGGCTTTTTTGATGCGCTACTTCAAGAAAAGCGAGATCGAATCCTTGCGGCCATTTGGCTACTACTGCCTGCTGGTGGGTCTGGGTGGCCTGCTGATCAAGCTGATTTAGCCCCGTTACCCCCCCTGATGCTGCGTTGCGCCGACTTGCCGTACTCAAGTACTGCCTGCGTCGGCGCGCCTTGTCTCAGCCGTGAAACTGAGTTTTGTTAGCGGCTCTACCTGCTTACGATCTGCTGCGCTGTGGCGATACCGCGAGACGTGGCCCGGCGAGTGCGCCTTGCGCCCCCACTTGGCTTTCGAGATCGTAAACACCCTCCAAATATTTCAAGCCAATTTTCAAAACGCATATCACTGCAATAAATCGGATTCCAATCCTATATTTGAACAAATTTTGAGCACAGCTTATTGGACTGATCGGTCTAGTGCTTTAGAATCGGAAGAATAATATCCAGGGCCGCTCTCGACAGTGGCCCTAACTAATTTTTTGAAGAATGAGCGTTTTGGAAGAAAAAAGAAACGAGCGCCTGCCCGCTGACCTGGCCAGGCGCGCAACCGCCATTATCGAGCTACCCGATGGCGTGCTGGTCACTGCGGCCAGAGGCGGCCGCTACAATCTTCCTGGCGGCAAAGCCGCCCGCGGTGAATTGCGCTCTCAGGCGCTGATCCGCGAAGTGCGGGAAGAAACCGGCTTGCGCATCAACTCCATGCTGTACCTGTTCGATCACATCACCCCGTTCAACGCGCACAAGGTTTACCTGTGCATAGCGCAGGGTCAGCCGCGCCCGCAGGGAGAGATCGAACGCATCGCGCTGGTATCGTCGCCGGACACCGATATGGATTTGTTCATAGAAGGCCGCGCCATCCTGCGCCGCTACGCGCGGCTGCGCGGCGAGGTCACGGCCAAGGGCGACGCGCTGCGCGCTTTGCTGGGGCTGGCCCGCTACATCGCCAAGGTGGACATCGCCAAAGTGGACTGAATGCCGCCCCGCAACGGAAAACAGGACATGCCTAGGCATGTCCTGTTTTTTTCCGGCTCCCGATGCGGCTCCCGATGCGGCTCAGATGCCGGCAATGGGCGCCGAGCTTTCCGCCCCGCGCGCGCTGTCCGCCACACCCGCCGGCAAATTCACCCAACCCGCGGCCGAACCCAACGACAAAGCCCCGGCCAGCAACACCATGGCCACCGGCGCGAACAACAAGACGCCCAGCGCCACCCGCAGCCGGTGAATGCCGGACACCACGGCCAGCGCGTTGACCAGCACCAGAATGCCGAAGATGGACAACACCGCGTTGACCGCCAGCGCCGCGTCGTCCGGCAACCAGCTGGTCAGCGGCTCGACGAACTGCAGGCCGCTGGCCACCGCCACCAGGCCGAACAGCGAGCCATGACCGTCCCATTTGGCAAAACGCAGCCATAAACCGATGAAGCCGGCGAAGCACAGAGTTTCCGCCAAGGTGAACAACACCATGAACAGCATGCGGCCAGTCAGGTTGTTGCCCAGTTCGGCCGTGTCGGCGCTGGCCACCAGGCCCAGCGCCATCAGAAACAGCAGGGTCTGCCAGCGCGGATACTGATACTCGTCCAGGGGCTTGACCCGGAAGCGAAGCAAATCCACCACATCGTCAATCAGCAGGCGCATGTCCGCTCTCAGTCAAAGACTACCGTCTTGTTGTTATAGGACAGCACGCGGTTGTCCATATGCCAGCGCACGGCGCGCGACAGCACCACTTTCTCCAGATCGCGGCCTTTCTGGATCAAGTCGTCCACCTCGTCGCGATGAGAAATGCGGGTGACTTCCTGCTCAATGATCGGGCCTTCGTCCAGGTCCTCGGTCACATAGTGGCTGGTGGCCCCGATCAGCTTTACCCCGCGCGCAAAAGCGCGGTGGTAGGGCTTGGCGCCATCGAAGGCGGGCAAGAAGCTGTGATGGATGTTGATCACCCGGTCCGGATACCGCTCGACAAACTTGTGCGACAGAATCTGCATATAACGAGCCAGCACGATGAAGTCCACGCCGGCTTCTTCCAACAAGCGGAACTGCTCGGCCTCGGCCTCGACCTTGTTGTCCTTGGTGACCTTGATCACATGGAAGGGGATACCGTTGAACTCCACCAGCCGGCGGCAGGTTTCGTGGTTGGAAATCACCAGCGGAATCTCGCAGTCCAGTTCGCCGATGCGCCAGCGGTGCATCAGGTCCACCAGGCAGTGCTCGTACTGCGACACGAAGATGGCCATCCGCGGCTTGCGGGTGGACAGCGACACTTTCCAGTTCATCGCGTGTTCGTCGGCAATCGGCTGGAAGGCGGCGGCGAAGTTCTCCATCGGCAGGGTGAAGCCGTTCACGTCCCACTGCACCCGCATCAGAAACAGGTTTTCGCTGGTGTCCTGATGCTGGTCCGCGTGCATGATGTTGGCGTTGTAGGTCATCAGGAAGTTGGCGATGGCCGCCACCAGGCCCTTCTTGTCCGGCGCGCTGATCAACAGCGTGGCCGACTGCTTGTCTTGACTCATGATCGGATTTGCTTACTGCGAACTAAAACCGTCGATTTTACGATAGCCGGGCCGCCAACGTCTCGCTTTGTTTGCAAGCGCCGGCCCTATCGCCCGCCGATAAAACAAAAACGCCGCCGCCGCGGAAGCGGCGATGGCGTTTTCGGCTGAACGGCGCGCCGTTCAAGCGTGCATATTGGCGGAATCCAGAGTGTTCTGCAGCAAGGTGGCCACCGTCATCGGCCCCACGCCGCCCGGCACCGGGGTGATGAAGCCGGCGCGCTCGGCCGCCGCGGCGAACTCCACGTCGCCGCACAGCTTGCCGCTGTCCAGACGGTTGATGCCCACGTCGATCACCACCGCGCCCGGTTTGATCCATTCGCCCTTGACGAAATTGGGAATGCCCACCGCCGCCACGACGATGTCGGCCGCGGCCACTTCGGCGGCCAGATCGGCGGTGGCGCTGTGGCACACCGTCACCGTGGCGCGCGCCAGCAGCATTTCCAGCGCCTGCGGACGGCCTACGATATTGGACGCGCCGACAATCACCGCCTTCTTGCCCTTGGGATCAATGCCGTACTCTTCCAGCAGCGTCATCACGCCGCGCGGGGTGCACGGCCGCAGCAAGGGCATCTTGATCGCCAGCCGGCCCATATTATAGGGATGGAAACCGTCAACATCCTTTTTAGGATCGATGCGCTCGATCACCGCCTGCGGATCGATCTGCTTGGGCAGCGGCAGCTGCACCAGAATGCCGTCGACGTCCGCGTCGGCGTTCAAGCGGTCGATGATATCCAGCAGTTCCTGTTGGCTGGTGCCGGCCGGCAGATCATAGGCCAAGGAACGGATGCCGGCTTTCTCGCAGGAGCGCTTCTTGCTGCCCACGTACACCGCGGACGCCGGGTCCTCGCCCACCAGAATCACCGCCAGCGCCGGGGCGCGCTTGCCCGCGGCCAGGCGCGCCTGCACGCCCTCGCCCACTTGGGCGATCAGTTTTTCCGCTACCGCTTTGCCGTCAATCAGTTGTGCTGCCATGGGCCGGTTCCATAAAGAAGCTGAAAAAGAAGGCGCATATTCTCGCATTTTTCGGCCGTTTCCGAAATGCCGCTGCGCAACAAAACTGACTTAACATCAAGATAAGTAAAGGGAACTACCAACCCGCTCGCCGTCCTCTCAATATTGCGCCTCCAACCGGCCTAAAATTAATTGCAAACGGGTGTTGACAGCCTAAATCGCCATCCGTATAGTTGCGGTCTCTGTCGTCGGGGCGTAGCGCAGCCTGGTAGCGCACCTGATTTGGGATCAGGGGGTCGCGAGTTCGAATCCCGCCGCCCCGACCAGACGAGGCAAAACCCGACCTGAGCGCCCGTAGCTCAACCGGATAGAGCACCGGCCTTCTAAGCCGGGGGTTACAGGTTCGAGTCCTGTCGGGCGCGCCAAAGTAGTTGTGGTACAATGCAGTCGTTTTTTCAGTGGTGGATGTAGCTCAGTTGGTAGAGTCCAGGATTGTGATTCCTGTTGTCGTGGGTTCGAGCCCCATCATCCACCCCACCCTATTTTAAGTTGCCGCTTCATGGCGTCGACTCACCGCTTTCTGCGGTGGATGTAGCTCAGTTGGTAGAGTCCAGGATTGTGATTCCTGTTGTCGTGGGTTCGAGCCCCATCATCCACCCCAAATCTTCAAAAACCCGGCCAAATGCCGGGTTTTTTCATTTTTGCGACTCATAAGGTCAGTTTTGGGCCTTGTCTGACAGTTCAAGCTCCGTATAATCGAATACATTTGCATGACACCGCTTGACTGACGACGACACCCACCACCATGACCACCATGCAGCCGATCAAGCGCCAGACGCTCACCAGTGCCGTAACCGAATCCTTGCGCCAGCGCATTCTCTCCGGGGAATTCCCCGATGGCCAACAATTGCGCCAAGAGGCGCTATCCAATGAATACGGCGTCAGCCGGGTGCCGGTGCGCGAGGCGCTGCGCCAGCTGGAAGCCGAAGGCCTGATCCAGATCATCGACCACAAGGGCGCGCTGGTATCCAAGTTGTCGCTGGAAGACGTGCTGGAGCTGCTGGAAATCCGCGCGATGCTGGAGGGCTCGGTTCTTAAAGCCGCCATCCCCTGTCACACCAAGGCCGATCACGATCTGGCCCAGCAAACCTTGCGCGAATTCGAACAAGCGCTGCGCAACAACGACGTGCGCCACTGGGGCGAGTTGAACTCTCGCTTCCACCTGGCACTGTACCGAGCCGCCAAGCGGCCGAACACGCTGGCGCTGATCGAGCAACTGCACAATAAGACCGATCGCTACACCCGGATGCAGATCTTGTTCACCCGCACCATGGAACGGGCCCACGAGGAACACAGCAAGCTGCTGGAGCTATCGCGCCAAGGCAAGGCAGATGAAGCCTCGGAATTCATCCGCTTCCACATCCTGTCCGCCGGCCACGCGCTGGAAGACTACCTGCGCAACCAAAGCCAGCAGAACGCCTTGGGCTGAACCCCGCCGCCTCGCCTTCAAATAATTTGAACTTGGCGCGCAATTCTTTGCGCTATCAAGCGCCGCGGCGACGCGCAATAATCCGACCATGCCAACCGCCGGACGCTAGTCCGGCCCCACAGGGAGACATGGTCATGCAACACCCTTTCATCAGCCGGGAAGCGGAGCGTCTGGTCAACGGCCAAGCGGTGACCGACGGCGCCGGCGTGCGCCTGCTGCGCGTGCTCAGCGCCGATCTTCAGCGGCGGCTGGACCCTTTCCTGATGCTGGACGAGTTCCGCTCCGGCAACCCCGGCGACTACAACGCCGGCTTCCCCAGCCATCCGCACCGCGGCTTCGAAACCGTCACCTATATGCTGGCCGGCCGCATGCGCCACCGCGACAACGCCGGCAACGAAGGCCTGCTCGGACCCGGCGGCGTGCAATGGATGACCGCCGGCCACGGCATCGTCCATTCCGAACTCCCGGAACAGGAAGACGGCCTGATGCACGGCTTCCAGTTGTGGCTGAACCTGCCGGCGGAGCGCAAGCTGCGCGCGCCGTGGTATCGCGACATTCCCGCCGCCGAGATTCCGTCTGCACCAGCCCAAGGCGCGGCGCGGCTGATCGCCGGGCATTGGCGCGGCCAGGCCGGCGCGGTGGAGCGCGAGCTCACTGAACCGCTCTATCTGGATCTGCATCTGGACGCCGGAGGCGAAGAGGCGCTGGAGATACCCACCGGCCACAACGCTTTCATCTACGTCTACCAGGGCGAGATCGCCGTCGGCGCACAGCGGCGCGGCGTCAAGGCAAGGCAGATGGCGGTGCTGGACAACCGTATCGGCAGCGACGGCGTCAGCCTCCGCGCTTCCGCCGACAGCCGCTTGCTGCTGATTGCCGGCAAACCCTTGGGCGAACCCATCGCCCAGTGGGGGCCGTTTGTGATGAATACCCGCGAGCAAGTGGAAGAAGCCATAGCTGATTTCCGCGACGGACGCTTCTGACCCTCAAACCCTAAGCTGGAGCCGCCATGCCACTGCTTACCCAAACCATCGCCAGCCTGGACCGCGACATCGGCTTTCCGGTGCGCCGGCTGTTGCCCACCCGACAGGCGCGCCGCGTCGGCCCCTTCGTGTTTCTCGATCACATGGGCCCGGCCCATTTCGCCGCCGAAGGCAGCGCCGGCGATGTGCGGCCTCACCCTCACATCGGCCTGGCCACCGTCACCTATCTGTTCTCCGGCGCGATGATGCATCGCGACAGCCTGGGCACGGTGCAGCGCATCGCGCCCGGCGCGGTCAATCTGATGACCGCCGGCAGCGGCATCACCCACTCCGAGCGGGTGCCGGCCGACATCCGCCAGCAAGGCGTCGCGGTGGAAGGCATGCAGTTGTGGCTGGCGCTGCCGGATGAACTGGAGGAATGCGCGCCGGCCTTCGCCCATTACCCGGCCGAGGACTTGCCGCGCTGGAACCAGGACGGGGTGGAACTGAACCTGCTGATCGGCGCCGGCTGGGGCCGTCGCTCGCCGGTCGCCTATCCGCTGCCGGTGTTCTACGCCAGCGCCCTCATGCCGGCCGGCGCGCAGCTGACGCTGCCGGAAGGCGTGGACGAACTGGCCGCCTATGTCGCCGCCGGCAAGCTGGACGTGGACGGCGCCACGCTGAACGCCAACGAATTGGGCCTGCTGCGAACCGGCCAGGGTGGCGAACTGATCGCGCGGCGCGACAGCCGGGTGATGCTGCTGGGCGGCACGCCGCCGGCCAGCCCGCGCTACCTGGACTGGAACTTCGTGTCCAGCCGCCGCGAGCGGCTGGCCCAGGCGCGCGCGGACTGGATCGCCCAGCGTTTCCCGATGGTGCCGGGCGAGACCGAGTTCATTCCCTTGTGAGAGCAGCCGGCTAAAAACAAAACCCCCGCCAGTTGCCTGGCGGGGGTTTTCGCTTGGATCCAGCGTCTTACTTGCTCTGGATGCCGCCTTTCACCACAGTCGGCGTACTCTCATGCTCGGCGCGGATCAGCGGCGCCTTGCCGGAAGTCACGTCGCTGACCGCCTGCTTCAGGATGCCGGACGGGGTGCTGTTCAGCTTGACCCCGCCGCCGCCCTTGTAGCGCTCGGTGGCAATGTCGGCGGTTTCCACCTTGGAATCGCCCAGGTTCACCTTGCCGTTGGCGGACGACACGGTCGCGCCGGTCAGCTGGGTCTTACCGCCCACTTGCAACGTCACGCCGTCGGCGCCGGCGATGCCGGTGACGGCGCCCACCGAGTTGTCACGTTTAACGCTGACATCCACGTCGGCCTTCAGCTCGGTGCCCTTGTCCTGAGCGTTCAGCAGCTTGTCCTTCAGCGTGTTGCCGCCTTTCCGCGCCAGGGTGTCCAGCGTGCCGGACTTGGCCGGTCCGGAGGTTGGCTTCTCGGGCAGGGTGACGGTTTCGCTGTTGACGTTGAAGCTCACCGCATTGGTGGTGTCTTCCTTCAGGCCCTTGTTGAAGGCAAAGCTGTCATACTTCTCCTTCACCTTGTCGGACGCGGCGTTGACCAGCTCGGTGCCCTTCTCTTTCACCTTGTCCTTCAGCGGACCGGCCTTGTCGGCGGCCTGATCGACCAAGCTGGCCTCCTTGCCGTTGGAGCTGTTGACGCCCAGCGACACATCCACCTTCACGCTGTTGTCGCGATCCTGACGGCTCTCCAGCGCCAGCTTGCCGCCCACCTGGCCGCCGACGGTCTTGCCGCTGACATTGGCGCCGGCCAGGGTGGCGTTGCCCTCGGCGTTCAGTTCCACTTGCTGCTTGGCGGTCACGCTGGCGTTGGCGTTGCTCAGCTTGTCCTGCTGATCCACCTTCACCTCCAAGCCAGCCTTGACGTCATGCACGTTCTTGGTGCTGTCCGGCTTGATCTGACCGTTTTCCTTGTCGCTATTGGCCTTGTTGCCGCCGCCGATATTGCCGGCCACGCTCCAGTTGTTGCGCTGGCTGCTGGACTGCGCCGACTCCAGGCGGCTATCGCCCTGACTATTCAGCTTGGCGCTGTCGCCCTGCACCTGGGTGCCGCTCAGGCGGATGCCGCCGTTGCCGGCTTCTATGCTGGCTTGGCCGCCGCTGATCACGCTGCCGCCGGTCTGGCTGCGGCTGGACTCGTCGGTGCTGGCGTAATTGCCGCCGGCGCCCACGTTGAAACCCTTGCTTGCCTTCTCCTGACCATTACTCTGGCTGCCGCCGGCTTTGACATCGAAGCCCCACTGGTTGCCGGACTTCTCGGCGCTGGATTCGGCGGCCTTGAACTCCACCTTGTCGCCCTTCAGCGCCACGTCGCCGCGGCTGGCGATCTTGTCGCCCTGCAGGGCCAGCTTGCCGCCGGCCGTCAATGCCACGCCAGCATCGGCGTCCACGCCGCCGGTCACCGCGGTGCTGGGCTTGGCTTGCTGCTTGTCCACGTTCACCGCCACCCCGCCGCTGCCGCCGACATTCTTGCCGCCGCCTTCGATCGGGCTAGTGGTGATGGCCAGGTTGGCCTTGCCGCCCACGGTGCGCTGCTCGCTGCTGCTGCTGTTGTTCGCCTGGGTGAAGCTCAGGTCGCCGCCGGCGCTGACGCTGGCCGCGCCCTTGCCGCCGGCGATGGTCACGCCTTGGTAGGCGGCGTTGTTGTCCACCTCCACCTTGACGCCGTTGCCGGCGCGGATGCCGCCGGTCACCGCGGTGGAGCTGGACGAAGCGCTGGTCACCGTGCTGCCGCTGCCGGCCGCCTTGACGTTCACGTCTTCGCCGGTGGTGGTGTAGACGCGCACGCCGACATCGGCCTCGGTCTTGCTGCCGCTCTGGCTCTGGGTATTGGCCGCGGCGCTGAACTGATGGCTATCCGCCTTGATCTCCACCGTGTTGCCGGCCTGGTACTGGGTGCCTTGATCGTTCAGCCCGGCCTTGGCGTCCACCTTGATATTGCCGCCGTTCAGGCTGCTGGCCTGCGCGGTGCTGGACTGGCGGGTTTCCGAGCCGACGCCGGCCTTGACGCCTACATCCACTCCCAGATTGGCCGCGCCCAGATCGCCGGCCGCGCCGGCCGCGCCGATCACATCGCCCTTGACCACTTTTTCGCCAGCCGCCACCAGCGGACGGGTCACGCCGCTGTAATCGGCGTTGACGCCCACTTCCACGCCCCAATGACTGTTGTCGGTAGTGGTTTTCTGGGTGCTGTTGGCCGCCTGGTTGTCGATGCGGCCGCCAGCCAGCTTGATGTCGCCCTCAGCCTTGACCTGGGTGCCCTGATTGCGGATGTCGCCGTCGCCGTTTCCGGCGATGATGCTGACGCCGCCCTTGGAGTTGATGGCGCTGACCTGGGCGGTGCTGCTGTCGGATTGGCTGCGGCTGTTCTTCTGGTCCACGCCCAGCGCCACGCCGGTCTTGTCCAGGCCGGCGTCGATATAGATGCCGCCACCGGTGACGCTGCTGCTCTTGCTTTCCTTCACCGTGTCCTGCGCCGCGTTCAGGCTGACGTTCTGGCCGCTGAGGCCCGCGCCGCCGGCGCCGGCGTTCAGTTTGGAGCCGGTCACGGTCAGATCGCCCTGAGCATTGAGCGCCACCTTGTCGCCGGAGAGCGTCGCCGCCTGGTTCTGGGTCGCGTCGCGGTCCACGCTGCTGCTGCTGTGCTCGATGCGCACGCCGCCGCGGTACTGCTTGTCCCCGGTGACCTCGCCGACGCCGCGCAGCGCCAGCTCGGTGTCCTTGCTCTTCACCGTGTCGCGGGTCTGCGACGCCGCCACCTTGATGTCGCCGTTGGCGGCCACGTTCAACTCGCCGCCGGCGCGCACCTGGCTGCCGCTGATCGCCACGTCCTTGGCGGACTGGATGCTCAGATTGGTGTCAGACTTCAGCTCGGCGTTGACCGCCTGCTGCTGGCTGGCATTGCCCTTGCTGCTGCTCTTGGTGATGTTGAAAGCGGTGCCGCTGCGCTGATCGGTGCGGGTTTGCGATTGGTTGACCACGCTGTCGATGCTGATGTCGCCGTTGCGGCTGATCGCCACCGCATCCTGCTCGCCGCGGGCGCGACTGCCGGCGATGGCCACGCTGTCGCCGCGCAGCGTCAGCTTGCCGCCGGCGGTCAGATCGCTGCCGGTGTTGACTGTATCGGTCTTGCCGTTGTCGCGGTTGCCACCGCCGCCGATGCCGCCCCAGTACACCTGGTCGTTGCGCTGGCTGTTCTGGTTTGTCGTCTGCTGCACGCCCAGGCCGAGCGCGCCGCCCGCGTCCAGGGAGGCGTCGCGGCCGGCGGTCAGCTTGGCCGCCTTGGCGTCGATATCGCCGCTAGCGCGGATATCCAGATCGCGCCCGGCGCGCAGCTGGCTTTGCGCCAGCCGTTGCTCGCTGGAAGCATGGTCCCAAGAGCCGGTTTCCAGGCTGGCGCCGTCGTTCTTGCGATTGCCCCTATCGCTGCGGGTGTCGGTTTCCGTCACCCCGCTCAGCTTCACGCCGCCGTCGGCCTGCAGACGGATGTCCTGGCCGGCGCTGACGCTGCCGCCGCGGATGGCGATCTGGCCGCGCGGCTGCGCGCCGTCCACCGCCTGGTTGTCCACCGCCTGGTTGTCCGCCGCCGTCGCCGCCGCGGTCAGCGTGGCGTCCTGCTCGGCGCGGATGCGCACGCCTTCCTGACGCTGGCTGGTTTCGCTTTGGTCGCGGTTATAGGCCCAGGAGTTTTTCCAGGCGTGATTGCTGTTGCTGGACGCGCTGTCCGCCACTTGGCTGTCCAGCGTCAAATCCTTGCCGCTGAGCGCCACATTGCGGCCGCTGATGTCGGTGGCGGCCAAGGTCACCGCGTCGCCGGCGCTGAGGCTCACATCGTCGCGCGCGCTGATGACGCTGCGCTTGATGCGGGTGTCGCTGCCATTGCTGGCGGTATTGCTTTCACCAGTTTTCCAGATGAACCAGCTCTCGTCGTGGCCGCTATCTTGGGTGGTGGAGGTTTCCGCCCGACCGCGGCTGTCGATCTGGCGCGCGGACAGGGCCACCTTGCCTTCGCTGGCGCGGATCTGCGCGCCTTCCAACGCCAATTTTCCTTGGCGCGCCTCCACCGACACTTCTTGCGCGCCGTTCAGACTGCCGCCCACATTGACGCCGGCGCCGTCTGCGGTGCTGATGATATTGATGCGGCCGGCCTGCATCGCGCCCAGGAACACGCTGTCCAGCGAGCCCACGCCCTCGGGGGCCTTGTCGCTGCGCAGCACCTTGGCGTCCTTGCCTTGGTAATCCACCAGGTTGAAGCCGGCGCGGACATTAAGCTGCTCGCGCGCGGCCACATTGCCGCGCACATCAATGCGCGGCGCGATCAAATCCAACACATTGACGCCGCTCAGACTGGCGCCGTTAACGGTGAGCGCGTTGCCGTTCATCGCCGCCTGCAGGGAGGCGATGGCGCCGTTCTCGATATTGGCGTTGCCCACCAGCAGCGATGCGCGCGGGGTGTTGATAAAGCCGCAGCCGCTGCACGTGATGCCGTTGGGGTTGGCCAGCACATAGTCGGCGGCCTTGCCAAACACTTCCTGCTTGCCCAACAGCAAGGACGGATTGCGGCTGATCACTTCGTTCAAGATCACGCTGGCTTCGCGCCCGCCCAGCAAGGCGTTGGCGCCCAACTGACCGGCCAGCTGCGATTGGCCGCCGGCGGCGGAGTTGTTGAACACCGCGCCCGGCTTGCCCACGTTGAAATCCTGGTATTGGTTATGCGACAGGCCCGCGGCGCTGGGCGCCACGATATTGACCACCGCCGCGCCGTTGGCGGCGTTGCTCACCTGCGGCTGCGCGCCGTTGCCGCCGGCAACGATGCCGGCCGCCATCGCGGCTTCCACCGCCCAAAACGCCAGGGTCAGCGCCGCGGCCACTTTCCCCGTCACCGATAAGCCGAAATTTATTTTTTTCTTCATGATTTGAGTCCCGTTCATTCAGAGAACAAGCAGATTCGGTCCAAAACCGTCTATCCGGACAACCCATGTTCCGCGGACTGCGCCGGCCTGCCAGCCGGATCCACCCCAATGAAACATACGTTTGATTTCGAATCTACGTCTCTTTTTAAATCCATTCAAATGAAATACTGCCAATATCGCTTAGTCGCTTTCGCGATTAATTTCTTTCAAAAAACGTCCACGTCAAAAAATAAATACCAAAAGCATTACCAGGACAATGCCAGCCTGGCGAACAGCTGATGGCCTTCCTGCTGCCAGCCGGCGGGCTTGTACAAGGGCCGGCTGTATTCCAGATCCAGACTGGCCTTGCGATAGCTGAAGGCCAGGCCCAGGCTGGCACCGGCAATGCTCTGCCATTGCTGGACTGAACCAAGCGGCAGCACCCGACCTCCGTCCAGACCAATCCGCGGCGTCACGCCGACTCCAGCCACCTCGAAACGACGCGACAAGGTGTTGCGCCAGGACCAGGCAGTTTCTCCTGCCAGAAAGTTGCGGCGGAAACCGCGCACCGCGCTGGCGTCGGACACATCCATCTGCTCAACGCCGGGCAGATAGTCGCGGCTGGTCTGACCCGTTAGCGCGCTGTTGAGCTGGTAAGGCCCGCCGGGCAGGCCCAGGCTTTGAAACCAATTCAGCGAAGCCTTCCACTTGGTGAACTGCGGATTGGGGCCGTCCGACGCGCGCGGGTCCGGCGCATTCGCGCCCAGCCAGCGCGTACCGCGCTGCACGCCGGCGTCCGCGATCAACACGCCGCCGCTGAGCAATTGCAAACGCGACAAACCCAGTTCGGCCACGCTCAGCGTGGGGCTGGACACTGCGTACTCCGCATCCTGAATGTAATTGCGCACCCGTTTATGGATTAGCTGCGCCATCAGCGAGGTGGTCTGGTTTTGGCCGCGACTCAGCACCCGATCCACGCGCAAGCCGCTCTGCGCGGTGCTGCCGGACAGTTGCACCAGATTATTAGTAAGCTGTTGCGTGTTCAGATAATCGGCGCGGCTGATGAAGGCGCTGAAAGTCCAATAGCCATAGGGCAGAGAGTAAAACAGCGATTCGCTGCGGCTGTGCCGCACTGCGTTGTCGTTGCTGGTGCGCTGCGCCGACACGCTGACGAAATCGGACAAGCCCAGCGGACTGTCCCAGGACAGGCCCACCCCGGCCTGTACCCGCCCGGTGCTGTCGCGGCCGGTGTTGTCAGCGTTGAAGCTCAAACGCCAGGGCGCATCCTTGTTGTTGCGCAAGCTGAGAATGGAACCACCGACGGTTTCGCCGGGCAGGATGTCCAGCGTCGCCTTGCTGGACGGCAGGCGATTGGCCTGGTCCAGCCCCTGGTCGGCGTCGTGGATGTTCAGCGGCCGGCCGACCACGCCGGGAAACAGGGTGGCCGGATTGCTGCGCCGGTCGTCGCTGACGATTTTCTCCACCCTGCCTTCATGCACGCGCAAGGTCAGCACGCCCTGCTCGTCCGGGCCTTCGGCCGCCACGCGCGCGGCGATATAGCCCTTCTTCAGATAGAGCTGGGTCAAGGCGCGGCTATAGCGGTTCAGCTCCTCGTTGTTCAGGCAGTCGCTGGCCAATTCACCCAGCGAAGCCACTTCCTTTCGGCTCAACAGCTTGATGCCGGCCAGACGCACGCCCTTGACGCGCAGGCAGTCCAGCTCGCTCATGTCCGCGGCTTGCGGCCGCCGCATCATATTGCTGTCCGGCTGCATTTGCCGCAGCCGATGTTGCTGAATGATGGCGTCGAAGCGGCGGCTGTTGTCCTGCAACAGGCGCCGCGAATCGTTTTCCATTTGCTGATGCATGCTGCCAGACATGCCGGGCACTTCCGTGGCCTGCGCCGCCGCGCCCCAACAAACGATCCCCGCCATCCGCCAGAACTGGGCTGGAGATGGTTTTTTGTATTTAATCATCATCGGATTCGTAACTATTTTTAAATAAAGGAAAACAGAAATTCCATGTCGCGTCCAGACTAATGAGAATAATTATCAAATAATGACACTATTACCCAGCCTTGATGCCAGCCTTGCGGCATCAGTGCAACACAAAATGCAATATAAATAAAAAAACCCGGCCAATGGCCGGGCTTTCCTTTTAGTCGTTTGATTCTGAAATATCTTTCAGAAGATCAGAAAAAACTTATTCGAACATAAAGTGGGCGCGCTTGATATTGCACAGCAATTCATAGGCAATGCTGCCGGCGGCGGCGGCCACCTCGTTGACCGACACGGTGTCGCCCCACAACTCCACCTCACTGCCGATGCCCGCGGCGGGCAAGTCGCTCAAGTCCACGGTGATCATGTCCATGGACACCCGGCCGATGATGCGCGAACGGCGGCCGTCCACCACCACCGGGCTGCCGCTGGACGCCAGCCGCGGATAACCGTCGGCGTAGCCTCCGGCGATCAGGCCCACCCGGGTCGGCCGATCGGTGACAAAGTTGTTGCCGTAGCCGATAGGCTCGCCGGCGGCCAGCTCGCGCACGCCGAAGATGCGGCTACTCAGCCGCATCACCGGTTTCAACGCATCGCCTTGCGGAAAACCCGCCGGCAAGGGGCTGGCGCCGTAGAGCAGAATGCCGGCGCGCCCCCAGTCGCGACGCGACCGCGGATGGCACAGGATGCCGGCGGAATTGGCCACGCTCTCCTCCCCCGGCAAGCCCGCGGTGGCGGCGTCGAAGCTTTCGATCTGCGCCAAGGTCATCGGCACCGTCGGCTCGTCGGCGCGGGCGAAGTGGGTCATCTTGACGATGCTCTCCGCCTTGCCGCTGGCCTGCAGCCGTTCCCAGGCCGCGCGGTAATGCCGCGGCAAGAAGCCCTCGCGGTGCATGCCGCTGTCCAGCATCAGCCAAACCCGGAACGGCGCGGCCGGCTGGGCCTCTTCCAGCATGCGCAGCTGTTCTTCGCTCTGCACCACCAGCCACAGCCGGTGGCGCTCGACTTCGGCCAGCTCGGCCGCCTCGAACACGCCTTCCAGCAGCAGGATGGGCGCGCTCACGCCGGCGGCGCGCAGGTGCAGCGCCTCCTCAAGACAGGCGACGGCGAAACCGTCGGCGACATCGGCCAGCGCCTGGGCGCAACGCGCCGCGTCGTGGCCGTAGCCGTTGGCCTTCAGCACCGCCAATACCCGCCCGCCGTGCTGGCGCTTGGCCAGCAGATAGTTGTCGCGCAGGTATTGGGTGCGGATGGTGGCGATCAGCGGCCGCATGCTCAGACGCCCGCCACGGCCGGCCGCGCGGCCGGCACCACCAGGGTCTCGCCCTGTTTGGCGTAGCGCTGCATGGACAGACCGTCCAGGCTGATCTCCGGCTTAGCGCCGGTGATGATGTCAGCCAGCACCTTGCCGGAGCCGGCGCCCATGGTCCAGCCCAGGGTGCCGTGGCCGGTGTTCAGCGACAGATTGGCGAAGCGGGTGCCGCCCACGATGGGGGTGCCGTCCGGCGTCATCGGGCGCAGGCCGGTCCAGAAGCTGGCGGCCGGGATGTCGCCGCCGTTCGGGTACAGATCGCCCACCACCATTTCCAGCGTTTCGCGGCGACGCGGATTCAGCGACAGATCGTAGCCGGACAGCTCGGCCATGCCGCCGACGCGGATACGGTCGTCGAAACGGGTGATCGCCACCTTGTAGGTTTCGTCCAGCACAGTGGACACCGGCGCGCCGGCCGGATTGGTGATCGGCACGGTCAGCGAATAGCCCTTGACCGGGTAGACCGGGATGTCGATGCCCAGCGACTTGACCATGTCGCGAGAGAAGCTGCCCATCGCCACCACGTAGTGGTCCGCGCGCAGCAGATCGTCGCCGACGCGAATGCCGGTGATGCGCTTGCCATCGCTCTCGATGCCGTCCACAGTCACGCCAAAGCGGAATTCCACGCCCTTGGCGCGCGCCATCTCGGCCAGGCGGGCGGTGAACAGATTGCAATCGCCGGTTTCGTCATTGGGCAGTTGCAGGCCGCCGCTGAGCTTGTGCTTGACGCTGGCCAGCGCCGGCTCCACCTCCGCGCAGCCGTCCCGGTCCAACACTTTGAAATCCACACCGCACTCCTTGAGCACGGCGATGTCCTTGCTGACGCCGTCCACCTGAGCCTGACTGCGGAACAGCTGCAGCGTGCCGCCCTGGCGCGCTTCGTAGCCGATGCCGGTTTCAGCGCGCAGCTCTTTCATCTTGTCGCGGCTGTACTCGGCCAGACGCATCATCCGGCTCTTGTTCACCGCGTAAGCGTCTTCATTGCAGTTGGCCAGCATTTTGGCGATCCACTGCAGCTGGTACAAGCTGCCGTCCGGCTTCACCGCCAGCGGCGCGTGACGCTGGAACAGCCATTTGGCCGCCTTCAGCGGAATGCCCGGCGCGGCCCAGGGCGTGGAGTATCCGGGGGAAATCTGGCCAGCGTTGCCGAAACTGGTTTCCAGCGCCACGCCCTCCTGACGCTCCAGCACTGTCACCTCGCAACCCGCCTTGGCCAGATACCAAGCCGTGGACACGCCCAGAACACCGCCGCCCAGCACGATCACCTTCATTTTTGCATCTCCGTTTGCAGCACTACATGGCTATAGTGATTTTGCGTAGTATATTAATGAAACACTGGGTTTTTTCACCAAAGTAGCGTCAGACTACAGATTTTTAAACTGCAAAATTTCATAGCCATAGTGAAAACATGAAGAAAAGTTCAAGCAGCGACAAAGCGCTGGATAAAACCGACCTGAAAATCCTGCGGCTGCTGCAGAAGAATGGCCGCATCTCGATGACGGAACTCTCTGAAAAGGTGGGACTTTCCACCACGCCGTGCACCGAACGAGTGCGCCGGATGGAGCGCGACGGCATCATCGAAGGCTATTACGCCCGCCTCAATCCGCATGCGATGGGCGCGGCGCTGCTGGTGTTCGTGGAGATCAAACTGGAGGCCAAATCCGGCAATATTTTCGACGCCTTCCGCCGAGAAATCATGCGCATCCCGGAAATTCTGGAATGCCACCTGGTGTCCGGCGAATTCGACTACCTGATCAAGGCGCGCATCCCGGACATGTCGATGTACCGCAAGTTGCTGGGCGACATCCTGCTGCAGCTGCCGTCGGCCAAGGAGTCCAAAAGCTATGTGGTGATGGAAGAGGTCAAGGAGACCCTGCTGCTGCCGCTAGGAGAATAAATAAGCCGTTTAAAAGCGCCGTCTTGCATTTGATTTAAATCAAGAAAATGCTTGCATTCCCCTTCCGTCTAAGCCAAACCACAAGCAGCTGTTGCTAGCGTAAAACTACCTAGGCGGGAGACGAAGATGTTCGGTTTCATGAAGGCGGTGGACAAGACCGCGGACACGGCGCGGCAGGTGCGCCAGTTGGAAAGCGTGCTGGACCACGCCGATAATCTGATCATGCTGTGCGACACCAGCCGCGACAACGTGATCTTCTACATGAACAAGACCGCGCACGACATCCTGGGCCGACACCGGGAAATGATGAACCAGAAATTCCGCGCCGGCGTCGACGTCAATCACGCCCATGGCCACAGCATTCATCAGTTCCACCAAAATCCGGAGCACAACCGCCGCATCCTGGCCGACCTGGCCAGCCGCAAGATAGACCAGCACATCGCGATGATTCCGGTGGGCGAGGTCATGTTCAAGACCAAGGTATTCCCGATCTGGGACTCCGCCCATCCCGACCAACTGCTGTGCTTCATGGCCAGTTTTCAGGACGTGTCCGCCGAAATCCGCGCCCAGCAATTACAGGATCAGGGCAATCAGCGCCGCGAATTTCTGGAGGCCCGCGTCAACGAACTCTCCGACAATATGCAAGCGATGAGCGCCACGATAGAAAACGTCGCGGTGCAGACTTCATCGGCTTCCGAATCCGCGGACCTCATGCTGGGCGAGGCCAAAAAAAGCGTGGCCATCGTCAACGACACCAGCCAGAGCATGCAGCAAGTGGGCAATATGGTGCGCCAGACCGCCGACAGCCTGATGTCGCTGGGCAAGCGCTCGGAAACCATCGGCCAGATCGTCAACGTGATCAAGGACATTGCGGATCAGACCAATCTCTTGGCCTTGAACGCGGCGATCGAGGCGGCGCGCGCCGGCGAGATGGGGCGCGGCTTCGCCGTGGTGGCGGACGAAGTGCGCAAGCTGGCCGAGCGCACCACCAAGGCCACCCAGGAAATCGGCGATATGATCCGCGCGATCCAGGGAGAAGTGCAGCAAAACGTGCGCGCCATCGAACTGGGGCGCGACCAGGTGCAAACGACCGAAAGCGACTTCCAACGGGCTGAAGCGGCGCTACACACCATTGTTGGCGAGATCAACACCATGCGCAATTTCGTGGTGGAAATCGCCAACGCCTCGGAAGAACAGGCCGCCACCTCGCAGGATATCGCCGATAAGCTCAGCGACATCACCCGGCAGGACTGAAGTAAAAATGCTTCACAAGCGAAGGATGGGGCGGAATAATGAAACGCTCCACCCTTCGCTTTGAGGCCACCATGAGCTTAGCGTCCGTTCAGGCGTTTTTCGCCGCCCGTCAGCTGGACATCCCCATCATAGAGCTGGAAGTCAGCACCGCCACCGTGGCGGAAGCCGCCGCCGCCCACGACGTGGAGCCCGGCCGCATCGCCAAGACCCTGGCCTTCCGCCTGAACGACGGCCGCGACGTCATCCTGGTGGCGCGCGGCGACGCCCGTATCGACAACCGCAAGTTCAAGGACGCCTTCGGCAAGGGCAAGATGCTGCCTCCGGACGAGGTGGAAGCCATCACCGGCCACCCGGTGGGCGGCGTCTGCCCCTTCGGCCTCGCCACCGAGCTGCCCATCTATCTGGACGTATCGCTGCAGGCCTACGACGAAGTGCTGCCGGCCGCCGGCGCCGTCCACAGTGCGGTGCGCTTGTCGCCGCAGCAGCTGCACCACATCACCCAGGCCGACTGGGTGGATGTGTGTCAGGCTTTCGCCTAGGAAACGGTTTACGCTCCGCTGTCGAACCGATGCAAAAAGCCGCCGTTTGTCGCCAAACGACGGCTCAAGCTTTCCCGCGGCGGAATCCCCGCCGCCTGCCACGCCAGGCCGGCGCGCTATTGAGACGCCCGCGCCCCCGGCCAAGGCGCCGCCACCGTCTTGCCATGCGACGCAGCGACATACAGGCCGGGCAGGCGCAGCCAGGAGTCAGCGCTTAGGCGCGGCGGTAGCCGGCTTTCAGCCTGTCAGGGTCAAGGGAAAACAAGGTTCGCGGAACGCGATTCGAATCAATCATGACTTACACCTCCGAGATGGGTTAAGCCTGCTTCCCGCTGCTAAACGGGAGCGGCAGGCACCTGACAGGGTTAGCAGACCGGCATCTTGGAACCGGCAGCCCACGAGGGGCTCCCCACCAGCGCCTGCCATCTATGCGTGCGCCGACACAAACCAAGCCACGACGAAGTCGCTTGGTCTGCCAAGATGCAAGAAGGGCTGCTAAACCCCTTGTGCCGAGATTGCGACGGCACGCGGGGATTGTTGGCGAGTCGGATGGATAAGTCAAGACGGCGCGGTCCGCGCCGCCGGCCTCCGCCATGCCAAGAAAAACGCCCGGCAAAGCCGGGCGTTTCGTATCCATCCAGACAAAGGCGCTTAGTAGCCCAGCCCCATCGCTTCCTTGACGTCCTGCATGGTGGCGCGCGCCACTTGCTCGGCCTTGGCGTTGCCCGCGGCCACCACTTCCTTGACCAGATTGGGATTGCTCAGATACTGCTCGGCGCGTTCAAACATCGGCTGCTGTTCGCGGAGTACGCCGTCTATCACCGGTTGCTTGCAGTCCAGGCAACCGATGCCGGCGCTGGTACAGCCCTGCTTTACCCATTCGCGGGTGTCTGCGTCGCTGTACACCTGATGCAGCTGCCATACCGGGCATTTGTCCGGGCTGCCTGGATCGGTGCGGCGCACGCGCGCCGGGTCGGTCGGCATCCCCCGCACTTTTTTGGTGACGGTGGCCGGGTCTTCGCGCATGGTGATGGTGTTGCCGTAGGACTTGGACATCTTCTGGCCGTCCAGGCCCGGCATCTTGGACGCCTCGGTCAGCATCGCCTCACATTCGGCCAGAATGCTCTTGCCCTTGTTCTCCAGCCAGCCGAACAGGCGCTCGCGGTCCGCCGCGCCCAGGTTCTGGCTGGCGGCCAGGATCTCGCGCGCGCCGGCCAGCGCTTCGGCGTTGCCGTCTTGCAGATAGGCGGTGCGCAGGCGGTCGAACTCCTTGCCGGCCTTGCCTATCTTCTTCACCGCGGCGCGGGCCAGTTCTTCGAAGTTGGGTTCGCGGCCAAACAGATTGTTGAAGCGGCGCGCCACTTCACGGGTCAGTTCGATGTGCGGCACCTGATCTTCGCCCACCGGCACCAGGCCGGCCTTGTAGATCAGGATGTCGGCGGCTTGCAGCAGCGGGTAGCCGAGGAAGCCGTAGGTGCCCAAGTCCTTGGTGGACAGTTTTTCGATCTGGTCCTTGTAGGTGGGCACCCGCTCCAGCCAGGACAGCGGGGTCACCATGGACAGCGCCAGATGCAGTTCCGCGTGCTGCGGCACTTTGGACTGGATGAAAACGGTGGCCTGCTCCGGGTCCACTCCCGCGGCCAACCAATCTATCACCATGTCCCACACGCTCTTGCCGATGATGGAGACGTCATCGTAATTGGTCGTCAGCGCGTGCCAGTCCGCCACCATAAAGTAGCAGTCGTGAGTGCTTTGCAGCTGCACCCAGTTCTTGATCACGCCGTGGTAATGACCAAGGTGCAGGTTGCCGGTGGGGCGCATGCCGGAAAGAATGCGGTTGGCGAACATATGTGAATTCCGTTTCAGGTAATAAGCGCGACAGCGCCGGAAACGAATTCCGGCGCGTCAGGATTGGGGTGAGCCGGGCGTTTTAAATCAAGGCGCGCACCAGCCCGTACATCAGACCGTAGAACGGCCGCAAAATGGTGGTTAGCAGGCCGGTGGCGATCAAGGCCAGCAGCACCCACATGCCGTAAGGCTCCAGCTTGGAATACTTCCAAGCCATGCCCGGCGGCAGAAAGCTTTCCACGATGCGGCCGCCGTCTAGCGGCAGGATGGGCAGCAAATTGAGCAACATCAGCGAGATATTGATGCCGATGCCGGCCTGGCTCATCAGCGCCAGCGGTTCGCTGTAGCTGGTGTCCATGCCTATGGCCAGCTTGAGCAGCAGCACCCACAGCAAGGTCATCAGCAGATTGGAGGCCGGCCCGGCGGCGGCCACCAGCCGGCCGTGCTCGCGCGGCTTGCGCAAGGCGCCGAAATTGACCGGCACCGGTTTGGCCCAACCGAAGATGAAGCCGCCCAGCGTCACCGACAGCAAGGGCAGCAGCACGGTGCCGATCGGGTCGATATGCTTGAGCGGGTTCAGCGTCATCCGTCCCATCATATAGGCGGTGCTGTCGCCGAAACGGCGCGCGGCGTAGGCGTGGGCGGCCTCGTGCAGGGTGATGGCGAACAACACCGGCAGTGCGTAAATAGTGATTTTCTGGATCAGGTTAATATCGCCCATGATGTCTCTTGTGGGTTGAAAACAATGTCGTGAGGCAAAGATGGTGCTTATAGACCAAAAGGCGCCGGATCGCCCTTGCCGCGGCGCAACAACTCCACGCCCTCGGTCATGTCGATCACGGTGGTGGGGTCGGTGCCGCACCAGCCGCCGTCTATCACCGCGTCCACCGCGTGCTCCAGCCGCTCACGGATTTCATACGGATCGGTCAGCGGTTCCTCGTCGCCGGGCAGCATCAGGGTACAGGACAAAATCGGCTCGCCCAGTTCTTCCAGCAAGGCCAGCGCCACTTTGTGGTCCGGCACCCGCAGCCCGATGGTGGAGCGCTTAGGGTGCAGGGTCCGGCGCGGCACTTCGCGGGTGGCTTGCAGAATGAAGGTATAGCTGCCGGGAGTGGCGGCTTTCAGCATGCGGAACTGGCTGTTGTCCACCTTGGCGTAGTTGGCCAGTTCGGACAGATTGTGGCAGACCAGGGTCAGATGATGGCGCAGGTCCAGCTGGCGAATGTCCAGGATGCGTTCCATCGCCGGCTTGTCGCCCAGCATGCAGCCCAGCGCGTAACAGGAGTCGGTGGGATAGACCACCACCCCGCCCTCGCGCAGGATCTTCACCGCTTCGCGCACCAGCCGCGCTTGCGGGTTGTCCGGGTGAATCATGAAAAACTGTGCCATGGCGCGTTTGCCTCAGGGCTGCTCGGCGGCGTCCGCCGCGCGATTGATCGAATAGCTGCTTTGCAGCAGGCCGCTGGCGTAAGCCCGCGTGCTCTGGTGTTGCAGCCGGATGTCGTCGTCCAGCCCGCTGAACAGCGGAATGCCGGCGCCGAGCAGCACCGGCACCCGGTTGAGAATCAGCTGGTCCAGCAGGCCGGCGCGCAGGAAGGCCGACACCAGCCGGCCGCCGTCCACATAGACGTGGCGCGCACCGGAAGCCCGCAGTTCCGTCAGCAGGCGTGGAAGTTCGGCTGCGCTTAATTCCACTTGTGAACGCAGCGCGGCCGGCACATCGGGTGGCCGCAGGCTGCGGCTGGCCACGACAACGCGCAGCCCGGCATAGGGCCACTCGGGAAACGACAGCACTTTGCGGAAGGTGGCGCTGCCCATCAGCAGCACGTCCACCGTCGCCATGAAGTCGGCGTAGCCATAGTCCTCGCCGTCACAGGCTACTTGCTCCAACCAGTCCAACGCGCCGTCGGCGCGCGCGATGAAGCCGTCCAGGCTGGTGGCGAGATAAGCGCTGGCACTCAGGCTCATGCGGCGGTCTCCGGGTGGATGATGCGTGCGGCCAGCGCGTTCCAGATGGGCTTGCAGATCGGCGGCAGGTCGTCGGTGCGGCCGACGTCGCGGCCGCCCTCGCCAGGCGCGTGGAAATCGCTGCCGGCGCTGGAGTACAGCTCATGGCGGTCCGCCAGCAAGGCGAACTTGTGCATATCGTCCAGGCTATGGCTGCCGCTGGCCACTTCGATGCCGCGGCCGCCGGCCAGTTTGAAGTCGTTGATCAGCCGCTCTATCAAGGTGCGGCCCATATCGTAGCGGCCGGGATGGGCGATCACCGCCTCGCCGCCGCCGGCGCGGATCCAGCCCACCGCGTCCTCCAGGCTGGCCCATTCGTGCGCCACGTAGCCGGGCTTGCCCGGGGTCAGGAATTTGCGGAACACGGTACGCACGTCCTTGACCTGCCCGCTATTGACTAGGAAGCGGGCGAAGTGGGTGCGGCCTATCATTTCCGGGTTGTCGCACAGCGCCATCGCGCCGTCGAACGCGCCTTGTATGCCCACCTTGATCAGTTCGTCCGACATCTGCCGCGCGCGGTTGACGCGGCCGTCGCGGATGGATTGCAGGCCGGCGGCCAGCGTCGTCTGTTCCGGATCGATGCCCAGGCCGACGATGTGCACGGTGTGCTTGCCCCAAGTGACCGAGACCTCGACGCCGTTGAGGAAAGCCAGGCCCTGCCGCGCCGCCTCGGCCCGCGCCGCGGCCAGGCCGTGGGTGCAGTCGTGGTCGGTCAGCGCCACTAACGTGGCTTCGCGCTCGGCGGCGCGCGCAATCACCTGCTCCGGCGGCAAGGCGCCGTCGGAGGCGTGGGAATGGAAATGCAGATCGATGCTGGCCATGCTCATTGTCCGTTGGCGGCGGTCTGGCGCGCGGCTTCGCGCAGTTCCCAGGCGGCCTGTTTGGCGCGGTATTCCGTCATCAGCGCGTTATAGCTGTCCCAGATGCACGGGTCGCAGCCGCTGCCGCAGCAAGCGTCATCCGGCGGGGGCTCGGGCGCTTCCGGCGGCGGGTCGAAGTCGTCGTCGTTCATGGCGCCGCGACGCGGATGGAAAAGCCGTCGCCGCTAACCTGCTGACCCGAGCGGATCTTGCAGGTCTTGCGCAGTTCCACCTGACCGTCCACTCGCACATTGCCTTCGGCGATGAAATGTTTGGCGGCGCCGCCGGAATCGCAAACATTGCAGATTTTCAGCAAGTCGCACAAGGCGATGTATTCGCCGCTCAATTCAAAGGTTTCATTCATTTTTGCACACTCGATTGGGACAGGGCTGTGAGCGAGCTGTGGACAAGAACCGCAGCGCCTTCATTTTTCACGCCTTTTTACTGTCGCTTATTTTTTAATCTATCGCCAACAACTATCCACGCCATGGCAGGACAAGCTTGTGGGCCTGTTGTGGATAATTGCGGCAATTTGCTGAATTTCCAGCGCTTTATTCTTGCCGATCAAAATTTAGGCAATTCGCCAGGCCAGATCGCGGCCAGCGCGGCCCGCGCCTGAGCCATGCGCCGTTCGTGCGCGCCGCTCACCCTCGTCGCGTCAATCCCCGCGTCTTGCAGCGCCTGCCGGTAGAGCCCGAACAACCAGTCCCGCTGAGTCGGGTGGCTGCGCAGCGGATCCGGCTCCCAGGGAATGTCCGGCTCGGCCAGCAGAGTCAAGGCGTAATCGCTGGGCCGGCACAGCTCCAACAAGCCGGGACTGCAGCGCCCATGCGCCACCTCGCTCCAGATCTTGCAATTCAATGCGGTGGTGTCGCACAACAAGACTTGGACGTCGGCGGCCAACGACTGTTCCGCCGCCAACTGTCCGCGCGCCACTTCCTCAATAATCTCCGGCGTGGAACGGTACGACCGCGTGGCAAAGTAGTCGCGCGCGTATTCCGGCACCCAGGCGGCGGCAATGCCCGCCGCGTTCAGCGCCGCCGCCAGCGCGCGCGCCAGCGTGGTCTTGCCGCAGGACTCCGGCCCTACGATGGCGATCTTCAACGGCCGCGTCGCGCCCTTGGACATCCCACTGCTTTCAAAATACGGAAAAGCGGTCAATTATACGCCGCTTGCCGCGCTATCAACAGCCGGGCAGCGGTTCTCAACAAGCGAAGGGGACAGTCCTGTGCGCCAACTGTGGACAAGGAAGCTAAGCCCTTGCCGTGAAATGGATTTGCTTGACTTGATTAAAAAACAGGCGCTTCACTGGATTACCCACATCCAGCGTGAAAAGTCATGTGGGACAATTGTGGATAAGGCTATCAAGTCCTTGTTCCTCCAAGCACATTTTCGGCAGCTTATTTTTTAGGCAAAATAGCGCGCCATTTGATGCCATAGACATAATAAAACACCACCCCCGGCCATGGCAGGCCGCTGCCGATCGTCACCGCCGCTTGCCCACACCCAAGGTGTAAAGCCATGTGGGCGAGCTGTGGACAAGCGCGACAAAGTCCTGAAAAAACGGCACAAAAAAAGGCCGCTCAAAAAATGAGCAGCCTGGGTAGCACGCAGTGTCTTAGAGTCTATTCACGATCTCGCGAGCTAAGGCGAGACAAGGCGAAAACGGCTGAGAAAGCAGAGTGGTCATACGGTACATGAGCATTTCGAGTGCTGTACTCACCGTGCCACGTTTCACTACGCGAGCAAATCGTAAACAGCTTCTTAATGCGCGCTCATCTCGCCGCGCAAGGGTTTAGCCAATTGCGCCACCAGTTGCTGTCCGCTGAGGCCGGCGGACAGCAGCACGTACAACTTGGCCAGCGCTGCTTCCGGCGTCAGGTCCGCCCCGGCCACCGCGCCGGCGCGCGCCAGCGGCTGGCTGGCGGCATAAGCGCCCACTTCCACCGCCCCCCTCGGCGCCTGCGTGATGTTGAGCACCGCGCCGCCCCGCGCGGTCAAAGCCTTCACGCCATTCAATAGCGCCGGATCTGCCGGCGCGTTGCCGCTGCCGTAGCTCATCAGCACCGCGGCGTCCAAGGCAGGGTCCGCCATCAGGCGGCCAGCCAGCGCAGCCCCCTGGCCCGGGCTGAGGAACAGGCAGGCGATACTCAGATCTTCGCGCAGCGCCTTCGGCTGAAACTCTCCCAGCCCCGGCAACCAGGCGGCCTTGTTCCAATGCGGATGGATGGCGAAGCGGGCCAGCGGCTCCGCATTGGGCGAGCCGAAGCCGGCAAAATGCTCAACGTCCAGCTTGCGCGCCCGGCTGCCGCGCAGCAGCAGGCGATCAAAGGCGATGGCGACCTCATGCAGCTCAGGCTGGCGGGCCGCTTCCAACGCGTCGGCGACATTGTTCCAGCCGTCGGAGCGAGGATGCAGCAACGGCAGTTGCGCGCCGGTCAACACCACGGGCTTGGCCAGGCCGCGCAGGGCGAAAGCCAGCACGCTTGCGGTATAGGCCATGGTGTCGGTGCCGTGGATGACGACGAAGCCGTCGTAGTCGCCGTAACGCTCGGCCAGCGCGGCGATGATGCGGTTCCAGTGGCGCGGCTCGATGGCGGAGGAATCGATCAACTCGTCGAATTCGACCACGTCGAAATCCAGACCGGGACGGCGAAAGCGCTCCAACAGGCCGGGCAACAGGCCCGGCGACGGCGCCAGGCCGTCCGGGGTTTCGGTCATGCCTATAGTGCCACCGGTGTACAACACTAAAACGCGGCTCATGCGGTCTCCTGCAAACAGTGTCCAATGCCGCGATGGTAGCTCAATTCGCCGCTGCCGCGGCAGGACTGTCCACGCGCAGACGCACTGCGTCATGCCGCCAATACTCGTAATCGCAATCCAGAGTGGCGCCGGCGGCGTCTCGATTGACACGGCGAACCAGCAAAATGGGGCCGCCCTCGGCCAGCATCAGCGCCTGGGCCACGCTCCCCTGAGCCGCCGCCGGCAGGATGTCGAAAGCCGCGGCCGCGTATTCAATGCCGTAACGACGACGATACAGCCCGGTCAACGATTGACTCAGATCCTGGCCCTGAATGTCCGGAAAACGCTCCGGCCGCAGAAAGTGCTCCACGTATAGCGCCACGCGCCCGTCCAGGCTGCGCTGACGACAGATTTTCCATAAAGAGCTCAAGGGCGGCACCTCCAACGCCCGGCACAGCTCGGGCGAAGCCAGCACGGTCTCCACGCTTAAAAGCCGAGTTTCCGCCGTCCGTTGTTGCGCGTCGGCCATGCGCTGGAAATGGTTGCCGTAGAGCGGCGCGTACTCCAGCCGCGGAAAGGCGACGAACCAGCCGCGCCTTTCTTCGCGATACACCCGCCCTTCGGCCTCCAACACGGCCAGCGCCTCCTTCAGGGTGATGCGGGTGGTGGCGAACAGCTCGGCCAGCGCGCGCTCCGACGGCAGGCGGCCGCCGGGCCGCAACAAGCCGCCCTCGATTTGCTGCAACAAGGCGGCGCGGATGCGCGCGGCCTGGGAAAGCGGTTTCGGTTCAGGCATCAGGACTAGTCCAACGATCAGGTCTCCGCCGGCTTTTTACCAAGAAAAAATGACAAGGAAATTAACCGGCGCAAGCGCCTCCGGCGCCCCTGCGCCGATTCGTCACCAATCCGCAATCAAATTGCCATGCAGCGTAAACCGGAATGTCATCTCCGCGGAATACCATCAGCATCGCTTTTATTTGACCTAGTCCAAAGGGATGGATGCCATGAACAAACCGTTGCGCTGCGCCGTGCTGGGCGCTCTGACCCTGCTGGCCAACACCGCTTTCGCCGATAACCTGAACGCGCTGATCCAGGCCGCCAAGAAGGAAGGCGAGCTGAACGTGATCGCCCTGCCCCATGACTGGTGCGGCTACGGCGGCGTAATCGCCGGCTTCAAAGCCAAGTACGGCATCAAAGTGAACGAGCTCAATCCGGACGCCGGCTCCGCCGACGAGCTGGAGGCGATCAAAGCCAACAAGAGCAATAAGGGCCCGCAGGCGCCGGACGTGATCGACGTGGGCCTGTCCTTCGGCCCGCAAGCCAAGGCCGCCGGCCTGTTGCAGCCGTACAAAGTCTCCAACTGGAAAACCATTCCGGACAGCGTCAAGGACAAGGACGGCTATTGGTACGGCGATTACTACGGCGTGCTGGCCTTCGAGGTGAACAAGGATCTGGTAAGCAAGACGCCGACCGACTGGAGCGACCTGCTGAAGCCGGAGTACAAGAACGCGGTGGCGCTGGCCGGCGACCCGCGCGCTGCCAACCAGGCAATCCAGGGCGTGTTCGCCGCCGGCCTGTCCCAGTCCAAGGGCAATGTGGCCAAGGCCGCCGACGCCGGCCTCAAATTCTTCGCGCAGTTGAACAAGAGCGGCAATTTCGTGCCGGTGATCGGCAAAGCGGCTTCGCTGGCCCAGGGAAGCACCCCCATCGTGATCCGCTGGGACTACAACGCGCTGGCCGACCGCGATACCTTGAAAGGCAACCCCAAGGTGGAGGTGGTGGTGCCCAAAAGCAGCGTGGTGGCCGGCGTTTACGCCCAGGGCATCAGCGCTTACGCGCCGCACCCCAACGCCGCCAAGCTGTGGCAGGAATACCTGTTCTCCGACGAAGGCCAACTGGCCTGGCTCAAGGGCTATTGCCACCCCACCCGCTTCAACGATCTGGCCGCGCGCAAGAAAATCCCGCAGGACTTGCTGAGCCGGATGCCGGACGCCGCCGCCTATAAGAAAGCCCTGTTCCCCACGCTGGAACAGCAGGAGGCTTACAAGGCGGTGATCACCAAGCAGTGGGACGGCGTGGTGGGCAGCAACGTCAAGTAAGCCGGCCTCATCCCCTTGGCGCGCGGCGCTTCTGCCGCGCGCGGGCTCTCTTTGGAAACACGCCCTCATGTCCACATCTTCAGACTCACTCGCCGCCCGCTCCGGCCCGGCGTCGCCGCGCCGCGCCGGCGGCGGCTTCGTCTCGCTGTCCTGGCTGGGCGTGGCGCCGTTCTTCCTGTTTGCGCTGCTCTTCCTGCTGCTGCCCACCGCCCGACTGCTGCTGGGCGCCTTCCAGGACGCCGACGGCCATTTCACGCTGAACAATATCGCCCGGCTGTTCGAGCCGGCGATTCTCGACGCCTACAAGATCAGCTTGCAGATCAGCGCCGCCTCCGCGCTCTTGGGCGCGGCCTTCGGCCTGTTGCTGGCCCTGGCCGCAATCCGCGGCCGGCTGCCGGGCTGGATTCGTCCGACGCTGGCCACCTTCTCCGGCGTGGCGTCCAACTTCGCCGGCGTGCCCCTGGCCTTCGCCTTCCTGGCCACGCTGGGCCGCATGGGCTTGGTGACGGTACTGTTGCGCCGCTACCTGGATTTCGACCTCTACGCCGGCGGTTTCAGCGTGCTCAGCTTTAGCGGCCTAACCCTGACGTATCTGTACTTCCAGATTCCGCTGATGGTGCTGATCGTCAGCCCGGCCATCGACGGCCTCAAAACCGAATGGCGCGAAGCCTGCGACAGCCTGGGCGGCTCCGCCTTCGCCTACTGGAGCCGCATCGCGCTGCCAGTACTGTGGCCCAGCATCCTGGGCGCGGCGCTGCTGCTGTTCGCCAACGCCTTCGGCGCAGTAGCCACCGCCTACGCGCTGACCGGCAGTTCGCTCAACATCGTCACCATCCTGCTATACGCGCAAATCCGCGGCGACGTGCTGCACGATCAGAATCTGGGCTACGCGCTGGCCTTGGGCATGATCGTGGTCACCGGCCTGTCCAACGCCGCCTACATTTGGCTGCGCGGCCGCGCGGAAAGGAGCCGGATATGAAACACCAGCCTGTCCACAAGCCGTCGTCGCGGCTGGGCGCCTGGATCGCCGTCGTCGCCGGCAGCCTGTACTTCCTGCTGCCGCTCTTGGCCACTTTCGAATTCAGCCTGAAGATGCTGCGCGAGGGTTACAGCCTGGAAGCCTACAGGCTGGTTCTGCAAGATCCGGGTTTTCAGCAAAGCTTCGCCTATTCCGCGCTGATGGCCCTGTTCACCATCGTCATCGGCATCCTGTTGGTGGCCCCCACCGCGTTCTGGATCCAGCTCCGGCTGCCGCGGCTGCGGCCGCTGGTGGAATTCATCACCCTGCTGCCGCTGGTGATCCCGGCCATCGTCATCGTCTTCGGCTATCTGCGCCTGTTCGGCAGCGACGCCTGGCTGCCCTTGACCGGCAGCGAGCGCGGCACGGATCTATTGCTGGTCTGCAGCTATGTGACGCTGGCCCTGCCCTATCTGTACCGCTCCATCGACGCCGGCCTGTCCGCCATCGACGTGCGGTCGCTGGCCGAGGCGGCGCAAAGCCTGGGCGGCGGCTGGCGGGTGATCCTGCTGCGGGTAATCTTCCCCAATATTCAGTCCGCGCTGTTGTCCGGCGCGTTTCTGACCTTCGCCATTGTCATCGGCGAGTTCACCATGGCCAGCTTGCTGGCGCGGCCGGCCTTCGGCCCTTATCTGCAATTGATCGGCGCCAACCGCGCTTACGAGCCGGCGGCGCTGGCCATCATCGCCTTTTTGATCACCTGGGCGGCCATGGGCCTGCTGCAGGTGGCCGGCCGTCACCGTCGCGCGCTGCGCGAGGCCACGGCCTCGGAATAAGAAAGAACCCCACAATGGCATACCTGGACATCCAACATCTGCACAAGCGCTACGGCCAGCAAACGGTGGTGCACGACTTCAATATGAGGGTGGAGGCCGGCGAGTTCGTCACTTTCCTGGGCCCATCCGGCTGCGGCAAGACCACGGTGCTGCGCATGATCGCCGGCTTCGAAACGCCCAGCGGCGGCGCCATCCGCCTGCTAGGCGAGGACATCACGGCCTGCGCGCCGCAAAAACGCGGCATCGGCATGGTGTTTCAAAGCTATGCGCTGTTTCCCAATATGAGCGCAGGCGAGAACATCGCCTTCGGCCTGAAGATGCAGAAGCGCGCCGCCGCCGACATTCGCCGCAAGGTAGCGGAGGCGCTGGCGCTGGTAGAGCTGTCCGGCAAGGAGAACCATTATCCCCATCAGCTCTCCGGCGGCCAACGCCAGCGGGTGGCATTGGCGCGCGCGCTGGTGGTGGAACCGCGCATTCTGCTGTTGGACGAACCGCTGTCGGCGCTGGACGCTCGCATCCGCAAGAATCTGCGCGAACAGATCCGCGACATTCAGCGCCGGCTGGGGCTCACCACTATTTTCGTGACCCACGACCAAGAGGAAGCGCTGACCCTGTCCGACCGCATCTTCGTGATGAACCAGGGAAAAGTGGAACAGGAGGGCGCAGCCGAAACCATCTACACCCAGCCGGCCACCGAGTTCGTCGCCCGCTTCATGGGCAATTACAATCTGCTGTCCGTCGGCGACAGCCGAGCGCTGTTCGGCCTGGAAATCCAGGGCCATCTGGCAATCCGCCCGGAGTCCATTCAACTGTTGCCCGGCGACAGCGCGGAAACAGACAGCTTGCCGGCGGTGGTGAAGCAACGCCAACTGCTGGGGAACATCGTCCGCTATCAGGTGGAAAGCGCCGGCGCGCTGCTGCAGGTAGACCGGCTGAACCGCAATCCGGCGGACTTGCTGGCCGACGGCGCGCCAGTGAGGCTGCGCGTCCAGCGCGACGATATGCGCGAAGTACGCTAAACGTCCGTTGGCCGTCGGAAATAGGCCATCTGCCGACGCAAGCTGCCGGCGCGCTGCGACACTTCCTGCGCCGCCGCCGATAATTGCTCGCTGGCGGCGGCGTTGCCCTGAGATAGCTGACTCAGTCCCTGCATCACTTGATTGATGCTGCCCACATGCTGCGCCTGAGCCACGGCCTCCTTGGAAATGTCCCGCACCAGTTGCCGGGTTTGCTGGCTGGATTCTACGATGGCGCTCAGGCTTTTGCCCGCCTCCTCCGCCAGCCGCACGCTGCCCGCCGCCACCTGGCCGATCTCCTTGGCCGCGGTCTGGCTGCGCATCGCCAGCTTGCGCACCTCATCGGCCACCACGGCGAAGCCCTTGCCCAGCTCGCCGGCGCGCGCAGCTTCGATGGCGGCGTTGAGCGCCAGCAAATTAGTCTGATAAGCGATGTCGTCGATGATGTCGGTACGCTGGGCGATCACATGCATCGCCTCTATGGTTTCGCCGACGACCCGCCGGCCCTCCTCCGCCTGGCGCGCGGCCTCGCTGGCCACGTCGCCGCTGCGGCTGGCGTCGCGAGCCATCGCGAACATCTGCCCGGCAATCTCGTCCACCGAGTGGCTGGTCTGCTCGATGTCGGAGGAGGTTCGGCAAGCGCTGTCGGACAGGCCCTGCGATGCGCTGTTCAATTGCAGCGAGGCGTTGGCCACCGCGTCCGCGTCCTGCTGCACCTGCAGAATCACCCCGCTCAGTTTCCGCCCCATCTGGCGGATGTGCGCGGCCAGGCTGTCATCGTCGGACGAAGCCAGCCGCAGGCGGAAATCCAGTTGACCTCCGGCCAGTTCACGCATGCCCTGCGCCACCTCGTCCGGCTCTGCGCCCAAGGTCCGCAGAATACTGCGCGCCAGCAGCAATGCGGCGGCGATGGGCAGCAACACCCCGGCCAACACCGCCAAGACCAGCCAGCTTTGCCAACGCGCGGCGGACTGCTGTGCCGCCAAGGCGTCTCGAATCCGCGCCAATACCGCGTTTTGGACCTCCAGCAACGCGTCTATGCGCCGGCTGGCCACCTCGAACCACTCCTCGCTCGACAAGCTCTGCATCGCGCCCGGCCCGCGCGCCAACACCGCGTCGCGCAGCGATTCGTACGCGCTGCTCACGTCCAGCGCCCGGGCCAGCAAGCGCTCGTCGCCGTCGTTCTGCCGGTACAGACTGCGGCATAGCGCCTCCTGCGACACCATGCCGCTTGCCAGACGGAATTCGTTGATATTGAAGCTACCCACCGCCAGCACCCCGCCGATCAAGCCGCGCGCGCGGCCGGTGTACTCCGTCTGACAATGCAAGGCGGACCACTGTTGCACCAAGGCGCGCACGTCCTCGCTTTGCGAGTAGAACAGCGTGATGACTTTGGAAAGCCGCTCGATGACTTCGGTGTAACGCTCAAACGCCGGCAATGGCGAAATATGGCGCTGCGCCACATCGCGGCGCAAAGTAGTAAGCAGCTCCACCGCCGGCAACTGCTGGGAGAGAAACAAGCCCGCCTTGCGCGACAGTCCCTCGGCGGGTTGCTGGCGCAAGCGGACCAGCAGGGCATCGGCCAGCGCCTTTTGCCGCGGCAAGGCGGCCGGCATCGGCTTATGCTCGTTAAGATAGCGGTTGCTCAGGCCGCGCTCGCTCTGCAACGCGTGAATCAGCTCCCCCACTTTCTGTACATCGTCCACCAGCGCCTGGTCGCGTTGTAAAGCCTGGACCGTCCGCCATTGCGCAAAGGCAAACCACAAAGCGCCGCACAACAAGAGCAGCACCAGCGGAGCGATCAGCAAGGCCAGCTTGTGCACCAGCTTCAGACGGAAGTGCATCGGGTATCCTGTTTGCAAGCCATGGATCAAAAACCGCCGGGCGCATACCCTTGCGCGGCGGTCCAACCGCTCTAACTATAGGCAATGGCTGGGCAAGGCAATAACACTGACATGGCGAGCGCATAGATCAAGCGCGCGCAAAGAAAAACCCGCCGTGGAAGACGGCGGGTTGCGAGGAGACGACGATCAAGCCGCGCGCAGGCTGGCGATCATGATCCAGCCGATCAAAGCCGGCGCCATCGCCATGCAGAAGCCGCGCATCAGACGCATGCCGCGCCCAGCGCCTTCGCCGCTCAGTTCTCGGCGCACTACCGGCCAAGCCTTCCAGCCGACGAACAAGGCCAGCAGCAGTTCACCCACCGGCATCAGCAGCTTGGAGGTCAGATAATCCAGAAAGTCGAAAAAGCTCATGCCAAACAATTGGTACTCGCTCCACACGCCCAGCGACAGCGAAGCGGGGATGCCCAGCAGGAAGATGCCAAGCGTCATCACCCAGGCGGATTGCGTGCGCTTGAGGCCAAATTCGTCCATCGCGAAACTGGTCACCACCTCCAGCAAGGACACCGAAGACGTCAACGCCGCCAGCAACAGCAGGCAGAAGAACATCACCGCGAACAGCTGCCCCAGCGGCAGGTGGGCGAATACCGCCGGCATGGTGATGAAGGTCAAGCCCGGACCGGCCGAGGGGTCGAAGCCAAAAGCGAACACCGCCGGCAGCACCATCAGGCCGGCCAGGAAGCAAGTGGCCACCGTCAGCGCTATCACCCATAAGGCCGACCCCAGCAGATTAGAGTCCTTACTGACGTAAGAGCCATAAGTAATCATGATGCCCAGGCCCAGCGACAGCGAAAAGAACGCCAGCCCCAAGGCGTCCACCAGCATGGCGCTGCTGACCTTGGAAAAGTCCGGGGCCACGAAATACTTCACGCCGTCCCAAGCGCCGGGCAGCGTCAGGCCGCGGGCGATCAACACCAACATCAGCACAAACAAGGCCGGCATCAGAAACTTCGACAGGTTTTCGATACCCTTCTGCACGCCGCCGGCCACCACCCACACTGTCAACAAGGCGAAACCGGCGTGATAGGCGATAGGCTCCAGCGGATCGCTGATGAAGCCGCTGAAGATGGCGCCCAGAGTCTTGGCGTCCGACGTCATAATGCCGCCCCCCAGCGCCTTGACGATGTAGGCGATTGTCCAGCCGCCCACCACGCTATAGAAAGACAGAATCAGGAAACACACCAAGACGCTCATATAGCCGATGATGGGCCAGCCGCCGCCGGCCAACTGCCGGAAGGCGCCTACGGCGCCGGCCTTGGACGCGCGCCCCAGCGCCATTTCGGCCAACATCAGCGCCAAACCCAGCGTCAGGCAGATACCGAGGTAAATAAACAAGAAAGCGCCGCCGCCATTGGTTGCGGCGACATAGGGAAATTTCCAGATCGCCCCCAGCCCAATGGCCGAGCCGGCGGCGGCGAGGATGAAACCGAGGCGCGAGCCCCATTGTGATCTTGCCATAATGCAGTCTGCTTCTTTGTCCGAATATTTGTTTTTGAATCGCCGAAATCGACGCCCGCGCCCAAACGCGATCGCCGCAGCGGCAAAGGTGCTGTTTTGCGCCGACAAGGCGCGGCCCGCGCCAGGCCAGATCATGAAGCCCGGAAGCGAACGGAAGGGACCCGGCAAGCCGGGCAAGGGAGAGAAAATCGCCGTGTGGGCGGGCCAAAAGCCGCGTCAGGGGTGGCGACGGGCTATGGTTCTCGCTAGTGTATTTTGCGTACAAACGCCAATTTACCATGATTGATGACAATTTCCAGCGTACGCAGGCAATTAATTCTTATTTCCCGGATAGGTACGGCCATTTCCCGGCAAAGATGAGCAAGTCAGCCTCCAGCCAACAAGTTGAGCATGAAATATCTGTACTCAGGGAATACACTTAGAGCGGCTGACGAATATCAGTTTCACCCCGAGGCGGGACGCGCCGGCGCGGACAGCGCAAACAAGACGGCGAGCCGACGCAACCCGACGTCCGGAGTTTTGTCAGCAGCTCTTAGACAGCGGCCCCACTGCTACGCGCCTGGCCATCCCAGGTGCGAACTCGCCGGCCTCACGCGACTTACGGAGAGCCCTATGGCGATACTGCAAGCCTTTCAATCGCTGATCGACACCGTACAAGGCGCCCTGGTCATTGCGCTGCCCGCCGATGGCCAGATCGTCAGCGCCAATCAGTTGGCGGCCATCCTGCTGGCCACCCCGCACGGCGACCTGATTGGGCAACCCTTTTCCCGATTCCTGCCGGACCCCGTCGACGCAGAACAGCTGGCCAGGGAACTGCGTCGCACCAGCATGATCTACAACCGCTCGCTGACCTTGCAAGCCAGTGGCGGGCGGTGCTTCGAGGTGCAGATGTCGCTGCGCGAGGTGGAGCTGGAAGGCGCGCTCATGCTGATCTACAGCTTCAGCGACCGCACGGAAACCAAGGTGATGAGCCAGTTGCTGGATTTTGAGCGCAATTTGGTGGAGCGCTCGATCAGCCTGATGAAAAGCCTGCGCGCGGAAGAAAAACTAACCGACGACGACAAACTGACCGGTGTGGCCGGCATGCACCGCCTGCTGTCCGCCGCCCACGCCGAAACCGGCCGCGCACGTCGCTACGGCGGCGCCGTCTCCGGCTTGATCCTCAGTTTGATGAACGTGCCGGAACCGATGCCGGAGCTTGACGAAGGCTCGGCTCATCGCCACTTGCTGCGCCTCGCCGGAAGCCTATGCCTGCAAAGCACGCGCGATAGCGACCTCGTTGCCCAGCGAGAAGACGACGCCTTCATCATTCTGCTGCCCAACACCGGCGTAAGCGGAGCCAACGAACTGGCTCGCAGGCTCATCAAATCGCTGCGCCAGTTGAGTTTCGTGTATCAGGGAGAAGAACGCAAAGCGGCGGCCTGCGTCGGGCTGAGCGCCCTGCGCGGCAGTGAAAACACCCCCAAGCCCATGCTGGAACGGCTGAACGAAGCCCTGCAGAAAGCGCGGGAAGGCGGCCCCAACTACATCGTCAAACTCCCCTGAGCATCCCGCCCGGCCAAGTTCCCGCCCCCAAAGCATACGATAAACGACAAACCGGCGAGGCATCGTCTTGACGCCCCGCCGGTTCTGCTTCCTGCTTTAGCTTGTCAGCAACTCACTTCGGCGTTCTTGCGCGCATAGAACCACCAGCACAAGGCGATGCAGCTGATATAGAAAACAATGAAGCACAACAGTGCCGGCTCCGCGCCGCCAGTCGCCTTCATGGACGCGCCAAAGCTCTGCGGAATGAAATAGCCGCCGTAAGCGCCAATGGCGCTGATGAAACCGCCTGCCGCGGCCGATTCCTTAACCCCGTCCGCCTCGGCCTGCTTGCGCGCGTCTTCGCCGCGGCCAGCCGCCGCGCGCAGCCGCCCGGTAGTGAAGATGGTCGGAATCATCCGGTAAGTCGAACCATTGCCCACGCCGGCCATGGTGAACAGCAAGAGGAACATGGCGAAGAAACCGGCAAAGCTGCCGCCACTCAACTGCCCGGCCGCGTCATGCGCCGGCAGGAAGTGCAACACCCCCACCACCGCCAAGGCCATCACCGCGAACACCCACATGGTCACCCGCGCGCCGCCGAGCTTGTCCGAAATCACGCCGCCTATCGGGCGCACCAGGGCGCCGAGCAAGGGGCCGATAAAAGCGAACTTGGCCACCGGCACATCCGGAAACTGGGTCTTGGTCAACAGAGCAAAGGCGCCGGCAAAACCGATGAAGCTGCCGAAAGTGCCAATGTACAGCCAGCACATCAACCAATTATGCTTACGGCGGAAAATCACCGCCTGCTCGGTGAACGAAGCCTTGGCGTCAGCCAAGTCATTCATGCCGAACCAGGCCGCCGCCGTGGCCAAAACAATGAACGGCACCCAGACGAAGCCGGCGTTCTGCAGCCACAAGCTCTTTTCCACCCCATCCTTGACATAATGCTGCGCATCGCCGCCGAAGGCGCCGAACATGCCGCCAGTCACCACCAGCGGAATCACGAACTGGGCCAAGGACACGCCGAGGTTGCCGAAGCCCGCGTTCAAGCCGTTGGCCGCGCCCTTCTGCGCCTTGGGGAAAAAGTAAGCGATATTGGCCATGGAGCTGGCGAAATTGCCGCTGCCCAGCCCGCACAGCAAGGCGATCGCCAGCATCACCGGATAAGACGTCGTGGGATCCTGCACCGCAAAGCCCAGCCACAAGGCAGGGATCAACAGCGAGGCGGTGGACAAGGTCGTCCATTTGCGCCCGCCGACAATGGACGGCATGAAGGAGTAAAAAATGCGCAAGGTCGCACCGGACAGAGCGGGCAAGGCCGTCAGCAAAAACAGTTGATCCTTGGTGTAGTTGAACCCCGCGTTCGGCAGGTTCAAAGTCACCACGCTCCACAATACGGAAATAACGAAAGCCAGCGTGAGACACGGAATCGAAATCCACAAATTGCGCCGCGCAATACTCTGGCCTTCCTGTTGCCAGAACTCGACGCTTTCCGGCTCCCACCGTTTGATGACATAAGACATGACTCAACCCTCCCCGCCGGCCCAAGTCATGGCCAGACCAGCGCTATTTGACAATCTTTTAAAAGCGGATCGCTTCAGCGCCGCCATTCAACTCGAACTCAACGACTAGCTGCCGCCAGGCGTAAACGTTCCTCCGCCACCGGCTTGAACGAGTAATGCATCCAGACCAAGCTGACGCAGACCGTGCCGTACAGCAGCATGAAGCAGCTGGAGCGCACTCCCGCCAGATCCACCAGCGCGCCGAACAAAATCGGCAACACGAAACCGGCCAAGCCGCCAGCCAGCCCCACCACGCCGGACACCGCGCCGATGTTGTCGGGAAAATCGTTAGCGATGAACTTGAACACCGACGCCTTGCCCACCGCCATCGCCACGCCGGCAATGAACAAAACCGAGGTAAACAGCACGGAGTTCAAACCGATATGCAAGCTCCACGGCCCCTTAACGGTGGCCACCACCATTTCAGTTTGCGGATAGGACAAAATGAAGAAGCAAACCCACAACACCCACATCACCCACCAAGTCGTGCGATACGCGCCGAACCGGTCCGACATCCAGCCCCCGATCGCGCGCAGCACGCCGCCAGGCAAGGAAAAACAAGCGGCGAGAAAGGCGGCTGTTTTCATATCAAAGCCGTATTCGCCTACAAAATACTTGGTCAGCCACAACGACAGACCCACATAACCGCCAAACACCACCGAGTAATACTGCGAGTAGCGCCAAACCCTAGGGTCGCGCATCACCCGCAATTGATCGATGAAACGCTGGCCGCCGCCACTCAAATGCGCAGAGTTGTGATGGCTGCAAAACCAAAACAGCAGCGCCGTGGCCAGCATCACCCCGGCGTAGACCTGAGGCACCAGCGTCCAGCCGCCCAACGCGATCAAGGCCGGCGCCACGAACTTGTTCACCGCCGCGCCGGAGTTGCCCGCGCCGAACACACCCATCGCCATCCCCTGATGTCGCGCGTCGAACCAACGCGCCACATAAGGCGTGCCCACCGAGAAGCTGCCGCCAGCCAAACCGATGAACAAACCAATCAGCAAGAAATGCCAATATTGGGAGGCGTACTCCATCAGATAAATCGGCAGCACCGTGCTCAGCATCAGACAGAACAAAACAATGCGGCCGCCATAGCGATCGGTCCAAATTCCCAACGGCACCCGTACCAGCGAGCCGGACAACACCGGCATCGCCACCAGAATCCCGAACTCGGTTTCGTTCAGACCCAGTTGCTGCTTCACTGGAATGCCCACCACGCCCATCATCATCCAAACCATGAAACAGACGGTGAAAGCAAAAGTGCTGACGGCCAGCACCGAGTACTGCTTATATGCCGCGGATGTCATGTTTTCTCCCTCAGCGGCCAAGCGGCCGGCCAGTCCAACTCCATACTCACACCATACTGCTGGTACGCAGGAAAACCCATTCGCCAGACGTGGGCAAGCACAAGGAAAAACGATCTAATCGAAATAGTTCTTTTGGGTGGTATTCGAGAAAGGAACAACACAGTAGAGGGGGGAAAGCGGCAAGACTGGCTGGCTTTGCGCCAATGCAAGTTACAGCCCCGACGACATTGGCTAAGATAGGCACATTGCCAACAAGGGAGCCTCCCCCATGAATGCCGCCAAGAAAATACGCCGTTTCATCGAAGAAGGGCACGATCCGCAGCAAATGCAAGTGCTCAAAGAACTGGCGACCGCATTGGAAATGGGTCGCTCTTTCGACCTGAGCCTGCTCTACGATATCGACATGCGTTATTTCGACGTTGCCATTGATCTCCTGAAAGACTGGCGCTTCGACCATCACATCGCCTCTCGCAGCAAACTGCTGGAGCAGTTGCTAACCGAGATCGCTCCGGATAAACAGGTGAAAAAGCAGGAAAGTCCGACCGAGAAACCCTCAGCAGCCAAGCCCAAAAAATAACAAAACGGCGATGTCGTTTTGCTTCTTCTGCCCCGACGGGCCCCAAACGCAACAAAGCCTCCCATAGGGAGGCTTTGCTGTGGCGCCGAGGCGCAAATGCATAAAGCCCAGCTCGTGTGAGCTGGGCTTCGCAATGGGGCGTCTGGCGGTGTCCTACTTTCACATGGCGAATGCCACACTATCATCGGCGCTAAGGCGTTTCACGGTCCTGTTCGGGATGGGAAGGCGTGGGACCACCTCGCTATGGCCACCAGACATAAACT
>NZ_MUKU01000017.1 GCF_002081825.1 Chromobacterium haemolyticum | reverse complement strand
CTTCACGCTTTGTGCGTCCACGATCAAAAAGCTGGTCGAGGATTTGCGCCCCAGTCTGATACGGGCCTCTCCAACCAGATTTTTTGAGGGCCCGCTCCAAGATGCTGACACCATCCTGGCCGGGCTCACTCCAGCGACTAAAGTAGGCATGTACCGTTCGCCACTTGGGAAACTCACTGGGTAACATTCGCCATTGGCAGCCGCTCTTGAGCAAATAGAGCACAGCACACCAGACCTCGAACAGGTCCACTGTCCTTGGCTTGGTTTTCTTGCGCAGGCTTTCCAATAGCGGTCTGATCTGTTCGAACTGTTCACGACTTACGTCGCTTGGATAATGGCTTCTTCGCATTCGGCAATTATCTCAGGACGAAAAGATCGTGAACAGGCTCTAAGAACCTGTTTACGATCTGCTGCGCGTAGTGAGACGTCACACGGTGAGTCCCGCTTCGAAATGCTCATGTTCCACGCGTACATTCCGCTTTCTCAGCCGCAACGCCTTGTCTCGCTCTGGCTCGCGAGACTTTGAACAGGCTCTAAGCGGCGGCCCGCTCAACCCTCCACCAGCCGATAGCCGACCCCGGTCTCGGTGAGGATGTGGCGCGGCATCGCCGGATTGTCTTCCAGCTTCTGCCGCAGATGGCCCATATAGACGCGCAGATACTGGTTGTGCTCGGAGAACGACGGCCCCCACACCGCCAGCAGCAGCTCGCGATGGGTGATCACCTTGCCGGCGCTGCGTATCAAGGTGGACAGCAGCCGATATTCTATCGGCGTCAGATGTACCGCCGCTTCCGCCTTGGCCACCTGGCGGTTGACCAGATCCACCTTGATGTCGCCGAACTGGAACACCTGCTGCGCCGCGGCGCTGCCGTGGATGCGGCGGCGCAGCAGCACGCGGACGCGCGCCAGGCATTCGGCCACGCCGAAGGGCTTGGTCAGGTAGTCGTCGGCGCCGGCGTCCAGCGCGGCAACTTTTTCGGTTTCCTGAGTACGCGCGGACAAGACCAGGATGGGCAGGTCGGTCCATTCGCGTAGCTGCTTGATGGTGTCCTGGCCGTTCATATCCGGCAGGCCCAGGTCCAGTATCACCAGATCCGGCTTGCGGGTGGCCACTTCGATCAGGCCCTGCTTGCCGGTTTCCGCCTCGTGGACGGTCAGGCCTTCCTCTTCCAGCGCCGCGCTCAGAAAGCGGCGGATCGGTTTTTCGTCTTCGATGACGACGATGCTGATCGGTGTGTCTTGCATGATAAGGTTTCGCTCAGGTTTAGGCTCGCGGTTCGGGGAGTTCTTCCGGCAGCGCCGGCGCTTGTCCGGCCGGCAGGCTGAAGCGGAATTCCGCGCCGTGCGGCGAGCGGTTGCGCGCGCTGATGCGGCCGCCGTGGATTTCCACGATGGAGCGGCAGATCGCCAGACCCAGCCCCACGCCGGGGGTGCTGGACTCCGCCGCGCCGCGCGAGAATTTATCGAAGGCGCGTTGTTCCATATTGGGCGGCAGGCCGGGGCCGTCGTCGCTGACCGACACCACCACCTCCGCGCCCTCGCGCCGCGCCGACAGTGTGATATGGCTGCCGGGCGGTGTGTATTTGCCGGCATTTTCCAGCAGGTTGACCAGCACTCGCTCCAGCAGCACCGCGTCGTATTCCAGCACCGGGAGGTCCGGCGCCAGCTCCAGCGTCAGCTCCCGGCCGCGCAGGCCGCGTTCGGCGGCGCGCAGCGCGCTGCCCACCACCTCGTCCAGCATCTGCCATTCCTTGTTCAGCTTCACGCCGGATTGCAGGCGTGCCATGTCCAGCAGATTGGTCACCAGCTTGTTCATGCGCAGCGCCTCGTCCTGGATGGCGGCGGCGATCTCGGCCCGCTGGCTGTCGTCCACATTGGGCGAGCACAGCCGCTCGGACAGGCCGGCCATGGTGGTCAGCGGCGTGCGCAGATCGTGAGACACCACCGACAGCACGCTGTTGCGCAGCCGCTCGGATTCCATCGCCACAATGGCATCCTGCGCCACCTCCACGTAATGCACGCGTTCCAGCGCCAGCGCGATCTGGGCGGCGCAGGTTTCCAGCAGTCGCTGTTGCTCCGGCAAGAAGACCTGATCGGTGACGTCCGGCAGCAGCGCGATCACGCCGCGGTTGCGCATCGGCGCGCGCAACGGCACGTAAAGCGCGGCGTTGGCGGGTAGGGTGTTGGTGCCCAGGCCGGCCGGCTGCTGATGGTCGTAAACCCATTGCGCGACGCCGATATCGGCATCGCCGCGGCCCTCGCCGGCCGGGCGTAGCTCGTCGCCGCTATTGGGCAGGAACAGGCTGACCTTGGCGGCGAACAGCGGTTCCAGCCGGCTGACGGCGGTGTCGACGATCTGCGCGGCGGTCAGCGCGCCGGCCAGTTCGCGGCCCAGGTCGTACAGCGCGCGGGTGCGGCGTTCGCGGTAAGTGGAAATATTGGCTTCGAAGCGCAGCCGGGCGGTGAGCTGGCTGATGATGGAGGCCACCACCAGCATCACCACGAAGGTCATCAGATACTGGGTGTCCGATACCGCGAACGACATATGCGGCGGCACGAAAAAGAAATCGAAGGAGGCCACCGACAGCAGGGAGGCCAACATGCCGGGACCGCGGCCATAGCGCACCGACACTAGCACCACCACCAGCAGGTAGATCATGATGTCGTTGGCCAGCGCCACGTGCGGGATCAGCAGGCCGGCCAGCGCGGTGGTCAGCAGGCAGGCGACGAAGGCGGCGAGGTAGCCGAAGCGCGAGCGCGGGCTGTCCTGGTCTTCGAACAGCAGGCTGCCGCCGGTTTTGGCGTCGGCGGCGGCGGAGGCGGAGGCGTCTTCCTGCTCGTAGGCCACCACGTAGAGATCGACGTCGCTGGAACGGCGGCTCAGTTCGCCGGCCAGCGGGCGGCGCCACAGCCGCGACCAGCCGCCGCGCGCGGATTTGCCCAGCACCAGCTTGGACACATTGCGGCTGCGGGCATAGGCCAGCAGGGTGGGCGCCAATTCGCTGCCGCCCAGCACCGTGGTCTCCGCGCCCAGTTCCTGCGCCAGCTTCAGACCTTTGAGCACGCGGGCGCGCTGCTCCTCGGACAGTTTGCGTTGCTGAGGCGTTTCCACATAGACGGCGATCCAGTCCGCGTCCAGGCTGGCAGCCAGGCGCTTGGCGCTGCGGATCAGCTTGTCGATGCCGGCGCTGGCGCCGACGCAGACCAGCAGCCGCTCGCGCGCATGCCACACCGGATTGATGGCTTGATCGGCGCGGTAGGCGCGCATCTGAGCGTCCACGCGGTCGGCGGTGCGGCGCAGCGCCAGTTCGCGCAGCGCCAGCAGATTGCCCTTGCGGAAGAAGTTTTTCACCGCGCGTTCGGCCTGTTGTGGCAGGTAGACCTTGCCGGCGGCCAGGCGGCCCAGCAATTCATCCGGCGGCAGGTCCACCAGCGCCACTTCGTCGGCGCGGTCGAACACATGGTCGGGCAGGGTTTCGCGCACCACGATGCCGGTGATCTGGCCGACCACGTCGTTCAGGCTTTCCAGGTGCTGGACATTCAGGGTGGTGTAGACGTCGATGCCGGCGGCCAGCAGCTCCTCCACGTCCTGCCAGCGCTTGGGGTGGCGCGAGCCGGGCGCGTTGGAGTGGGCGAATTCGTCCATCAGGATCAGCTGCGGCCGGCGTTCCAGCGCCGCGTCCAGATCGAATTCAGCCAGTTCGTGGCCTTTATAAGCGATCTGTCTTGGCGGCAGGACTTCCAGATCGGCCAGTTGTTCCTGGGTTTCCTTGCGGCCGTGGGTTTCCACCACGCCCACCAGCACCGTCGCGCCGTCCTGGCGCTTGGCGCGGGCCGCCGCCAGCATGGCGTAGGTCTTGCCGACGCCGGCGCAGGCGCCGAAGAAAATCTTCAGCCGGCCGCGCTGGGCGTCCAGTTCTTCGCGTTTGAGCTCATCGAGCAGAGCGTCCGGATCGGGACGGGAGTCGGTCATAGGCGAGCTTTGTTTAAACCTGTTTATGATCTGCTGCGCGTCGGCGATACGGCGCTGAGAACGGTTTGTCTCGCCTTAGCCCGCGAGATCGTAAACAGGCTCTTAGGGTCTGTACGGCTTCATTCATCAGCGCCGGGGGCGGCGCGAGTCCTGCTCCGCCCCCGGCGCCGAAGGTTGATCAGGCTTTGGCGGCCTGGTCCAGCGCCAGGTTCAATTCCAGCACATTGACGCGCGGCTCGCCAAGCAGGCCGAAGGTTTCGCCGGTCACCCGGCTTTCCACCAGCTTGCGCAGCGCGGCCGGCTCCATCTTGCGGGCGGCGGCGACGCGTTCCAACTGGTAGAAAGCCGCGGCGGCGGAAATCTCCGGATCCAGGCCGCTGGCCGAGGCGGTGACCAGGTCCACCGGCACCGGGCCGCTTTGTGCCGGGTGGGCGGCGCGGAGGCGAGCCACATTGGCTTTCACCGCGTCCAGCTGCGCCGGGTTGGTGGGGCCCAGGTTAGAGCCGCCGGACCCGCCGGCATTGTACGGCATTGGGCCGGTGGCGGATGGGCGGCCCCAGAAATATTGCGGGCCGGTGAAGTTCTGGCCTATCAGCCGCGAGCCGACGACCTTGCCGTCGCGTTCGATCAGGCTGCCATTGGCCTGGAACGGAAACAGCGCCTGGGCGGCTCCGGTGGTGAGCAGCGGGTAGGCAAGGCCGGTGATCAGACTCAGGCCGCCGAACACCACCAGCAGGGGACGTAACAGTTTCATTTGGGTTTTCCTTTCGGTGCTCATACCAGGCCCAGCGCGCCCAGCAGCATGTCGATCAGCTTGATGCCGGCGAAGGGCACCAGCAGGCCGCCCAGGCCGTAGACCAGCAGATTGCCGCGCAGCAGCTCCGCCGCGCTCTTGGCTTGGTATTTGACGCCCTTTAGCGCCAGCGGGATCAGGAACACGATGATGACGGCGTTGAAGATCACCGCCGACATGATGGCCGAGGCCGGGCTGTTCAGGCCCATCACGTTCAGCGCGTTCAATTGCGGATAGGTGCTGGCGAAGGCGGCCGGAATGATGGCAAAGTATTTGGCCACGTCGTTGGCGATGGAGAAGGTGGTCAGCGAACCGCGCGTCATCAGCATCTGCTTGCCGATTTCCACAATCTCGATCAGCTTGGTGGGGTTGGAGTCCAAGTCCACCATATTGCCGGCTTCCTTGGCCGCCTGGGTGCCGGTGTTCATCGCCACAGCCACGTCGGCCTGAGCCAGCGCCGGCGCGTCGTTGGTGCCGTCGCCGGTCATCGCCACCAGCTTGCCCTCGGCCTGATGGCTGCGGATCAGCTTGAGCTTGGCTTCCGGCGTGGCTTCGGCCAGGTAGTCGTCCACGCCGGCCTCGGCGGCGATGGCGGCGGCGGTCAGCGGGTTGTCGCCGGTGATCATCACCGTCTTGATGCCCATCTGGCGTAGCTCGGCGAAACGCTCCTTGATGCCGCCCTTGACGATGTCTTTCAGCTCGATCACGCCCAAGGCGCGATTGCCTTCCGCCACCAAGAGCGGGGTGGAGCCGCGGCGAGCCACTTCATCGGCGCTCTTGGCCAGCGCGTCCGGGAACTGGCCGCCCTGATCGGCGATATGGCGGCGAATGGCGTCGATGGCACCCTTGCGGATCTGGCGGCCGTCGTAGTCTATGCCGCTCATCCGGGTTTGCGCGGTGAAGGGGATGAATACGGCTTCATGGCTGGCCAGTTCGCGCTGGCGCAGATTGAACTGCTTCTTGGCCAGCACCACGATGCTGCGGCCTTCCGGGGTTTCGTCGGCCAGCGAGGCCAGTTGCGCGGCGTCCGCCAGCGCCTGCTCGCTGACGCCGGGTGCCGGGATGAAGGTGGAGGCCTGGCGGTTGCCCAGAGTGATGGTGCCGGTCTTGTCCAAGAGCAGCACGTCCACGTCGCCGGCGGCTTCCACCGCGCGGCCGGAGGTGGCGATCACATTGGCGCCCATCATCCGGCTCATGCCGGCCACGCCGATGGCGGACAAGAGGCCGCCGATGGTGGTGGGGATCAGGCAGACCAGCAAGGCCACCAGAGTGGTGATGCTGATCGGCGAGCCGGCCTTGGCCGCTTCCACGCTGAACAGCGAGAAGGGCAGCAGGGTAACGGTGACGATCAGGAACACGATGGTCAGCGCCACCAGCAGGATGGTCAGCGCGATCTCGTTCGGGGTTTTCTGGCGCTTGGCGCCTTCCACCATCGCGATCATGCGGTCGAGGAAGGTTTCGCCCGGGTTGACGGAAATGCGCACCACGATCCAGTCGGACAGCACGCGGGTGCCGCCGGTGACCGAGGAGAAATCTCCGCCGGCCTCGCGGATCACGGGAGCGGATTCGCCGGTGATCGCGGACTCGTCCACCGAGGCCACGCCTTCGATCACCTCGCCGTCCACCGGGATCACGTCGCCGGCTTCCACCAACACATAGTCGCCCTTGCGCAGGCTGCTGCCGTCTATCACGGTCTTGCCGGCGTCGTGGCTGGGGCCGGACAGCTTTTTGGCCACCACGTTTTTCTTGGCGGAGCGCAGGCTGGCCGCCTGGGCCTTGCTGCGGCCCTCGGCCAGCGCTTCGGCGAAGTTGGCGAACAGCACGGTGAACCACAGCCACAGCGCCACCGCCAGGATGAAGCCGGACGGCGCCTCGCCCTGGCCGGCCAGCGACTGAATCCACAGCGCGCTGGTCAAGATGCTGCCGATGTAGACGACGAACATCACCGGATTGCGCCACTGGGTGCGCGGCGACAGTTTCTTGAAAGAGTCGACGATGGCCGGTTTCACCAGGCTGGGGTCCAGCATGGACTTGGCCGCGCTCCGGTGGCCCGCTTGAGCGGGCTGGATATTGGAATGGTTGATATTGTTCATTTTCTGCATCCTCCCGTCAGGCTCAGCGACCGTTGATCATCTGCAACTGCTCGACGACCGGGCCCAGCGCCAGCGCGGGAACATAGTTGAGCGCGCCCACCAGCAACACGGTGCCTATCAGCAGCACCACGAACAGCGGGCCGTGAGTGGGCAGGGTGCCGCCGGTGACGGCCAGACGCTTCTTGGCGGCCAGCGATCCGGCAATGGCCAGGATGGGCACGATCATGAAAAAGCGGCCAAAGAACATGGCCACGCCGGTAGCGATGTTGTAGAAAGGCGTGTTGGCGGACAGGCCGGCGAAGGCGCTGCCATTGTTGTTGGCGGCCGATGTGAAGGCGTACAACACTTCGCTGAAGCCGTGCGCGCCCGGGTTGAGGATGCCGGCTTTGCCGGAGGCGGCCAACACCGCGACGGCGGTCAGCGTCAGCACCAGCACCGGGGTCACCAGAATGGTGATCGCCGTCATCTTCATCTCGTAGGTTTCTATCTTCTTGCCCAGGTATTCCGGTGTGCGGCCCACCATCAGGCCGGCGATGAACACCGCCAGGATGGCGAAGATCAGCATGCCGTACAGGCCGGAGCCGACGCCGCCGAACACCACCTCGCCCAATTGCATCAGGAAGGTGGGCACCAGGCCGCCTATCGGGGTCAAGGAATCATGCATGGCGTTGACCGCGCCGCAGGAGGCGGAGGTGGTCACCGCGATGAACAGCGAGGTGTCGATGACGCCGAAGCGGGTTTCCTTGCCCTCCATATTGCCGCCGGCCTGCAAACGGCTGGCCTGTTGATCCACGCCCAAGGCGGTCAACTGCGGCACGCCGGCCTGTTCCGCGCCGGTGGTCGTTGCCACTGCACAGGCGAACATCAGCGCCATCGCGGCGATGATGGCCCAGCCCTGGCGCTGGTCGCCCACCATGCGGCCGAACATGAAGCACAGCGCCGCCGGGATCAGGAAGATGGCCAGGCATTGCAGGAAGTTGCTCAGCGGGGTGGGATTCTCGAACGGATGCGCGGAGTTGGCATTGAAGAAACCGCCGCCATTGGTGCCCAGCAGCTTGATCGCTTCCTGCGAGGCCACCGGCCCCATAGGCAACGTCTGTTTCTGCGTGCTGGCGTCCACCATCACCGGCTTGCCGTCGGCGCCATTGACCGTATTGCCCTGGGCATCGGTCTTGGCCTGCTGGTAATGGGTGGTTTCCACCGTCTGCACGTCTTTATAGGCGACCAGGTTCTGGATCATGCCCTGCTGGCTGAATACCAGCGCGAACGCGAAGGACAGCGGCAGCAGCACATAGAGGGTGAAGCGGGTGATGTCCACCCAGAAGTTGCCTATCTTGGCCGAGCTGTGGCGGGCGAAGCCGCGCACCAGCGCCAGCACCACCGCGGCGCCAGTGGCGGCGGACAGGAAGTTCTGTACCGTTAGGCCCAGCATCTGTACCAGGTAGCCCATGGTGGACTCGCCGCCATAGCCTTGCCAGTTGGTGTTGGTGACGAAGGAAATCGCGGTGTTGAACGCGGAGTCCGGCGCCACCGCGCCCATGGCCTGCGGGTTGAACGGTAGCCAGCCCTGCAAGCGCTGTAGCAGGTACAGGGCCAGCACGCCCAGCACATTGAACAAGAGCAGCGCCACGGCGTAGCCGCGCCAGCCCATGTCTTCGTCCTGCTTGACGCCGGCCAGCCGGTAAAAGCCGCGCTCCAGGGGAGCGAACAGGCGCAGGGGGCCGATATTGTCGCCCTGCATCACGCGGGCGATATAGGCGCCCAGCGGCCAGGCCAGCGCCAGCAGCACCAGCAGGAACAAGCCCAGCTGCAAGGGTGCGGCCGAGCCGATGAAATTGGCGAACATGATTAAAAATTCTCCGGCTTAAGCAATGCGTAGATTAGATAGCCAAGCAGGCCCAGCGCAATCAGCGCGCTAAGCAGATACCAGACGCTCATTCCTTTTCTCCCAGTTGTTGGCAGCCGACGACGAAGCCGTAGCTCAGCGCGCCAAACAGCAGGACGAGTCCCAGATAGACGACATCCATCATGAAAATCTCCATTCGAATCAGTAATGAGAAGGTACGCAAGCGCACGTCAAAAACCCGACAAAACCCTATGGTAGCCGATAAAAATCGTATAAAAATGTTTGAAAAACTGGCCTTTATTTCATTTTTAAGCGTGTTTTGGCGGAAAAACGGATTTTTTTTATGCGCGGGAATGGGCGGCGTCGCCAATGGTGAGCAAACGACGCGCGGCCGGCGGCCTGCCGGCGGGAGCTAGGAAAAGAGGCGAAATAGTGGGACGGCGGCGCAGGCGGAATTCGGCGCCGCGATTTGCTGGCAGGTAGGGCTGCGGCCTGGCGTCAGGCTGGGTCGCTAGCCGTCATTAGGCGGAAATCCGCCGGGTGGGTGTTCAGAACAGGTCGTCGCAGCGGTCTGCCAGGAACCGGGCATCGTCCCGATCATGTGCGCGTTGACGCACTTTCTGCTGGCGAGATCTCTCAGCATCACTCAACTGAGGCTTGGCGACCGCATAGAGAAAACTCTCGTGCTGGTCTCTAGCCTGCTTTCTGCGAACACTCAGAGGAATACGGGAAGTCATCATCCTTGCACCTCTCGGTCACGTACTTGTGTGAGGTCAGGGCAAACCCTGACCCTTTGACATTGACGCTATTTTGAAGATTTGTAAAGCCCTGCTTGGTTACGGTTAGAAGCAAATGTTGTGTTTGCTCGCCGTCTCTGCCTTTTTACGCTACCGGCGCGATGTTACCGCAGCATGATCCCGCGGATGGTTGAAACAAGTCTTTGAGGCAAATAACTTTTCGAATAATGTTGTTTCAAAACGGTATAAATCGTTATATGAAACTGGCGTAGCATCCCGCTATCGAATGGCTTGGCCAAGGAGCGGGTTTTATGGAGTGGGGGTATGCGATCGCAGGGTTGGCGGTGGGTTTCATTGTCGGTTTGACCGGAGTGGGCGGCGGTTCTTTGATGACGCCTATCTTGCTGTGGTTCGGCATTTCTCCTGCCACCGCGGTGGGTACCGATCTGTTGTACGCGGCCTTGACCAAGATGGGCGGGGTGACGGTACATCATCGGCAGGACCATGTTGATTGGCGTATCGCCGGCTGGCTGACGGCCGGCAGCGTGCCGGCGGCCTTGCTGGTGCTGGCCGGCCTGTCTTATCTGCACTTGCCGGAGAAGATGCTGGACACTCTGTTCAAGCTGGTGCTGGGCGTGGCGTTGTTGCTGACCGCCGTCGCCATCCTGAGCAAGCCCTTGTTGCTCCGCTGGCTGGGTGGCTCCGGCGCGGCGAGCCCGTCGTTCGAGCCGCGGGTCGGGCTGACCGTGGTCACTGGCGTGGTGCTGGGCGTGCTGGTGACGCTCAGTTCCATCGGTGCCGGCGCCCTGGGCACGCTGGCCTTGTTTTTGTTGTATCCGGCCTTGCCGACATCGCGGCTGGTGGGCACCGAAATCGCCCACGCGGTGCCGTTGACCCTGGTGGCGGGCTTAGGGCACGCCGGGCTCGGGAATGTGGATTTTTCGCTGCTGCTTAATCTGCTGGCGGGCTCTCTGCCCGGCATCTGGCTGGGCAGCAAGCTGACGCGGCAGCTGTCGGAGGGCTGGCTGCGGCCGGCGCTGGCGGTGATGCTGGCGCTGATCGGAGCCAAACTGGTGTTTTGAGCGCCGGTTTACGCTTTGGGGAAAGGATGGGAAAAGGGCGGCCTGGCCGCCTTTTTTCATGCCCGCGCGCAAAAAAACGCCCTGATCGGAGAGGCGAGCAGGGCTGAAATGCAAACAACAAAAGGAGAAGCCAAAATTAAGCCTCTCAATATTAGTATTTCGTAATCCTACTTCCCTTGACCTGAAGCAAGAAAGCGCCGGCCAGCCGCCGCCGACGGCGCGGAAGACAAAAAAAGACCGCGCAGCGCGCGGTCTATTGACGAGAGTTGGGAGGCTTAGAACCTGTTTCCGATCTGCTGCGCGTTGGCGATACGGCGTTGAAAACGTTTTCGAAATGCTCATGTACCACGCGTACATTCCGCTTTCTCAGCCGCAACGCCTTGTCTTGCCTTAGCTCGCGAGATCGCAAACACGTTCTTACAGCTTAGCTGCCACCCAGGCCTGCACGCCGGCCAAGGCCGCCGCCAGGTTTTCCGGCTGAGTGCCGCCGGCTTGGGCCATGTCCGGACGGCCGCCGCCCTTGCCTCCCACTTGCAGGGCGACGAAGTTGACCAGCTCGCCGGCCTTGAGTTTGGCGGTCAGGTCGGCGGTGACGCCGGCCACCAGGGCCACTTTGCCGTCGCCCTTGGCTGCCAGTACGATGGCGGCGGAGCCCAGCTTGTCTTTCAGCTTGTCCAGGGTTTCGCGCAGCGCGTTGTTGTCCGCGCCGGGCAGTTCCACCGCCAGCACCTTGACGCCGTTGACGTCGGCGGCGCCGTCGGCCAGGCTGTCGCCGGCGGAAGCGGCCAGCTGGCCCTTGAGCTTGGCCAGCTCTTTTTCCAGGGTCTTGACGTTGTCTTGCAGGCTGCCGATCTTGACGGCCACCTCGTCCAGCGTTTGCGCTTTCAGCGCGCCGGCGGCTTCTTTCAGCAAGGCGTCCTGAGCCTGGATGTGGGCGATGGCGCCTTCGCCGGTGACGGCTTCAACGCGGCGCACGCCGGCGGCGACGCCGCTTTCTGCCACAATCTTGAACAGGCCGATGTCGCCGGTGCGTTGCACGTGGGTGCCGCCACACAGTTCGGCGGAGAAGTCGCCCATGGTCAGCACGCGCACTTCATCGCCGTATTTTTCGCCAAACAGCATCATCGCGCCGGATTTTTGCGCGGCTTCCATGCTCATCACTTCGGCCTTGACCGGCAAGTTGTGGCTGATCACGCGGTTGACCACGCGCTCCAGCTCGGCGATCTGTTCGGCGCTGACTGGTTCGCCGTGGGCGAAGTCGAAGCGGGTGCGCTCCGGATTCACCAGCGAGCCCTTCTGCGCGACATGGTCGCCCAGCACGTGGCGCAGCGCCGCGTGCAAGAGGTGGGTGGCGGAATGGTTGCGGGCGCTGGCGGCGCGCGCGTGCAGGTCGATGGTGGCGGTCACGCTGTCGCCGACGGCGAGGCGGCCGCGGGCCAGCTTGCCCTTGTGGCCGAATACCGCGGCCTGGATCTTCTGGGTGTCGTTGACGTCGAACAGCGCGCCGATGCCGCCTTGCAGCGAAATCTCGCCCACGTCGCCAACCTGGCCGCCGCCTTCGGCGTAGAAGGGGGTGTCGTCCAGCACCACGATGCCTTCTTCGCCGGCTTCCAGCGCGGCGACGGCCTCGGTGCCCTTGAACAGCGCCAATACCTTGGCGTCGGTGCTGGCGGAATCATAGCCGTGGAAGCAGGTGTCGGCGCCGCTGTAGCTGACCTTGCCGGTCATCTTGAAGCTGGAGCCGGCGCGGCCGCGCTCGCGCTGCGCTTCCATCGCGCGCTCGAAGCCTTCCAGGTCGGCGTGGATGTCGCGTTCGCGGCAGATGTCGGCGGTCAGGTCCACCGGGAAGCCGAAGGTGTCGTACAGCTTGAAGATGGTGTCGCCGTCAAGCTCGGTCTTGCCGCCTTCCAGGGCGGAGTCGACCAGACCCATACCGATTTCCAGCGTTTCGGCGAACTTGATTTCCTCTGCGCGCAGCGCGTCTTCGATATGCGCCTGCTTTTCGCGCAGTTCCGGATAGGCGTCGCCCATCTCGGCCACCAGATCGGCGACGATCTTGTGGAAGAACAGGCCTTTCTGGCCCAGCTTGTAGCCGTGGCGGATGGCGCGGCGGGCGATGCGGCGCAGCACGTAGCCGCGGCCTTCGTTGGACGGCAGGATGCCGTCGGCGACCATGAAGCAACAGGCGCGGATGTGGTCGGCGATTACTTTCAGCGACGGCACCTCCTGGCTGTAGGCCACGCCGGTTTCGCGCGCGGCGGCGCGCACCAGGCAGGCCAGCGCGTCGGTTTCATAGTTGGACTTGACGTGTTGCAGCACGGTGGACAGGCGTTCCAGGCCCATGCCGGTGTCGACCGACGGCTTGGGCAGCGGATGCAGGGTGCCGGACTCGTCGCGGTTGAACTGCATGAACACGTTGTTCCAGATTTCCATGAAGCGGTCGCCGTCTTCGTCCGGGCTGCCCGGAGGGCCGCCGGCCACGCTTGGGCCGTGGTCGTAGAAGATCTCGGTGCAGGGGCCGCAGGGGCCGGTGTCGCCCATGGTCCAGAAGTTGTCGGAGGCGTACGGCGCGCCCTTGTTGTCGCCGATACGGATGATCTTGTCAGCAGGCAGGCCCACGCTCTTGTGCCAGATGTCGTAGGCTTCGTCGTCGGAGGCGTAGACGGTGACCAGCAGCTTGTCCTTGGGCAGGTTCAGCCACTGTTCGCCGGTGAGGAATTCCCAGGCGAAGGTGATCGCGTCTTGTTTGAAGTAGTCGCCGAAGCTGAAGTTGCCCAGCATTTCGAAGAAGGTATGGTGGCGCGCGGTGTAGCCGACGTTTTCCAGGTCGTTATGCTTGCCGCCCGCGCGCAGGCATTTCTGGCTGGTGGTGGCGCGGCTGTAATCGCGCTTTTCAAAGCCCAGGAACACGTCCTTGAACTGCACCATGCCGGCGACGGTGAACATCAGCGTGGGATCGTTGCCGGGGATCAGGCTGCTGGAAGGCACCACCTGATGATGTTTGCCGGCAAAGAAATCCAGGAATTTCTGGCGAATTTCAGAGGTTTTCATGTTTGATTTCGTAAGATTGCGAATTCTGGGCCGCTTTGGGGGCTTAAACCCAGAGCGGCGCGGACAGCTGATTGTGTCAAGCCGCGCCCGCGCTGGCAAGGGTTTCGGCGCGGCGCTTGAGCGCCTGGTTCATCAACTCGAAACCCTTGCGGGCATCGGCCAGCAACGCCTGGCCGAACAAGGGGAGGAGCAGACCGCTGAACGTTTCGCCGTGATGCAGGCGGGTGCCGCCGTTTTCCAGCGCTTCCAGGCGAAAACTGTGGCGGCCGTCCAGTAGGCCGGGCAGTAGCGCGCGCCCCAGCCAGACCAGCTCCTCCGCCGTTTGCAAGACTTCCAGCCGCGGGCGGAAGGTCAGCCGCGGCCGGCCGGGCGGGTGGACGCTGACCACCAGGCGAGACCCTATCTGCTGGCGGCCGTGCAGGCCGACGATGAAGGGGTTCCACTCCGGGTAGGCGGCCCAGTCGCACAGCACGCGCCAGACCGCGGACGGCGCGGCGGCTATGTCGATATGGGTGGCGATGCTGCGCGTTTGCATGCTCAGTCCTCGTCGGCGGGAAAGTCGTCGTCGGCGGCGCCGCTAAGCACCTTGCCAATCACCGACATCGGGAAGCCGCGTCCGGCCAGAAAGCGGATCTGGCGCGCGCGTTCCTGCGGCGTGGCCGGTAGTTGGCCGAACTTCTTGCGCCACTGCGCTTGGGCGGCGGCAAGGTCGTCGCGGCCCTGCAGCGTATCGCGGATCAGTTCAGCGTCCACGCCGCGCTGGCGCATTTCCTGCTGCAGGCGGCGGCTGCCGTAGCGTTGTCCCTTGCTGTCGGCGAACTGTTGGGCGAAACGCTGATCGGACTGCCAGCTGTGTTCGGCCAGCTCGTCCAGCAAGGCCGTCAATTGTTCCGGGCTTTCCGCAAACGGAGCGAGCCGCCGCTCCAGTTCCCGCCGCGTGTATTCGCGGCGGGACAGGAGATCGACGGCTCGCGCCCTCAGGCTTTTTTCCATTCAGGGAATCAGGCGTCGAGCGCGTCGTCGGCGAACTCTTCGTCCGGCTGGCCTTCGGTGATTTCCACTTTGATGCCCACCGCGTCGCGGATCTTGCGTTCCACTTCAGCGGCGATTTCCGGGTTGGACTTCAGCCATTCGCGGGTGTTGTCCTTGCCCTGGCCGATCTTCTGGCCGTTGTAGGCGTACCAGGCGCCGGATTTGTCGATGAAGCCGTGCTTGACGCCCAGTTCGATGATCTCGCCCTGGCGGGAGATGCCCTCGCCGTACAGGATTTCGAAATCGGCCTGGCGGAACGGCGGCGACACTTTGTTCTTCACCACTTTGACGCGGGTGTCGTTGCCGATCACTTCCTCGCCCTTCTTGATGCCGCCGGTGCGGCGGATGTCCAGGCGCACGGAGGCGTAGAACTTCAGCGCGTTGCCGCCGGTGGTGGTTTCCGGGTTGCCGAACATCACGCCGATCTTCATGCGGATCTGGTTGATGAAGATCACCAGGGTGTTGGTGCGCTTGATGTTGCCGGTCAGCTTGCGCAGCGCCTGGCTCATCAGTCGGGCTTGCAGGCCCACGTGGCTGTCGCCCATTTCGCCTTCGATTTCCGCCTTGGGCACCAAGGCGGCCACCGAGTCGATCACGATCAGATCGACGCCGCTGGAGCGCACCAGCATGTCGCAGATTTCCAGCGCTTGCTCGCCGGTGTCCGGCTGCGAGATCAGCAGGTCGTCAACCTTGACGCCCAGCTTTTGCGCATATTGCGGGTCCAGCGCGTTTTCTGCGTCGATGTAGGCGCAGGTGCCGCCCAATTTTTGCATCTCGGCTACCGCCTGCAGACACAAAGTGGTTTTACCGGACGACTCCGGGCCGTAGATTTCCACCACGCGGCCGCGCGGCAGGCCGCCGACGCCCAGCGCCAGGTCCAGGCTCAGCGAGCCGGTGGAGACCACCTGCAGGTTTTCGTTGATCTGGTTGTCGCTCATGCGCATGATCGAACCCTTGCCAAATTGCTTTTCAATTTGGGCAAGGGCCGCGGCCAACGCTTTGCTCTTGTCTTCGGATGCCATGCTGTCTCCAGTGTGGGGCGCTACACAAATGAATGCTCGGCCAGCGGCGGCCCGCGTCCATGGCGGCGGGAAAAACCCGATGCTGGACAGGGGTTTGCGCGGCGCGGGGGCGAATCCCGCCGCGCTTGCGCTTGCTGAGCCGATAGCCGAAAAGATGCCGTCGATTATCTCATAAAGCCTTGGCCAACGGCAGGGCCGCTTGCCGGCGCCACCGTCCTTCGGGACGGGGGCGTGGCGATATTGCTTGAAAAAGTTGTGATTGCGACCACTTTTACAAGTGTCCACCCTGTGTACAATGAAACCATCATGATGAACGAACGCGCGCAACACCTGCTCAAGGTCCTGATCGAACGCTATATCGTCGACGGCCAGCCGGTGGGGTCCAAAACCCTGTCCATGCTGCCCGGCGTCGAGCTGTCGTCCGCCTCCATCCGCAATGTGCTGGCGGAGCTGGAGACGATGGGGCTGATCGCGGCGCCGCACACCTCGGCGGGGCGGGTGCCCACCGCGCGCGGCTACCGCCTGTTCGTCGATCGCCTGCTCACCATCCGGCCTTTGGAAGAAGCGGCGCTGCACGAGCTGGAATTGAACCTGCAGCCGGACAGCCCGCAGCGCATCGCCCAGTCGGCGTCGTCTTTATTGTCAGAACTGACTCATTTCGCCGGCGTGATCGTCACGCCGCAGCGTTCCGATATCGCTTTCCGCCAGATTGAATTCCTGCGTCTGTCCGAGCGACGCGTGCTGATGATACTGGTGACGCTGGACGGCGACGTGCAGAATCACTTGCTGACCACTGAGCGCGACTACAAGCCGTCGGAACTGATAGAGGCCGGCAATTTCATCAATCAGCATTACGCCGGTCAGGGGCTGGACCGCATCGCTAGCCGGGTGGCGGAGGAGTTGCATCAGTTGCAGGGCGACATCGCCGAGCTGATGTCGGCGGCGATTCGTCTGGGGCAGAGCTCGATGGCGGCCAGCAGTGCGGCGGTGGTGGTGGCCGGCGGCAACCGGCTGCTGGAGGTGAACGACCTGTCTGATGATTTGTCGCGGCTGCGTCAGCTGTTCAATGTCTTCGAGCGCAAGACCGAGTTGCTGAAATTGCTGAACCAGGGGCGCGATGCGCAAGGGGTGAACATTTTCATCGGCGAGGAGTCAGGCGTAGTGACGCTGGACGAGTGCTCGGTGGTGACGGCGCCTTACCGGATCAACGGCCAGGTGGTCGGCGCGCTGGGCGTTGTCGGCCCCACCCGGATGGCTTACGAGCGCGTGATACCCATCGTCGACATCACCGCGCGTTTGGTGTCCAGCGCCTTGTCGTTCCGGATTTAGGACTTGTTTACGATCGGCTGTGCGTTGGCGGGATGGATTGAGAAGAGTGTTGAAACCAAAGAATGCTCACGTATCGTACGACCATTCCGCCTCTTTAGCCGCCTTGCTCGCAAGACATTTGAACAGGCTTAGCGCGTGGCCGCGAGCTTGCGAGACTTGAGGCTTTGTTTTCGCGCCGCGTTTTTTGAGGAGCGTGGCTAAGTCAAAAACGCTTATTCAGAAACCAGCCCATGAAATCTTTGCTTAAACTGGCCCCGTTGGCGGCCCTGTTCTCCTTCCAGCTGGCGCAGGCCGACGCGGCTTTCCTGGCGCGTCCGGACGTTCAGCGCTACATCGACGAGCAAGTGGCAGGCGGTCAGTTCAACCGTCCGGAGCTGGAGGCGGTGTTCGCCAATGTCGAACTCAAGCCCAATATCATCAAGATACTGGATAAGCCGTCCACCTCGCGGCCCTGGTATCAATTCCGCAATTCCTCGGTGGGGGAAAAGACCATCGCCGACGGCGTGGCGTTCTGGCGCGCCAACGCCGCCGCGCTGACGCGCGCCGAGCAGCAGTACGGCGTGGCGCCTGAGCTCATCGTCGCCATTCTGGGGGTGGAGTCCCATTACGGCCGCAACACCGGATCGTTCCGCCTGGTGGACGCCTTGTCCACCATCGGCTTCGATTACCCGCGCCGCGCGGAATTCTTCCGCAAGGAACTGACAGAGTTCCTGCTGCTGGCCAAGGAGGAGGGCAAGGATCCGCTGACGCTGAAGGGCTCTTACGCCGGCGCGATGGGCTGGCCGCAATTCATGCCGTCCAGCTTCCGAAAATGGGCGGTGGATTTCGACGGCAGCGGTCACCGCGACATCTGGAGCGATCCGGACGACGTGATCGGTAGCGTGGCCAATTACTTCCAGCGCCACGGCTGGCGCCACGGCGACGATGTCATCTTGCCGGCCAGCGTGCAGCCGGGGCCGCAGATTGATCAACTGATCGCCGACAAGTTCAATTTGCATTACACCGTGGGGGAGCTGAAGAAAATGGGCGTGACGCCGCAGTCGCCGGTGGCCGATGACGTGCCGGCGGTGCTGGTGCCGCTGGAAACGGCGCCGGGCGTGACCGAATACTGGCTGGGCCTCAACAACTTCTTCGTGATTACCCGCTACAACCGCAGCACACTGTACGCCAAGGCGGTGCAGGAAATCGCGGATCAGCTGCGCCAACGCTACCTGGCGGGCCAGGCCGCCGCGCAGCCGTGACGCCGCGCGCCGCCCGCCGCGGCGGCGCGAAACCTGTCGCCACGCGCGTCAATTGCCATTAAAATCCGCCCCCATGAGCTATCAAGTCCTTGCCCGTAAGTGGCGTCCCAAGCGCTTTGCCGATTTGGTCGGCCAGGAGCACGTGGTGCGCGCCTTGACCAACGCCCTCAAAGAACAGCGCCTGCATCACGCTTATCTGCTGACGGGGACGCGCGGGGTGGGCAAGACCACCATCGCCCGGATTCTGGCCAAGAGCCTGAACTGCGAAACCGGCACTACCGCCGAACCCTGCGGCGAATGTTCGGCCTGTCGCCAGATCGACACTGGCCGCTTCGTCGATCTGCTGGAGATCGACGCCGCGTCCAATACCGGCATCGACAATATCCGCGAAGTGCTGGAAAACGCCCAGTACGCGCCGACGTCCGGCCGCTTCAAGGTCTACATCATCGACGAAGTGCACATGCTGTCCAAGAGCGCCTTCAACGCGATGCTGAAGACGCTGGAGGAGCCGCCGGCCCACGTCAAATTCATCCTGGCCACCACCGACCCGCAGAAAGTGCCGGTCACGGTGTTGAGCCGCTGTCTGCAGTTCTCCTTGCGCAATATGACGCCGCAGCAAGTGGCCGGCCATCTGGCCCATATGCTGGACGTGGAGGGCATCGCCTACGAGGCGCCGGCGCTGGCTTTGCTGGGCCGCGCGGCCTCCGGCTCCATGCGCGACGCGCAGTCGCTGCTGGACCAGGCCATCGCCTACGGTCTGGGTGAGGTGAAGGAAGACGGCGTGCGCGCGATGCTGGGCGCGGTGGACCGTCGTTACCTGTTCGCCTTGCTGCAGGCGCTGGCGGCCGGCGACGGCCCGCAGCTGATGGCCGAAGCCGACGGCCTGGCCGAGCGCGGCGTCAGCTTCGAAGGCGCGTTGAGCGAACTGGCGGTTTTGTTGCAGCAGTTGGCGCTGATGCAGACCGTGCCGCAGGCGATCGCTCAGGACGAGCCGGAGCGCGACGCCTTGCAGGCGCTGGCGGACGCCATCGCGCCGCAGGACGTGCAGCTGTATTACCAGATAGCTATCCATGGCCGCAAAGACTTGGCGCTGGCGCCGGATGAGCATGCCGGCTTCAGTATGACCCTGCTGCGCATGCTGGCCTTCCACCCGGCAAATGCCGGTGCCGAAGCCGCGCCGTCGCGACCTGCCGCCGTCGCGCCAACGCGTCCGCAACCGCCGCAAGCGCAGCCGGCCCCGGCCGCGCCCGGGGGCATTTCGCCGGCCGCGCGGGCCTTGCAGGCCGCCGGCCTGAGTTCGTCGGCGCCGCGGCAATCCGCGTCGCAACCGGTGCAGGAAAGCGCCCCGGCGGCGGAACCTGACCCCGAGCCTGCCGCGCCGGAAGTCAGGCCGGCCCCGGTGGCCGCGCAGCAAACCGCTCCGGCCCGCCCGGCCGCGCCGCCGGTCCCGCCGGAAGACGCGGACGACGAGGGAAGCGATAGCGACGGCGACGTCAGCCCTGACGATGTACCCTGGGATCAGGGCGTCGCGGCGGATGAGGAGATGCCGTCCTATTTGCAGCAAGAGCCGGAGGAAGCCGTCGATTATCAGTTCGACGGCGACTGGCAGGCCTTGGTGACCGAATTGGGCGTCAAGCTGGGCGCGGCGCGCATGCTGGCCCATAATGCGGTATTGAAGGACTGGGGCCAGGATCGCCTGGCGCTGGCGGTGCCGGAGAGTTTCCGCCACATGACCAGCCGCGATTATCAGGACAAGCTCAAGCTGGCGCTGAGCGAACGCTTCGGCCGGCCGGTGGAACTGGCGGTGACGGTAGAGGAACTGGGCCTGGAAACGCCGGCGATGAAAGACGCCCGCCATAGGCAGGAGCAGTTGAACATCGCGCGCGAGAATATGAAAAACGATCCGGTGGTGCAGCAAATGGTGCGCGAATTCGACGCGACGCTGCTCATCGAAACCATTCAACCCGTGAAGGAGTGAAACGATTATGTTTGGCAAAGGTGGCATCGCCGGCCTGATGAAGCAGGCCCAGCAAATGCAGGACAATATGAAAAAGGCGCAGGAAGAACTGGCCACGGTGGAAGTGGAAGGCCAGTCCGGCGCCGGCATGGTCAAGGTGGTGATGACCTGCTCGCACGACGTTAAGCGCGTGAGCCTGGACGACAGCCTGCTGGACGACGCCAAGGAAGACAAGGAAATGCTGGAAGACCTGATCGCCGCCGCGTTCAACGACGCGGTGCGCAAGGTGGAAGCCACCACCCAGGAAAAGATGTCCGGTTTTTCCGCCGGCCTGAATCTGCCGGCCGGCATGAAGCTGCCGTTCTGATCGCGCCGATTTCGGCATCCGGATGGCTCGGCGCGCGCCGGGCCATTTTTGTGTTGACCCCGGGGTAGCCATGCGCCGATTCGCCCATTTCACCGTGCGCAGCCGGCTGAGCGTGGATGCCGACAGGGTGTGGGCGCACGCGATCAGCGCCGCCGGCGTCAACGACGAATTGTGGCCCTGGCTCGGCATGCGCTTGCCGGGCAAGAAGATGCCCGCCGGACTGAAGCCGCCGGCGCGCATCGGGCCTTGCTGGATTCTGCTGTTCGGCTTGTTGCCGGTGGAGTGCGACGACTTGGAGTTGACGCGCTTGGAGCCGGGGGCTTTCGACGAGCGTTCGACCATGCTGACTCAGCGGCGCTGGTTGCACCGGAGGCGGGTGCGCGCATTGTCCGGCGGCTGCGAAGTGGTGGACCGCATCGGCTTCGCGCCGCGTGTGCCCTGGCTTTTGACATTGCATTACGGCATCTTCCGTCTGGTCTTTGCCTGGCGGCATGCGCGTTTGCGCCGCCGTTTTTACCGATTGTGAAAGCGATGAAGAACCCTCCCGCTCTAGACCATTTGATCTCCGCTCTGAAAGTGTTGCCGGGCGTCGGTCCCAAGACCGCGCAGCGCATGGCCTTCCATCTGCTGCAACGCGACAAGAAGGGCGCGGACAAGCTGGCGCGCGCGCTGGACCGCGCCTTGACCCAGCTGACCCACTGCGAGCGTTGCAATACCTTCAGCGAAACCCCTCTGTGTCCGATCTGCGCCGACGAGGAGCGCCGGCAGGATTTGCTGTGTGTGGTGGAGATGCCGGCGGATCTGCTGACGCTGGAGCAGGCCAAATGCTTCGACGGCTTGTATTTCGTGCTGATGGGCCGCATCTCGCCGCTGGACAATGTCGGCCCGCGAGACATCAATCTGGACAAGCTGCTGGTGAGGGCGGCGGACAGCGGAGTGCAGGAGGTGATCATCGCCACCAATTTCACCGCCGAGGGCGAGGTCACCGCGCATATGATCGCCGAACTGCTGAAGGAGCGTGGTTTGAAGGTGACGCGCATCGCGCGCGGCATGCCGGTGGGCGGCGAGCTGGAATACGTCGATCTGGGCACCTTGGCGCAGGCAGTATATGAGCGTCGCGGCGTCGGTCAGTAAGAAGCTGCTTACAATCTGCTACGCGTCGGCGATACGGCATTGAAAACACCTTCGAAATGCTCATGTACCGTGTGTACACTCCGCTTTCTCCGCGGTTTTCGTCATGTTTCGCTCCTGCGGGCGAGACTTTGAGCGGCTTTGAAGGGCTAGCCCGGAGGGGCAAAAAAAGCAGGCCGGACTAGCCGGCCTGTAACAGAGGAACATCTGAATCAGTGGGAAGGCCTGCACGCATGCGTGCAGGCCTTCGCGTTTTAGGAGAGCGCCAGTTCGACGGCTTCCTGCACCGTCGGCTTGGCGGTCGGGGCGTTGAAACGGTCAGCCAGGAAGGGGGTCACGTCCAGCGGCGGCGTCTCGCCGCGCACCAACGCGTTCAGCATCACGCCGGTGATGGCCGAAGTCAGAATGCCGGTGCGGAAATGGCCGCAGGCGTTCAGGTAGCCGTCAACGCCCTGCATCGGGCCCAGGATGGGCAGCTCGTCCGGCGAACCGGGACGCAGACCGGCCCAGCAGCGCTTGATGTTGATGTTTTGCATTTCAGGCAGGCAGCGGATGGCGCCTTTGACCAGGCCGGCGATTTCCGGATAGGTGTTGGTGACGTCGAAGCCCTTGTCCTCGGTGGTGCTGCCGATCAGGATCTCGCCGTTGTCTTTCTGCGCGATATAGCAATCGCTGGTAGTGATGCAGCCGCGCAGCAGCTTGGGCATTTTTTCCGACAGCACGATCTGACCCTTGACCGGTTTGACCGGAATGTCGATGCCGGTCGCCCATTGGCTCAGCTCGGCGGCCCAGGAGCCGGCCGCGTTGATTAGGGTGTGGCAGTGGAATTCGCCGGCTTCCAGCGTCCGAACGCCGGTGACGCGCGAGCCTTGCTTGAGCACGCCGGTGACATTGGTGTTGAAGAACACGTCGACGCCGTTCTGACGCGCCGCCTCGGTGTAGGCGTCGGTCAAGCGGAAGGGGCTGACCTGATGGTCGCACAGGAATTCCAGCGCGCCGGTGGCTTCGTGGCTGATGTAGGGCTCGTTTTCACGCAACTGAGCCTGGTCCACCCAGCGCACTTGGTCGGACAGGTGGGGAATCTGCGCGGCGATGTGTTCGGCGTAGAGTTGGTCTTCCTCGTCGTAGATCACGAACTTCAGACCGGTCTCCTCGAACTTGAAATCCATGCCGTGGTTTTCGATCAACTCCTGATGCAGGGCCGGATACAGCGCGTTGGAGGCCAGAGCGAAATTGAAGAAAGATTCGGGCAGGATGTGCGGTGTGCTGGCGTCCACGGCGATGGCGGCGCCGGCCGCCTCGCGCTTGTTTTTGGCCGAGGTCATGCGGAAGAAGATCACGCCGCAGCCCAGGCCCACCGATTCGCCGATTGCCCACAGGCCGCCAGCGGAGGCGCGCGAAGCGTTGCCGGGGCGCTTGGCGTCGATCAGCGCGATTTTCAGGTCTTTGCGTTTGGACAGCTGGTAGGCGCAAGAGGCGCCGATCACGCCGCCGCCGGCAATCACGATGTCGTATTGTCTGCTCATGGTCAGGCCTCTTCGGTTTCGGTTTGGAAGGCGGAGAACGGCAAGGGGTCCAGCGGGAAGCGCGGTCGGATCCAGCCCACGTCCGCCTTGCCGGTGTGTTCGCGCAGGCGGTCGCTGCAATAGCCGACGCACATCTTGCCCTGGCAATCGCCCATGCTGACGCGGGTGCGCATCTTCAGGCTGATCAAGTCCTGCACGCCTTGTTCCAGCGCGGAGTCGATATCCTTGCGCAGGGCGTTCTCGCAGCGGCAGATCACCGTGTCTTCCCGCGGCAGCGTCAGCTGCCCGCTGCCGCGCTGAGTAAAGCTGTCGATGCCCACGCGGAAGCGCAGCACCGCTTTCAACTCCGTCAGATAGCGCTGGCGGTTTTTCTCGGCCAGTTCGGCGCTGATCGCGCCGCGTTGCTTGAGCATGGACTGGGCGGCGATGCGGCCGCTCAGCATGGCGGCTTCGCCGCCGCGTAGGCCGCCGATGTCGCCGGCCAGGTGGATGTGGGCTTCGCTGCTTTGCTGCCAGCCGTTGATTTCCGGCTTGAGGAAGCCGTCGGCGTCGTAAGCGTGGCGCAGGCCCATTTGCTGGGTCAGCTGGGTGCGCGGAATGAAGCCGTAGCCCACCGCCAGGGTTTCCGTGGCCAGGCTGACCGCGCGGTTCAGGTCCGGCGTCCAGTTGTCGTCGTAAGGCGCGACGGTTATTTCCTGCACCTCTTGCTGGCCGCTTGCTTCCACGATGCCCCAGCCGTAGTGCAGCGGCACGCCATGGCGCTTCAGGTAGGCCAGCATGCTCAGACCGTCCAGAAACAGCTGCGGCTTGTTCAGCATGGCCAGGGTTTCCTTGGCGATGCGGCCGAAGGAACTGGCTTCGTAGACACCCTGAACGTCGGCGCCGGCGCGGTGCAGTTGACAGGCCACCAGCGGCAGCAGGGGGCCGGTGCCGACGATGGTGGTGCGGCCCAGCGGCTTGACCACGCCGCTCTTGATCTGCAATTGCAAGCCGCCCAGCATGATCACGCCGGGCAGGGTCCAGCCGGGGAAGGGCACGCTGCGTTCGTGGCAGCCGGCGGACAGCAGCAATTGTTCAAAGTCGATCTTTTCGACTTTTTCCTGTTCATTCAGCGCGTACAGCCACTGGCCGGCTTCGCCGCCGACGACGCGGGTGTTCAGCTTGACTTCCACCGCATGGCTGACCTTGGCGAACTCCGCGTGCAGAGCCTGCATGGCATCGCGATAGCGTTCGCCCAGGTAATCCAGAGTCACGCCCTGGCGCAAGGGGCCGCGATAAACCACGCCGCCCAGGCGCGAGGCCTCGTCCAAAAGGGTGCAGGGCTGGCCATGGTTGACCAACTCGATGGCGGCGGCCATGCCGGCGGGGCCTCCACCGATGATGATGGGGCGCGTGCTCATTGCAGGCCCTCCAGTTCGATGCGATTGGCCGCGGTCTCTACGGTCATGCCGGCTTGCACCACCGTCTGGCAGGCGCGGCGCTTGTAGCGGCCGTCGATGCGCACCAGGCAGCAGTGGCATACCCCCATGCCGCAGTAGGAACCCATGGTTTGCTGGCTGTCGTTGCGGCTGACGCGGCGCAAGCCAACGGCGTTGAGCACGCTGAGCACGGTCTCGCCCTGCGCGGCGACGACGGTGTTGCCATTGATGTTGATGGCGATTTGATCTTCATTCAATTTCTGAATGTCATATTTTCTGTCTAGATTTGGCATCGAAATAGCTCGTTCTGGTTCTGCTGACACGAAAGAGGTGCCGGAGAGAGGACAGTCTTTTCCGGCTGCGAGCGATTTTGTCTCGTCTGATTTTGGTCAGACAATCAGACTGGGCAGTGGATGTCGTAGTCTAATTATGATGAATCGCTTTTTAATTGTCGCAAGCATTGTTATCGCATTGTATGGGTACAGGCAATGTACAGATTGCTGTGATCAGATGTGTACAGATTGGCGGGTGCGGCAGGGGCTTGGTGGGCGATGTCTTGCTATTTATTTTTGAAAATCAATGACTTGATTGTATTTTGCACGTGACTAGACCGTTGGAATAATGTATTTTTCTGTTATTTTAATGCGTATAGCATTTTCAAAACTGTGCATTATTTGATTATGATCAAATGGCTACAGGTTTGATGTCATCATCATTATTTTAGCTATTGGATATAGTGTGTCTAAAGACTTTTCTGTTTGAAACCAAGCGCTTGTCGCGTTTGGCTGGGCGAGGTTCAGGCCGGTTTGCGCGCGCCGCGTCCGGTTTCGCTCTGGTGCTCCTGATGCCAGGCCTCCAGAGCCTCTTCCGCGTTCAGAATGTGTTGCCGCAAGAAGGCGGCGGCGCTGATTGCGTCCTTGCGGCGGCACAGTTCGAGCATTTCGCTGTGTTCGCGGTGGGCGCGGTCGCTGAAATTGGTCAGCAGAATCTGCATTCGCGTGTAGCGATCAGTGCGATTGTGAAGCTGCTCTATCAGCGCCAGGGTTTGCGGCCGGTTGGCCGCCTGATACAGCGCCAGGTGGAAGCGTGAATTCAGAATGCCCCAGGCGCCGACATCCCGTTGGCGCAGCGCCTCTTCGAATTGCGTCAGCAGCGCGCCGGCCGCGTCCAGGTCCGCCTGGGTTTGCCGCGGCACGGCCTCTAGCAACATATCGCATTCCAGCAGCACTCTCACCCGCAGCAATTCCATCACTTCCGGCAGCGACAGTTGGGCGATCACCGCGCCGCGCCGCTCGGTGATGGCCACCAATCCCTCTGCCTCCAGTTGGCGCAGCGCCTCGCGCAAGGGAACCCGGCTGACGCCCAATTCCTTGGACAGCGCTTCCTGGCGCAGTTGAGTGCCGGCAGGCCATTCTCCCAGCAAGATGCGCTGTCGCAGCGTGTCGGTCGTGGTGGCGGTGAGGGTTTGGCGCGGGGCGGTGGTTCGAGGCATGGTGGTGTCGACGGTTGGGATTCTCAAATTATCACAGGCGCGGGGTGGGCCGGCAATGGTCAAGGCAACGGTGGCTTGACTGCGGCCGGCTTTGATCTTTGTAGGTGCTGTTTACGGATCAGGCTTTAATTTTGTATTCAATTATCGATGGGTTTTTCGTTGTTTTCACAAGTTGATTTGGCGCTAAATATGTTGCAATGCAAGGTGATCAAAAAACAACAAACAATAACTATTTGATTTTATTGTGTAAAAAATTAATTTTGATGTAAATCAATGCTTTCTCATCGCTGTCGCCTTTCCATTTCATGTTGGCAAAATTGTATTCAAAAAATGATGGAGTTAGAGTGGCCCCATCACAAGCGAGGAGCAAGAACATGGCGGTGCGCGAATTCGAATGTCTCGATGGCCATACCTGCGGCAACCCCGTGAGGCTGGTGGTGAATGGTGGCCCGCAGCTGGAAGGAGAGACGCAGGCGGAGCGGCGTTTGGACTTCATTCGCCGCTATGACTGGATACGCACAGGCTTGATGTTCGAGCCGCGCGGCCATGCGCAGATGTCCGGCGCTTTCCTGTATCCGTCGACGCGGGAGGATTGCGACATCGCAGTGCTCTACATCGAGACCAGCGGCTGTCTGCCGATGTGCGGCCACGGCACCATAGGCGTGGTCACCATGGCGCTGGAGCACGGGCTGGTGACGCCGGCCGAGCCCGGCGTGTTGAACCTGGATACGCCGGCAGGCAAGGTGGCGGCGCAATATCGGATGGAGGGCGGCAAGGTTGCCGCGGTAACGCTGACCAATGTGCCGTCTTTCCTCTATCTGCGCGATGTGGAGGTTGAAGTGTCGGCGCTGGGGCGTTTGCGGGTGGACATCGCCTACGGCGGCAACTTTTATCCCATCGTCGAGGCGCAGCCGGGCTACCGCGACATGGCGGATTATTCGCCGGCGCAATTGGTGGCGATGGGACGTGAGCTGCGCGAATACCTGAACCGGCATTACGACATCGTTCACCCCTTGGACCCGAATATCAGCGGCGTCCGTCATTGCCAGTGGACCGGGGCGGCCAAGAACGCCGGCTCCAGCGCGGCCAACGCGGTGCTGTACGGCGAGTCGGCGCTGGACCGCTCTCCATGCGGCACCGGCACTTCGGCGCGGCTGGCGCAGCGCCATGCGCGCGGCCTGCTCGCCGTCGGCGAGGATTTCATCCACGAGAGCCTGATCGGCAGCCAGTTCGTTGGCCGCGTGCTGGCTGAGACTCAGGTTGGCGATTACCCGGCAATCGTGCCCTCGGTGCAGGGCTGGGCGCGCTTCACCGCTTACAACCGCATCCTGCTGGACGACGCCGATCCCTATGTTCACGGTTTCGAGGTGGCCTGAGCATGAGCGAGCGAATCATTGTCGTCGGCGCCGGCATCGTGGGCATCGCCACGGCGCTGCAATTGCGGCTGGCCGGCCTGGAGGTGTTGTTGCTGGACCGCAGCGAGCCGGCGCGGGAAACCAGCTACGGCAACGCCGGCGCGCTGGCGGTCAGCGATGTGATCCCGCTGGCCGAGCCCGGCGTCTGGCGGCGACTGCCCGGCTGGCTGCTGGATCCGCTGGGGCCGCTGGCGGTGCGTTGGCGTTATCTGCCGACGCTGGCGCCGTGGTTGGCGCGCTTCGCATTGGCCAGCCGGCCGGCGCGGGTGGCTTCGCTGACCCGAGCGCTGGCGGCCTTGTTGAACCGAGCCGCCGCCGACTACGCGCCGCTGGTGGCGCGGGCCGGGCTGGACGGCATGTGGCGGCGGCACGGCGCGCTGACCTTGTACCGCGACGCGGCCGAGCTTGAACAGGCCTTGCCGGCCTGGCGGCGCAAGGCCGAGCACGGCGTGGCCTGGCAGGCGCTGGATCAGGCGGCCGCTCAGGATTGCGAGCCGTCGCTGCGGGATGGATGGGCGCGCGCGGTCAAGGTGGCGGCCTGGTCCCATGTCGACGACCCCTATCTGTTCAGCCGCGGCCTGCTCGATGCCTTCGTCGCCGCCGGCGGCGTCTTCGAACAAGCGGAAGCGGCCGCCTTGAGCGAGCGCGGCGGCAAGGTGGACGGCGTGGTCTGCGCCGACGGCCGCACGCTGGCTGCCGGGCAGGTGATCGTCGCCGCCGGCATTTGGAGCGACCGCTTCACCCGCCAGTGCCGTTACCGGGTGCCGCTGGAAAGCGAGCGAGGCTATCACGTCAACCTGCCCAAGGCCGGGGTGGCTTTGCGCCATTTCATTCAGTGCGCCAGCGAAAGTTTTGTGATCCTGCCGCTGGCCGACGGCGGCCTGCGGCTGGCCGGCACCGTGGAACTGGCTCACCGCGACGCGGCGCCGGACTGGCGGCGCGCCGAGATCCTGCTGGACAAGGCGCGGCGCATCGTCGGCGAATTCTCCACCGAAGGCATGACGTTGTGGATGGGCAACCGGCCGTCGCTGCCGGACACCGTGCCGGTGATCGGCCCGGCGCCGGATCGCCAGGGCCTGTATTTCGCCTTCGGTCACGGCCATCTGGGCCTGACGCTGGCCGCCACCACCGGCGCATTGCTGCGCGACATGGTGTTGCAGCGGCCGGCCAGTCTGGATTTGCATCCTTACCGCTTGGCGCGTTTTTAGCGCCGCGGCCGTGCCGGCTGCTGAGAGCCGCCGGCCGCCCACCCATCCGCAGAGGAGAGACGCCATGCAGCAAACATCGCCGCGCTTGCCGAGCGCGATCCAGGTTGTCGCGGTGATGGCCGGTTTCATCGCCATCATGTTCCTGTTCCTTAACGTGCTGGATCTGCCCATCCAACTGGCGCTGTTCAGCAGCTGGTTTCTGGTGATTGGCCTGGGCGTGTGGCTGGGCCGCAGTTACGACGATATGCAGCAGGGGCTGATCCAGGGCATCCACAACGGCATGGTGGCGGTGCTGGTGTTGATCACCGTGGGCGCGTTGATCGGCGCCTGGATCGCCGGCGGCGTGGTGCCGGCCATCATCTACTACGGCCTGGCCATCATGAGCCCGCAGATATTTCTGGGCGCGGCCTTCGTCATCTGCATGCTGACCTCGCTGGCCACCGGCACCTCCTTCGGCACCGCCGGCACGGCCGGCATCGCGATGATGGGCATAGGCTATAGCTTCGGCATGCCTTTGCCGCTGGTGGCCGGCGCGGTGATTTCCGGCGCTTACGTCGGGGACAAGATGTCGCCGCTGTCGGACACCACGGTGATGACCGCTTCGTTGTGCAAGGTGGATCTGATTGACCATATCCGTTCAATGATGTGGGTCAGCGCGCCGGCCACGTTGTTGACCGCTTTGTTGTTCCTCGGCGTCGGCTTCTTTTATGCGGACGCCGGCCTGGACACCAGTCGCGCAGATCAGGCGATGCAGGCGCTGGCCTCGCACTTCGTCATCAACGGTTGGCTGCTGCTGCCCGCGGCGGCGGTGATCGGGATGCTGGCGATGCGGTTGCCGTCCATTCCTGTGATCACGGCCGGCGCGGTCATGGGCATAGTCTGCGCCTGGTGGGCGCAGGACATGCCCTTGCTGGACGCGGTGCGCACCGCGTATTTCGGCAACCGCACCGCGTCCGACGTGGAGTTTCTCAATACCTTGCTCAATCGCGGCGGCATCGAATCCATGCTCAGCGTGATCGCGCTGATCCTGTTCGCCCTGGGCCTTGGCGGCTTGATGGAGCGCGCCGGCATTCTGGAGGTGATCAGCGCCAATTTTCTGCGCTGGGCCAACAATCCGGGCCGGCTGACCGTCTCCACGCTGCTGGGCGGTTTCTTCGGCAATTTCTTCGGCGGCGCCGCCTATGTGTCGCTGATCACTGCCAGCACCATCACCGAGCGCAATTACGATCTGCAGGGCATTGAGCGCAGGGTGTTGTCGCGCAATGTCGAGGCCGGCGGCACGGTGACCGCGCCCATGGTGCCGTGGAGCGACGGCGGCGTGTTCATGGCGGCGACGCTGGGCGTGTCCACGCTGCAGTATCTGCCCTTTCTTTGGTACCACCTGCTGGTGATCGCCATCAGCGTGTTCTATGGCTACGCCGACATTGCGATCTGGCGCACCCGTTCCGCCGCCGCGACGCCGGTTTGAGCCGCGCGGCTTCCGTCCACCCTCAAGCACAAAGGAAACACCCTATGCAACAACAAGGCATTCTGGTCCCCATCGTCACGCCGTTCGACCGCGACGGCCGTCTGGATTTGGCGGCGCTGCGGCAGCTGGTCGAGCGCTTCATCGAACAAGGCGTCGCCGGCGTCGTCGCCTGCGGCACCACCGGCGAATACTACGCCTTGGACGAAGGCGAGCGCAGACAAGTGCTGGAGTGCGTGGCCAAGACGGGCAAGGGCCGCTTGCGCTTGATCGCCGGCGCCAATGATCTGTCCACCCACGGCGCGATAGCGCGCGCCCGCCAGGCGGCGGAGCTGGGCTACGAGGCGCTGATGCTGGCGCCGCCGGCCTATAGCCTGCCGGATCAGGACGGCATCGTCGCTCACTTCAAGGCGGTGGCCGCCGCCAGCGCGCTGCCCATCATTCTCTACAACTTCCCGGCCCGCGCCGGCGTATCCATCGATGTCGCCAGCGTGATCGAGTTGAGCCGCGTTCCCAATATCGTCGGCATCAAGGAAAGCAGCGGCGATTTCAGCCGCGCGCTGGCGCTGATTCAGGCGCGGCTGCCGGATTTCGAAGTGATCTGCGGTTGCGACGATCAGGCGGCGGATTTCCTGTTTTGGGGCGTGCGCAGCTGGATCAGCGGCGCGGCCAATGTCTTCCCCGGCGAGCAGGTGGCGATGCTGAACGCCGCCAAGGCCGAAGACTGGGCGCGAGTGCGCGCGCTGATGGCGGCGATGTATCCGGCGATCCAGGCGATGGAGTCCGGCGGCTACAACCAGAAGGCCAAGCTGGGCGTGCGCCGCCACGGCGTCGAAGCCGGCGATGTGCGTCTGCCCTTGCTGCCTTTGCCGGGCGCGGAAGCCAAGGCTTTTCTCGACGCGCTGGCCGCGTTCGATCGTTGACGGGAGACTGAGATGCCATTAAGCAAGGAAGCGATATTCGAGAGTGCCCGCGCCGGTCGTTTGTGGGCCGGCTTGCTGATCCCCGGACATGAGGGCTGGGGAGCGCGGCTGGACAATATGACGCCGATGGACAACAGCCTGATCGGCCATGTCGCCGCCGGCGACGCCGCCGACGTCGACGCCGCGGTGGCGGCGGCGCGCGCTTGCTTCGAGTCCGGCGAATGGTCGCGTCGGCCGCCGGCCGAGCGCAAGCAGGCGATGCAACGGTGGGTGGCGCTTTTGCGCGAACACGTGGAGGAACTGGCGGCGCTGGACTGCATCGACGCCGGCAAGCCGATCACCGAATGCCTGAACACCGATCTGCCGGCCACGCTGGACACCTTCGCCTGGTACGCGGAGGCGATAGACAAGTGCTACGGCAAGGTGGCGCCCACAGGGCCGGAAGCGTTGGGTTTTATCGTCAAGGAGCCGATAGGCGTGGTGGGCGCGGTGCTGCCGTGGAACTTCCCGGCGCAAATGTACGCGTGGAAAGTGGCTCCGGCGCTGGCCGCCGGCAATTCAGTGGTGGTGAAGCCGGCCAAGCAGACCTCGCTCAGCGCCTATCGCATCACCCAGCTGGCGCATCAGGCCGGCATTCCCGCCGCGGCGCTGACCCTGGTCACCGGCTCCGGCCTGGCGGTGGGCGAGGCGCTGGGACGGCATCCGGACGTGGACATGGTGTCCTTCACCGGCTCCACCGAAGTGGGCCGCTTGTTCCTGCAATACGCCGCCGAGAGCAATCTGAAGGAAGTGGTGCTGGAGCTGGGCGGCAAGAGCCCGCAGCTGGTGTTCGAGGACGCCGAGCTGGATGACATCGTCGACGACGTGTTGGCCGCGGCGTTCTGGAATATGAGCGAAAACTGCAGCTGCGGCTCGCGCTTGATCGTCGCCGCCGGGGTCAAGGACGTCTTGCTGGAGAAGCTCAAGCGGCGACTGGCCGGCTGGAAGCTGGGCCTGCCCACCGATCCGACAGTGCAGGTGGGCCCGCTGGTGGAACAAGCCCATTTCGAGCGGGTGAAAGCCTATCTGGAAGTGGCCAAGGCCGAGGGCGCGCGGCTGGTCCACGGCGGCCGAATCCACGCCGAGTTGGGCAGCGGCTGGTATATCGAGCCCACCATCTTCGATCAGGTCAGCGCCAAGATGCGTATTTTCCAAGAGGAAATCTTCGGCCCTATCCTGGCGGTGAGCACCTTCGACAGCGAGGAAGAAGCGGTGCGCCTGGCCAATGACAGCGTCTACGGCCTGGCCGCCTCTCTGTACACCCGCGACGTCAAGCGCGCCCAGCGCGTCGCCGCCGCGCTGCGCGCCGGCACGGTGTCGGTCAACGGCTTTTCCGAAGGCGACATCACCACGCCTTTCGGCGGTTTCAAGCAGTCCGGCTTCGGCGGCCGCGACAAAGGCCTGGAAGCGCTGGAGCAATATCAGCAGACCAAGACCATCTGGTACGTGAACTAGAGTCAGGCCCGGCGTCGCCAACGCGGCGCCGGGCTGTCTTCGGCAGCACCCATGTCAAAACAAAGGAGAGACGAGATGAAACCCATTATCCCCTTGCGGGCGGCGCTCGCCGGCGCCGCGTTGCTGATAGGCGCCTGGCCGGCCGCCGCCGAAACTCTGGTCAAGATCGGCTTCGCCTCGCCCTTGTCCGGCCCGCAGGCGCATTACGGCAAGGACAATGAAAACGCCGCTCGGCTGGCGGTGGACGAATTGAACGCGCGCAAGCTGCAGGTCGGCGGCCAGTCGGTGCGCTTCCAGTTGTTGGCGGAGGACGATCAAGCCGATCCGCGCATCGGCACTCAGGTGGCCCAGCGCTTCGTCGACTCCGGCGTCAAGGCGGTGCTCGGCCATTTCAACTCCGGGGTGTCGATCCCGGCGGCGCGCATCTACGCCGCCGCCGGCGTTCCGCAGTTGTCGGTGTCCACCAACCCGGCTTATACCCGGCAGGGCTACCGCACCGCCTTCCGGCTGGTGGGCAGCGACAGCCAGGTGGGGGCGGCGTTGGGCCGCTTCGCGGTGCAGACGCTGAAGGCGGCCAGCATCGTGGTGATAGACGACCGCACCGCCTACGGTCAGGGCATCGCCGACGAGTTCGCCAAGGCGGTGCAGGCCAGCGGCGGCAAGATCGCTCGCCGAGAGTACACCAACGACAAGGCCAGTGATTTCTCCGCCATTCTGACCGCGGTCAAGCCCTTGCGGCCCCAGGTGATCTTTTACGGCGGGGCCGACGCCCAGGCCGCGCCCATGGCCAAGCAGATGAAACGGTTGGGCCTGGACGCCAGGCTGTTGGGCGGCGACATGTTGCAGACGCCTACCTTCCTCAGCCTGGCCGGCGACAGCGCGGGCGGCCACTTCGCCGGCATTCCCGGCGGCCAGTTGAACGACAGGCCAGCGGGCAAGGCTTTCCGCCAGCGTTATCAGGCGCGTTTCAAACAGGATGTGGTGCGGCTGGGTCCGCAGTTCTACGACGGCATGAAGATGGTGGCCGCCGCGATGCAGCAAGCGGGCTCGGTGGAGCCGGCGCGCTTCATGCCGGCCTTGGCCAAGCTCAGCTACGCCGGGGTCAGCACCGATTTTTCCTTCGACGCCAAAGGCGATCTCAACAAGGCGGCGGTGACGATTTCCGAGGTCAAGAACGGCCAGTGGACGACAAGAGCGGTGATGCAGTGAAAGGAGGTTTGAATGATGCGGTATTCCCAAGGGCAGTTGGACGAATGGTTGAGCTTCGCTCGGGAACTGGTGGCGGACAGCCGCGCTTTGCTGGCTTCCCGTTCTGAGTGGAGTTCGCAGTTCAAACCGGACCGCACCCTGGTGACCCAGCTGGATCTGGAGATTGAGCAAAAGCTGCGCGAGCGCATCCTGCTGCGCTATCCGGGCCACGGGGTGCTGGGCGAGGAGTTCGGCGCGCGGGAGCTAGACGCGGAATGGTTGTGGGTGTTGGACCCTATCGACGGCACCGCCTCCTTCATGGCCGGCATGCCGGTCTACGGCACGCTTATCGCACTCTTGCATCAAGGCGCGCCGGTGCTGGGCGTGATAGATCAGCCGGCCACCGACGATTGCTGGATCGGGCGTCGGGGATTGCCCACCTTATTGTTTACGCGCGACGGAGCCCGCGAATGCCGCACCCGCGGCTGCGCCAGCCTAGAGCGGGCTTTCGTCTCGGTCAGCAGCCCGGATTTTTTTCTGCCGGAGGAAAGGCCGGTATGGCAGGGCTTTTGCGAGCGCACGGGCTGGCGGGTCTACGGCGGCGCTTGCCGCAGCTACGGCCTGCTGGCCTCCGGGCGCACCGATCTGGCGTTGGACGCCGGCCTCAAGCTCTACGACTACGCGGCGATGCGGCCCATTATCGAAGGCGCTGGCGGCGTGATCAGCGACTGGGAGGGCAGGGCGATCACATTGGACAGCGGCAGCCGGGTGTTGGCGGCGGGCGACCCGGCCCGCCATCGCGAGGCGCTGGAGTTGATTCAGCGCCTGGGTTGAGGCAAGGCGCGCGGAGACGCGCCAGTAACAACAGCGCCGCCGTCGCAGCGGCGCGGACAGAGGAGAACGCACATGTCCCTGAGAACATGGCTGAGCTGGCTGCGCGCGCAGCCGGAAGCGCCGGTAGACAAGAGCCAGGAAGAAATCAACGCCAGCTACCGCCATTGGCGGCTCCACATCATGCTGGGCTTGTACGCCGGTTATGCCGTTTACTATTTCACCCGCCGCAGTTTCAATTCCATCATGCCGGCGATGCTGGACGACCTGGGCTGGGAACGGGCCGCGGGCGGCGCCATCCTGTCGATGTTCTACATTGTTTACGGCGTGTCGCGTTTCGTGTCCGGCATGATGAGCGACTTCGCCAATCCGCGTTACTTCATGGGCTTGGGGCTGATCGCCACCGGCATCGTCAACATCCTGTTCGGCTTCAGCAGCAGCCTGCTGGCCTTCACCGCGCTGTGGACGCTGAACGCTTTCTTTCAGGGCTGGGGCTGGCCGCCGTGCGCCAAGTTGATGACGGCCTGGTACTCGCGCAACGAGCGCGGTTTCTGGTGGGCGATTTGCAATACCTCGCACAATGTCGGCGGAGCCTTGATCCCGCTGCTGGCGGGCGCCTTGGCGATGGGGTACGGCTGGCGCTACGGCATGATTGTGCCGGGCCTGATCGGCATCGCCGTCGGTCTGGTGCTGTGCGTCCGTTTGCGCGATTGGCCGTCGTCCATGGGTTTGCCGACGGTGGGCGTCTGGCGGGGAGACGAGCTGGAGCTGGAGCAGGAAAAGAACAGCGCCAAGCTGCCGATGGCGCAGGTGCTGCGGCGTTATGTGTTCGGCAACCGCTTCATCTGGCTGCTGGCCGCGTCTTATCTGTTTGTCTATGTGGTGCGCATCGGCATTAACGACTGGGGCAACAAGTATCTGCAGGAGCAGCATGGCTACGCGTTGCTGAAGGCCAACTCGGCGATTTTCTGGCTGGAGGTGGGGGGCTTCATCGGCACCATTGTCGCAGGCTGGGGATCGGATCGTTTTTTCCGCGGCAACCGGGTGCCGATGAACATCATCTTCACGCTGGGCATCTTGCTGTCGGTGCTGCTGCTGTGGACATTGAGCGTCGATCACTACTTATTGATCGCCGGCAGCTTCTTCTTCATCGGCTTCTTTATTTTTGGGCCGCAAATGCTGATCGGCATGGCGGCGGCCGAAGCCGCGCACAAGGAGTCGGCGGGCGCCGCCACCGGCTTTGTCGGCGTGTTCGGCTATTTGGGCGCGGCCTTGTCCGGCTATCCCTTGGCCAAGGTGACCGATGCCTGGGGCTGGGACGGGTTTTTCCTCGCCCTGTCCATCACCACCTTGTTGTCCGCCGTCTTGCTGCTGCCCCTCTTGGGGCAGCGCAAGCGGTTGGAGCCGGCCCGTGGCCGGGCCTGAGGAGACTTAGCGGACGTTGGCCGGGCTGAGCAGCTCGGCCAGCAGGGGGACGCCGGAACGGTGTTGCAGCGGATCGAAGAAGCTGAAGTTCAGCCGCATCGCGTTGCCGGTGTCCTGGCCCGGGGTGTGGAACATCTGGGACGGCGCGAAGTGCAGCCCTTGTTGCATCGCCATCGGCAGCAAGCGGCGACAGTCGACGCCCGGCGGCAGCTCCACCCACAGGAAGTAACCGCCTTGCGGCCGCGCCATCCGGCAGTCGGCGGGGAAGTGAGCGGCGATCTGCTGTTGCAGCGCGGCCAGATTGTTTTGCAGGCGCTGGCGCAGCAGGCTGAGCATGTCCTCGTGATGGCCGCCGGCCAGCAGCCGGGCCAGCGCCATCTGGCTGGGCAGCGGCGTGGCCAGCGAACTGCATAGCTTGAGGCCCAGAATGCTGTCGCGGAAACGTCCGGCGGCGATCCAGCCCACGCGATAGCCGGGGGCCAGCGATTTGCTGAAGGAGGAACAGTGCAGCACGCTGCCGCGCTGGTCGAAAGCCTTGAGCGGCAGCGGCGCGCCTTCGCCGAAGTACAGCTCGCGATAGGTGTCGTCCTCGATGATGGGCACGCGGTGGCGTTCCGCCAGCGCCAGCAGCGCGGCTTTTTGCGAATCGCTCATCACCTGGCCGGTGGGGTGCTGGAAATTGGGCATGGCGATGATGCCGGCCGGCTGGTGCTGGATCAGCAGCGCTTCCAGCCGCTCCAGGTCCAGCGGCTGCCCCGGCGGGCAGTTGAAGCCGACGGCGCGCAGTTCCAGGTGTTCCAATTGCTCGAAGATGGGCGGGAAGGCCGGGGTGATCACCAGCATGCAGTCGCTGCCGCTGAGGCGGGCCACCGAGCGGATCGCCAGGTTCAGCGCCTCCATGCCGCCGCAGGTGATCAGCATTTCCTCGCCGTCCAGCTCCACGCCCTGGGCCAGGTAGCGCAGCGCCAGCTCTCGGCGCAAGCCTTCGTAGCCTTCGCTGTCGGTGCTGGACAGCGCGTAGCGGTAATCGCTGAGCGCGCGGGTCAGCGCGCGGGTCAGCGGCGTGGTGTTGATCAGCACCGGGTTCATGAACGGGCAGCCCCATGGCATGGGCAGCGCCATGGTCAGGTGCTCGGCGCGGAACTCCCCGGGGTGGTCCGGGAGCGGCGGCGCTTGGCGCAGCGACAGCGAAGACAGGCCCAGCACCCGGAAGCCGGAGCGGGGAAGGGATTCGATCAGGCCTTGTTTTTCCAACTCGGCGTAGGCGCGTTGGGCGGTGGTGATGCTGACCTTGTGGTCCAGGCACAGTTTACGCAGCGAGGGCATGCGATCGCCGGGGCGCAGATGGCCTTGCTCGATGGCATGGCGAAAGCGCTGGCTCAGTTGACTGGTCTTGCTCATTGTATTCCTGGCGGTTGGACCGCGGCGGCGTTGCGCCGCGGCTTGACTCCTGATGGACTGCCTAGGATCGCCGACGTTTGCTTGGCGCGGAAAAATGTCGGCGGATCCTAGATTCATTCGCCGATGAAGCTGGATTTTTCCCTGATCATACTACCGTCATGGCTCAGCGAGCTGACCACAAAGTAGATGTCGTGCGCGCCACGGGTGGCGTGCTCGGGTTCGGCCTGTACCCGCACGGTGACGGTCTCGGTTTGGGTGGGCGCGACTTCGACCACCTGTCCGGGCTTGTCCAGCCTCAGGCTGGGCAGGCCTTCCACTTGGATCTTGAAGCGCTGCGCCTGTTCGCTGGTGTTGATCAGCTTCAGGTTGTAGCTGTTTTCCAGCAGGCCGTCGTCGGTGGCGCGCACCAGGACGGCGCGGTCGCGCAGCACATCCACTTTGAACGGTTTTTTCAGGATTAGCGCGGTGGTGGACAGGGCGATGATGCCGGCCAGCAGGCTGGAGTACACGATGACCCGCGGACGATGGCTGCTGCTGGGGCGGTTTGGCTTACCGGCGGCTTCCAGCGCGGCGGCGCTGGTATAGCTGATCAGCCCGCGCGGCGCATGGATCTTGTCCATCACCTGGTCGCAGGCGTCGATACAGGCGGCGCAACCTATGCACTCGTATTGCAGGCCGTTGCGGATGTCGATGCCGGTGGGGCAAACCTGTACGCAGATGCCGCAATCGATGCAGCTGCCGCGCGCCTTGTCCGCGGCCTGCTTGCTTTTGCCGCGCGGTTCGCCGCGGCGGTTGTCGTAGGAGATGATCAGCGTGTCGTTGTCGAACATCGCGCCCTGGAAGCGGGCGTACGGGCACATGTGCAGGCAGACTTTCTCGCGCAGCACGCCGGCCAGCAGCCAGGTGAAGCCGCCGTAGAACAGGATCCAGAAGCTTTCCCACGGGCCGTAGGCCAGGCTGGGCGCGGCGGCGGCCAGTTCGCGCACCGGGGTGAAGTAGCCCACCAGGGTGAAGCCGGTGATCAGCGAGAACAAGCCCATCAGCCCGTGCGACAGCGTTTTGCGCGTGAACTTGTTCACGCTCATCGGCGCCGCGTCCAGTTTGCGGCGCGCGTTGTGGTCGCCTAGCGTCAGCCGTTCTATCCACAACATGATCTGGGTGTAGACTGTCTGAGGGCAGCTGTAACCGCACCAAAGCCGTCCCGCCAGCGCGGTCCACAGGAACAGGCCCAGCGCGCAGATCACCAGCAAGGCGGCGAAAAAGATGAAATCCTGTGGCCAGAAAGTGAGGCCGAAAATCAGGAAGCGGTGTTGTTCCAGGTCCAGGTGCACAGCCTGCCTGCCGTTCCACTGCAACCAAGGCAGGCCGAAGAACACCAGTTGGGTGGCGAGAACCATGAACACCCGAACATTGTTGAAGCGGCCGGTGGTCAGGCGCGGATAGATTTTAATGGGGACGGCTTGCTGGCTAGACATGGCAAAATGACCATTGGATGAAAACCCCTTATTAGTACTGCTTGGGATCGGTACAAACAATGAACAGTTGCTCTTGAAAATGTGTATACAGCGTAATCTGTCTATATACAGATCAGGGCTGGGGCTTGACGGGTATTTAGGGAAACTTCAAGTGAAAACAATGAGTTTCCCGTGCATGAAACGGGTGCTTCCCCTGGCCGGTCCCGCTTCATGCTGTATTGGATGCTTGAGGCTGTGCTGATGGCCTCCACACAATAATCCTGCCGAGTTTGTGGGTTTTACGGGATTTTATCTGGCAAGCTGCGGGAAAAGCCGATAAATCCCGTCCACGATGATTTCCACCGACACCGCCGCCAGCAGCATGCCCATCACCCGGTTGACGATGTTGATGCCGGTTTGCCCCAGCAGGCGCGACAGCGGAGAGGCCAGCACCAGCGCGCCGTAGCAGGTGATGGCCACCAGCAAACTGCTTACCAAAAGGTAAATCACCTGTACCCATGACGACGCCGTGGTCGCATAGATGATCACGGTGGAGATGGTGCCAGGCCCGGTCATCAGCGGAATCGCCAGCGGCACCACGGCGATATTGGTCTTGGTTTCCGCTTCCTCGCGTTCCACCTTGGTGGTTTTGGTGGGGCCCGGCTTGGCGTTCATCAGGGCGATGGCGATCAGCATCACCAGCAGGCCGCCGCCCACCTGGAAGGAGCCGACGCTGATGCCGAGAAAGCGCAGCAAGGTTTCGCCGACGACGGCGAACAGGCAGAGCACGATGGCCACGGAGATGGCCGTGGTCTTGGCGATCTTCTTGCGCTCCAATTGATTGGAGGTGGGCGTCAGGCTGATGAAGATGGGGATGGCGCCCAGCGGATTGACCAGCACCAGCAGCGCGATGAATATTTTTGCGATTTCGACTTCCATGGTTCGGATCATACCTTTCGCTGGGGGTCTGCGCATTCAGGCGGGAGACGGGAAGCGTCGGCACTGCGTCAGACTGGGCCGTCTTCACGTAAAAAACCGGTTGGCCCAATCGGGCGCAACCGGTTTCAGCATAGCCGGAATTTCAGTTCAGTCCGCGTTCAGCAATTGCTCCAGCGTGCGGCGGTAAATTGCGGACAGCGGCTCGATGTCGGCCACTTCCACGCATTCGTTCAGCTTGTGGATGGTGGCGTTGACCGGGCCGAACTCCACCAGCTCGCGCGCGATGCGTTTGATGAAGCGGCCGTCGGAGGTGCCTCCGGTGGTGGACAGTTCGGCCTGGTGGCCGGCGACGGCGACGATGGCGCGGCCGAGGGCCTCGGTAAGCTTGCCCGGCTGGGTCAGGAAGGGTTGGCCGGACAGCTGCCAGTGCAGTTCGTAGCCCAGGCCGTGGCGGTCCAGAATCGCGCAGACGCGTTCCTTCAGCGATTCCGCGCTGCTCTCCGGCGAGAAGCGGAAGTTGAAGCGAATTTCGCAGTGGCCGGGGATGATGTTGCTGGCGCCGGTGCCGGCGTGGATGTTGGAGACCTGCCAGCTGGTGGGTGGGAAAAAGGCGTTGCCCTCATCCCAGCGCGTCGCCGCCAGTTCCGCCAGCGCCGGCGCCATCAGGTGCACCGGGTTTTTGGCCAGATGCGGGTAGGCGATATGGCCCTGGATGCCGTGCACGATCAACTGGCCGGACAGCGAGCCGCGGCGGCCGTTTTTGATGGTGTCGCCCAGGGCTTGGTCCGAGGTGGGTTCGCCGACGATGCAATAGTCTATGGTCTCGCCGCGCGCCTCCAGCGCGTCCACTACCTTAACGCTGCCGTCCACCGCCACGCCTTCCTCGTCCGAGGTGATCAAGAGGGCGATGGAGCCGAGGTGTCCGGGGTGGCGGGCGACGAAGTCTTCGCAGGCGGTGACGAAGGCGGCCAGCGAGGCTTTCATGTCGGCGGCGCCGCGGCCGTAGAGCAGGCCGTTGCGGACGGTGGGTTCGAACGGCGGGCTGTCCCATTGTTCCAGCGGGCCGGTGGGCACCACATCGGTGTGGCCGGCGAAGCAGACCAGCGGGCCGCCGTCGCCGCGGCGCGCCCAGAAATTGTCGACATCGCCGAAGCGCATGCGTTCCACGCGAAAGCCGATGGCTTCCAGCCGGGCTATCATCAGCTCCTGGCAGCCTTGGTCGCGCGGGGTGACCGAGTCCAGCCGGATCAGTTGCCGCGCCAGTTCTAGGGTGTCGCTCATTTCAGCAGGCGCTCCGCCCAGTCGGCTTCGACGAAGCCGACGCTGATCTTGCCGTTTACGTCGAGCACCGGGCGCTTGATCACCGAGGGGTTGGCCTGCATCAAGGCCAGCGCGGCCGGCAGTTGATCGGCGCCGGCCTTGACCTCGTCCGGCAGCCCGCGCCAGGTGGTGCCCTGGCGGTTGATCAGCTTGGCGAGGCCGGCCGCGGCGGCCCAGCGCTCCAGGCTGGCGGCGTCCGCGCCCTGTTTCTTGAAATCATGGAAGTGGTAGTCGAGGCCGTTGTCGCTCAGCCATTGGCGCGCTTTTTTGACGGTGCTGCAGTTGGGAATGCCGTAAAGAGTAATCATGGGTGGGTTACAGGTCCAGTTTGATGCTGTCGAAGCTTGGCGGCTCGCCGCCGGTTTGCTTATCGTCGCCGCTCGCCGCTTTTTCCTTGCTCTGATTGATCAACCAGTACAGGTTGGTGGGCGAGTCGGCGTTTCTCAGGGCCTCGTCCAGGCTGATGCGCCCCGTGCTGTAGAGCCGGTACAACGCCTGTTCGAAGGTTTGCGAACCATCGCTCATGCTGCTTTCGATGGCCTCCTTGATTTTGTCTATCTCTCCGTTGCGGATCAACTCCGAAATGCGAGGGGTGTTGATCAGGATTTCAATTGCCGGCACTCGGGAGCCGTCCACGGTGGGGATCAAGCGCTGCGAAACCACCGCCTTCAGCGCGGCGGAGAGGTCCATCAACAAGGCGGTGCGGCTTTCCGCCGGGAAGAAATTGATGACTCGGCTCAGCATGTGATAGCTGTTGTTGCCGTGCAGCGTGGAAATGCACAGATGGCCGGACTGGGCGTAGGTGACCGCCTGGGTCAGGGTTTCCGGGTCGCGGATCTCGCCTATCATCAGCACGTCCGGCGCCTCCCGCATCGCGTTCTTCAGCGCACGGGCGTAGGAGAGGGTGTCGAAGCCCACCTCGCGCTGGTTGACGATGGATTTATCGTGGCGGAACAGAAACTCAATCGGGTCCTCCACGGTGAGGATGTGGCCGCTCATGCTCTGGTTGCGGGTTTGCAGCATCGCCGCCACGGTAGAGCTTTTGCCGGAGCCGGTGGAGCCGACCACCAGGATCAGACCGCGTTTTAGCTTGATCAGTTCGCAGAGTATCGGCGGCAGCTGCAAGTGATCCAGTGAAGGAATGTTGGGCAGGATGTAGCGCACCACCATGCCCACCGAACCGCGCTGCCAAAAAATATTAATGCGGAAGCTGCCGAGGCCGGGCACGGGATGACCCAGATTCATTTCGCGCTCCTGCTCGAAAACGCTGATCTCCTCTTCGCTCATCAGGCTGTAGGCCAGTTGCTTGACCATGTCCGCGGTCAGCGGTTTTTCATTCAGCGGCAGCAGTTCGCCGTTCTGCTTGATCATCGGCGGAGAAAAGCTGGTGAAGAACAGATCGCTGGCGCGGCGTTCGGCCATCAATTTGAAAAACGGCAGCATCAACATAATCGTGCACCCGGAAGCGACAAGGTTTATCAATAAAGCGGTTTTTTAAAGTGTAGCCGTCCCACGGCCAAAAAAAACGCCGCCCAACAGAACGGGCGGCGGTGATTTCATGGTGTCGGCATGCGTCAGGCGGGTTTGGCGCTGCTGCTCTCGTCCCGCAGCGCGCGGCGCAGAATCTTGCCGACATTGGTCTTGGGCAATTCGTCGCGGAACTCCACCAGCTTGGGCACTTTGTAACCGGTGAGATTGTCGCGGCAATGCTGGATGATGTCCTTTTCCGTCAGCGCGCGGTCCTTGCGCACCACGAAGACCTTGACCACTTCGCCGGACTTGTCGTCCGGCACGCCGATGCAGGCTACTTCCAGCACCCCGGCGTGGCCGGCCACGACGTCTTCGATCTCGTTGGGGTAAACATTGAAGCCGGACACCAGAATCATGTCCTTTTTGCGGTCCACCAGTTTGACGAAGCCGTCCGCGGTCAGCATGGCCATGTCGCCGGTGGCGAGGAAGCCGTCCGGGCTCAACACCTTGACGGTTTCGTCCGGGCGGTTCCAATAACCTTTCATCACCTGAGGACCGCGGATGCACAGCTCGCCCTGTTCGCCAGGGGCCACTTCATTGCCGTTCGCGTCGCGCAGTTGCATCTCGGTGGAGGGCACTGGCACGCCGATGGTGCCGTTGTAGGCGGGGAGGTCCAGAGGGTTCATGCACACGGCCGGGCTGGCTTCGGTCAGGCCGTAAGCTTCCACCAGGGTGACGCCGGTCACTTGCTTCCACTTGTCCGCCACCGCTTTTTGCACCGCCATGCCGCCGCCCAACGCCAGGCGCCAGGTGGAGAAATTCAGCTTGGCGAACTCGGGGTTGTTCAGCAGCGCGTTGAACAGGGTGTTGACCCCCGTCATGCAGGTGACCGGGTACTTGCCCATTTCCTTGATGAAGCCGGGGATGTCGCGTGGATTGGTGATCAGAATGTTGAGCGCGCCCACCTCGGTGAATACCATAAGGTTGGCTGTCAGCGAGAAGATGTGATACAGCGGCAGCGCGGTGACGATGATCTCTTGTCCCGGACGGATAACCGGTTTCACCCATTCGCCGGCCTGCAGCATATTGGCGACGATATTGCGGTGCAGCAGCATTGCGCCCTTGGATACGCCGGTAGTGCCGCCGGTGTATTGCAGGAAGGCGATGTCGTCGTGGCAGAGCTCCACCGGACGATAGGGCGCGCGCGCGCCGCGGGACAGGGCGTCGCTGAAGCGGACATGGCCGGGCAGCTGCCACGGCGGCACCATTTTCTTGACCTTGCGCACCACAAAGTTGACCAGCATGCCCTTGGCGAAGCCCAGCATCTCGCCGATGGAGGCCACGATCACATTCTTGACCTGGGTGCGCGGCAGCACTTGCTCCAGCACATTGGCGAAGTTTTCCAGGATCACGATGGTTTCCGCGCCGGAATCCTTTAGCTGGTGCTCCAGTTCACGAGGGGTGTACAGCGGGTTGACGTTGACCACGGTGCCGCCGGCGCGCAGGGTGCCGAACACCGCAACCGGATATTGCAGCAGATTGGGCATCATCACCGCCACGCGGTCGCCCTTCTGGAGTTTCAACTCATGCTGCAAATAGGACGCGAACTGACCGGAGAGCTGATCCATCTCACGGTAGCTGAGCTCTTTGCCCATGCAGGCCAGAGCGGGGCGGTCATGGAATTTCTTTACGCTGCGGTCGAAAACCTCGACCACGGACTGAAACTGGTTGATGTCGATTTCATGAGCTACGCCCGGCTGGTAGTTTTTGAGCCACACCTTTTCCATAAATCCCGGTTTCTCCATCGTGCTGGTTAACGAGAGTCGCGCCAGCGTGTCGCGCGCCGGCGGGCGTCGTACCTATTTGGTGACTATATATTGTTATGTCGCGGCGGCTTGGCCGCTCATGACGTCAAACTACTGTTTGAGTGCCCGGTAATGTACCGTAACTGGAACCGCTCGCAAAGAAGTCCGGCGCAAACAGCCGCCCGAGTCCGTTGGGGGCGGGTGGTTCGCCGGTTTTCTTTTTCAATGGAATAGGTTACAATCGCGTCGGTTAGGGATGGGCGTTTCGCCCATTTTTTATTTGTGGAAAAAGCAATGGATGTTCGTTTGCTGCTGGACAGCACCCTGCCGGGTCTCGGCTATGAGTTGGTCGATTTCGAAATGACCCCGGGGGGCGGTTTTCGCGTTTTTATCGACAAGCCGGGTGGTATCACCGTGGAAGATTGCGTCCAGGTGAGCAATCACTTCACCCGCCTTTTCATGGTCGAAAACATCGACTACGAGCGACTCGAAGTATCTTCGCCGGGCTTGGACCGTCCGCTGAAGAAAGAGGCTGATTTCGTCCGCTTCGCCGGAAAGCTTGCCAAGATCAAGACGCGCATGCCGATCGAGCAGCAGAAGAAATTTACCGGTCGTCTTGCCGGGGTCGAAGAAGACTCTGTGAAGCTGGATGTGGATGGCCGCATCATGGCGATTCCGTTTGCCAATATCGACAAAGCCAGGCTGGAGCCTGAGTTTTGATGTCTGGACGGCCATAAAGCCACGCAAAAGGACAAAAATCGGAGAGGAATGAATGAGTCGCGAGATTTTGTTGCTGGTGGATGCCCTGGCGAGCGAAAAGAATGTCAGCAAGGATGTGGTGTTCTCCGCCCTTGAGATGGCGCTTGCCTCGGCAACCAAGAAAAAGTTTACCGATGACGAGATGGACGTGCGCGTCGAAATCGACCGTCACAGCGGCCAATACCAGACTTTCCGCCGCTGGTTGGTGGTGGAAGACGAGCTGCTGGAATCGGAAAGCAAGGAAATCGGCGTAATCGACGCGCGTGAGCGCGATCCGCGCATCGAAGTGGGCGCGTTCATCGAAGAGCCGATGGAAGCGGTGGAGTTTGGCCGCATCGGCGCTCAAACCGCCAAACAAGTGATCCTGCAACGCATCCGCGACGCTGAGCGCGAGCAGCTGCTGAACGAGTTCCTGCAGCGCCGCGAGCACCTGGTGACCGGCACCATCAAACGCATCGAGCGCGGCAACGCCATCGTCGAATGCGGCAAGCTGGAAGCGGTGCTGCCGCGCGATCAGATGATCCCCAAGGAAAACCTGCGCGTGGGCGACCGCATCAAGGCCTTCCTGTTGCGCATTGATCGTTTGGGGCGCGGCCCGCAGCTGGTGCTGTCGCGGACCTCTCCGGATTTCCTGACCAAGCTGTTCGAGCTGGAAGTGCCGGAAATCGACGAAGGCCTGCTGGAGATCAAGGCCGCTGTGCGCGATGCCGGCATGCGCGCCAAGATCGCCGTCAAAGCCAACGACGCGCGCATCGACCCGCAGGGCACCTGCATCGGCATGCGCGGTTCGCGCGTTCAGTCGGTCAGCCAGGAGCTGGGCGGCGAGCGCATCGACATCGTGTTGTGGGCGCCGGAACCGGCTCAGTTCGTGATCAACGCGCTGTCGCCGGCCGAGGTCAGCCGCATTATGGTGGATGAAGACAACCACAGCATGGACGTGGTGGTGGAAGAGGAACAGCTGGCGCTGGCTATCGGTCGTAGCGGCCAGAACGTCAAGCTGGCCGCCGAATTGACCGGCTGGTACCTCAACATCATGACCGTTGCCGAGGCTGAAGAGAAGCACCAGGCGGAAGACGCCGCCGTGCGGGATCTGTTCGTGAGCGCCCTGGGCGTGAGCGAGGATGTCGCCACCGTACTGGTGCAAGAAGGCTTTGCCGCTTTGGAAGAAGTGGCTTATGTGCCAATTGCGGAAATGCTGGAGATTGAAGGGTTTGATGAGGAGTTGGTCAACGATCTGCGCAGCCGCGCACGTGACGCTCTTTTAACACAGGCTATTGCGTCCGAAGAAAAGGTGGAAAGCGTTTCCGATGGCCTGCGCGATATCGAGGGCCTGGACGCCGAGCTGGTTCGCAAGCTGGCCGAAGGCGGCGTGATCACCCGGGACGACCTGGCCGACCTGGCCGTGGACGATCTGGTGGACATGACCGGCATGGAGGCCGAGACCGCCCGCGCTGTCATCATGAAGGCGCGTGAGCACTGGTTCGACCAGTAAGGCCTGTCCGGAAAGAATTTACAGAATTTGGGAAGACGCATGGTTTTGACAAACGTAAAACAATTTGCCAGTGAGCTGAACCTCACACCGGAACGCCTGCTGGAACAGCTGGGCGCGGCCGGCGTGAGCAAGCGCTCGCCGGATGACGCGCTATCCGCGCAAGACAAGACCCAGCTTCTAGACTATCTGAAGCGTTCCCACGGCGCGCGCGACGAAGAGTCGCGCATCGCCCTGACGCGCAAGTCTACCAGCGAGATCAAGACCGCCGACGGCAGCACCGTCAAGGTGGAGACCCGCAAGAAGCGTTTCGTGGTGCGCCCGGAAGAGGCATCCGCGGCTCAGCCCGCCGCGGCGGAATCCCGCCCGGCCGAGCCGGTGAAGGCGCCGGAACCGGCGCCGGCTCCGGTGGTGGAAGCCAAACCCGAGCCGAAACCGGAAGCCAAGCCCGAGCCTAAGCCGGAAACCGCTCCGAAAGCGGCGGAAGCCAAGCCCGAGTCCAAGCCGGCGGAAGCGCCGCGCCAGGAAGCTGCCAAGCCGGCCGCTCCCAAGCCGGCCGCGCCGGCGCAGCGTCCCACCGTGGCGTCCATCCTGACCCCGGAAGAGATTGCCTCGCGCGAAGCGGAAGAAAAGCGTCAAGCCGCGTTCCGCGCCCGTCAGGAAGCGCTGATGCGCGAGAAGATCGAACGCGAAGAGCGCCGTCAGGCCGCTCGCCAGGCCGCGCTGCAGCCGCCACCGCCGCCACCGGCTCCCGAGCCGGTACGCGCCGCAGAGCCGGCGCGCCGTGACGAACCGCGTCGCGACGACCGTCGTCCGGCAGGCGACAACCGCGGCCCGCGCCCGGCAGGCGACAACCGTGGCCCGCGTCCGGCAGGCGACAACCGCGGCCCGCGCCCGGCAGGCGACAACCGTGGCCCGCGTCCGGCAGGCGACAACCGTGGCCCGCGTCCGGCAGGCGACAACCGCGGTCCGCGTCCGGCTACGGCTGGCGCGCCCGGAGCGCCGGCGGTGCCGGCCACCGTGGCCGGCCGTCCCGATGCCAAGAAGGGTGGCAGCGGTAACAAGAAGGGCGGCGATCGCTGGGATGACAATAAGAAGGGCGGCCGCGGTCTGAGGACCAAGGGCGGCGATGCCGGCAGCGACTGGAAATCCCGCGGCGGCAAGAACCGTCACAAGCAGAACAATCAGCACGCCTTCCAGACGCCGACCGAACCTATCGTGCACGAAGTGCTGGTGCCGGAAACCATTTCCGTCGCCGACTTGGCGCACAAGATGGCCGTCAAGGCCGTTGAGGTGATCAAGGCGCTGATGAAGATGGGCATGATGGTGACCATCAACCAGGTGCTGGACCAGGAAACCGCGATGATCGTGGTGGAAGAAATGGGCCATGTGCCGAAGGCGGCTCAGGCCGACGATCCGGAAGCCTATCTCGAACTGGGCGGCGGCGAAACCGTGGAAGTGGCCGAGTTGCCGCGTTCCCCGGTGGTGACCGTGATGGGTCACGTCGACCACGGCAAGACCTCGCTGCTGGACTACATCCGCCGCGCCAAGGTTGCCGCGGGCGAAGCCGGCGGCATTACCCAGCACATTGGTGCCTACCACGTGGAAACCCCGCGCGGCATGATCACCTTCCTGGATACCCCGGGTCACGAAGCGTTTACCGCGATGCGTGCCCGCGGCGCCAAAGCCACCGACATCGTGGTGCTGGTGGTGGCGGCCGACGACGGCGTGATGCCGCAAACCATCGAAGCCATTCACCATGCCAAAGCGGCCAAGGTGCCGATGGTGGTGGCGGTGAACAAGATCGACAAGCAGGGCGCCAACGTAGAGCGCATCCGCCAGGAACTGGTATCGCATGAAGTGGTGCCGGAAGACTGGGGCGGCGACACTCAGTTCATCGAAGTTTCGGCCAAGATGGGCCTGAACATCGATGCGCTGCTGGAAGCCATCCTGCTGCAAGCCGAAGTGCTGGAACTGAAGGCTCCGGTGGAAGCGCCGGCCAAGGGCATCATCGTCGAGGCTCGCCTCGACAAGGGCCGCGGCCCGGTGGCCACGCTGCTGGTGCAGTCCGGCACCCTGAAGAAGGGCGACGTGATACTGGCTGGCACCGCTTTCGGCCGCGTTCGCGCCATGATGGACGAAAACGGCAAGGCCATCGAATCCGCCGGTCCGGCGATTCCGGTGGAAATCCTGGGCCTGTCCGACGTGCCGCAGGCCGGCGAGGACGCGATGGTGCTGACCGACGAGAAGAAGGCGCGTGAAATCGCCTTGTTCCGCGCCGGCAAGTTCCGCGACGTGCGCCTGGCCAAGCAGCAGGCGGCCAAGCTGGAGAATATGTTCGCGCAGATGGCGGAGGGCGAGGTGCAAACCCTGTCCATCATCATCAAGGCCGATATGCAAGGTTCGTACGAAGCACTGGCCGGCAGCTTGCAAAAGCTGTCCACCGACGAAGTGCGCGTGGGCATCCTGCACTCCGGCGTGGGCGGCATCTCCGAGTCCGACGTCAACCTGGCGATCGCCTCCAAGGCCATCGTGATCGGCTTCAACACCCGTGCCGACGCCGCCGCCCGCAAGCTGGCGGAGAGCGAAGGCGTGGACATCCGCTACTACAACATCATCTATGATGCGGTAGACGAAGTGAAAGCGGCCTTGTCCGGCATGCTGGCTCCGGAGAAGAAAGAACAGATCCTGGGCACGGTGGAAATCCGTCAGGTGATCCCGGTATCCAAGGTGGGCAATATCGCGGGTTGCATGGTGACCGACGGCATGATCAAGCGCACCGCTTCGATCCGTCTGATCCGCAACCACGTGGTGGTGCATACCGGCGAACTGGATTCCTTGAAGCGCTTCAAGGATGACGTGAAGGAAGTGAAGCAGGGCTACGAATGTGGTCTGATGCTGAAAAACTTCAACGACATCCAAGAAGGCGACCAGCTGGAAGCGTTCGAAATCGTGGAAGTGGCGCGCTCTCTGTAAGCGAGACGCCAGGGGCGGGCGCCGGTCTGACCGTGAGGTCGGCGGGCGCTCGCCTTTTTTAATTTTCGCCGCGAAAACCACGAAATGACATGGCGGTTCGGACCGTGCCATTTCGTGGGTTTCGTGGCCTTGAGCGGCGGCGACGCCGTGCAAAGTTGATTGGAAGTGATATGGCAAAAGCCAAAAAAGGTTTCTCCCGTTCCGACCGCATCGCCGAACAGATTCAGCGCGAATTGGCGGAACTGACCCGCAAGGGTTTGAAAGATCCGCGCGCGGGTTGGATCACCATCACCCTGGTGCAAGTGACCCGGGACTACTCGCACGCCAAGGTGTTCTACACCGTGATGGACGAGAAGACCCGCGAAGCGACGCAGGAGGCGCTGGAAAGCTCCGCCGGCTATCTGCGCTCCGAACTGGGCCGCAGCATCAAGATCTTCACCACGCCGCAGTTGCATTTCGTCTACGACGAATCGGTGGAGCGCGGCATGCACATGACCAGCCTGATCAATCAGGTGGCGCGCGAGGACGCCGAAAAATTCGGCGTCCAGGAAGCCCCGTCCGGCGAGGACGGCGCCGAGGGCAAGGAATGAGCAAGCCGCGCAGCAATCGCCGCCCGATAGATGGCGTGCTGCTGATCGACAAGCCCTACGACATCTCCAGCAACGGCGCCTTGCAAAAGGCGCGCTGGCTGTTGAACGCCGCCAAGGCCGGCCATACCGGCGTGCTGGATCCGCTGGCCACCGGCCTGTTGCCGGTATGCCTGGGCGAGGCCACCAAGTTTTCTTCTTATCTGTTGGACGCGGACAAGGGTTATTGCGCCACGGTGAAGTTCGGCGTGGTCACCACTACGGGCGATGTGGAGGGCGAGGTGGTGTCCGAGCGGCCGGTGGCTTTCGACCGCGACGGCTTGTTGGCGGCAATGGCGGGTTTCCGCGGTGAAATCTCCCAGGTGCCGCCGATGTATTCGGCGCTCAAGCATCAGGGCAAGCCCTTGTACGAGTACGCTCGCGCCGGCATCGAGATCGAGCGCGAGGCGCGGCAGGTGCACATCCGCAAGCTGGAGTTGATCAGCCTGGACGGCGACACCGCGGTGATCGAGGTGCTGTGCAGCAAGGGCACGTATATCCGCACCCTGGCCTGCGACATCGGCGAAGCCTTGGGTTGCGGCGCGCATTTGACCGGTTTGCGCCGTACCGCCACCGGTGGTTTTTCGCTGGACGAAGCCTTGCAGTTGGCCGACATCGAGGCGTTGGAAATGCTGCAACGCGAGGCCTTGCTGCTGCCGGCGGACATCCTGGTGCGCCATCTGCCGGAGGCGGAGTTGGCCGCCGACGAGGCCGGTAAATTCATGCATGGGCAGCCCGTGCGTTTTACCGAAAAATGTGCGAAAATGCAGCGTTTCCGGATTTACCGCGAGGTAAGCCGGGAATTTTTGGGGCTGGGCGAGGCGCGCGACGATGGTCGCCTGCATCCGATCCGGCTCCTGGCGAGCAAGGCGGCGACGTCTTGAACGCCGGCGGCCTTAGGGCCGCGACCGGAGTGTTGATGGGTTGTCGAGGTTTCGGCCTTGCTTGCTCGCTGCACTTGTCGGGTTGAAAAACCCCTACTGATAATTTGGAGTTACCCCAAAATGGCAATGACCGCCGCTCAAAAAGCAGACATCGTTAAAGACTTCCAGCGCAGCGAAGGCGACACCGGTTCGTCCGAAGTGCAAGTGGCTCTGTTGACCGCTCGCATCAACGACCTGACCCCGCACTTCAAAGCCAACACCAAGGATCACCACAGCCGTCGTGGTCTGTTGAAGCTGGTTAGCCGTCGTCGTCGTCTGCTGGATTACCTGAAGCGCACCGATGCCGATAGCTATCGCGCATTGATCGCCCGTCTGGGTCTGCGCAAGTAAGGTTGGGTTTTGGAAAAGTCGCAGCGTGCTGCGACTTTTTCATGCCGCATCAAGATCGCGAGCATTACTGCTGTAACAACGGGGGGAGCCTCTAAAAATTCGGATCGGCGCAACAGGTCGGAATTTTTAGGGGTTCCCGTTGTTTTTTTAGCTTGCGATTATTTGTCACACACAAAAGATTAGGGAAACCCTGTGTTCAATAAAATCACTAAGTCTTTCCAATACGGCCGTCACACCGTGACCGTGGAAACCGGCGAAGTCGCGCGTCAAGCGTCCGGCTCCGTCATCGTCTCCGTTGAAGACACCGTAGTGCTGGTATCCGTGGTTGGCGGCAAGAACGTCAAGCCGGGCCAGGACTTCTTCCCGCTGACCGTGGACTATCTGGAGCGCACCTACGCCGCCGGCAAGATCCCGGGCGGCTTTTTCAAGCGCGAAGGCAAGCAGTCCGAGAAGGAAGTGCTGACCAGCCGCCTGATCGATCGTCCGATCCGCCCGCTGTTCCCGGAAGGCTTCTTCCACGACGTGCAAATCGTCGCCACCGTGATGTCGCTGAACCCGGAAGTGGATTCCGACATCCCGGCGATGATCGGCGCTTCCGCCGCTCTGGCCATTTCCGGCCTGCCGTTCGCCGGCCCGATCGGCGCCGCGCGCGTTGGCTACGCCAATGGCGAATACATCCTGAACCCGACCCGCACCGAGTTGGCCGCCTCCGAAATGGACCTGGTGGTTGCCGGTACCGAGCGCGCGGTGCTGATGGTGGAATCCGAAGCCAAGGAGCTGCCGGAAGCCGTGATGCTGGGCGCCGTGGTGTTTGGCCACGAGCAAATGCAAGCCGCGATCAAGGCCATCAACGAACTGGCCGACGAAGTGAATCCGGTGATGTTCGACTGGGCCGCTCCGGTCGCTAATGAAGAGCTGATCGCCCAAGTGCGCGCCATTGCCGGCGAGCAACTGGCCAACGCCTTCCGCCTTCGTCAGAAGCAAGCGCGCACCGTGGCGATCAACGATGCCTGGAACGCGGTCAAGGCCGGCCTGATCAACGAAAATACCGACACCCTGAAGGCCAATGAGATCAAAGGCATCTTCAAGGGTCTGGAAGCCGAAATCGTTCGCGGTCAGATCCTGGCCGGCGAAGCGCGCATCGACGGCCGCGACACCCGCACCGTGCGCCCGATCAGCATCCGCAACAACGTGCTGCCGCGCACCCACGGTTCCGCGCTGTTCACCCGCGGCGAAACCCAAGCCATGGTGGTGACCACCCTGGGCACCAAGCAGGACGAGCAGATCATCGACGCGTTGGCCGGCGAATACACCGAGCGCTTCATGCTGCACTACAACTTCCCGCCGTACTCCACCGGCGAAGCCGGCCGCATGGGCCCGCCGAAGCGCCGCGAAATCGGCCACGGCCGCCTGGCCAAGCGCGCGCTGGTTGCCGTGCTGCCGCCGGAATCCGAGTTTGGTTACTCGATGCGCGTGGTGTCGGAAATCACCGAATCCAACGGTTCCTCGTCGATGGCTTCCGTGTGCGGCGGCTGCCTGTCGCTGCTGTCCGCCGGCGTGCCGCTGAAGGCGCACGTGGCCGGCATCGCCATGGGTCTGATCCTGGAAGGCAACCGCTTCGCGGTGCTGACCGACATCCTGGGCGATGAAGATCACCTGGGCGACATGGACTTCAAAGTCGCCGGTACCGCCGCGGGCGTGACCGCGCTGCAGATGGACATCAAGATCCAGGGCATCACCAAGGAAATCATGCAGGTGGCGTTGGATCAGGCCAAAGAAGGCCGCATGCACATCCTGGGCCTGATGAAGGAAGCCGTGGACGGCCCGCAAGAGCTGTCCGCTCACGCTCCGCGTCTGTACGTGATGAAGATCAACCCGGACAAGATCCGCGAAGTGATCGGCAAGGGCGGCGAAACCATCCGCTCCATCACCAAGGACACCGGCTGCGAGATCAATATCGAGGAAGACGGCACCATTACCATCGCTTCGGTCAGCAACGAAGGCGCGGAAGCTGCCAAGAAGCGCATCGAAGAGATCACTGTTGAAGTGGAAGTGGGCAAGGTGTACGAAGGCACCGTGGTCAAGATCCTCGACAACAACGTAGGCGCCATCGTGTCCATCCTGCCGGGCAAGGATGGTCTGGTCCACATTTCCCAGATCGCCAACGAGCGCATCAAGAATGTGGCCGACTATCTGAAAGAAGGCCAGATCGTGAAGGTCAAGGCCATCGAAATGGACGACCGCGGCCGCATCCGCCTGTCCATCAAGGCCCTGCTGGAAGAAGAAGCGAAAACCGCGCAGGCGACTGCCGATTCCTTCGGTCTGAAAACCCAGTAAGCCAGCCTGAGCGCCGTTCCAATGCGGAGCGGCCGCCGGCTCAAATCACCCCCTGCCAAGGCAGGGGGTTTTTTACGTCCGCTTTTAGCGCTCGCTTATTGCCGTCATGTAGGGTCTTTATGCCTGTCGCGCTTACTTACATGTCTTTTGATTGGAATTTTATGAATGAAAATGACAAAATCAGACGCTTTTGAATATTAGGAGTGGGTTGATGATGAGAAAAATATTGTTTTGCGCCTTGGTGTTCAATCTATTGCTAGCCAATGTCTGTAGCGCCGAAAGTGTGAAAACCCGCTATGGCACGGTTTCTGAAGATGGCGCCGGCCAACTGCACTTAGGCAAGAAACTACTGCATGACGCGGATGATAATAATATTTATCTGCAAGGAAGCTTTCAGCTCAAGGACAAAGATGTGGTCTTGTTCAACAGCCATTGCGGTGGCAGCGGCTGTGTGGAGCAAAGCTTTTATCTGCTGACGGTAAGCAAGGGAGGTGCCAGCAAAAAATTCAAGCTGGGGGATTTCTCCATGGGTGTCGAGGCGACCGCCCGTGTTGAAGGCGAACGTTTGAAAGTGGTTTTCAGTCCGGAGAACGGTAGACAGGAAACCGTGGTTTTTGATGGTGAAAAGCCGGCGAAGACGGTTAAGCGCGTCAAGTCCAAAGCGGAACTTAGCAAGGAGAACTGCCAGTGGGTTTATAAGTACGCCGATTCATGTGTAGACGCCGGTCAAAACGGAAATGATTGTAATGCAAAGCTACGCGATGATTTTCCCGGCTGGAGCGCACGCGGTATCGCCGAGCTTGATGATAGCTACAAGCCAGCAGCATTCGACAAGGCTTGCCGTTCAATGTGTTTGGCCAAGCGCAAGAATATAGGCTTTGATGCTTTTGCCAAGAGCGTGTGCAAATCGTGATGTTCTACAGGACTAGCTTCTAAAGAGAGCTTGGATATAAAAACGCCGGTACCCGTGAAAGGGGCCGGCATTTTTCATGGTCAGCGTTCAGGGCTGGGCGGGCTTGACCGCCATGCCTCGCGCCAGCAGTTTGGCGCTGTCGCGGCACCAGTCGTCGATCAGGTTTTCCAGGCTCTCCAATTTGACTGGTTCGCCGCGCTGGCGGCTCTTGTCGCTCTTGCGCAGATTGACGCTGCCGGCCAGCAGTTTGCCGCTATTGGCGTCTTCCAGTTGCCCCATGCTGGCCACCTTGGTCAGGTAAGGCTCCTTGCCGGCGGCCAGACGGCCCAGATTGAACACCGCCTTGATCGGCAGGATGTCCAGCGGCGCCACGCCCGGCCGTTCCTGGGCCATGCCGGTGACGGCCACGCGCAGGCGGGCGCTGTCTGGCAGCGCCTCGCGGCTGACCGGGATGCCGACCTTATGCAATTCCTCGGTCATCCGTCGCTGAAAATAGGCGGCGATCCGGTTTTCCTCGCCGCTCTGCAGCAATTGCCAATCGCCGTCCGGCTGGTGACGCATGAAATAGAGCGGCTCCACCACGATGGATTTGTAAGCGTTCAGTTGAGCGTCCGGGGCACGGTACAGCCGTTGCGAGGCATCGCGGTCCGCTGCCTTGAACGCGGTGAGCGGCAGGCTGAACAAGGTTTGCGGGTCTGTTGCGTCCTGGGCCAGTGCGGGCAGGGCGGCCAGCAATAGCAGGCCGAGCGATAGAGTCTTGCGCATGATGCGTTCCTGTTGGTATTGAGTGATGGCGCGCCGTCCGCCCGTAGCGGCGGATCCGGCGGCAACCGCGGCTAGACCGTCGGCATGACGCCGGCGTTCCCCGGCTTCACAGATATTTGCATTCCGCCATCATCATGCTAGCAGCCAGCGGCGGGAGAGCGCGATTTTGATCTTGAGCATTGAATACCACATTAATACCAGTTAGCCTGTGCCCACGGTGGCATGCGGATGACGAATGGGAGGCGGGCGGATAAGCTCCGCCGCGCGGCGCGCCACGCAAATCGCAGAGGTGAGCATGAGGACGAAACAACTATTGGCGGCGGGCCTGTTGTCGGCCAGCGCGCTGGCTTGGGCGCAGCCGGATGTCGCGGCGCTGGCGCGGGATCTGTCTCTGGCCGTAGTGGTGGACAGCAATAAGGGGGCGGCCGCCGGCGCGCCCTGCGTGGAGTTGGGCGCGGACTGGGGCAGCTGTTTGAAAGGGAGGCTGATCCTGCACAACCACGGTTCGGCCGCGGTGCCGGCCAAGGATTGGACTTTGTATCTGCACAGCATCCGCCGGCTGCTGCGCGTGGATAGTCTGGACTTCGAATTGAGTCATCTGACCGGCGACCTGTACCGGCTGACCCCCAAGCCCGGCTTCGCCGGCATCGCCGCCGGCGCCAAGTTGGAGCTGCCGCTGGTGGCCGAGTACTGGATGTTGCACAACAGCGACGTGCTGCCGCGGCCTTACCTGGTGGCGGAGGGTCAGGCGCCGGCGGTGCTGGCGCGCAATGACGATGACGACGCCAGCTATTTGCTGCCCTTGCCGGGCGATGAATGGAAGTCGCCGGCAGGGGAGGCGCGGCCCTTGATGGACGCCGCCGAACGCTATAGAGAGTTTGCGCGCCGGGGCCCGCAACTAGCCGCCGCCGACGTGGCCGCGCGGGTGATTCCCGCCGCGCTGCGCGTCAAGCCGGACGGCGGCAAGGCGGCTGTAGGCGGCCTGAGCTGGCGGCTGCCGGTCTTGCCCCCGGACGCGCGCGCAGCGCTGGCGCAGCGCAGCAGTCAACTGGGCCTGGCCGGGCAGGGCCTGCCGGTCAGCGGCGCGGTGGTCAAGGGTTTGCCGGCCGACATCGCCGTCGCCGGCGGCTACCGCCTGCGGGTGGAACATGGCGGCGCACGCATAGACGCGCATGACGCCGCCGGACTGTTTTACGGCGCGCAGACCTTGCTGGGCCTGATCCCGCAGGGCGGGGGAGAGATCCCGACGCTGACGGTGGAAGACGCGCCGCGTTACGGCCATCGCGGTTTCATGGTGGACGTGGCGCGCAATTTTCGTCAGCCGGCCACGCTCAAGCGCTTGATCGAGCAGATGGCCGCCTACAAGCTCAACAAACTGCATTTGCATCTTTCCGACGACGAAGGCTGGCGCTTGCAGATCAACGGCCTGCCGGAATTGACCGAGGTCGGCGCGCGACGCTGCCACGATCTGAACGAGGATCATTGCCTGTTGCCGCAACTGGGCTCTGGTCCGGACAACCGTTCCGGCGGCGGTTATTTGAGCCGCGAGCAGTATGTGGCGCTGCTGCGTTACGCCAAGGCGCGCTTCATCGAGGTGATTCCGGAGATCGACATGCCGGCGCACGCGCGCGCGGCGGTGATGGCGATGGAGCGGCGCTACCGTCATCTCAGCCAGTTGGGCCAGCCGGAGGCGGCTTCGGCCTACCGGTTGATCGATCCGCAAGACCGCTCCAATACCTTGTCGGTGCAATTCTACGACCGCCACACCTATGTCAATCCCTGCGTGCCCGGCGTGCCGCGCTTCGTTGATAAAGTGGTGTCGGAAGTGGCCGCCATGCACCGCGAGGCCGGCGCGCCGCTCGCCGCTTGGCATTTCGGCGGCGACGAGGCCAAGAATATCCTGTTGGGCGGCGGCTTCCAGGACCTGTCCGGCAAGGAGGCCGGCAAGGGCAAGATTAAGCTGGCGGAACAGGACAAGCCTTGGGAGCGCTCGCCGGCCTGCCGCGCCTTGTTGGCGGGGCAGCCGGGGAAAACCGTCGCCGACCTGCCCTTGCAGTTTGCCGAAGACGTCAGCCGCATCCTGGCGCGGCGCGGCATCGCCACGATGGGCGCTTGGCAGGATGGTTTGAAGGGGGCTAAATCGCCCAAGGACTTTGCCACGGCCAAGGTGATGGTGACCGAGTGGGACACCTTGTTCTGGGGCGCGGCCAAGGAAGCGCACGAGTTCGCCAACAAGGGTTTCCAGACCGTGCTGGCGATGCCGGATTATTTGTACTTCGACTTCCCCTATGAGCTTAACCCCAAGGAGCGCGGCTATTACTGGGCCTCGCGCGCTACCGACAGCTATAAGGTGTTCAGCTTCGCGCCGGACAATCTGCCGCAGAACGCCGAGGTGATGACGGACCGCCAGGGCAAGGCCTTCGAAGTGCCCAGCGAGGCCGCGCCGGCGCGCTTCGCCGGCATACAGGGCCAGGCCTGGAGCGAGGTGATGCGCAGCGACGCCCAGTTTGAATACATGGCCTATCCGCGCTTGCTGGCGCTGGCCGAGCGCGCCTGGCACCGCGCCGGCTGGGAGCGGCCTTATCGCCAGGGCGAGCGTTATCAGCTAGGCGTCAGCCATTTGGTGGACCGCGCGGCCTTGAACCGGGACTGGCAGCAGTTCGCCGCGGTGCTGGGCTGGCGCGAGGCGGCCAAACTGGAAGGCGCCGGCGTCGGCCTGCGCATCGCGCCGCCGGGCCTGGCGAGCGGGGCGGCCGGGGTGTTGACGGAATTCCCCGGCCAGCCGTTGCAGTTCTCGCCGGACGGGCGCAACTGGACGCCGTATCGGCCGGGCCAGGGCGCGGAAGCGCCTTATTGGCGCGGCGTCAGCGGCGACGGCGCACGCTTTAGTCGACAGGAGGCGCGCGGCGGCGACTGAGCGCCGATGCGGGCAAGGCAAGGACGCCCGGGCCGCTGGCCTGGGCGTTTTTCATTGCGAATAGGCGCTTAGGCGTTGATTAAGGCAATAATGTTGATCTATCTTGCTCATCCCGCAGCGGGCCGGAGGGCGGCGTTTACAGCAGGACTGGACACAGTTTCCCTCTGTAATGGATGTTGTCGGACAAAATTTATTGCGCTGTATCAAGGAATGTATACGGCGGTGTCGCAAACCGGATATGGATTTGCGACGGGCTTACCTTAGAATCATTGAAACTTCATGAAATCGTCGATAAAGCCGGCATCACGACCGGCTCAGGATTTCATGAGACGGATAAGAAACAACGATAGAGCAGGAAGGGAACCATCAAGATGAGCAATACTGTAACGCGCGCCGATTTCGACCAAGTCATGGTCCCCAATTACGGCCCGGCCGGCTTCATCCCGGTCAAGGGCCTGGGCTCCCGCGTATGGGACCAGAGCGGCCGCGAATTCATCGATTTCGCCGGCGGCATCGCCGTCAACTCGCTGGGCCATTGCCACCCGCAGCTGGTGGCGGCTTTGACCGAGCAAGCTTCCAAGCTGTGGCACGTGTCCAATGTGTTCACCAACGAGCCGGCTTTGAAGCTGGGCAAGCTGCTGACCGAGACCACCTTCGCCGAGCGCGTGTTCTTCTGCAACTCCGGCGCGGAAGCCAATGAAGCCGCCTTCAAGCTGGCGCGCAAATACGGTTCCGATCACTTCGGCCCGGAAAAGAACCAGATCCTGGCCTGCAAGAACTCCTTCCACGGCCGCACCTTGTTCACCGTCAGCGTCGGCGGCCAGCCCAAGTACACCGAAGGCTTCGGCCCGGTGCCGGGCGGCATCGCCCACTTCGAATACAACGATATCGAATCGCTGAGGGCGGCCATCTCCGACCAGACCTGTGCGGTGGTGATCGAACCCATCCAGGGCGAGGGCGGCGTGATGCCGGCCGACAAGGCCTTCCTGGAAGCCGCGCGCCAGTTGTGCGATCAGTACAATGCGCTCTTGGTGTTCGACGAAGTGCAAAGCGGCGTGGGCCGCACCGGCTCGCTGTTCGCCTACCAGGAATACGGCGTGACCCCGGACATCCTCAGCTCCGCCAAGGGCATTGGCGGCGGTTTCCCGATCGGCGCGATGCTGACCACCGAGAAAGTGGCCAAGAGCTTCGGCATCGGCACCCACGGCTCCACCTACGGCGGCAACCCGCTGGCTTGCGCGGTGGCGTACAAGGTGCTGGAACTGGTCAAGGAACCGGCGGTGCTGGACGGCGTGCGCGCCAAGCACCAGCGCTTCGTCGACGGCCTGAACGCGATCAACGCCAAATACCAGGTGTTCAAGACCGTGCGCGGCATGGGCCTGCTGTTGGGCTGCGTGCTGACCGACGCTTACGCCGGCCGCGCCAAGGAGTTTCTGAAAGCCGCTGAAAAGCAGGGGCTGATGTTGCTGGTGGCCGGCTTGAGCGTGGTGCGCCTGGCGCCGTCGCTGGTGATCGAGGATCAGGACATCGACGAAGGCTTGGCGCGTTTTGAAGCGGCCATCGCCGAACTGACTTCAGCTCAATAAGGGCCTCGCTGCACCGATTCCGGGCGGCCGCCGGCCGCCCTTGCTCCAGACACAATACCGTTATCCGCCCACGTTCCTGCCCCCGGCAGGCGCGCGGGTGATGCTGCGCCGCGGTCCCGCCACGGTCCGGCCGGATTTCAGCGATTAGGGGAGATGTCCCATGCTTACCGTGCGTCCCGTCCGCACTGCCGATCTGCCCGCCATCGAACGCATGGCGGTGGCCAGCGGCATCGGCGTCACCAGCTTGCCCAACAACCGGGAAAAGCTGTTCGAACGCATTCAACAGTCTGTGTCCGCCTTCGAACACGAAGCCATCGGCGATTCAGGCTGCGAATACTATATGTTCGTGCTGGAGGAAGGCGGCCAGGTGCTGGGCACCGCGTCGATCAACGCTTCCGCCGGTTTCGACGAGCCCTTCTACAGCTACCGCAGCGAAATCTTCGTGCACGCCTCGCGCGCGCTGAAGGTCAACAACCGCGTGCACGTGCTGAATATGTGCCATGACCTGACTGGCATGGTGCAGCTGTGCGGCTTCTACGTGGATGGCCATCTGGAGCCCTTGGCCGCCGAGCTGTTGTCGCGCGCCCGGCTGCTCTTCATCGCCAGCAAGCGCGAGCGCTTCGGCCGCCGCGTGATCGCGGAGATGCAGGGCATTCACGACGACGCCGGCCAGTCGCCGTTCTGGAACGCCATCGGCCGCCGCTTCTTCAATATGGATTTCCTGCAGGTGGAGCAGGCTTTCGTCAGCCACAGCAAGACCTTCATCGCCGAACTGATGCCCAGCTACCCTATCTACGTGCCGCTGTTGCCGGACGAGGCGCAGCACGCCATCGGCCAGATCCACGCCAGTTTCGAGCGCTCTTGCCAACTGCTGTGCAACGAGGGCTTCGAGGCCGACAACTACATCGACATCTTCGACGGCGGCGCGGTGCTCACCGCCGAAGTGGACCGGCTGAGAACGCTGGAAACCAGCCGTTGTTATCCGGTGGAAGTGCTGGCCAGCCTGCCGGAGCAGGCGCAGCCGCAGCTGTTGAGCAATCTCGAATCCAGCGAGTTCGCCGCCGCGGTGTGTCGCGTGGCGGTGGTGGACGGCGTGGCCTTCATCAATCCCGACGCCGCCCGCGCGCTGGGCCTCGCCAGCGGCGGCCAGGTTCAAGTGGCCGGTTTGCAGCAGAAGGAGTCCGCAGCATGATGTTCATCCGCCCCGTAGCCCACAAGGACCTGGACGGCCTGATGAATCTGGCGCGCAGCGCTGGCGTCGGCCTGACCTCGCTGCCGGTCAACGAAGAGCGGTTGTCGCGCCGCATCGCCCGCTCGGTGCTGTCTTTCGCCAGCGAGCTGGACAAGGCCGATCAAGGCTATGTCTTCGTGATGGAAGACGGCGCCACCGGCGCCATCGCCGGCATCTGCGCGCTGGAGGCCGCGGTGGGCCTGAAGGAGCCGTGGTACAACTACCGCGTCGGCACCATCGTCCACGCCTCGGAGGAGCTGGGCGTCTACTCGCGCCACGACACCCTGTTCCTGTCCAACGACCACACCGGCCATTCCGAGCTGTGCACGCTGTTCCTGCACCCGGACTACCGCGCCAACCGCAACGGCGGCCTGCTGTCCAAGAGCCGCTTCCTGTTCCTGGCCCAGTTCCCGCAGCTGTTCGGCAAGCTGGTGGTGGCCGAGATGCGCGGCGTGTCCGACGAGGCCGGCCGCTCGCCGTTCTGGGAAGGTTTGGGCCGCCATTTCTTCTCCATCGACTTCGCCCACGCCGATTACCTGACCGGCGTCGGCCAGAAGGCCTTCGTCGCCGAGCTGATGCCCAAGCACCCGGTCTACATCGACTTCCTGCCGCCGGAGGCGCAGGCGGTGATCGGCCAGACTCACGAAAACACCCGCCCAGCGGTGGCGATGCTGGAATCCGAAGGCTTCCGCTACGAGGGCTATGTCGACATCTTCGACGCCGGCCCGACGGTGCAGACCTATACCAGCGAAATCCGCGCGGTGAAGGAAAGCGCGACGGTTGCGGCGCGCCTGGCGGACCCGCTGCCGGAAGGCGACAAGAACTTCTACCTGGTGTCCAACGACTCGCTGGCCGGCTTCCGCGTCATCCTGGCCGAGACGCTGGCGCCCACCCATGAAATCCTGCTGACGCCGGAACAGGCGCAAGCGCTGAACGTGGAAGAGGGCGGCCATCTGCGCTGCGTCGCGCTCTATCCCAAGGAGAATGCATAGTGAGCAGCTTATTCATCAATGGACAATGGCTGGAAGGCGCCGGCGCGGCGCTGAACAAAACCAATCCGGCCGATAATAGCCCGCTGTGGCAGGGCCGCGCGGCCGACGCCGCCCAGGTGGACGCCGCCGTGGCCGCCGGCCGCGCCGCGTTCAAGCACTGGGCGCGCACGCCGCTGGATGCGCGGGTTGCGGTGGCCAAGCGCTTCGGCGAACTCCTGAGCGCCAACAAGGACGCGCTGGCCCGCGTCATCGCCCAGGAAACCGGCAAGCCCTTGTGGGAGGCGCTGACCGAAGTGACCACCATGGTCAACAAGGTGGACATCTCGCTGAAGTCCTACCACGAGCGCACCGGCGAACGCGCCGCCGCCATGGGCGACGCCCAGGCGGTGCTGCGCCACAAGCCACACGGCGTGGTGGCGGTGTTCGGCCCTTATAACTTTCCCGGCCACCTGCCCAACGGCCACATCGTGCCGGCGCTCTTGGCCGGCAACGCGGTGATCTTCAAGCCGTCCGAACTGACGCCGTGGACGGCACAGGAAACGGTGCGCTTGTGGGCCGAAGCCGGCCTGCCGGCCGGCGTGATCGCGCTGCTGCAAGGCGCGCGCGACACCGGCGCGGCCCTGGCCGGCCACGCCGGCATCGACGGCCTGTTCTTTACCGGCAGCTCCGCCACCGGCGCGCTGCTGCACAAGAACTTCGCCGGCCATCCGGACAAGATCCTGGCGCTGGAAATGGGCGGCAACAACCCGCTGATCGTGGAAGGCGTCCAGGACATCGACGCCGCCGTCCACCACATCGTTCAGTCCGCCTTCGTCTCCGCCGGCCAGCGCTGCACTTGCGCGCGCCGGCTGCTGGTGCCGCAAGGCGCCTGGGGCGACGCGCTGCTGGCGCGGCTGGTGGAGGTGGCGGCCAAGCTGCGCGTCGGCAAATACGACGCCGAGCCGGCGCCCTTCATGGGCGCGGTGATCTCCAGCGCCGCCGCCGAGGCGCTGTTGCAGGCCCAGGCCGCGATGCTGGCCGCCGGCGGCAAGGCGCTGCTGGAAATGCGCCGGCTGACGCCGGACGCGGCGCTGCTGAGCCCGGGCATCATCGACACCACCGCCGCCGCGCGTCCGGACGAGGAATACTTCGGCCCGCTGCTGCAAGTGATACGCTACGCCGATTTCGATCAAGCCATCGCCATCGCCAACGACACCCGCTTCGGCCTGGCCGGCGGCGTGTTGTCCGACGAGCGCGCGTTGTACGAGCGTTATCTGCTGGAAAGCCGCGCCGGCGTGGTGAACTGGAACAAGCCCTTGACCGGCGCGTCCAGCGCCGCGCCCTTCGGCGGCGTAGGCGCCTCCGGCAACCATCGCGCCAGCGCCTATTACGCCGCCGATTACTGCGCCTATCCGGTGGCCTCGCTGGAATGCGACAGCCTGACCGTGCCGGCCCAACTCTCGCCGGGGATCACGCTGTGAACGCCTATGAAGTGAATTTCGACGGCCTGGTGGGCCCGACGCACAACTACAGCGGCCTGTCCTTCGGCAATGTGGCGTCCACCAGCAATGTCAGCGCCGCGTCCAATCCCAAGCTGGCCGCCAAGCAGGGCCTGGCCAAGATGAAGGCCTTGCACGACCTGGGCTTCAAGCAGGGCGTGTTGGCCCCGCACGAGCGTCCGGACGTGGCCAGCCTGCGTCTGCTGGGCTTTGGCGGCAGCGACGCCGAGGTGGTGGCGCGCGCCGCCAAGGAAGCGCCGGCCATCCTGGCCGCGGCCTGCTCGGCCTCCTGCATGTGGACGGCCAATGCCGCCACCGTCAGCCCGTCCGGCGACACCGCCGACGGCCGCGTGCATTTCACCCCGGCCAATTTGAACAATAAATTCCACCGTTCGATCGAGCATCCGACCACGGGCCGGCTGCTGCGGGCGATGTTCGCCGACGAGTCCCGCTTCGCCGTGCATCCGGCGCTGCCGGCGCAGATGCACTTCGGCGACGAGGGCGCGGCCAACCACACCCGTTTCTGCGCCGAGTACGACGGCGCGGGGGTGGAGTTCTTCGTGTTCGGCGCGGCGGCTTTCGATGCCCGTTATCCCAAGCCGGCCAAGTTCCCGGCGCGCCAGACCCTGGAAGCCTGCCAGGCGGTGGCGCGCTTGCACGGCTTGAGTGCGGAGCGCGTGGTCTACGCGCAGCAGGACCCGGACACCATAGACGCCGGCGTGTTCCACAACGACGTGATCTCGGTGGGCAACCGTCAGGTGCTGTTCCACCACGAGAAATCCTTCCTCGATCAGCACAAGGTGCTGGCCGAGCTGAGCGCCAAGCTGGCGGCTGTCGGCGGCGACTTTGTCTCGGTGGAGGTGCCGGCTGCGGAGGTCAGCGTCGAGGAGGCGGTGAAGAGTTATCTGTTCAACAGCCAGCTGTTGTCCAAGCCGGACGGCAAGATGATCATCGTGGTGCCGGAGGAGTGCCGTAATCAGCCGCGCGTCTGGACCTACCTTGGCAAGCTGGCCGCCGGCGGCGGCCCCATCGACGAGGTCAAGGTGTTCGACCTCAAGCAGAGCATGCAGAACGGCGGCGGCCCCGCCTGCCTGCGGCTGCGCGTGGCGCTGTCCTCGGCGGAGATCGCCGCGGTCAACCCCAAGGTGCTGATGAGCGACGCGTTGTTCTCCACGCTCAACGGCTGGGTGGAGCGTCACTACCGCGACCGCCTGAGCAGCGATGACCTGGCCGATCCGCAGCTGCTGATCGAAAGCCGAACCGCCTTGGACGAGTTAAGCGGCATCCTGGGCTTGGGTTCGGTGTATCCCTTCCAGCTGGCTTGAGCCAGTATCGCGGCTCTCTGATTACAAGTCAGGTGCTCTAGCAAAACAGGCCGGGATTCCCGGCCTGTTTTGCGTTTGAAGCGGCGGCGTCCGTCCGGATTCGCCGTCATCGTCGTCGGGATGACGACAGATTTTATTCCCCCGAAAACTGTCCTGATTGATGGTATCTATTTGACGATTATCATCTATTTTTGGTTTTTAATGTTGTTTGACATGACAAAAGTCATGTGATAACTTGAATGACATTGGAATATATCGATCGATACGGCTTGCGGAATTCGGCCTCCCAGCCACGGAAGACGGGGGTTTTCGGCGCGGCTGTCCATGGCGGCGTAGCGGCATGGAGTTGGGCGAGCGTGGAGACGAAACGACGCCTGGGGCGTTTCTACAACGGGATACGGCCTGGTCTTTAGTACTGGTCTGGACGAAACAGCGGATGTTCATGCCGGAGCGGGCGGTGTTTCGCCCCCGGCGATGTTTTGGCGGTTTTGCGGTTGTTGTTGATTGCGAATGAGAGTGCCGGTTGGGTTTTCCGCTGCTGCGACGCGCAGTTCATCGCGGCTCCTTTTGTCTTGCATACACTTCGAGTGCCAATACACCATGAAATACCACTGCATCGGCATCGGCAGCGGGCCGTCCAATCTGAGCGTGGCTTCGCTCTTGCATGGCCAGCACGACATCAAGAGCATCTTCTTCGAACAGAAAGCGGCGTTCACCTGGCACGACGGCATGATGATTCCAGGCGCGGGGCTGCAGGTCTCCCTGTTCAAGGATCTGGTCACGCTGGCGGACCCGACCAACCGCTTTTCCTTTGTTTCCTATCTGCATCAGCACGGTAGATTGCTGCAGTTTCTCAATGCGCGATTCGATCAGGTGTCGCGATTGGAATTCCGCGACTATTTGAAATGGGCGGCGGAGAGCAACGGCAATATCTGCTTTGGCGAACGGGTGCTGGAGGTGGATTTCGACGGCGCCGCCTTCGTGGTGCAGACCACGAAGCGAAGGGTGCAGGGCGACAATGTGGTCGTCGGCGTCGGCATTGTGCCGGAGGTGCCGGACTTCGCGCGTTCCTGTCTCGACGAGGTCACGCATTTCCACATTAGCGATTTCGCCGCCAAGGCTGGCGTCGCGGCGGGCAAGCGCGTGTTGGTGATAGGCGGCGGACAGTCCGGCGCCGAGGTGGTGCTGGATTTGCTGCGCCGAGGCGGCGGCCAGGCGCCGGCCGCGCTGAGCTGGTTGTCGCGCCGGGAGAACTACTTCCCGCTCGACGATTCCCCGTTCACCAACGACCTGTATACGCCTACTCATTCCAACTACTTTTACGAGCAGGACGAGATATTCCGCAGCGCCTTCATCAAGCGCAATCTGCTCAGCAGCGACGGCATTTCCGAATGCACCTTGCGCAGCCTTTACCAACAGATCTATTCGCTGCGCTTCATCGAACGCGCGCCTATCGACATCAGCTTGCTGCCCTTCCGCGAGGTGCGCGCCATCGGTCGGAACGGCGAGCGCTGGTCCATTGCCGCCAGCCATTTGGGCGCCAACGCGTCGGAAACGCTGGAAGCGGACGTGGTGATCTGGGCCAGCGGATTCAAGCCGGCGCCCACGCCCTTTCTGCAGCCGCTGCGGGAGCGCCTGGAGCGCGAGGGCGAGGAAATCGCCGTCGACCGCGATTACGCGGCGCTGGGCAAGCTGCCGCGCAATCGCAGCTTGTTCATTCTGAACGCCATCCGCCAGCAGCGCGGCTTGGCCGATCCCAACCTCAGCCTGACCGCGTGGCGCAGCCAGATTGTCATCAACCGCATGCTGGACGCGCCGCGCGTCGACAACGTCGACGCCGCCTTCGTGTCCTGGGCGCCGCTGGCCTCGACGTTCGCGGCCGAGCGCAAGAGCAAGAGGGAATGGGCATGATGGCGCCTCGCATCATCGTCGTCGGCGGTGGCATTCTCGGCTGCACGATAGCCGCGCGCCTGCTGGAGCGCGAGCCGCGGGCCCGGCTCACCCTGGTGGACCGCGGTTTGGTCGGCGCGGGAGCGTCGATGTATTCCGCCGGCGTCCATTTCCCGGTGGGGCGCTCCGAGCGCGTGCGCCAACTGAGCGCGGCCAGCGCGGATTACTACCAGACCTTGCGCGCCCGCCATCCGCAGCTGCCCATGCACGGCTTCGACTTTTTCGTCGCGGCCGGCGCGGCCGACGCCGAGGAGGTCCGCGCCCGCTGCGCCGGCCTGCTGCCCTTGTCGGCGGAGGAAAAGTCGCGCGTCGCGCCGGATCTGCCGGCCGGCCGCGAGCTGTGGCGGATGCCGGACTGTCATGTGACGGATGTGCAGGGGCTGGCCTTATGGTACGCGCAGCGTCTGCGCGATCGCGCCGAGGTGTTGGAGGGCGTCGGGGCCGAGGCGCTGGACGAGAGCGCCGACGGCGTTCGCCTGACCCTGTCCAGCGGCCGGGAGCTGGCCGCCGACGCCGTGGTGCTGGCCCCCGGGCCGTGGGTCAACGAGGGCTGCTGGAGCGGGCTGACCGCCGGGCTAGGCGTCCGCGTCAAGAAAGTGGTGGCCCTGCATATTCAGCGGCCGGCGGAGGAGGGGGCCGCGCTGTTCTTCCCCGCCGAGGACGCTTTTCTGGCGCCGCTGCCGCACCGCGGGCATTGGCTGTTCAGCTACACCTGCCAGCAATGGGACGTGTCGCCGGAGCAGTGCCGGCAGGCCAGGGTGGAGGCCCGCGAGATCGCGGAGGCGCGCGAGGCGTTGAAGGACGTTGCGCTGGAGCTGGCGTCGCTGGCGGGCTCGGGTAGGGTGTTCTGCGACGCCTACAGCCCAAGCCGCGAGCCGCTGGCGCAATACCTCGGCCGGCATCGACGCATTCTGTTCGTCGGAGCGTGCAACGGCTCCGGTTATCGCCTGGCGCCCGGCGTTGCCGCGGAAGCCGTCGCCCTGCTCAACCACACTCTCACCAAGGGGTAGCCGATCATGCACATCATAGAATTGAACGAAGCGCAGCTGGCGCCGGCTTTCGGCATCGAGATGGCTTCCATCGCCGGCCTGGGCGAGCAGGAGCAGGTGCGGCTGGCCTACGGCGTCGTCGAGCCCGGCGGGGAAAGCCAGCCGCACAAGCACGACGAGCTGGAAGCCTTTCTGATTCTGAGCGGCGAAGGCGTCATCGACGCCGACGGCCGCTCCCAGCCGGTGCGCGCCGGCAGCCTGGTGCTGTTCAAACCGTTTGAAAAACACGTGTTGCGCAATACCGGCGAGCAGCCGCTGCGCTTCTGCGACTTCTACTGGCGGGACGCGGCCAAACGCGAGGCCGCCGCGCAAGACAACGGCGCCGCGCGTTTGAAGGGGCGTCCTGTGTTCGTGTTTTCCACGCCGCCCACGCCCAACGGCGACTTGCACCTGGGCCATCTGTCCGGCCCCTATCTGGGCGCCGATGTCTATGTGCGCTTCCTGCGCGCCAACGGACACGAGGCCTATCACCTCACCGGCAGCGACGATTACCAGAGCTATGTAGTGGGCCGCGCCCGTCAGGAAAACAGCAGCCCTCAGCAGGTGGCCAGCCATTACTCGGCGGCGATCAAGTCCACGCTGGACCTGATGGACATCCACCTGGATCAATACACCGTCACCACCCGCGACCCGGCTTACGCGGCCGGCCTGCGCGATTTCTTCTCGCGCCTGGTGCGGGGCGGCGCGCAGCTGCGTTCCGACGCGGCGCTGTTCGACGCCGAAACCGGCGACTATCTGTACGAGGTGGACGTTTCCGCCAAGTGTCCGAGCTGCGGCTCGCCCTGCGGCGGCAATATCTGCGAGGAGTGCGGCGAGCCGAACAACTGCGTGGACCTGGACGCGCCGCGCTCGCGGCTGTCGGACGCGACGCCGGTTACCGGCGCCATCCGCCGCTACATGATCAATCTATCCGCCTTCAAGGACGCGGTGGAACAGCATCAGCGCCTGAGCAAGGTGTCGCCGCGCTTGCAGCAATTGGCGGAGCGGGTGCTGGCGCGCAAGGACTATTGGGTGCCCATCACCCATCCGGCGCAGTGGGGCGTGCCGCCGGCGGAGGAGGTCGAGGGCGAGCAGGTGATCTGGGTGTGGCCGGAAATGGCGTACGGCTTCCTGTACGGCATCGCGGAACTGGGCGGCCGGCTGGGCAAGCCCTGGCAAGCCGACCGGCCGCAGCCGGACTGGAAGATCGTCCACTTTTTCGGCTACGACAACAGCTATTACCACTCCATCCTCTATCCGGCCTTGTACCGGATGGCCTTTCCGGACTGGCAATGCGATATCGACTACAACGAGAACGAGTTCTACCTGCTCGAGGGCCTGAAGTTCTCCACCAGCCGCCGGCACGCGGTATGGGGCAAGGACATCCTGAGCCCTGACAGCGTGGACGCGGTGCGCTATTACCTGGCGCGCACGCGCGGCGAGCAGGAGCGGACCAATTTCACGCTGGACGACTTCCATGCGTGCGTGGAGCGGACGCTCTTGGGCCAGTGGCAGGCCTGGCTGAGCGGCCTGGGCGAGCGCTTGCGGCAGGATTTCCAGCAGCGCGCGCCCGACGCCGGCAATTGGACCGCCGCTCACACCGCCTATTTCGACGCGCTGAGCAATCGGCTGACCAGCCTGAGCACCCATTACGGCGCAGACGGTTTCACGCTCAACCGCGTGGTGGAAGAGCTGGACGGGCTGGTGGCCGGCGCGTTGCGCTTCGCCAAATCGAACGAGCGCATCCGTCGGAATCCAGCGCTGCGCGACGAGTACCGGACCGCGATCGCGCTGGAGCTGGCCACGGCCCGTCTATTGGCTCAGGCCGCCGGCCCCTTGATGCCGCGCTTCGCCCAGCGCCTGGGCCGAGCCTTGGGCATGGAGCGCGTCGACGTCTGGCCGGAAAGCGTGGAGCTGTCGCCGCCGGGCACGCCTTTGAACTTGGCGGAGCAGCGTTTCTTCACGCCGCTGCGCCGGGCGGGCGCGGAGGAGGAAGGGCGGTCATGAGTGAGATGATGTCTCAAGCGCCGCGCGGCCCGGACGTCGATCTGGTCAACGCCATCGCGCTGCGCGGATGCGATGACGAGCGACATGTCATCCGCTTCCCGCAAGACGGCGCGGTGCGCGCCTGGACGCTGGCCGAGCTGGACCGCAAGGCGGCGCGCGTGGCCCGGCGCTTGCAAGCGCTGGGCTTGCGCCCGCGCGACCGGGTGGGCGTTTTGTCCCGCAACCGGATCGAATTCGTGCTGCTGGATCTGGCCGTCCTGAAACTGGGGGCGGTGACCGCGGGCTTCGAGGCCGGGCGCTTCGAGCCGGCGCGCATCGTGGACCTCTACGGCTTGAAAGCTTTGTTCGCCGAGGGCGTGGACCGCTCGGGCGCGGTTTTCGACATCGCCGAAGTGTATGCCTGGGCCGAACACGCCGAGGCGGACGCGACGGAGCGGCCCTTGCACGCCGGCTACGACCCGGCCGACGTGCTGGCGATCAAGTTCACCTCGGGCAGCACCGGCGCGCCCAAGGGTCTGGAAGCCACCGTCGCCAGCGTCAACAGTTCCATCAATGAAGTGCAGGCGATGTTCGGGCATGGGGACGGCGACAATCTGCTGGTGTTCCTGCGGCTGGCCTTGCTGCAGCAGCGCTACTGGATCTATTCGGCGCTGGCGTTTGGACACGACCTCACGCTTTCCGATCTGGATCAGGCGCTGGACATGGCCAAGGCCTGCCAGCCCACCGTCGTCATGGGCGTGCCGGGCTTTTACGAAGCCTTGCGCGCCAGCCTGTCGCAGCGGCACGGGGACGGTGATCCGGCCTCCCGCGGCGCGCAGATCCAGGACGCGCTCGGCGGGCGCGTCCGTTATCTGTGGACCGGCTCCGCCCCGGCCAGCCGGACGGTGCTCGAATTTTTCAACCATGCCGGCGTGCCCTTGTACGAGGGATACGGCAGCAACGAGGCCTGCATCGTCGCCAAGAACCACCCCGGCGCCTTCCGCCTGGGCAGCGTGGGCAAGGTGCTGCCGAACAAATCCATCCGTTTCGACCAGGACGGCGTCTTGATCGTGGCCAGCCGTCATCCGGTCAACTGCCGCTATACCTGGTGCGATCCCGGCGTCAGCGAAAAAAGCTTCCTGCCCAGCGCCGAGGTCAAGACTTGGGACTTGGGCCATGTGGACGAGGACGGTTTCCTGTACATCCACGGCCGCGTGGACGACGTCTTGACCATGGCCAGCGGCCGCAACGTGCTGGCGAGGCCGATGGAGGAGGGCTTGCGCCGGCATCCGGACGTGCACGAATGCGTGCTGTACGGCACCGGCAAGCCCTTTATTACGGCCATCCTGTCCCCGGCGCTGGCCGGGGCGGACGCCGAGGCCTTGCGCCGGCATATCCGGGCGCTGAACGAGGAAGCGTTCCAGGAGGCGCGCATCCTGGCGGCGCTCATTGTCGACGAGCCGTTTTCCATCGAGAACGGCCTGCTGACTTCTCAATTCAAGCCCAAGCGCAAAATGATTCATCAGCGTTACATGGCGCAGCTGGACGACATCTATGCGCGCCACGCGCGGACGCCGGAAGCGTTTTCGGCGGACGCGGCGTATGTGCGGGATGGCCGGGCGCCGCAGCCCTCTTTCTGATACACGGCCCGCTTAAACCTATGCAAGGAGCGATAAATGACTTGGCGTAATTTGAAGGACCTCACCCTGGAAAACGAACGCGTGCGTTTGCGCCGGATTCAGATCGGCGATTACGCGGCGTTTGAGCGCATCGTGTTCGAGCCCGCCATTTGGGAGTATTTCGTCGCTCGCATCCAGACGCCGGACGATCTGGGCCGCTTCCTCGAGCAGGCGATACAGGACACCCTTAACGGCAGCCGCATCGTGTTCGCCATCATCGACCGCCAAACGGACCGCATCGTCGGCAGCACCGCTTACGGCAATCTCGCCGAGGGCGAGCGCCGCCTGGAGATAGGCTGGTCCTGGCTGTGCCGGGACGCGCGGCGCACCGGCATCAACCGCGCGGTCAAGTTCGAACTGCTCAAGCACGCGTTTGAAGCGCTGGAATGCGAGCGCGTGGAGTTCAAGACCGACGTGTTGAACGCCGGCGCGCGCGCGGGCCTGGCCGGCATCGGCGCGACGGAGGAAGGCGTGCTGCGCAGCTTCAACTTCATGCCCGGCGGCCGTCGCCGCGATGTGATCTATTACAGCGTGCTGCGCCAGGAATGGGAGCGGGTCCGCGCCGAACGCTTCCCGACGCTGGCCGCCGCGGCAAGCCGTTGAGCGGCCGGGCCGGCATCAAGATGGACGCCCCCGACATGTCCGTGAGCCCGCCGATGAAAACGGAAGACTTTGTCTTTAGCGCCGGCGAGCAATGGCTGGCCGCCACCCGCGTGCAGCCGGACGCCGGCGCGGCAAGCAGCATCCTCACCCTGCACGGGCTGGGCCAGACCGCGAACCGGCACACCATACGCTATGTGTTGGACCACCTGGCCGGGCACGGACTGGGCTCGGTGTGCTTTGAATTTTCCGGCAACGGCGACAGCAGCGGGGCGCTGGAAGAGGCCTGCCTGCGGCGTCGTTACGAGGAAACGCTGGCCGCCGCCGAACATCTGGACAAGCGCGAGCCGTTGACCCTGATCGGCACCAGCATGGGCGGCCATCTCGCCGCCTGGGTCGCGCCGGTGCTGAAGCCCGCCTGCCTGGTGCTGTTCTGCCCGGCAAGCTATCCGGCCGACGCCGCCGAATCCCGTTTCGACGGCGGCCTGGCCCGTCCCGGCCCCTATCCGGACTCCCCGGCCTATGCCGGCCTGCGCGAATTCAGCGGCGATTTGCTGATCATAGGCGCCGGCAAGGACGCGGTGGTGCCCGCCGAGACGCTGGACGGCTATCTGGTCGCGGCCATGAACGCCCGCAGCAAGCATATTGTCTGGCTGGACGACTGCGAGCATTTCATCCATCGCTGGCTGCCGCATCAGGACGCTTTGCGGCCGCAAGTGCTGACGACGATAAGGGACACCATTCTGCGGGCGCGCGCCCGCCAATAAGACCCACTAACAAAACCCCTGATCCCGCGTTGCGCCTCCTTGTCGTACGACTTGTACTGCCCGCGTCGGCGCGCCTTGGCTCAGGTTCTCTGCGAGGTTTTGTTAGCGGCTCTAAGTCTATTGGAGGAATCCATGCAAAACGCTCCCGTTCTGATCGAAGCGAATATCCTGAAGCGGCGCGATGTCGCCAGCTTGCAGATCGTTGAAAACGCTTTCTCCGACGGCCCCGTCGCTGAGGCCTTGCGCCGGGCGCCGGGCATCGAGCGCCGCCGGGGTCTGAGCAAGGAGGTGTTCGACCGCGAATACCGCCACCAGCAGCGGCCGGTGATTCTGGAAGGCTACGCCGCCGACTGGCCGGCGGTGCGCCATTGGAGTTTCGAGCATCTGGCCCGGCGCTGCGGCGCAACGCCGGTGGTGGTCAACAGCTATAGCAGCCAGCGTTCCGCCCAGGCCAGCTTCGCCGAGTTCGTCGACATGCTGATGCGCAACGAGGGGCCGGAGACGACGCCCATCTATCTGCAGGAATGGTATTACCAGGCCTCCTGCCCCGAACTGGCCGAGGACATGCCGGAACTGGACATCGCCCAATACGATTTCCGCCGCGATCTGTACGGCGAGGTGATCTCCACCAATCACCAGCTCTGGCTGGGCCAGCGCGGCGGCGTCACCCGGCTGCATCAGGACTCCTACACCATAGACGTCATGCATGTGCAGCTGGTGGGGGAAAAGCACTGGACCGTCATGGGGCCGCAGGGGATGTTGCGGGAAACGGAGACGGGGGACGCCGATCTGCAAGCGCTGGCCGACGATCCCGCCGCCCAGTTGATGCAATGCACGCTGACGCCCGGCGACGTGCTCTATCTGCCGGCGCTGTGGTTCCACCGCATCAAATTGCTGAGCAATTCCATCGGCCTGGGTCGGAAGTGCCTGGACCAGGCCAATCTGCAAACCCACATCCGGCAACGGATGGCGGAGCTGCTGGCGCTCGCCCTCAATCCGGAAGAGGTCAAGCTCACCCATCCCGAACTGTTCAATGTGGTGATGATGCGCAACCGGGTCTGGGCCAAGCGCATGGGCATCGATTTGTCGAAACTGCGTCCATGATCCGGCTTTCGTCCCGCGGTTTGGGACACCCATCAGGAGAGAATAAATGAAGCAAGCGCATGTATTGGTTGTCGGGGGATTGAACCACACGCTGGATAGGCTGGAGCAATTGGGCGCCCGCTATTCGATGATGCAGATCCCGGAGCGCGTCAATGAGCGGCAGTACAGCGCGGCCGCCCGTTACGCGGTGATGGATTACGAAGACATGGAAGAGGTGTTGCTGCTGGCGCGCGCCTGGCACGCCAAGGACCCGTTCGACGCGGTGGTGTCCTTCACCGAATACGGCCTGCATCCGGCGTCGCAATGCGCGATCGAGCTCGGCGTCGCCGGAGACAATCTGGAAGCGGTGCTGAACACGCGCGACAAAATCAAGATGCGCGAGCTGCTGGGCCGCCACGGCCTGAGCCCGGTGCGATACCAGGTATGTCAAAACCTGGACGACGCGAGAAGCTTTTTCCACTCGCTCAATGGCGAGGCGATGGTGCTGAAGCCGTTTGCCGGCGGCCTGAGCGAGGGCGTGTTCTTCGTGGATGAGGACGCGCATCTGGAGGAACGCTGGAACGGCTCCCGCGCGGTGATGGACGGGCCGGTTCTGGCCGAGGAGTTTTTACACGGCCCGGAGTACAGCGTGGAGTCGCTGTCCATCAACGGCCGGCATGAGATCGCGATGATCACCGAGAAGGAAGTCACGGCGCTGCCGCGCTTCATCGAGCTGGGCCACCAGGTGCCGGCGCGGCTGGACGAGGCACAGCAGGCGGGGGTCAAGACCTTGGTCAGCCGTTTTCTGGACGTCATCGGCCAGAAAACCGGGCCCGCACACACCGAGATCCGCCTGACGCCGTCCGGGCCCAGGATCATAGAATCGCAAACCCGGATAGGCGGCGATCAAATCTGGGAAATGTGCGAGCTGGTCAGCGGCGTCAATCTCACCGGCGAAACCATGGCGGCGCTCACCGATCTGCCGCGGCCAGCGCGCAAGCCCGCGGCCAAGGCCGCCGCCATCCGTTTCTTCTCCTACGAGAACGCCCGCATTCTGAGCGTGAGCGGCATTGAGCAGGCGAAAAGCGCCCAGGGCGTGGTCCGGGTGGAGTGTCAGCTGCACGCCGGCCTGCGCTGCGAGACGCTTACATCGTCCAACTCCCGCCAGGGCTACGCGCTGTGCGTGGGCGACACGATAGAGCAAGCCGTCACCAACGCGGAGGCCGCGCGCGACGCGGTGCGGGTGGAATGGGCGCCGCTTAGCGTGGAGCAGGGCGGACTTTGAACCGTTTCTTGGATCAACTCGAATAAGAGCCGCTAACAACACCTCGCAGAGAACCTGAGCCAAGGCGCGCCGACGCAGGCAGTACAAGTCGTACGACAAGGAGGCGCAACGCAGGATCAGGGGTTTTGTTAGCGGGTCTAAAGACAGGCAAGCATGAACTCACATCCGGTCCGGCGCAGCGTGTTGTACATCACCGCGCATTACATCATGACCTATCTGGGCTACTACGGCCTGGTCTCCACCCTGGTGGTCACGCTCAACAAGGCCGGGTTCCGCGCGGAACAGATCGCCATGCTGGTCATCCTGTTCACCTTGACGACCAAGGCGGCGAAGATACCGCTGGCGCCCTGGCTGGACCGGATGGCGGCGACGAAGTCCGTCTTGATTGGCTGCGTCATGGCCGCGGCCGGTTTCATGTTGCTGTATTCGGCCAAGGACGTGTATTTGACCGCCTGTGCGCTGGCCCTGTCCGGCACCGGCATTTCCATCAACGCGCTGGCGAGCAAGCAACTGGCCGCGGCGACCAGCGATATGATGGAGAACCGCGCCAAGCTGTTCTCCATCACCTATATCGGCATTAATATCGCGGCGGCGGCGGCGGCGCCGCTGGCCCTGTACCTGGCGGCCAAGGGGCAGTACCAGCTGGTGTTGATCGGCATCGCCGTCTCCTACTGCGTGGCCGGGGTGGTGACCTTCCTGAACTTCGGCAGGCTGGGCATGAAACGCCCTGGCGGCGGCGCGCCGTCGTTTCTAGCCTATTGGAAGTTGCTCTATGTGCCCGGCATCCCTCCCTTTCTGCTGATCAATTTCTTTTGCTGGCTGCTGTACGGCCAGTTGTTCAATGTGCTCGCGCTCTATGTCTCGGAAACGCTGGCCCAGCCGGGCAAGCTTGGCTGGCTGTACACCTTGAACGCCTTGCTGGTGATCGCGCTTCAGCTCTTGGTCACCCATCTGGCCCACCGCTGGAGCGGCGGCAAGCCGCTGGGCATTGTCCGTTCCTCCTACGCCACCTTCGCGTTGGCCTTCATCATGCCCTTCATTCTCCCGGGCTATATCGGCGCGCTGGCTTTCGTGCTGGTGTTCACCTTCGCCGAGATGATGTTCGCGCCCAGCATGGACGTGTTGCTGCTGTCCTTGATCGGCCAGGAAAGCCGGGCGGTAGCTTACAGCGTGCTGTCCATCAGCACCGCGCTTGGGGAGTCGCTGGGCGGGGGCATGGGCGTCGCGGTTTACCGCTGGATGGCGGATTACGGCCATGCCGGCCAATTCTGGCTGGCGCTCGCCGGCTTGTCGCTGCTGTGCATCGCCGTCGCCTATGTGTTGCAGGAGTCGAGCGCCGGCTTGCGCGCGCAGGCGGCGGGCGCGGCTTAGAGAAGCGGAGCAGAGCGTAAACCGCTGCTTAGAGCCTGTTCACGATCTTTCCGAGTGATGGCTCCAAGACATGGAATCCGCTGCGCGGATGATGATTTTCATTGCCGGGGCTGCCCGGCGTGCAGGGAGGAGATATTTGCTTGGCCAAATATCCCCTCCACCCCTAAAGGCCACCCTGCAAGCCTGGCCTGCGGCTTCCCGCCGGTTCCCGTCAAGTCCGAGGCGCGGCTGAACTCGCAGCGCGCTACCGTCGCGCTGCTCGAACAGGCAGCCGCTTAAGACCTCGGACCTGCCACCCGACGGCAGGCTTGACGGGACCCGGGGCGCGTCGGATACGCGGCCTCCTGTGCAGCAAACCGTGTTTCAAAGCACAGACAAAAGATCGTGAACAGGTTCTCAGTGGCGGATCTGGGTGCTGCCGGCTTCGGCCAGCGCCTCCAGCAATAAGGCGGTGCTGGCGCCGGGCAGGTTGAACGGGTCCAGCCGAGCCTGGGCGGAATAGCGCAGCAGCAGCGAGGTGTTGAGTTTTTCCATCATCACCTCCGCCATGCTCCAGTTGGCGAAGCGGCGTTGCTCCACTTCCTGGTATTCCAGCAGCGTCAGACATTGATGGCGCGGGTCGTGGGCCAGTTTCTGGTACAGCAGGTTGACCTCGGCGCGGCCGCCCTCCAGCGATTGAACGAATACGTCCTTGCTGTAGCACAGCACTCCGGTGATGCCCTGGGCCGGATTGTATTTGCGCGCGGCGATCATGATGTCGTCCACCAGATCGCTGTCTATGGATTTGTGCGCGCGGCTGCAGTAAGTCAGGCGTACCAGCATGATGTGCCCCTTGGATGCAAAGAGGCCGCGCCAGACCGGCGCGGCCTCGTTTCATCTTAGTTGCTGCGCGCCGCCTTGCCGGCGGCAAGGGGCTTATTTATGCATCAAGGACAGGAATTCGCGGCGCAGATTGGCGTCGCTGAGGAAGGAGCCGCGCATCACGCTATTGGTCATCTTGCTGTTGCTGTCCTTCACGCCGCGCCAGTGCATGCAGAAGTGGTCCGCCTCCATCACGATGGCCAGACCATCCGGCTGCAGCTTCTTCATCAGCAGGTCGGCGATCTGCGACACCGCTTCTTCCTGGATTTGCGGGCGGGTCATCACCCAATCTATCAGCCGCGCGTATTTGGACAGGCCGATCAGGTTGGAGTGTTCATTGGGCATCACGCCCACCCAAACGCGGCCGATGATGGGGCACAGGTGGTGGGAGCAGGCGCTGCGCACCGTGATCGGGCCCACGATCATCAATTCGTTGAGCTTTTCCACATTGGGAAACTCGGTGCTGGCCGGCATCGCCACATAGCGGCCGCGGAAGACTTCCCTGATGAACATCTTGGCCACGCGCTTGGCGGTGTCCTGGGTGTTGTGGTCGTGTTCGGTGTCGATGACCAGGCTTTCCAGCACGGCTTTCAGTTTTTCCTGAACCTCGGTTTGCAGCTGATCCAGCTCGCCGTCTTCGATGTGGGCGGCGATATTGTCGTTGGCGTGAAAACGGACGCCGGCTTGCTGCAGGCGGCTGCGGATGCGCTGTGAGACCGGCAGATGGTCAACGGTATTGGTCTTGTTCATTGTGTTGGCAGTCTCGGATGCTTATTTATCATTTTGGCGCCGCCATGGCCGGCGGCTCTATCCATTGCGCATGATTTGGGGCGAGGCAGGCGGTGGGCGCCTCCCCGAAAGGCGGCGTGCTTGGAGCCTGGCCGATGCGACAGGAACGCTCCATGTTAGCACAAGCGCCGGAGCGCATCCGCAGCCGATGTCCCTAGTAGAAACCCTTAGCCCATCAGGGCTTGACGCGGAAAGTCCTTAATTTGGCTGGCATGCAAAGTCAATGCCGGCGGCTGGCCGTACATGATCTTGCTGTCCTTTTGGACGGGGGTGGATATGGGGCGGCGAGACCTTGCCGCGGCGGCGCAAGCCTTGTTTGTCGGAAGCGGGCGCGCCGTTCGTCTTAGCGCCAATTCGCATTGGTGTTTTCGACACAGAAAATATCCGGATTGAATTTCCTCCCGCCTGGATTACCACTCACATAACGACGACAACTTATGAAGAGGGGTGGGACGGTATGGATAGTCAACAACGCAACGGCGGGCAACGCTGGGCCCGGGACTATGTGTTCGACGCATTGAGCGAGTTGGGCATTCATCGCATTTTCGGCGTGCCCGGCACCAATGAGATTCCCATCATCGACGGTACGTCCTACCCGGAAAACCAGGTGGAGTACATCGAGTGCCTGCACGAGAACATCGCCATGGGCGCGGCGATGGGATCGGCGCGGATGACCGGCAAGCCCGGCGTGGTGGTGGTGCACGTCACCCCGGGCATCGCCCACGGCATCGGCAATCTGTTCAACGCCTGGCGTTCTCAGGCGCCGCTGGTGATTCTGTGTTGCCAGCAGCAGAACGAGCTGGTCACCCAAGAGCCTTTGCTGGCCTCCAACCTGGTGGATCTGGCGCGGCAATACACCAAGTGGGCGCATGAGGTGCGCACCGAGCAAGAACTGCCCATGGTGTTGCAGCGCGCCTTCAAGGAGGCGATGGCGCCGCCCAACGGCCCGGTATTCGTTGCGATTCCCTGGGAGTTCACCATGAGGCGCATCGGCGACGGCGACCGCCTGCCCGGCATTACCCGCATCTCCCCGCACTTCACCGCGGACGCCGACGCCATCCGCCAAGCGGCCGCCATGCTGCGCGAGGCGGTCAACCCGCTGATCGTGGTGGGCGACGCCGCGGGCTACGCGGAGGCCTGGCCGGAATTGCAGGCGCTGGCGGAGTTGATCGGCGCGCCGGTGTCGCTGCAAACCTTCAGCAGCCTGGCCAACTTCCCCAATGGAGATTACCACTGGCAGGGCGAGCTGCCCGGCGGGCAAAAAGATCTGCAGAAGGTTTTCGCCGGTCATGACGTCGCCTTTTTGTGCGGTTTCAGCAATCAGGCCCAGGTCACCGTGTTCAAGTACAGCGACGGCCCCTTGATTCCGCCCTCGGTGCGTCAGGTTTACCTGAGCAACAACAGTTGGGACATCGGCAAGAACTACTACGGCGAGTGCGCCTTGTTCGGCGACATCAAGGCCACTTTGCCGCTGCTGAACCGGGAGATCGGCGATCAGCCGTCGGCGGCCGCGCGTCAACGCAATGAGCTGTTGCGGCAAAAAGCCGAAGCGCGGCGCGTGCAATGGGACGTCTATCTGCGCGAGGCGATGCAACAGCAAGAAATCTGGGCGGTGGTGATCGCCGACGCCTTGCGCCTGGAGATCAGCGAACGCCAGCTGGAAAAGCAATTCGTCTATGTGCACGAAGCGGTGTCGGATCCGGCGCCTTTCCAATACCTGCTGCCCTTCACCGAAGAGGCCGCCGCGCCGATCAGCTACTACTGCGTGGGCGGCGGCTCCTTGGGCTGGTCCATGCCCGCCACCCTGGGCATCAAGCTGGAGGAGCAAAGCTGCCAGGGCATAGACACCCGTTTCGTGGTGGCGGCCACCGGGGACGGCTCCTCGCTGTTCTACCCGCAAACCTGGTGGACCGCGCAGCACCGCCAGCTGGGCGTGCTCTACATCATCACCAACAACCACGAGTACCACACCCTGCAAATGGGGCTGCAACAAGTGGAGGCGATGTACGGCGACGCGGCCGGCTACGGTTGGCATGCGCGCACCCAGGATCCGGAATACCTGCGCATCCACCGGCCCAAGCCGGACTTCGTCGCCCTGGCCAAGGCCTTTGGCGGCATGGAGGGCGAGGTGGTGGCGCATCCGGAGGCGGTGCGCGCCGCGGTGCGGCGCGGGCTGGACCACGCGCTGGCCGGCCGCGCCTATGTGCTGGACATGCAGACCGTGGGCCTGGACCAGCCGCCGCCCACGCCGCAGCAGGCCAACGCCCGCTACCGCAACCAGCCGCGGCTGGATTGCTTCCACGCGCCGGACGGGGACGCCCAGCGCAACACGGACAACGGCCAGCCGGCCAATGTGCCGGTGATTTTCTGATCCCGGCTTCACTCAGCGAGGACGAGCAAACATGGCTAGCGAAAACATAGACATCGCCATTGTCGGCGGCGGCGTGTCCGGCGTGTACAGCGCCTGGCGGCTGCAACAGCACTATCCCCAGAGCAAGATAGCGGTGTTCGAGGCCAGCGATCACATCGGCGGCCGTTTGCTGTCGGTGCGGCCGCCGGACATCCCCGACATGGTGGCGGAACTGGGCGGCATGCGCATCCTGCCGGAAGTGCAGCCGCTGATTTACGACCTGATCCAGGAGTTGAACGCGCTGCTGCCGGCGCCGGAGCAGATCGAGCTTTACGGCTTCCCGGTGGACGAGCCGCAAAACATCGCCTATCTGCGCGGGGTTTACCTGCGCTTGCAAGACTTCACCACCCAGCCGGACAAAGTGCCGTACCGGCTCAACTTCCTGGACCGCGGCCAAACCGGCGGCGCCGTCATCATCGACGCCATCGAGCAAATCGTGCCCGGCATCACCAATAAATCGCTGACGGAGGAAGAGCGCCGGCTGATGGCGCAGAGCGCCAGCTTCGGCGGCGTGCCGCTGTACCAGCAGGGTTTCTGGAACGTGTTGTTCCGCGTGATCACCGGCGAAGCCTATGAATACGCCGAAGACACCGGCGGTTACGACACCACGCTGTGCAACTGGAACGCCGCCGACGCCATCCCCTGGTTTCTGTCGGACTTCGGCGTATCGGCCCAATACATGGGGTTTTGCAACGGCTTTCAGCAAGTGCCGCGGGTGCTGGCCCAGCTGTTCGAACAAGCCGGCGGCGAGGTGAGGCTGGAAGCGCCGGTCAGCGGCGTGACGCGCAGCGAGCAGGGCTTTCAGTTTCAGACGCCGGGCGGTACCGTGTCCGCCAAGACCCTGATCCTGGCAATGCCGCGCCGCGCGCTGGAGCTGCTGTCCGCCACCAGCCCCTGGCTGCAGGAGTCCGCGCGCTTCCAGCAATTGACCGCCAGCGTCACCCCGCGGCCGCTGTTCAAGCTGTTCACCACTTACAACAGCCCCTGGTGGCTCAATACCGGCTACAGCAAGGCCGACGGTGAATACGTGCCGGTCAAGTCCGGCCGTTCCGTCACCGATTTGCCGGTGCGCCAGACCTATTACTGGCCGCGCAGCAACGGCCAGCCCGCCTTGCACGGCCACGCCATGTTGCTGGCCAGCTACGACGATGGCGACAACACCGGTTTTTGGGACGGCTTGCGCGGCCGTCGTCACAGCGCCTGGAAGAAGGGCCTGGAGGTGGCCGAGCTGGCCGATCCCTTCATCGGCGCGGACGACCATGTGCGCGCCAATGAACTGAGCTGGCACCGCTACAAGGCCCCGCGCATGATGACGGAAGAAGTCACCCGCCAACTGACGGTGATGCACAGCCTGTCCTACACGCCCAAAGTGCGCAACGCCGCCTTCCGCGACTGGGGCGACGATCCGTTCGGCGGCGGCTGGAACAGCTGGAACATCGGAGTGAAAAGCTGGGAGGTGAAACGGCAGATCATCCAGCCGCTGGACGGCCAGCCGTTGTATGTGTGCGGCGAAGCCTATTCCGACGCCCAAGGCTGGGTGGAGGGCGCTTTGCAGACCGCGGACATGATGTTGGCCAAGCTGGTTTGAGCACCTGTTCACGATCTGCCGCGCTGCGGCGAGCGCTGAGACAGGAGGGTTGAATCGCTTCCGGAAGCGGGGCAGGGTCTGCCTGTCCCGCTTGGCGCGCGGCCCGGCGCGCGCTACCATATCGCTTTCGCGCGGGGCCGACCCCTTGCGTGACCCAATCTTTCCCCGAGGTCTTAGTCCGATGCGCCATTGATGCCGCCGTCCCCCTGGACGGCCACGTTCTCCGCCCCCTGCGCGCAGGGGAATGTTTGGCATCCCTGGAAGCTTCATGACGCACACCCATCTCACTTTGGACGACGTGTCCTATCTGCTGCCTGACGGCAGGGTTCTGTTCAGCCATCTCAATATGAGGTTTCACGCCCAGCGCATCGGCCTGGTGGGCCGCAACGGCGTGGGCAAGACCGTGCTGGCGCGCTTGCTGGCAGGAGAACTGCGGCCCAGCGCCGGCCGCTGTCTGCGCGGCGGAACGGCGCATTACCTGGCGCAGCGGGCCGGCGCGCCCCGGGGCGACACCGCCGCCGGCCTTGCCGGACTGCAAGCGCCGCTGGACGCGCTGGCGCGCATTGAGGCCGGCAGCGTCGACGCGCGGGATTACGAACTGCTGGGCGACCGCTGGGACTTGCGCCAAAGCCTGGAGCGGGAATGGCGGCGTTTCGGCCTGGGACATCTGCGCCCGGAAACGCCGGCCGACGCGCTCAGCGGCGGCGAAGCCGCGCGGGCGGCGCTGTGCGGAGCCATATTGTCCGACGCCGACTTTCTGATCCTGGACGAGCCCAGCAATCATCTGGACCGGAATCAGCGACAGGCCTTGATCGAACAATTGTCGCTCTGGCCGCGCGGTCTGCTGGTGATCAGTCACGACCGCCGCTTGCTGGCCGGGATGGAGCGCATCGTTGAACTATCGCCGCAGGGCCTGGCCAGCTACGGCGGCGCCTACGATTTTTACGCCGAGCACAAAGCGCAAGAGCAGGCGCGGGTGCTGCAAACGCTGGAGCAGCGCAAACAGGAGCGCTTGCGCGGCCAGCGGGCGCTACGCGAACAGCAAGAGCGGCAAGAACGGCGTCAGGCCCGCGGCGAACGGCGCGGCCGCGAAGCCAACCAGGCCAGCATTTTGTTGGACCGCCAGCAGCAGCGCAGCGAGGACAGCGCCGGCAAGTTGCGACGGCAACAGGCCGCGGCGCGGGAAGGCCTGGACCAGGCGGTGCGCGAGGCGGCCCGGCGAGCGGAGGGCGATGCGGCGGTCGTCGTGCACGCCTTGCCGCAGGGGCGGGCGCTGCGGCGCACCGCCATTGTTCTGGACGAGGTGGAACTGCCGTTCGCGCCGCCGGCCACGCGCCGGATCGGCCTCAGCCTGGGCGGCGGCCGCCGCATCGGCGTGCTCGGCCCCAACGGCTGCGGCAAGTCCACCCTGCTCAAGGTGCTGGCCGGACAACTGCGTCCGGTCGCCGGCCGGGTTCGATCGCCGGCCGCCTGCGCCTATCTGGCCCAGGATCTGGACGGGTTGGATCCTGGCCGCGGCGCGATCGAGCAACTGCTGGCGCTCAACCCCGCGGCCGGGGAAAGCCGGCTGCGCATGTTGCTGGCCCAACTGGGGCTGGACGCCGAGCGGGCGGCTCGGCCCTGCGGCCTGCTCAGCGGCGGGGAGCGGCTGAAGGCGGCGCTGGCCTGCGCGCTCTACGCCGATCCGCCGCCGCAGTGGCTGTTGCTGGACGAACCCAGCAATCACTTGGATCTGCCGTCGCTGCAGGCGCTGGAGGCGATGTTGCGCGGCTACCACGGCGGCTTGCTGGTGGTGTCGCACGACGAGGGTTTCCTGGACGCGCTGGGCCTGGACGGCTGGCTCACGGTGGACGAGGGCGGCTGGCGGCTGTTGGACGGAGCGGAGCGGGAAAAGCGCGTCATCAATCAAGCTTGGTTTTAGGTAATTTAACGTACAGATATATTAAAAACGCATGAATATAGTTAAAGCGCTGACGAAAACCGTCGGCGCTTTTTCATTCCAGTGATACGCAGGCTGGCTGGATGACGAGGCGGATGGGCGAGGCATTTGGGTGGGTGCGGAGATTCCCCGGGGGTGCGGCGGCCGCTGAGCGGCTTAGCGGCGAAGGTCCCTTGCCGGCGTGAAGCCGATCGGGAGCGCGGATCGCATATTGCCTTCAGTCGCAGAACGCGCCGCCGGTTTCCGCTCCATCCAGACGAAGGCGTCGCCAAGCCAAGCACGCCTCGGTCACAGTGCTCAAGCCAGGAGGACACCATGGCCCAACCGGAAGTGAACAAACTGCTGATGCGCGCGGTGAGCGATAACGATTTCCGCGCCAAGTTCTTGTCGGACCCCGTCGCGGCGGCGAAGGACGCCGGCGCAAACAGCGCAACCGTCGCCGAATTGAAAAAGATCGACGTCGCGCGCCTGCGCGCCCAGTTCGATCACCTGACCCGGGTGTCCGGCGATTTGTTGGCCGGCTCGGTGGTGGCGGCCGGGCATAGCCGCGACTGGAGCGACCGCAGCAATATCCACGACAACGACGGCCACATCCACGACAAGGCGGCCAGCGTATTTTCCCCGGGCGATCTGGTCACCAATCCGGCGGTGTCCACCACGCTGAATCCGGCGGCGGTGCGCGACGCGCTCAAGGACCCGCTGGTGCTTAAGGAAATCGAAAACAACCCCCAGATCAAGGCGGCTTTGAAGCGCGGCGTCAAATAGCCGCGCGGCGAAGCGGACCCCGGCGCGGCTGCCGCGCCGGGACGGATTTTCTGGCGGCCCGCTTGCGGGCTTCTTGGTGGGGCGACGGCGATGATCATCCGGCTGACGGCTTCCTGCAACAACAAATGTTTCTTCTGCATCGTGGACGACGAGATCGCCCAGCGCGCTTTTCGGCCGCTGGAGGAGATTGCGGCCGAGCTTGACCAGGCGGCGCCGGACGAGGAAGTGGACATCTTCGGCGGCGAGCCCACCATAGACCCGGTGTTCTGGGAGGTGCTGCGCGAAGCCTTGAAAACCGGTCGCCGCGTCAGCCTGGCTTCCAATGTACGGCTGTTCTCCCACCGCCCGTCGGCGGAGCGGCTGGCGGCCATGGCCGACGGCCGGCTGGAAGTGCGCACCAGCCTGATGGGCCACAACGCCGACCTGCACGACAAGCTCAACGGCGTGCGCGAAGGCGCGTTCCGGCAAACCCTGCAGGGCATCCGCCACCTCAGCGAGCTGGGTTTCGACATCCAGACCAATATCGTGATCCTGGCGGAAAACGTCGAACACCTGCTGGCCACCGGCGTGACCGCGGTGGAGGCCGGTTCGTCGCGGCTCAAGTTCAGCGGCACCGTGCGCACCGGCAAATTCATCGACTCCATCGCCGACCCGGCGCTGGTGCGCGAAAGGCTGCGCGCCATCGTGCCGCTGTTCCGCGCGCTGGGCGTGCCGGTGAGGCTGGAGAAACTGGCGCCTTGCCTGATACCGGATTTTCTCGACCTGCTGATCCGGGATTCAGATCCGGCGGTGGACACCCATCCCTGGTACGAGAAAACCCGCGCCTGCCGCGGCTGCCGGCTGGCCGACGCCTGTCCGGGCGCCGAGCGCGGCGCGCTGATCCGCCACGGCCAGGATTGGGTGCGGCCGCTGGCCGAAATCCCGGCGGAGCTGATAGACGAGGTGCGCGTCGCCGCGCTGGAGCGTTATCAGCCGCGGCGCGACAAGCCCTTTCTGCGCGTGCTGTTCGATCATCAGGACCTGTCCTCGCTGGGCCTCATCGCCAGCTTCTCGCGCCAGCATCCGCAACTTTATCTGATCGCCTGAATCCGCCACTCGTTTGCGAGGCCCGTCATGAACCACGTAGTCACCCCGATTCGCCCGATTGAAGGGCCGGCGCCGCGCGCCGCCGCGGCCGCGCCCGCCCAGCCGGACCGGGCCGGCATGGAGGAGATTTTCGCCGACTTCCGGCTGCGCGACCGCTGGAAGCCCAATTACCGCGCCCGGGACGTGGGCGACGGCGTCTTCCTGTCCAGCGACCAGGGCAGCTGGGCGCTGCTGAGCCGGGACGAATACCGCGCGCTGCGCAGCATCGCCCTGCCCAGGGCCTTGCACGATCTGCTGGAGGAGCGCGGTCTGATCCTCACCGCGCGCAACGCCGACAGCGTGATGCGCGCCTATGAAGACTGGTCCGCCAACTACTTTCCCGGCACCGCGCTGCACATCATCGGCATGACGCGGCGCTGCAATCTGCGCTGCGCCTACTGCCACGCGGCCGTGGTGCGGGACAGCTCGGACCCGGCCCGCTACGACCTGGACGAAGCCACCGCGCGCGCCATCGTCGACTTCGCCTACCAATCGCCGTCCTCGCGCATCCATTTCGAATTCCAGGGCGGCGAAGCCACGCTCAACTTCGGCGCGGTGCGCTATCTGCACGCCTACGCCATGATCAAGAACCTGGCGCACAAGCGCGCGCTGTCCTTCTCCATCGTCAGCAACGGCGTGGACCTGCCGGACGAAGTGCTGGACTATCTGGCGGCCAGCCGCATCAACATCACCACCTCCATCGAGTTCGACGCCGCCGAGCACCCGTCGCTGCGCGTGGACTGGGAAGGCCGCGGCCATTGGGACGACATCCGCCGCAACCGCGCCCGCATGCGCGACCGCGGCCTGGACGTGCCCTCGCTGATCGTGGTGGGGCGCAACAATCTGCACAAGTTGCGCGACTACGTCGACTTCGCGGTGGCGGAAGGGCAGTCGTCCATTTTCTTCTCCCCGGTGCAGAAAATGGGTTTCGCCAAAGGCAAATGGGACAGCGTGGGCATGGAGATGGACGAGTTCTTCGACGCCTGGCGCGACGCGCTGGACTACATCTTTTCGCTGTGGGATCAGGGCATCTTGCTGGAGGAGCGCTATTTCTCGCTGGCGCTGGAAAAGCTGTTCAACAACCGCGACGTCAAATACGTGGACTTCCGCAACCCCAGCGGCATGGTGCTGGGCAATCTGGCCTACGACCATCTGGGCAATGTCTACGGCTGCGACGAAGGCCGCGGCCACGCGGATTTCCGCATCGGCAACGTGCACACCGACAGCTACGCCGCCGCGGTCACCTCCGACAAGGCGCGCCAGCTGGTGTCCTACTCGCTGCGCGAGCACGACGCCTGCCAGGTGTGCGCTTACCGGCCTTATTGCGGCGTGTCGCCCATCGTCAGCAAGGGGGAAACCCATTCGCTGGACCCGCAGCCGCTGACCAGCTCCTGCTGTCAGCGCACCCGGCATCTGTTCGACTTTGTGACGCGGCTGATGCGCGAGCGCCCGCAGCGCATCGACCAGGCGCTGACCATCATCCGGATGAGCACCCAATGAGCGGCGCCCGAGATCGGATCGCCGGCGAACTGCAAGCCGGCGGCGAAGGCGCGCGCATCGCGGTGGAGGCGCTGGCGGTGCTGGCCGGCCTCAAGCCGCTGGCGCGCTTCACCGCCGGCCGCGACAGCGCCGCGCGGCTGTGCGCGCTGCTGGACGCCTGCGGCCTGCGCCACGGTCAATATGTGCCGCCGCCGGACGACTGGGGCTATCGCCACGCCACCGCGGCGGAGCGCGCCGCCTTCAGCCGCAGCGACGTCCGCGTTTATTACGCGCTGGACGCGGACGCTTTGGAACAAGGTTTGGACGCCCAGCGGAGGCAAGACAACGTGGCCTTGGGGCGGGCGCTGGGCTACCCGGCCTGCTGCATCGCCGCCAACGAATACTTCGGCGCCGCGCCGATGACCGATCTGCTGCGCGTGGCGCGCACTCCAGGCCGGCGCGACTGGCGGCTCAATGTTTTCCTCACCGAGATGGAAGTGGGGCGCGGTTCGCCGTATTACCTGATTTCCCACTTTCCCTGCCATCTGGGCTGCCGCGCCAGCATAGCCTACGCCGCGGCGCTGCTGGACGCGTTGCGCGAAACCGTTCCGGCCTTCGCCGCGCAACTGGAGCGACTGCTGCCGCTGCCCTTGCTGCTGCGCGACGAGGAAGTGCCGCCGGAGGCGCGGCGTTACGGCAATTTCGGCGCGCAACTCTACGGCGGCGGCGTGGGCGACGCGGTGTTCTACCAGGGATGGCGGCCGCTGCGCTCCAGCGATCGCCTGCCGGAGGCCCGGCTGGACCAGGGCGATTGCATTGAATGGCAACAGGAGGACTTATGCGTGCTCAACGCGCGGGACGGGCGCGAAGTGGCGAGGCTGCCCACGGAGCGCTGGCATTTGGTGGCCTTTCAATAAGAACGGCGGCGGCCGCTTCGCCGGAGGGCTTGCGCGCCATCTTGCCGCAACTGACTCAGGCGGCGCGGGTGGACCTGGCGTTGACCCTGGCCGGCGCCAAGCCCCTGGCGCGGGTGTCCTGCGCTTACCGCGACGCGGCGCGCGTGATCGACGCGCTGCGGCGGCTGGGCTTGCACGCCCGCCGCTGGGAACGGGCGCTGCGGCCGGCGGTGGCGGATGCCGACGACTACGTGGTGTCCGCCGTGGCCAGCGACGAGGCTGCCGCGCCGGACGCGCGCGCCTTCGTCTTCGCCGCCCGCGACGGTGAATTGGCGGAACTGGCGGCGCGCTTCACCGACAACGACATTATCGCCGGCAGGCTGTTGGGTTACCCGGACTGCTGCGTGCAAGCCTATCTGGCGCATCGCGAGCATCACCACGCGCGCCTGGAGCCGGTCTTTGCCGGCAACGGCGGCGCGCTGCCCTACTGGACCAACACCATGCTGGACGTGTTCGGCTGGCATCTGCTCAGCCACTTTCCCTGCCGTGCCGACTGCGAGGCCAGCCGAGCCCAGGCGATGCGCCATTGGGAAGCGCTGTGCCGCGTCGACCCCGGCTTCGGCCTGGCCGCGGTGCGCCATCTGCGCAGCCTGGTGCTGCGCCACCCGCGCTTGGGGCTGGTCTACGGTCAGCCGATGGCGGACGGCGGCTTGCTGCTGCTGGGCGGCTCCGCCGCCTTCCGCGCGGAGCTGGGCGATGTCGAGCGGGTGAGCTATCAGGCCGGCCGGCTCAGCCGTGGCGGCCGCGCCGTGAGCGGCCTGGAAGCTTTCGACTTCACCGCGGGCAGCGACGATGTCCACCCCATTTGACGACCTCGTCGCCAGCGCCGCCTGCCCAGGCGATCCGGACGGGCTGGCGCTGTTGGAAAGCTGCGCGGCCCAGGCCTGGCGGCAAAGCCTGCGCGTTTTCCTTGAGCGCGCCGCGCCGGGCATCGCCTTGCCGGCGGGCGCGGAGCGGGTGTTGCGGGACATGGCCGAGGCGGAGCCGGACTTCGAACGGTTGTGGCACCCGTCGCTGGGCGCGCTGGTTCAGGCGGGACGCCAGCCGCGCGCCGGTTTCCTGCTGGCCTGCGCGCTGGAGATCGCCTGGCACGCGCATCAGAGCGGCGTCGCGGGAGAATGGCGCGCGCATTGGAACCCGCCGCGCACCCTGGTGCTGCCGGACCGGATCGTCGACGTCCGCGCGCTTCGCGTCTCCGCGGACGGACGACGGCTGAACCTGAGCGCCGCCGGCGCCGACGGCGCGCGGCTGGCTTTGAGTATTGAGTCGCGGTGCTGGGGCGGAGCGGATAGAAGCCCGACGCTTGCCGCCTATCCGGCGCGCACCCCGGACGACCGCCGACAGCCCGCCGGCGAGCCGGACGCGGCGGCCGCGCAGGCGCTGGCCGCCGGGCTGGCCTTGCTCGATCAGGGCGCGCCGGTCTACGGCCCCTGGGTGCGCCGTCTGGCGCGCCTGGTTCGGCCGCTGCGGCGAAGCGGAGGTCAGGTGTCCAGCTGGAGCAGCCTGCACTATCCGGGGCTGGTGTCGATGACGCTGTTCGCCTCGCCGTTGGATATGGCGGAAACCTTGGTTCATGAAGCCAGCCACCAGCACTTTCACTTGGTGGACCGGTTGTTCCCCCTGGTCGAGCGCGGCGTCGAAGAATGGCTGTATTCCCCGGTCAAGCGCTGTCGGCGCCCGGCCCTCATGTTGCTGTTGGCCTATCACGCCTTCGGCAACGTGGCGCTGTTTTTCGACGCCTTGCGGCGCAATGGCGGGCTGGCGGATGCCGATTGGCGTCATCACATGGCGGATTTGCAAGACTGGCTGCCGCGGATGGCCGCCGAGCTGGAACGGGCGCGCAGCCTGAGCCCGGCCGGGCGGCGCTTTCTGAGCGCCCTGCAGCGGCGATTGCGGCCGTTGACGGTGCCGGCGGAGAACTTGAGCGAGGAGATTGCGCGATGACCCCTGAAATCGCCCGCGCCTATTCCAGCCCTTTCGAAGCCTTCGACGAGGACTGGCACGCCGGCTGGACGCGGCAACTGCGCGGCCGGCAATTGAACGCTTTTCTCGAGCATTGGCGGCCCTTGTTGCAGCGTCACGCGCCCGGCGTCGCGCCGGCGCTGTCGGAGATGGCCGCCGCCATGCTGGCAGCGGACGGCGCCGACGCGGCCGAGGCCGCGCGGCTGACCGAACTGGCGGCGCACCCGTTTTGCAATCTGCAAGCGTTGCGCGACGAGGAGGCCCGGCAGCCGGATCTGCTGTTGTCGCGCGCGCTGCAATGCGCATTGCACTGGAGCGCGCACCGGCCCGGACGCGAATTCCACCTGCGGCTGTCCCGGCCGCTGACGCTGGGCTTCGCCGGTTACGCGTTGCCGGCCGCCGTGGCCTACCGCGTCAGCGGCGACGCGAAACGGCTGGAAATCCTGCTGGACACGGCCGCGCACGCGCAACGCGGCTGCGCTTTCGAGCGCGCGGAAGTGGGCTGGCGCAGCGTGACGGGGCCGGCGCGCAAACTGCCGGCCGTCGCCTTGGGCGAAACGGGGCCGGATATTGTGCTGAGACCGTTGCCGCGCAGCCTGCTGAACCCGGACCCGGAAGTCGTTCCGCCCGGCCCCGGCTGCGCGGCCACCCTGGGCCGGGCGGTGGCGCTGATTGCCCGTCATTCCCCGGCTTATCACTGCTGGATCGCCCGCCTGTTGCGCGTGGTGTCCCCGCTGCGGCTGGAGCCGGGCAAATTCAACAGCGAAACCTATTCCATGCTCAACGGCGCCTTGTACATGACCCTCCATCCGGACCCTTTGCGCTGCGCCGAAACCCTGGTGCACGAAGTCAGCCACGATTATCTGCACCAGCTTGCCGCGATGGGGCCGCTGAGCGATCCCTCGCTGGGCGAGACCTTTCATTCTCCGGCGCGCGGGGTGCCGCGGCCGACGCTGGGCATACTCAAAGCCCACCACGCCTTCGTCAATGTGCTGATTTTCTATTACCGGCTGATCATGGCCGGCGTCGAGGTGCACAGCGAGCTGGCGCGCAATGTGTCGGAATTGGAAGACTGGCGCGCCCAGATGGAGGACTCGCTGGACCGGGCGCGGGCGTTGACCGCGCTGGGACAGGCGCTGTGGCGACCTCTGGCGCAGCGGGCGGACCAGTTCCGCGCGCTGGCCGGCCGCGACGCCTCGGCGCATTGCGCATAGGGGCGAACCATGTTGGAAAACGTCTTGTTCTTTGAGCAACCGTACCGCCACTTCCTCTGTTTCGACACCTTCGACGAGACGGTGGCGGCACAAGCGGGCGCGGTGCTCAGCGGCCCGCTGCCCTGGGAGGAGCGGGTGGGGGATTTCTTCGTCACCTATCGGCTGGATCTGCGCCGGCTCTATATGTTGAGGCCGGACGCGCCGGCCTTCGTGCGGGACGATTTCCTGGAGGCTTTGCGCGAACAAATGCAAATCCTGTTCGAGGTGCCGTTGTCGGCGGACGACATCCAGGTGCTGGGCCACCGCATGGTGCCGGGGCAGCGCATAGGCGTGCACAACGACAACCCGGGCCTGGGCTACGAAGGCTACCGCGTGGTGGTGCAATTCACCCGCGACCACAGCCCGGAAGACGGCGGCCTGCTGAATATCCACGCCGGCGACGAGCCGGAGGCCGTTTACCAGAGCATCCGCCCCTATCCCAATATGGCCTTCGGCTTTGAGATGAGCGCGCACTCCTACCATTCCGTGTCGCCGTTGACGCGGCGGCCGCGCGACGCGCTGATTTTCAATTTCTGGCATCAGGGCAATACCCCGGCGGTGGAGCGCAGGGTACGGCAAACCCTGGCGCCCCTGTTTCCGGACGCGGCGTTAGTCGCATCCGATTCCGACGAGCGCGGCCTGCACCGCGACGGAGACGTTCCGGCAACGCCAAACTGGCCGGCGCCGCGCGCGGCGCAAGCACTGTTGGCGGAGTGGGGCATGGGCGGCGCGGCACAAGCGGGCGGCTTGCTGTTGGCCGCCGCCCGTTCCGGCGCGCCGGAGCCCGTTCGCGCGCCGGAGGTGAGCGCGGCCATGGCGCGGCTGGGCTTCGCGCCCGGCGCACCGCTGCCGGTGAGCGAGGCCATCCACGCCGCCGCGCAGGCCAATGTGGGCTTAAGCACCGATCCGGATACCCTGCGCGCCGCGCTGGTGCTGGCGGTGTGGGTGGCCAGCGCGCCCAGCCGCATGTTCACCCACGAGCACTGGCGCCGCTGCGCCGCCCAGGTCCGCCCTTGGGCGCACCGTTTGCCGATGCGCGCGATGCATCTGGCCGAGACCTTGTTCCCCGAATGGCCGCCGGCGGGGGCGGGCTAGGGCGGCTGGCGTCCGCTCAAGCCTTGCCGGCGGCGATCCGGAGCGGCGCCATGGCGACGGACACCGAAGCCAGCAGGCGCTCGCGCGGCACGCCGTCGCGCGCCTGCACCGAGATGCCGTGCAATTGCGCGGCGTAGAAATCGCCCAAGGCGTCCACATCCGTATCCAGCCCCAACTGGCCGTTGGCCACGCCGCGCCGCAGGCGGTCTATCACCGATTGCGTGCGCTCCTGTCGCTGCGAACGCAGCCATTCCAGCACGCCGTCGTTCTGTTCCGAGCAATTGGTGGCTGCCGACACCACCATGCAGCCGCCCGGCGCGTCATGCCGCGTATAGAGCGCGACGGCGTCCCGCAACATCCGCTCGATGGCGGAGGCCACATCGCTCTCCTGGCGCAGCGCCAGATCGGCGAAGCCGCCGTCCCCGGCGGCGTAGAGCGCCACCGCTTCGCGGAACAAGCCCTCCTTGCTGCCGAAGGCCGCGTAGATCCGGGCCGAGGCAATGCCCAGCGCCGCCACCAGGTCGGACATCGACGTGCCCTCGTAGCCGCGCCGCCAAAAAGCCAGCATCGCCTGTTGCAACGCCTGGTCCCGGTCAAACTCTCTGGGCCTGCCCGCCATCTTTTCGCCTCGCTCAAATGTTATCGGACAGAATTTTATCGCGCTCCGCCGTTGACGTGTAGCGTTGCCGACGTCTATTATTTGTCAATCGACAAACAATTGACAACGACACATGAAAACACTCAAGGGACCCAGCCTCCATCTGGCTCAATTCGGCGCGGATCAAGCCCCGTTCAATACCCTGGACGGCATTGCCGGCTGGGCGGCGCGCACCGGCTTTAAAGCCCTGCAAATTCCGGCATGGGATAGTCGCTTCATCAATGTGGAGCTGGCCGCCGCCAGCCAGAACTATTGCGATGAGATCAAGGGCACGCTGGCCGCGCACGGTTTGGAGCTTAGCGAGCTGACCACGCATATCTTCGGACAACTGGTCGCCGTGCACCCGGCTTACGACGCGATGTGCGACAACTTCGCGCCGCCGAATCTGCGCGGCAAGCCGGCGGAGCGCACCGCTTGGGCGTTGGAGCGTCTGCGGATGGCGGCCCAGGCCTCGCGGCGGCTGGGGCTGAGCGAAATGGGCACGTTTTCCGGCTCCTTCGTCTGGCCGTATTTGTTCCCCTTTCCGCAACGGCCGGAAGGCTTGATCGAAACCGCCTTCGAAGAACTGGCGCGGCGCTGGCGGCCGATTCTGGACGCTTGCGACGAACACGGCGTCAACCTGTGCTACGAAATCCACCCCAGCGAAGACCTGCACGACGGCGCCAGCTTCGAACGCTTCTACGAGCTGGTGGACCAACACGCGCGCTGCAAGATGCTGTTCGACCCCAGCCACCTGGTGCTGCAGCAACTGGATTACCTCGCCTACCTGGACATCTATCACGAACACATTCGCATGTTCCATGTGAAGGACGCCGAATTCCGCCCCAACGGCCGGCAAGGCATCTACGGCGGCTACAGCGGCTGGATGGAGCGCGCGGGTCGTTTCCGTTCGCTGGGCGACGGCCAGGTGGACTTCAAGGCGATCTTCTCCAAGCTGGCGCAGTACGACTACGAAGGCTGGGCCGCGCTGGAGTGGGAATGCTGCCTCAAGGACCAGGAAGACGGCGCGCGCGAGGGCGTGGACTTCATCAACCGCCACATCATCCACGTGACCGAACGCGTCTTCGACGACTTCGCCGGCGCGGCGGTCGATCAAGCGCAGATCCGCGCGATGCTGGGCATCGCCTGACTTCCATCCACTTTTCACTGCGAGACTACAGATGTCGGCACTTCCTCTTATTGATACCGAACCCGATTTCACTCATGACTATGTGCGGCTGGACGGCCAGCGCGTCCATGTGGTCACCGCCGGCGTGGGCCGCCCGGTGCTGCTGATCCCAGGCTGGCCACAAACTTGGTTCGCCTGGCGCCACGTGATGCGCGCGCTGGCCGCGCGCGGCTTTCAGGCCATCGCTGTCGACCCGCCGGGCACCGGCTTGTCCAGCCGGCCGGACAGCGGCTACGACACCGGCGCCGTCGCCGCCGCCTTGCATCAGGTGATGCTGCGGCTCGGCCACGCCCGCTATCCCGTGGTGGGCCACGATGTGGGCATGTGGCTGGCCTACGCGCTGGCCAGCGACCACCCCGGCGTGGTCAGCCGGCTGGCGCTGACCGAGGCGGTGATCCCCGGCCTGGCGCCGGCGCCGTCTATCTTCGCGCCGCCGGAGGAGAACATCTTCCTGTGGCACTTCATGTTCAACCAGCTGACCGACTTGCCGGAAACGCTGATCGCCGGGCGCGAGCGCGCCTATCTGGACTTCATGTTCCAGCGCTGGTCGTGGCGGCGCGACCGGGTGGCGGCGGAGGTGTATATCGACGCCTACTCCTCGCCGGGGGGCCTGCGCGGCGGCTTCGCCTACTACCGGGCCATCCCGGAAACCATTCGTCAGAACCAGCGGCGCGCGCAAAGCAAGCTGACCATGCCGGTGCTCGCCATCGGCGCCGAGCACGCCACCGGCAAGGCCCCGCTGGACACCATGCGCGGCCAGGCCGACGACTTGCGCGGCGTGGTGATCCCGGACTGCGGCCACTTCATCATGGAGGAGGCGGCCGACGAGTTCATCGCCGAGCTGCTGCCCTTCCTGGAAAGCGAGGACTGAGCATGCCTTTGGACATCAAGATCCAGCAGTGGCTGGAGCAGGCGGCGGCGGGCGACGCCGCCGCGCCGGCGGACATGGCGCAGCTGCGCGCCGACACCGACGTCGGGCTGCGCCAACTGCACGGCCCGCTGGAACCCGTCGCGCGGGTGGAAGTGTTTCAGGCGACGGCGCGGGACGGCCATCCGCTGCGCATCATCGGCTATTGGCCCGAGGCCAGCGAGGCGGCACAGCCGGCGCTGCTGTTCGCCCACGGCGGCGGCTGGTGCCTGGGCTCGGCCGAGGTCTACGACAACCCCTGCCGCGCGCTGGCCAAGGCCACTGGCTGCGTGGTGCTGTCCGTCGATTACCGGCTGGCGCCGGAGCACCGCTATCCGGTGCCGCTGCACGATGTGTACGACGCGCTGTGCTGGGCGTTTGAAAACGCGCAAGCGCTCGGCCTGGATCCCGCCCGGCTGGGCGTGGCCGGAGACAGCGCCGGCGGCAATCTCGCCGCCGCGGCCTGCCTACTGGCGCGCGATCACGGCGGCCCGTCCATCGCCCATCAGTTGCTGATCTACCCGGCCTTGAACCACAAGATGGACAGCGCCAGCTACCAGATCTACGGTGAGGGCTATTACCTGACGCGGGAGTTGATGCGCTCCTGCTACGTCACCTATCTGTCCGCGGAGGAAGAGGGGGCGTCGCCCTATGTCTCGCCGCTGCTGGCGACCCGCCTGGAAGGCGTGCCCGGCGCAACCATCCTGACCGCCGAGTTTGATCCCTTGCGCAGCGAGGCGGAGGACTACGCCGCGCGGCTGAACGCGGCAGGCGTCAAGGCGACGGCGCGGCAGCTGGACGGCATGGTCCATGGCTGCATCCACATGCTGGGGCTGACGCCGGCCGCCAGCGCGCTGTTCGACATCGCCGGCGCGGAGGTGAGGGCGGCGCTGGGCGTGGACGGCTGATTTCGTTCTGTGTACTGAGCACCAAGGAGCGCTGGGCGCTCCTTGGCGTCTATACTAGGCGATTGATGCGGTTCAATAAGTTGTGCAAAGTCTGCCGCACTTCGGAATTTCTGTTTAGAGCGGCCAACAACAAGCAGTTCTACGTCTGAGGTGACGGGAGTCGAGGCATTGGGGTACTCATAAACACTGTTCTAGGCAGATCTAATCTGACAAATCGTCTCGATATTGGTTAAGCACTTCTTGTTCTTGCGCGTTCATTTTATATTTCTTATCTAGCTTTTTAAATTTCCGTTTTGCCATGTCGCATGTCTTATTGGTCTGCTTAACGAGCTTCATCTGCTCAGAGGTCTTCTCTCCGCTCAATTCGCCAGATAGATGAACACAGATTTCGGCGCTATCTACAAAGCTCTTCACATCAGGCTGCTGCGGGACAGCCTCCGATGCTATCGCTCCCCCTGCAATTAAGCATATAGCCAGAGATGTCCACGCCAGCGATCTCAGTGTTTTCATTTTCACCTTCCAGCAGTGGATCTGTGTGGCTTATTCAAATTTTCCAGGCAGCCTAACAAAGCTGCTCCGTGCTTACCTTGTAAGCTGCATTGAAAAGTCACAGCGATCTTGCATCTGAAAAACTACTGTTTCACCGTGATAGTCTGCACGGGATTTATATACTTCTTTCCCGCACGCCAACAACTTGTATCCTGCCCCGATAGACGGCTTGCCGCTTCTTGAAACCAAGGTGAAGTTGCCCCGATAGTTCCCGCGGCCCACAACTTCTACAAAGCGCACGGCATTCATATTAATATCAAAAGGGGGCGATACAAATTGGCTTCTTCCTTGGTTATCCGTCCGCCCCTGCAAAGAAATCGCAGGAGCTTCGCCGCTGGACTTCGGGTCATGGACCTGAAGTAAATAAGGAGTATTTTTGAGCACTCTTCCCGTCTCCGGGCTATGTAGCACAAAATAGCAGCCTTTATTTATACTTTGCTCGCCTTGTCCCGCTTTATCTACTGGCGATGAATGACATTGATAAGTCGCTTTCATCGCGGCGCGAATCGCCTCAGGCTCAAGTGGCTTATTGACAGCGCAACCCGTTGCCATTAACACAGCAGGCAATACTCCAAAATAGGTAACAATCTTAGAAATATTAATCATAGAGAAATTGCCCTTGCTAATTGCAATATCGAAAATTAATAAATTGAACTGCGGCCTCGCATAAAGCCAGAGACTATTTTTGGCGGTGAATGTTGACGCGGATTGACCGATGTTGTCACCCGTTACGCCACTTAAATTTATTGAGCTACCGGGCGAACTCGGATGGACTTAATCACGCTTTCATAGAGACGCTGCATTTGTGCTGCACTTAAAGATGATTCCCCCGTAACACCGGCTACGCCTTCACCAGAGGTAAGCTGTATCGAGACTTTGGGATTGAGAGGGTTATCAAAGCCCCCCTGAGCTTCCCACGTAAAATTATGTGCAACACCCATGTCGTTGTCAGAGGGGAACTCATTTAGAGATTCCTCACCTTGCATTCCATTTACCGTTCTAGCCCCCTTTCTGATTGCCTTTATCTTGCCAGGAAATCGCTCATCCAGTTTTGCTGCCTTTTGCCTTTCCAGCAAGGATGGCTCTGGCTTTGACAGTGTGAAGCTGTCTATGCTGAACCAAACATCCGGATTATTCTTCAAGGCAAAAGTGATTGAAGCCATCTCAAACTGTGGCGATTTTCCATCATTGGAGACAAAGCCATTTGCAATGCAAAAACCGGCCTCTTTCGGAATGTCTCGATCCGAGCGATAACGAATCCCTTGTAGGTAGGCCTCATGCTCAGAAAGTGTTTCCTGGATGTTTTTTTTGTTTAATGCACGGACTGAGGAAAGTGCAGTGTATCCATTTCCTAAAAATTTATAGGCATCCAATGAATAAATGAGTCGTCCAAATGGTTCTGACTTTGCTAACACCAATCTCTTGTCTGGTGAGTTTGAAAATCGAGTTTCCGCAAACTGATCTTCATATTTGTCATCCTCGTTTTTTAAGGTGAGTTCTTTTTTCTCCGCCAGCTTAAGCATGGCTTCCCTACTAATTTTTTCGGTTTTTATTGATGCAGCAATATATTTATTTCCCTGTCCCTTGAGTTCTGCTTCATGCGGAATGTCAACTAAGTAACGACCAAAGCAGTAGGTTTTCATTTTGTCAAACATCTTATTCTCCGCAGCATAAAGAGCAGGGCTGGTCATCAATAAGGCAAGCAATAAAGCAAGTCGATTCATCGTGGCAGTCCTTTAGTATGCCTTGGGCGGAGGGGCTTGTTGAACGATTTTGGCAATGCCATAGACTGTAGCTTGAATCGCATATTTGTTTTTGTAGCTCATTTGATGGTCGAACCCCGACATGCTAAATACTGCTTTGGGTGTCGGTTGCAGCTGGGTTAGCACTTTGATATGGCAACGCGACCACTACGGCTTTTAAACTTATTGTGTTGTTGGTCGAGCTTGGAGGGACTTAATTACGCACTCCTAGAGATGTTACATTTACATTGAATTTAAAATGACTTCAATGGTTTTTTCTTGTGATTTTTTGCTAGAGAATACGGCACATAGAAAGCCTCCTCCGGCAACTGCTACCGAGTCAGGGTAGGGTTGCTATCAAAAGATGCTGAGGCGAAGGCGGCTACACAGAAAAGCGGATAGATTGGTATTGCATGATCAGGAGGGATGATTATTTTCATCCCCCTTTTCAGATCGATAAGCTGAATATCGCAAGCGATCAATAAGTATCAAGGGTCTTATTGAGTGCCAGTTACCGGTCGCACACGAATAGTAGACGTAAGCTTGTCCCAAAGAGCCACAGCCTCATCATCCGTCAAGCTTGGGTGAGCCACACCCGCAGTGTTACCAGATACGCCCGTATTCATCTTTATTTTAACGACCGGGTGGAATGGATCATACGAAGGCTTGCCGGCATACTTGAAAGCAAACTCATGAACGGAAGGATAATCTCCCTTAGAAGGCATTCTGGCAAGCGCCTCATCGCCATTCCATCCTGCAATTTCTCGCGGGCCTTTTTTTAGCATCGCAATGCTGTTCCAAAACAGCCCCTCTCCCTGTTCTGTATAAGTCTCTTGCGTTTTCTTTAGAGACCAATCCAAAGTATTATCCTGACGGAACCTATCCGTCTTAAACGAAGACAGTGAGAAGGTTACATCAGGAAATTCAGGAAACCGGAAGCCAATAGAGATACGTTCTTGGTACTTTGGCGTATCGCCTGAAACAAAGCCAGCCTCAATACAGATGCCCGGCGTCGTTGGAACTTCATTATCAGTACGTACACTCAGCCGACTGGCAACATCTTGCAATATAGCCACATCCTGTTTGTATAGGCTTTTATCCTCCCTTAATCCCATAGATGCCGTACTGTCGCTCACGGCCAGGAGAGACTGCGGAATAGTTTGCACGTAGGCATTTTTCCCCAACTTAATGTAAGAGTGCAATTGCGCAAAGCCTGTATCATTAGATGACTTATATCCCACGACAATCTTACTACTCGGATTAGGTCCATCGAATACACCAATCAACATAGAAGGTTCAGAAAGATGTTTTTCTGATGCAATTTCCTTGATCTTATCTTGCACTTCCCCCACAATTTTATATCCTTGATCAGGATACGACACGATCTCAGCACTAATTTCGCTTGGCCCCCAAACGACCTGAGCACCTTTGGGGACATCTATCAAGTAGCGACCAAAGCAGACCGGCTTGGTTTCTTTGAGTAGGGTGTCAATTCTTTTTGGAGTAGTTGCCATTGCGTACGTCCGATTACGAAGAGGGTCAGAGTAAATACGATGGGAGACGGCAAGTATTGCAACGGCAGCACCTATGCATGCCAGTCCCTTCCAAGGGATTCGAGTGGACATCAAGCACCTTCCCATTTCATTTGCTTGGCAATTTGAACAATGCTGTACAGAGTGGATGCCAAGGCGTTCTTATCTTTATAGCTGGCCTGATGCTCATAACCTGTTTGACGAAAAACCCCTTTGAACTTGCCACTATTTAGTTGGTCGTCCGCTGAGCGCATCGGCACTGTTTGATCCCCTGGATCGGCAGGATCACGAATAAATGCAGCGATGCTTTCCGGATACATCCCTCCACTCGGCTTTGCCTGCGGATGTTGCAGCTGTAGATTTCCTTTACCGGAGTCATAAACAATGTCTAGCGAGTCTGGGCTAGATATCGGTTTACTGCTTTTTACTTCCCAAACCACTTTTTGGAATGCCTTTCTTTTGGCATCGCAGCCATAATGAGCATAGCTGTTAGGGTGATAGCAACCTGTTAAGGTCTGATGAAAGTCCCTGGCACTTTTCAGATGCTGCCGAGTAAACTGAGCACCCGCCCGATTTTGTCCAGCAGGGTTAATCCATTCTTCCCGAAGCATGCCCCACCACACGTCAGAGCGGCTATAAATTTCCTCATACGGGTCTGACTGCGGCAGCTGTTTCAATGTTTGGCCATGGGTGCTTACAATGTGTAGCCAGTTCGCGCCATAAGCAATGCTAGGCAATAGTTGAAGCCCCCCGGGCGCATTGCCCAGTACCGCCATCACATCAGGACCGCTACTACCCAGCACCGCCTTTTCAACCATGTTACCGCTTTCAAACCCGGCCAGCATCCGCCGATAAGCCGCGGGTGCACCTGTGGCGGGCATCACCCCATGTACGATCCCCAATATCTTGTCTTGCAGATTGCCATAGCTGGGATGCCCTAGTGCCCGCCCCACCAAGCCCCCCATCGAATGGGTAACAATAATGACTTTTTCACAGCGGCTGTGCTTCTGATAGCCACTTATCAGGTCATGAATACGCTTGGCAATTAATTTGGCTGAGTCGCCATTTGATTGCAGCCAGTTGTAGCCGAAGGCATGTACAGGAAACCAGCAGCCTTTCGACGCTTGTTTGAGGTCAGCTTCAGTCAGCTTAGGAAGGCTGCTTGCCGCCTGCCAGGCCTTGGGGTCCGCATCCACAATATCCTTCCAACCCGGCTGTAACTTGCCGTTGGTGAACATCCGATTGAGCAGACTCTCGCAGGTATTCAACATTTGTCCATAGCTACTGAACATGACTTCACCCCAGCCCCTTTGGCGGGCATCTTCCTGACTCAGGTGAGTCGCCTTTCCCGGCTTTACATTGCCATGACGCGACGCGGCGCTCTCCTTGGGGTCTCCGGTAGGGTTGGACTTAGGGTCATAGAGGTCGACGACCGTTGCCGAGGGGTCAAGCGTAAGTTGACGCTCCGCAGCATCCGCAAATATAAGTGAACCTGCTTCCTTCAATTTATCAGGATTCCACGCCACATTATTCTTTTTGCTTAACCGCTGCTGTCTCTCCGCCGTCATCCGCAAATTACTGCCCATAATCCCCGGAATAAAGATGACGGGAATTACACGGTCTGGGGCAAGGTAATGATTTTGCTGGGTATCCGCAATATTGGGCGACAGAGCGCCTTCACTCTGCCGTACACCGTTCTTGCCAATTTGACCATTGATAGGTTGTTGTATCGCCATGATGAACAGGTCTCTCGTTTATTGTTCGGGCAGCAGTTCCAGCTTGTAACGAGCAAAGCCGAGTTCAGACTTCAAATGCTGGGCAAAGCCAGAAGCATCCGTCTTGCCGCTTAAGACGCGACCATCCTCCAACTTCAGCCGATATTGGCGATTACCAATCGGCTCGCCCCCGCCTTGCCAGAACAATTGTACTTTCTGATCGTGATCCGCCTTGCTGGATTGGAGAGCATTTTGCGGGCTGACACTGGCCGGCCCCGTCATCGCGTGGCTGGCGGCATGCTGGGTATGCGTGGCCGATGTCTTAGTGGTGATCCCGCCCCCATACTCCGCGCCGGCATTCTGTGCGGTGATATTGACCTGAGGCCCTTCAATACTGACAGCCTTCAAGCCCACCAGACGTAAGCGCTTGGCGGCGATAATTTCAATGTCGTCATCCTGCGCTTGGATGCGAATCGCGCCTGAGGCGGAGATAAGCTTCATGCCCAACTGCATCACGAAGATGGACAGAGATTGCCCCACGCGCATGCGCAGATGCTGGCCTATGCTCTGGTTGCTATCCTTGGCGGCAATCAAGTCATGCGTGCTGCCTGTTGCCATCGAGATGTTCGATTCGCTGGCCAGGGCAATGCCTTCCGGCGCGCCGAGGGCCAGAATGGCTTTGTGCCCACTCTTGGCTTCCTTGGCGGTATTGCTGCCGCCTTCCCATTGTTTGACGTCTTGCGCCAGTTGCTCTTGCGGTTTGGTGTCGGTCTCATCCGCATGATGCACCTCCGCTTGCTTGGCGAGAGACTTCGCAATGGACAGCGCCATCTCCAACTGGCCTATCAACTCCTCTCGGTCCAGTTGGTTGCCGCCAGCGCCTTCACGGCCATAGGCGCTGACCAGAACCCCTTGAGCGGCCCGGATCGCGCCTGACAAATCCGTTCGCAACTCAAAGCCGTTGCCGCGTGGCTCCGCTTTCCCGTCTTTGCGGGGATGCGTCAAAAAGCCCTGGTTCAACTGGGTCTTGCCCGACTCACTGGAAAGCTTGGCGCGGACTTCTCCGGGGGTATCATCAAACAGCAGTTCGCTGTAGCCGCCGCCTTGATGCTCTTTAGACTTGATGCCGGAGAGGGTCTTGTTCGCCGGCAAAGCCCCTGCGCCGCTAAAGTCCGGCGAGGCGTGGCTGCCGTTATAGAGCACGCCAACAACCACCGGGCGGTCAATGTCTCCTTCCAGAAAGTCCACCAAGACTTCCTGACCGATGCGGGGAATGAACTGATGCCCCCACGCCGCCCCGGCACTAGGCATCACCACTCGAATCCAACATGAGGACTTGTCATCCATCGCCGCGCCGATGCCGGGATGCTCTTCAGGGCGCTGCCAATGGAATTGCACCTTGATGCGTCCGAATTGATCCGTATGCACCTCTTCGCCGGCCGGCCCCACCACGGTAGCGGTCTGGC